>NZ_CABVMM010000012.1 GCF_902499555.1 Mesonia oceanica
CCCTATCCCTAAAGCGGGTGCAAATATACAACCCTTTTTCCTCTAAAAACAAACTTTTCTTTAAGTTTATTTTAAGCTTTTTTAACCTTAGCGGGTAATGCCTTAATTTCCAGAAGCATTGAACCCCAAAAAAATTACTACAAAAAGAAGTTCCACACCAAACCAAAGCGGATCACAAAATTACGGTAAGGTTGTGAGGGGGCAGAGTAGTTGTTGTTGCGATTAAAGATAAAGGAGGGATTTTTATATTATTAATTGTTAGTATATAATAAAAAAGTTATATTAGCTTAAGTATTCAAATTTCTAGAATGATTAAAGCTTACCCGCTACTAATTAGTCTACTATTAGTAAAATTTTGTGCGTTCGGCCAATGCGCTGGACAAGATACCTCCATTATTATTTGCGATTATTCCAATATGGATAATCAAAATTTTAATTTGTTAAATGCGCTCAATGGTAATCCTATTAGTGGAGGAACCTGGATAGACAATAATAATCTGAATATCTTCACGAATTCAGCTCAGAACGAAATTAACATTTGGGAGATAGGTCAAAGCGGTACTTATTCCTTCACCTATAGCTTAGACACTACTAATTGTCCCAATAGCTCTTCTACTTTAACTTTAATAATAGGAGGTTATGCCGGTGAAGATAATTATAGTGCAAATGCGTGTGAAAATGATATTAATGTAGATTTGTTTCAATTTATAGGTAGTAATCCTAATCCTTTTCTCAATGGCTATTGGATAGATGTAAGTAATACCGGAGCATTGGAAAACAACATTTTTGATGCTACCATACAGGGTCCGGGAACTTATACTTTTACTTATAATGTGGAGTCACAAAATAGTTGCCCTACTGATATAGTTACCGTTGAGTTGACGGTACATCCCCTCCCCGTTCCTTCTTCAGGCGCAATAGAATATGAAATTTGCGGTTTAGATGAAATTGCAAATCAAAGCAACTTAGATTTAAATACTTACCTTCCTCCTAATCCTTCTAATGGTTATTGGAGTGATAATTCGGGAACTAACGAAATTAATGGTAATGGTGACACTATCATCGATATACAGAATATCTTTAATAATTTTGGATATGGAGAATATAGCTTTAGTTACACGGCCATCCCCAACCATCCTATTTGTGAATTTCAAGTACTTTCTGTTATTATCAAACTTAGAAGGAAACTCGATTTTTCTAATGCAACTTTAGAAGTTGAATCTATTTGTGAGAATGATATTAGCGGTTTTCCTATAGTAGCAACGATAAATGGGCTTCCCAATTTGAATGATTTACCAAGTAATTCCTTTATCATAACTTATAATGTAAACGGACCAGTAAACCTAACTGACGAGAGCACTGTAATTTCATTAACTAATCCAGAAAGTTTTGTGCTTCCAAGTACATTTACTCCTACCCCAGGCATTTATTCCATTGAAATCACAGCTGTAGAAATTTTAAGCGACCCTAATGATCTTATCTGTGAACTTCTATACGATTTAGAAACAAGCTTTGAAGTGTACCCTATTTTTGAAGATGATATAAATATAAATATTGTTGATTTTTGTTTAGGAGAAGATCTTCTTATTCAACTTGATATTGACAACAGTAATTTTAATGAAGATTTGGTTATTGATTATGATATCTCCGGTGCAAACAATTTTTCTGCTAACGATGTAACACTTAATTTTTCAAATGGATCTTCAGCTCTTCAAATACCGGCGAATTTACTTCCTAATACAGGTAATAATCAATTTGAAATTACAAAAATCACTACGCTAAATGGATGTATCACCAATCCTACTGATCTTAATTTTGAATTTGAAATTTTCAAAAATCCTGATCCGTTCATTACTCTAAACGTAGAAAATATTTGTTGGGGAGATGATGCTATAGCAGTTATAGGGAATCTTACAGGGATAGATCAATTAAGAATTGAATATTCTATAACAGGCGCAAATTCAATAAGCAATCAAATAGAAACTATAAGTGTAAACAACACAAATGCTCAATTAGTAATTTCAGAAAGCTTACTCACTAATACCGGTGCTACTACGATTATCATTCACGAAATTACTAATGCTGAAACAGGATGCTCTACCACTATAAATAACGATTTTACTTTTGAAGTTAATCCACTACCCAACCCTCCTGATCCTCCTTTATTACAAGAGTTTTGTGAAGTTGACGCCGCTACTGTTTCAGATTTAACACCAAATCAATCCACTATATTTTGGTACACTTCAGAAAATAGTCAGAATTCACTTTCTAACGATACCCCCTTATCAAACGGCACTTATTGGGTTTCACAACTCGATACCAAGGGTTGCTATTCTAATAAAACATCTGTAAGCGTTGTTATTAATCAAGTTCCTATAGCCACTTTACTTCCGGCAGGAAACGAATTTTGTGGTGTTGATGAGCCTAGTATTATAGACTTAAGTGCTAACACGGCACAATTTAACCAATATCAAATCAACTGGTACGACCAAAACGGAAATCTTTTAAGTGAGAATACACTACTTTCTGAAACCGAAGTTTATGTTGGTTATACCTACGATTCGGTAACCAATTGCGAAACAGTCGATGGCTTAGAAGTTAGGGTTTCTCTTACTGCCTGTGAAGATGAATACGACTTTTTTATTCCCGATGCTTTTTCACCTAATAATGATGGAATAAACGACGTATTTAGAATTCCGGACATCCAATATTTATACCCCGATTATACCTACGAAATTTATAATCGATACGGTAAGCTTTTATATGAAGGAGATATTAACCGTCCTTATTGGAATGGTGAGGCAGAAAGCGATTTGGTATTATCGGATGGTATCGTGCCCAACGGCGTCTATTTTTATATAGTGAACTTCAACAAAGACAACATTTCTTCAAAACAGGGGAGACTATATGTAAATAGATAATTTAAAAAACAGTAGATGAAAATAAAATTACTTATTCTTATAACCTCCACCTTTTACCTCAACTCTTTTGCTCAACAGGATCCTGAGTTTACAAATTATATGTATAACCAGAAAATCATCAATCCGGGATATGTAAACGACAACCCGGAGACTTTACATTTTGGAAGTTTTTACCGTAAACAATGGGTGGATATTATTGGGAACCCTACTAGTTTTTCCTTTTTCTCCCATTTACCGTTAAGTAATCAACTAGAAGCGGGAGTTTCTTTTGTAAATGATGAAATTGGTGAAGGTGCACTTAAAGAAAATAACTTAACTGCCGATTTAGCTTACATCTTAAAAGTTTCAGAAAAAATTAAAATCTCCTTGGGCCTCAAGGCAGGAGCCACATTTTTAGATACCGATTTTTCTAAATTTAGATTAGAAAGTGGAGGACCTAATACCGATCCGGCATTTAGTCAAAATATCAATCAGACCTACCCTACCTTAGGGACTGGAGCTTTTTTATTTACCGACACCTATTATTTAGGCATATCAACTCCTAACTTTCTAACCAGTAAACATTTAAATAATGCCAATAGCATTCAGGCCGTGGGTAGTGAAGAAATACATATGTATTTAACCGGAGGTTATGTGTTTAAAGTTTCTCAAAGCTTAAAAGTAAAACCTTCCTTTTTGCTCAGAGCAGTTCAAGGATCTTCTGCGATGATCGATCTTTCAGCTAATTTATTATATCTAAATCGATTTGAAGCTGGCGTTTCTTACCGTTACGACGATTCTATTAGCGCATTAATGAGTATAGGCATTACCACCAATCTTAAATTTGGTTATGCTTATGATTATACCACTACCAATTTAGGAAATTACACGAGCGGAACCCACGAAATTTTTCTTTTGTATAATTTAGATTTGTTTAAAGGTCATAACAAATCACCTCGATTCTTTTAATTCCTTGTTATGAAAAAACCTTTTTTATATATTCTATTCACTTTCTTGAGTTTAATTTCTTTAACTACTACAGCTCAAGATTTCACTATCCAACAAGCCGATAAATATTTTGCGAGAACTTATTATGCTAAAGCTATTCCTCTCTATGAAGATGTCATCAGTTACGAATCTTCTACGGAAGCTATCCGAAATTTAGCCGATGCCTACTACTATACATTTGATTTTAAAAATGCTGAAAAATGGTATCGTTTTCTCTTAAAAAAAGAGAAGTCCCTTATGGATGATACTCATCTCTTTTATTATTATCAAAGCTTAAAAGCACAAAAGAAATACGAGCTGGCCGATCAATTGTTTCAAAATTACCTTCTGGAAGCTTCTGCAAAGAATGATTACCTAGAATCGTTGATTTACCTTAAAAATGTGGAAGCTATGGGAGAACGCTATTTATTAAAAAACCTACCTCTAAACACAGAGCAATCTGAGTTTTTTAGCGGAGTTTACCAAGACCAAGTTTTAATTGCTTCCACCAAAGAACAAAAAGGAATTTTTGCTAACTTATACTATTGGAATAACCAGCCCTATTTAAACCTTTACAGTATTCCTTTAGATAGTTTAGAAACAGAATCCCCTAGGCTATTTGCAGAAGAATTAACCACCAAACTTCACGAAAGCAATGCTGCCTTTACCAAAGATGGCAAAACGGTTTTCTTTACCCGAAATAATTATTTGAATGGTAAAAAAGAAAAAGACACCGCTAAAGTAACTCAACTTCAAATTTATAAAGCAGAATTAGAAGATGAAAAGTGGACCAACATCACCTTGCTTCCTTTTAATCATAAAAACTATTCGTGTGAGCACCCAACATTGAGCAAGGATGGCAAAACACTTTATTTTGCTTCTAACCAACCGGGGGGCTTTGGGGGTTTTGACATTTATGCAGTAAATACCGAAGATTTTTCAGCACCAAAAAATTTAGGGAAGTTAATTAACACAAATAAAAATGAACAATTCCCATTTATTGATGCAGAAGGTAATCTTTACTTTTCTTCTAACGGTCATACCGGTTTTGGAATGCTCGATGTGTTTATCGCTAAATCTAGCACCAACGGATTTCAAGAACCAGATAACGTAGGGCTTCCTATAAATTCTAGTTATGATGATTTTGCTTTTTACATCAATACTTCCACCAAAGAAGGGTTCTTTTCGTCTAACCGACCTTCAGGAAAAGGAAGCGACGATATTTATCAAATTACAGAAACCAAAGCTTTACTTATTGAAGATTGCTACCAATTTTTAAAAGGAAGAGTTTTTGATAAAACCACTAAAGAATTACTTGCTGAAGCGAAAGTGGTATTATTTGAAAATAAAATGCCTACCGATAGTATTATCACTAATAGCACAGGCGCCTATTCATTTAAAATAAATTGTAATTCTTCTTTTGAAATTTCCGCTAGCAAAGCTGAATATACCGATGACCATAAAACCTTCAATGCCTCTTCACAACGGAAAAAAGAAAATAAAGTTGATCTCTACCTATTAAGTGAAAAAGTAATTGCTGAGCGTAAGCAACAAGAATTAGAACACGAAAAAGAGCGCTTAAAACAACAAAAAATTGAAGAAGAAAAAGCAAAACAAGAACATATCAATCAAATTATAAACGATGAACCTAGCATTGTTAAAAAAGACCATAAAATCTTTATAAAAACCGAACCTATTTATTTTGATTACGACTTGTGGTACATTAGAAAAGAATCACGTAAAACACTAAATAAAGTAATTGCACTTTTAGAAAAATATCCTCAAATGAAAATTGAAATAGGAACACATACTGATATTCGGGGAAACAATAACTACAATCTAGAGCTTTCTCAAAAAAGATCTGATGCCGTGCTTGCTTATTTTAATGAAAAAGGAATTGATTTAAACCGACTCACAGCGGTCGGTTACGGTGAAACTCAACCTATCATATATTGTGAAACCGAAGAATCTTGTACCGAAGAACAACACGAAATTAATAGAAGGTGTGAATTTGTGATTAAGACTTTTAATTAAAAGTAGTTATTGCCACTTCCCTACTGCTTTTAAAAAATCTATATCGATGGCTGGTTTCTTTTCTTCCAAAAGTTTTTTCTGGAAATTCCTTCTTAGAATGTGCTCTATTAAAAAGTCTTCTTCTACTTCTTCCGGTTTAAACTCTTCCTTTAAAGAAATATTAAAAAGACTTGCCGTTGTATTATACCAAAAGGCGCGCCACCCACTTTTTAATTCTTTTACAATATCAAAAGTAGTAGTTCCGGTTTGGCGGTACATTAATTTTACTAGAATCTGTCCTTCCGTTTTAGTAAGTTTTTTCAATTCTTCCGTAAATTCGTCTTCAATATATTCTTGTACGATCTTCGTATATTTGCGTCTTTTCGATTTCGACTCTATCTTATTCAACCTCTCATTCAGTTGGGTTAATCTTTCTGAAGCTAAAATCGCATAAGGCCACACATGCCTGGTTTTTTTCTGAAGAATTAAATAACGCCTACGCTCTTCCCTATTTTTAAATTTAAATGGACCCACCAAAAAAACCTCATCCAAATCTATGGCTTCCATTACTTTATCATCAATCACCATAAATTGCTTTTGATGAACAGTGTCTACCTCCATAGAATCTTGTTCCATTTTAAATTCTTTCGCTTTTAAAGCAGGTTTAGAATTCACTAACTGTTGGCGGATTTGTGCCTGAGACCATCCGGTAAGAAATACAAGTAGTATAAATAAGTTTTTTTTCAATAGTAGTAATTCTGTAATTCTCCAATAGTTAATCTAAAATCATTCCAAAATTAATCATTCTTTATTCAAATGAATAAGAATTCTTATTTTCGTAGAAATTCTCAAATAAAATTATGTCAAAAAATAGTATCCTAAACGAAAAATCCCTAAAGTTTTTAGAAAAATACCTCAATAATGCGGCACCTACCGGTTACGAAAGTGAGGGGCAAAAGCTTTGGATGGAATACCTTAAACCTTATGTAGATGAATTTATCACCGACACCTATGGAACGGCAGTCGGCATCATCAATCCTGAGGCTAAATTTAAAGTGGTAATCGAAGGTCATGCCGATGAAATTTCTTGGTACGTGAATTACATTACCGATAATGGATTAATTCATGTGATTAGAAATGGAGGTAGCGACCATATGATTGCGGCTTCCAAACGCGTGAACATCCATACCAAAAACGGAATTGTAAAAGGAGTTTTTGGCTGGCCGGCCATTCATACGCGTGATAAGAGCAAAGAAGAAACTCCTAAAATTGAAAACATCACGATTGATGTAGGTTGTACTTCTAAAGAAGAAGTTGAAAAATTAGGCGTGCATGTAGGCTGCGTCATTACGTATCCCGATGAATTTTTTGTACTTAACAAAGATAAATTTGTTTGCCGTGCTTTAGATAATCGGATGGGTGGTTTTATGATCGCTGAAGTAGCAAGACTTTTAAAAGAAAACGGAAAAGAATTAGATTTCGGGCTTTACATCACTAATTCGGTACAAGAAGAAATTGGTTTACGTGGGGCAGAAATGATTACGCAAACCATCAAACCCAACCTAGCTATTGTTACAGATGTTTGCCACGATACGACCACTCCCATGATCGACAAAAAGAAAGAAGGGGAAACCAAGATTGGTGACGGACCGGTCATTAGCTATGCGCCTGCCGTACAAAATAATTTAAGGGAGATGATTATTAGTACCGCTGAGAAAAACAATATTCCTTTTCAGCGTTTAGCCGCTAGTAGAATGACGGGAACCGATACGGATGCTTTTGCCTATAGCAATGGCGGAGTGGCTTCCTCTTTAATTTCACTTCCTTTGCGTTATATGCATACCACCGTAGAAATGGTTCATCGGGATGATGTAGAAAATGTGATTAAATTAATCTATGAAAGTTTACTTCAGATTAAAAACGGAGAAACTTTTAGTTATTTTGAGTAAATTTCATTTCCTCAAAAAAACAATCAAGCCTTCCTTTACCGGAAGGCTTTTTTTATGGAAGAAAATAACAACTTTCCGACTCCGCAGAAGGAACAAGTAAAGATAGCTCGGCAGCTAAAATCAATTCAACAAAGCTATAAAAACTCTTAATTAGTAGAGTTTTATTAAAACATTCACTTTTTGTTATACCTATTACATCCTAATCTTAGCTAAATTTATAGGTGATTTTTAAATGACCTATGAACCTGACCATCGAAAAAATTGAAAAAATAACGCATCAGCCGGAAGAATTTGCGGCCTTAGCTAACCTAGTTTACGTAAAAGACCACCAACTCACCATCCGGCGCCATAAACACGGACGCGGTTTTTACTATACCGATAAAGAAAAAAGAAAAATCACCGATAAGACTTCTTTAGAACGAATAAAGAAATTGGTAATTCCCCCGGCTTGGAAAGAAGTACGAATTACCCATTTAAAAAACGGACACTTACAAGTGGTAGGAAGAGATACTAAAAACAGGAAGGTTTATCGTTACCACGATTTATGGTCAAAATTTAAAAACCAGACCAAGTTTTTTAAAATGGCTTCCTTTGGGGAAAAGCTTCCTCAAATTAGAAAACAAGTGGATAAAGACCTAGAGCTGGAAGGAATGCCCAAACAAAAAGTCTTGGCTTTGGTCGTCCGTTTAATGGAAGAAACCCATATTAGGATAGGGAATCATTATTACGCCAAAAACAACCAAACTTACGGACTTTCTACCCTCCGCTCTCGCCATGTAAATGTAAGTCACGATATTCTCACCTTCGATTTTATTGGTAAAAAAGGGAAAGAACATCATATTGAAGTCACCGATCAGGATTTAATTGAATTGATTAATGAATGTGAAGAAATACCCGGATGGGAACTTTTTAAATATTACGATGAAAATGGCGATAAAGATCATATCGATAGCGGAATGATTAATGAATACATCCAAACCATTTGTGGTGAATATTACTCGGCTAAAGATTTTAGAACGTGGGCAGCCACCAAAATTTATTTTGAAGCCTTGCGTGATTTAGGCTATACCGAAAAAGAGAAAGAACAAGACAAACATATTATTTCAGCTTTAGACGAAGCTGCCGAAGCTTTGGGAAATACCAGAAGCGTTTGTAGAAACTATTACGTTCATCCCATGATTACCGAATATTACCAAAACGGAAAAATACAAGAGTACTTTGATAAGGTCGACGAGAAATCTGCCGGAACGTCTTCTCCCCTATTTTCCCATACCGAAAAAGTAATCTTGGAGCTGATGGAAAATTTTCAAATTAACCTAAAAGACAAAAAATCATGAAAAACTTATTACTCGTATTTGCCATCACTTTTAGCAGTATATTAACTGCTCAAGAACCTATCCAAGTAACCAATAACGACCAACCTGTACATGCAGGTTACGTGGTGGTGGTCACCGCCGATAGAAATTTGCCCAAGGTGCAAGAACAGTACGATATTTTTGAAAACGGAAGAAAGTTTTTCGCCGAACGCAATATTCAGCCCTATTTGGTCACTCCCGAAAGCGTCCAATCCTTTTTTAAAGAAAACAATGATCGATTAATGAAATTTGGCGATTATAAAAAACTACAACAAGCAGATACCGATTTTTTGGTGATTGTCTTAGATAAAAAATACAATACGAAATATCGGTCTGAAAATCCCATTACCCCCTTGGAGATCGCTGAAGTTATGAAGTAAATATCGATAACTCCTTTCTAAAAAAGTAGCATCACCCTGATCATGCCAGTAAGGAAGACAGCCTCAACACATCCCGAGAAGTTATGATGTTCAAAAATTTGTAGGAGATTTGGAATTTGAAATTTAGAATGGATAGCTTAAACATAACTTGCTAGCAACGGATATTAATTGAATAGTTCTTCTAATTTTTTGTCCAATTGTTTTCCCCGTAAATCCCTGGCTATGATTATTCCGGTTGAATCAATTAAAAAACTATCCGGAATCCCTTCCTCTCCGTATGTGAATGCAGCTTTGTTACTCTGTACATTAATGCCATTCACGTGATTCCAATTCAGGTGGTCCTTCCAGATTGCTTTCAGCCATTGATTTTTATCTTTGCTTGTTACAAATGTCTATTGGTAGGATGAGTTAATTGGGTTGAGCAAGGAATTTAGTAGATTAAAACTCAATAGAAAATTCGATTCTTTTTAAATTTAATTTCTTTGCTCATTTAACTTGTAATTTTCAAGAACAGTGGTCTCTTTTTTCAGTTACAAATAACATCGAGTATGATAAGCGGAACAACTGAAGAACTTCTCAAAATAAACATTCTTTAGAAAATTGCAGTTTTATATTTTTATAAGTTTTTTTTCATTTACTTACTTATTTTCAAAATCCGAAAGGCTCCTTGAATGACCCATACAAAAACGATGGTTCCTATAATCAAATCAGGGGTACTGGAACTTAACCAATTAACCAAAAGTCCGGCAATGATGACTCCTAAATTGATAATCACATCATTTGAAGTAAAAATCATACTCGCTTTCATATGAGCCTCTTCTTTGCTCTTGGATTTTTGTAAACTATAAAGACAAATGCCATTGGCGATCAGTGCAAGAATGGAAACGCTTATCATGGTCGAGAAGTCCGGTAATTTGTCAGGCCCAAAAAATCTTCGGCATACTTCTACAAATCCGATAAGGGCAAGGGCAATTTGAAAATACCCGGCAAGTTTGGCTATTCGTTTTTTCTTAATCAGTGTGCCGCCAACGGCAAATAAACTAATTCCATAAACAAAACTATCGGCAAGCATATCCAAACTATCCGCAACCAATCCCATTGATTTGGAGATTATGCCGGTTGTGATTTCGATAATGAAAAAGGCAAAATCAATGGCAAGAACAGACCCAAGTAGTTTTTTTTGGTTAGCCTTTTCTGTGAAGTCTGTTTGGTCGGTCTGTTCGGTCGATATTTTCTTTCCGCCTAAATTCAGTTCGAGAATAGACTTTTCGATTTGGTCGATTTCTCCGCTGTGAAAAACAGTCAGTTTTCGGTTTGGAATATCAAAGTCCAAATTCACAATACTTGAAATTCCGTCCAGTTTCATTCGGATTAGGTTTTCTTCCGAAGGGCAGTCCATTTGGTTTATTTCAAATAGGGTTTTCTTCATTTTGTTTTTCAGTGTTACGAACCGACTTTAAATAGCCGCATTAGCCGTTCGTCTTTTTCTGTTTTCAGCAATTCACAAATTTGCAGTGTTTTGTATTCGTTTCAATTTGTATGGTGGGATGTTGAATATTGTAGTTACTCAAGCGTTCTAAAATAGTGGTATAGACTTTAGTTTCAGAAGGCTTATCGGCACTGTCCAACACAGCGTGTAGCGAAGCCACATGGTAGGTTCCGTCTAAACTCCAGATATGAAAATCGTGAATGTTGGCAACACCTTCAATCGTATTCAGTTCTGAGGTTAGGGTTTCCATATTCACAT
The DNA here is from genome assembly GCF_902499555.1 of Mesonia oceanica. Lineage (GTDB taxonomy): Bacteria > Bacteroidota > Bacteroidia > Flavobacteriales > Flavobacteriaceae > Mesonia > Mesonia oceanica. Next base: position 11,332 of record NZ_CABVMM010000012.1, read on the forward strand.
GTTCAGGAACCGCTTGTAGCATTATTTTTAGGGTTTCTATTAAATTTTTGGTGGCGTTGTACGAAATAAAAGCAGCAATGGCGAGGGTAAGCAACCCATCTATCCAATTCCAACCCGTAAAATAAATCACCACAGCACCTATTAAAACAGCTACCCAACCCAGTACATCTTCTAAAAGGTGAAGCATGATGGCTTTACTGTTGTGATTGTGGGAATGCCCGTGCGCGTGATGGTGATGATGGTGTCCTCCGGTTCCATTTTTTATTCTAAGAAAGGCAAAGCCGTTGATGCTCACTCCCAAAACCGCTAACCAAAGCATACCCACACTATTGACTTCTTGGGGATCGATAAATGATTCTATGCCACTTTTAATCATAAAGACAGCTCCAATCAATAGAAATAGCGATAAGCCCAGCGCAGATAGTAATGAAAACCGTTTATAACCGTACGAATAACTAGAAGAACGTTTCTTTCCCGATATTTTTTCAAACAAAACCGCTATTCCTATAGCGACGGCATCTATAAAGTCGTGAAAAGCATCGGCAATAATTGCTGTGGAATTGGTAAAGATCCCGCCCACCACTTCGATAACTGCAAAAATTAAGTTTAGCCAAAAGGCTAAGGTTAGTCCATTTTTGGTATCTGAATGCTGATGTGCTTCGTGAGGATGCTCGTGAGAATGTTGGTGCTTGTGGTTCATAATAGAATTTGAATTGGTATTTTTTTAGTTCTCCGCTTTTTTTTCCTTAAGTAAGAAGGTCAAGAAGCTTTATGAAGTACGCTTTTGGCTAGTTCTAAAGCTTCTTCTTGGTTTTGGGCAAGCAGTAGTGGATTTCCCCAAAATTTCTCATAAACAGAGGCAAACAATTTTAATCCTACACGCTTGACTTTGTTTGGTTCTACCTGTATGGTTGCTTGTATGCATTTGAGCTTTTCTTTATTTAGTTTCCGCCAGGCGTTTATTTTCCGGGTTTCTTCCCTGGAATGTTTGTGCTTCTCTTCAGGAGCCTCACCCGTGCTAACCATTACAAAAGGTTTTCCGCTCTCGAACAAACCCGTAAACGCGGCCATATCCTTATCGTGATTGTGGTTTTCAGTTGTTGTTTGTTCCAGGCTGTGTTGAAAATCAACCAACACTATTGGGAATTTTGAATCATCTATAATCATTACCTCTACATTTAATACGTTTGCAAAGTTAGAACGATTCTAAATAATTGCATTGTATCAATAAACGTATCTGTTGGACTAATCGTGGTTTTTGTTTTGGAATGCAGATGCGGTTACTCCTGTTATTTTTTTAAATAATCGAGAGAAATAGGCGTAATCTTCATAGCCTAATTGTGTTGCGATTTCTTTAACAGATTTATCGGAGTGATAGAGCATCCGCTTGGCTTCTAACATCACCCGTTGTTGTATGTGATGAGAAACCGAATACCCGGTTGTCTTTTTGACACATTCGTTCAAATAAGCGGTAGAAATAGTAAGGGTTTTCGCATATTCACTCGGTTTTTTTACCGTAGTAAAATTGGCTTCCAAACGCGATTTAAAAGCCTTGGTAATAGACTCAAAACGGGAAAGGCTGTCTGGTGATTGAGTTTGTGCTAAATACTGTGAAGTAACTAATGCTACTAAGGCATTCCCACTGTCTTTGAGTACCGATTGGTATAGTTTTTCGTGTTTTCGCGCTGATAATTTTAAGCACAAGGATGCCGTTTCAGCAATAATGGAAAACGTTTCCCTTGTTAAGGATACCGGTCTTGCAGGGTTTATAGCTTCCAATACCGTTAGGTATTCCCGATTCAAGGTTTCTGTATTGATTGCCCAAAAGCTTACTGTTGCTTGGTTAATTAACAGCATACGGTGTACTTGATTGGGGTGAATGTAGAGGGCAGCAGCTGGTTTTAGGGTATAGGTATGAAAATCTATTTCAATGGATAGGGTTCCTTTTTCTAGTAAAAAAAACAAATGATAATCATCCCTGTGTGCTGCAGCCGCTTCTTTAAACGCATTTAAGTCTTTGAATGTCATTTTTCCGATGACAAATCCAGTATTCAACGCATCGTCCATCGTTTTTACAGGAATGCTCTTTGTTTGTTCACGCATGGTCTTTTTATTTGAGCGGATTTTGGTTGGGACTAATGAGCAATTATATGCTTAGTGCGAGCTTTGAGATCATTAAGTTTCGGTTTTAAGCTAGGTTTACTATTTGCTTGGTTAAACTAGCTACTGCCTATTATTCCGTTATTTTAACCTGTTTATTACTCTTGGCCGTTTCTTTTCCCCATTGGGCAATGCCTTTAAGCAACGGAATGAGTGTTTTTCCAAATTCCGTGAGTTCATATTCTACTTTTAATGGCGGTTTGGTGGTGTATACAGTGCGCTTTATCAACCCATCCGATTCAAGTTGTTTCAGTTGCAGACTTATAGTCCGCTCCGTTACCATTGAAAGTTCCTTTCTCAATTCATTGTATCGTTTTTTTTCGATTAAATGAATGAGGATGACCGCTTTCCATTTTCCACCTATGTATTTCATTGTCAGGCTCGTGCTGCAAGGAAATTGCTTGTTGTCTATACAATACATCTGATACTATCCTTTTTGACCGTTATTGCAAAGATAACATACTGTAGTTAATATTGTAACTATAAAAAGTATAGTTAACTAAAATGATATAAAAATGAGTTTTTTAGACCTGGCCAAAGGCAGATATACAACAAAAAGTTACAACGCAAACACGAAAATTTCCGCTGAGAAAATACATCAGTTAAAAGAAATCTTGCGGTTGAGTCCATCCTCTATCAACAGCCAACCCTGGCAATTTAGTTTCGTTTCGGACGAGAAAACCAAACAGGACTTAGCAAGTGCTTCCTTCTTCAATAAGCAAAAAATCAATGAAGCAAGTCATTTGGTGGTGTTTAGTGTCATTGACAACATTGAAAAATTTGAAGAACAAATTCGTCAAAATTTGCCGGAAGGGGCAGTTGATTATTATAACAATTTCCTAAAACCGCTACCCGAAAAAGAAATAAAATCCTGGTTAGCGCATCAGGTGTATCTTTCGCTTGGTTTTTTCCTTTCGGCCTGTGCAAGTCTTGAGATTGACAGCTCACCTATGGAAGGTATTGAGAAAGAAGCATACGATAAAACCCTAAAATTGGAGCATTACAACTCTCTTTTTGCTGTGGCTATTGGGTACAGGAATCCCGAAGACACGAATCAACCGTCCGTTAAGCCCAAATCCCGTTTGCCCTTAGAAACCATTATTCAATCCATATAACTATGAAAAAATCTCTTTTAGCTTTTAGTTTAATAATAGGTATTAACGCTTATTCTCAAAAGGTCAATAATGAAGTTTTTGCAACTGTTGATCAGTCGGTAGGCAATATTGCTTTTACGCATCAGGGCGATTTGGTATACAGCCATCACCCATTTTCAATCAGAATTTTCGGGTAGTCAAATACGATAGCAAAACCAAAACAACTGCACCATTTCCAAACAAAGCATGGAACACACCACGAGAAACGAATGACCATTATTTAAGCAATGTATTAGGTATCAGAAATGATGAAAATGGCATTGTCTGGATGCTCGACATGGGGCAGCGCAATCCGGTTACGCCAAAAATTGTAGGCTGGGATACCATTACTGATACCTTGGAACGCATTTATTATTTGCCCGAAACTGCGGTTGTGCCGACTTCACAACCCAACGATATGGTTGTAGATACCCAACACGGTGTGTTTGTTATTGCAGACGAAGGCATAGGCAACGGTGGTGATGGCAGTGCGGCAAGCTTGATTACTGTCGATATGAAAACAGGCAAGACGAGAAGATTACTGGAGGGGCATCGCACCACTCTACCCGAAAATAGGCCAACGGTTGTCAGTGGAAAACCTTTAGCAGTAAAGGGTAAAAATTTACTGGTGGGTTGTGATGGCATTACGGCAGACAAGGATTTTGAATGGTTGTATTACGCACCTTTGAATGGGAACAAAGTTTACCGTGTACGATTAGTTGATTTATTGGATGAAAGTTTAAACGAAACAGCATTGGACAAAAGAATTGAAACTTACGCTGATAAACCTAACAATGGTGGTTTGAGTATGGATACCGAAGGTAATTTGTATTTGACAGCCATGGAAACCAATAGTGTAGCAGTGATTCTTGCCAAAGACAAAAGCGTGCACCATATTTTCTCTGATGAAAATTTGCTCTGGCCTGATGGTGTGAGCTACAACCTTGTTGATGGTTATATGTATGTTTCGGCAGCACAAGTACATTTGGGTGCCGTCTTTCATAATGGCAAAAGCCAGGCAAAAGCTCCGTTCTATATTTTCAGGTTCAAACCGTTGGCAAAAGGAGTCCCGTTTAGATAGTTTTTAAATGATGGATTTTTAGAAGCGATGTACGAAACCTGCTGAAGGATGTACGAGCAAAAGTAATTACTTATTTTGAGCTTTTCAGTCTATAGCGTAATTTAAACCTAATGAGAAATTTGCGGCAAAAACAGTTCTTTCTAGGTTTTTATAATCGTTAATTCAAAACATAACTGCTGCTTCTGTACCTAAACCTGTAGCATTTGGGTTGATGATATTTGAAAATGTGTTTTAATTTTTTCCTTTTCTCTAAAAAGTATCTAGTTAAGAATAAAATAGCTCAAGCCTTCCTCAAAGACATAATCGCCAGATAAGATATATGATGTAGAAAAAATCATAATTTAACTATCAGTTCGATTTTATGAAAAAAAGAGGCTTCACATAAAATCGAACTGATGAATTTTAAATTCTTAATGCCCTACTGCTTATTCGTTGAGATAAGCCAGCACATTGTTTTGGATTCTATTTTCAATATTGTCGATATCTGCTTTTTCAAAAGGTTCACCGGTAATTTTTTCGTAAAGCTCAATGTAGCGATCGGAAACGGAATTGATATATTCATCGGTCATATCCGGCAATTCTTGCCCCTCTTTTCCTTGAAAGCCTTTAGCGATTAACCATTGGCGTACAAATTCTTTAGAGAGTTGCTTTTGGGGCTCTTCCTTTTCTTGACGCTCTTCGTAACCTTCGGCATAAAAATAGCGTGAAGAATCGGGGGTATGGATTTCATCAATCAATACAATTTTTCCTTCAGGAGTTTTACCAAATTCATATTTTGTATCGACTAAAATTAAGCCTTGTTTGGCAGCGATTTCAGTTCCTCGTTCAAAAAGTTTATAAGTATAGTCTTCTAAAACTTTATAATCTTCTTCAGAAACAATTCCTTTCTCCAATATTTTTTCACGAGAAATATCTTCATCATGATCGCCCATATCAGCTTTGGTAGATGGCGTGATAATAGGTCTTTCAAACTTATCGTTCTCCTTTAAGCCTTCCGGTAATTTCACTCCACAAAGTTCCCTTTTCCCTGCTTTATATTCCCTGGCAGCATGACCAGCCATATAGCCTCTTATCACCATTTCTACTTTAAAAGGCGTACATAATTGACCAATAGCAACATTAGGGTCCGGGGAAGCTTCCATCCAATTGGGAACTAGATCTTCCGTAGCCTTCATCATCTTAGTAGCTATCTGATTCAGGATTTGTCCTTTGTAAGGAATTCCCTTAGGCATTACCACATCAAAAGCGCTTAACCTATCAGTCGCAATCATCACCACCTTATCATCTTCCAAGCGGTAAACTTCTCGTACTTTTCCTTTGTAAACACTGGTTTGATTAGGAAAATTATAGCTGGTATTAGTTAATGTATTCATATATTTTTTGGATAGTTATTCTCTGTTTTCTATAGCATTGTAAGCGGAAATGATTTTCTTCACAAGTCGGTGTCTAATCACATCTTTATCATCTAAGTAAATAATTTCGACACCTTTTACCGCTTTCAACACCAATAAAGCTTCTTTTAATCCAGAAATCACTCTTCTTGGTAAATCTATTTGGCCGGGATCTCCGGTAATCATAAACTTAGCATTTTTACCCATTCGCGTTAAGAACATTTTCATTTGCGCGTGAGTGGTATTTTGTGCTTCATCTAAAATAACAAAAGCATTGTCTAAGGTTCTACCGCGCATAAAGGCCATTGGCGCAATTTGAATGACTCCCTTTTCAATAAAAGATTCTAATTTTTCAGGGGGAATCATATCCCGTAAGCCATCGTAAAGGGGTTGCATGTAAGGATCTAATTTCTCCTTTAAATCTCCCGGTAAAAAACCAAGGTTTTCTCCTGCTTCCACCGCTGGACGGGTTAAAATAATACGTTTTACTTGTTTTTCTTTTAACGCTTTTACGGCTAAGGCTACTCCAGTATAGGTTTTTCCTGTTCCAGCAGGCCCTACGGCAAAAACCATATCGTTCCTTTTCACGGCCTCTACCATTCTACGTTGGTTAGCCGTTTGTGCTTTGATAAGCCTACCGCTTACGCCATGTACTAAAACTTCTCCACTTTCAGAGGAAGTTTCGTAGTCTTCTTTTTTCTCGCTGGTAAGTATACGCTCAATAGAATTTTCATCTAATTTATTATACTTTCCAAAATGCTCCATGAGCATATTAAAACGCCTATCAAATTCTTCCAGTCGTTCTTCATCTCCATAAACTTTAACTTGATTGCCCCTCGCCACTAATTTTAATTGCGGAAAGTATTTTTTAAGTAGCTCGATATTAGCATTTTGTTGCCCAAAAAATTCACGTGGGCTAATTTCAGAAAGTTCAATAATAAGTTCGTTCAAAAGCAGGTATGTTTATTAGTGTTTTATCTTTAAATTCGCACAACACAAATTTAAGCAAAAAAAAGAGTTTAACACCTTAAATATATTAACAGTTTATAAATGCCAATCATCACTTTAACAACAGATTTTGGACTTAAAGACCCTTCTACAGGTGCGGTTAAAGGCGCCATCTTAAGTGAGCTGGATTCGGTGAATATTGTTGATATCTCACACTTGATTGCCCCTTTTCATATTACCGAAGCTGCTTATATTATAAAAAACACGTACAATAGCTTTCCTAAAGGAACCATTCATATTGTTGGGGTAGATTCTGAAATTACCCCGGAAAACAAACATATTGCCTTACAATTGGACGATCACTTTTTTATTTGTGCCAATAACGGAATTATGTCTTTAATCGCTTCTGAAATAAAACCTCAGAAGATTGTGGAGATTAATATTCACGATGCAGTAGAAACCAATTTCCCCGTACTGGATATTTTTGTAAAGGTAGCTTGCCATATTGCCCGTGGCGGTACCTTGGAGGTTATTGGTAAAACAATTCCTGAGATTAAACAACTAAAAGATTTTACGCCTTTTGTCAATAAAGAACAAAATCAATTAATTGGTCATGTCATGTATATTGACAACTACGGAAATGTGGTTTCTAATATTTCCCGCAAACTGTTTGAAAGTATCGGGAAAGGCAGAAAATTTAAAATCAATGCGCGTTCTGTAAGTTTCACCAAAATCCATGAGAGTTACAGTGAAGCGATTAATTTTAGCAAACCCAAAGAAACGCGGGAAGAAGACGGAAAAAAGTTAGCGCTTTTTAATGCCTCTGGGTATATTGAATTGGCTATTTATAAAAGTAATCCTAGTACGGTAGGAAGCGCTTCTACATTATTTGGATTAAAACTAAACGATACCATCAACATTAAATTTGAAGAGACCAATGCTGATTAGAATTGTAAAAATGAATTTTCAAGAAGAAGAAATCCATAATTTTGAAGCTCTTTTTGAAAAAAAGAAACAATATATTCGGAATTTTGAAGGCTGCCAATTTTTAGAATTATACCAAGACCGAGAAAATAAATCGATTTTTTTCACGTATAGCTATTGGGAAAGTGATGAAGCCTTACAAAAGTATAGACATTCTGAATTATTTAAAGAAGTTTGGGCTGCTACGAAAGTGAAATTTGCAGCAAAGCCAGAAGCTTGGAGCGTAAATAAAATTGTAAGTTTGACGTAAATTTATTGAATGAAAGCGATCTTTCTAAAAGAAATTAATGCCTTTTTCTCCTCTACCATTGGGTATTTGGTAATCGGTATTTTCTTGTTAATCAACGGGCTTTTCCTTTGGGTTTTTCAGGGTGATTTTAATATTCTGGATTATGGGTTCGCGAGCCTTTCTCCCTTCTTTTTTATAGCTCCTTGGATTTTTATTTTTCTTATTCCGGCGATTACTATGCGAAGCTTTTCTGAAGAAATAAAACAAGGTACCTTAGAGCTTCTACTCACGAAACCTATTACCTTAACCAACTTGATTTTAGGGAAGTATTTAGGGACTTTCTTTCTCGTCGTACTCGCTTTAGTCCCTACCCTGCTTTATATTTATACCATTGATGAATTGGGAAAACCGCAAGGAAATTTTGATAGTGGTGCCACCCTTGGTTCTTACTTAGGACTTCTTTTTTTGGGAGCGGTTTATACTTCCATTGGTTTATTTGCTTCTACCCTATCTAAAAATCAAATTGTCGCTTTTATTATTGCGGTGGTGATTTGTTTTCTATGCTATTTTGGGGTGGAAGGACTTTCTACCATTAATTTACTTGGGTCTGATATTTATGCCTTAGAATATTTAGGCATTAGTTATCACTATAAAAGTATAAGTCGAGGAGTCGTTGATACCCGTGACCTGATTTATTTTGTAAGCTTTATTTTCTTATTTCTTTATTTAGCTAAGTTGAATTTAAAACGTCAAACCTCATGAGAAAGCAACAAAACAGCTACCTTTCTTTGGCGATAGTGCTTGCCGTTTTAATAGTTATTAATATAATAGCATCACATCTATATCAGCGGTTTGATTTAACTGAAAATAAACGTTATACACTTTCTGAAACGTCTAAAGAAATTTTAGCCGGCGTTGACAACCCCATCATTGTGGATGTGTTTTTAAAGGGTGAATTTCCTTCAGAATTTAAACGCCTTCAGAATGAAACCCGGTATTTATTAGAAGAATATCAGGCGTACAATCCGAATATCAAATTCAACTTTATCAATCCGTTGGAAGAAAACCGGAATGCGCAAGAAATCGCTACTGAATTCTACAATGCCGGCATGCCGCCGCAAAATCTCAATGTCACCCAAAATGGAAAAGTAAGTGAAAGCCTGCTATTTCCTTGGGCAGTGGCTAATTTTGGTGATCAACGGGTAAAGATTCATTTACTTAAAAACAAGTTAGGCGATAGTCAGGAAGATATCGTGAATAGTTCGGTACAGCAATTGGAATATGTATTTACCGACGGATTTAATAAATTGATTAATGAGCGAAGCAAAAAAGTAGCTATTATGCGGGGCAATGGTGAATTGCCCGATGCCAATATTGCCGACTTTATTAAAAGTATTCGAGAGTATTATTACATCGCCCCTTTCACTTTAGATTCTGTAGCTAGTGATCCGCAAAAAACACTTCAGCAATTAGAAGAATTCGATTTAATTATTGAAGCTAAACCTACCCAAGCTTATTCTGAAAAAGAAAAATTCGTGCTTGATCAATATACGATGAATGGTGGGAAATCTTTATGGCTCATAGAAACAGTAACCGCTGAAAAAGACAGTTTATTTAGCAACAAAGAAAATTCGATGTTAGCGTTTTATAACGATTTGAATTTAACCGATTTCTTTTTTAAATATGGAATTCGGGTAAATCCAGAATTGGTTAACGATGTATATTCCGCTCCCATTGTTTTAGCACAAGGTTCCGGAGATAATTCTCAGTTTAACCCTTATCCTTGGTTTTATGAACCGATGGCTATAGGGAACATTAAGCATCCTATTGTGAATAATATTGAAGCGGTAAAGTTTAATTTCGCCAACCCTATTGATACGCTTAAAAACGGTGTTGAAAAAACGATTCTTCTAAAAAGCTCTAACGCTTCCAAATTAGAAGATGTCCCGAGACAGCTTCAACTGAGCGAAATTATTAATCAAAAACCTGATCCGAAATCGTATACTGGTGGAGCCCAAAACTTAGCGGTTCTATTGGAAGGCAGGTTTACCTCGGTTTATAAAAATCGGGTAAAACCTTTTCCTCTTAAGGATTTTAAGGAAGAAAGTAAACCCACCAAAATGCTCATAATTTCTGATGGGGATGTGATTAAAAATTCATTTAGAAAAGGAAAACCGCAGGAATTAGGCTATGATCCACTTACGGCAACTACCTACGGAAACAAGGAGTTTTTGGTAAATGCAGTCAACTATTTATTAGATGACCAAGGTCTTTTAAAAATTAGAGCTAAGGAAGTGACTTTGCCGTTTTTAAACATCAACAAAGTAGAAGCAGAACGCACCCAATGGCAACTGATTAATATTTTAGTTCCGTTGGTAATGTTGGTGATTTTTGGTTTTCTTTTTAGCTATTTTAGAAAAAAAAGGTATCAGAAAGCGATTTAAATCATTTCTAATACATTTTACGGTTTTAACTTCAAGACCTAAATCGGTGAAGGTTCTTAATAGAAATAAGGTTTAAGGCTAAAATTCATTTCTCGTTAGCTAGCTTTCACTGTATTAAATTCCACTAAAAGATGAATTTTTTAATCTGGTAGACTTCTAAAGATATTCTTGCTTTTCTTCTGTTTACAAATTTCAATAGTCGATAATTAAAGGATTATTTGTTCCCGCTATTTAAAAATTCTCTTATACAATTCTCATGGTATCTTGGAAGAAAGGGCTAAACCAGCAACTAGAGGCTAGGTCACTATCTACTCGTTAAAGTATAGAAACGCGCTAACTATATTCCCAAAAAAAGAGACTGCCTTTGTAGACAGCCTCTGATTATTTATGCTAAAAATCGTAATTAATTAACGATTAGTTTTTTGGTGACAAAGGTATTTGAACCTGATGCTATATTAACAAAATACACTCCGCTTTGTAAACTGGAAACATCTACTTTTTGATTGTTCATTATAGATGGAACATGAATTAATTTTCTTCCGTTTATATCAAAGATAGCTAAGGAGGAAGTTTCTTTTAACCCATGAATACTAAAAGCATTTTCAGTAGGATTAGGGAAAATCTTAAACGCATCAACCGATTGATTGTTAACACTCATAGTAGGTGCTGCATAGCCACAAAATTCTATTCCAAAATTTTCAATAGAACCTCCATCACCTTGGTAAAAATCTAATACAGTTAAAGTCCAATTTCCTATTACATTTTCACCAATTAAAGAGTTTAAATCATCTAAAGGTTTTATAACTCCACTAAGCGATGGAGTGTTTGGACTACAATTATAGGCATCGCCAGAATCATCGAATATAACTTCCATATTATCACCATTATCACAAACTCCATCGATCAAGCCAATCTCGGTTCCGGAAGGACTTGTTAAATATATAGCGAGATCACCTAAATAACTATGTTGAATTTCAACATACACATTAATATCTTCAATATCCATATCTTCTGTTATCGTGATCGTGCTCTGTTGAAAATTAGGCTGTGCTTCATCGATCACTATCGGCGTATCTTCAGCATAGACAGGAGAATTACATTCAATAGATATTGTTTTAAAATTACCTTCTGAATACTCACTATTATAACAAGAGTTGGATGCATTAACTCGCCAATAATAGTTAGTATTCGGATCGAGCTCTGAGGTTTCAATAGAATTTTCTTCTGTAGTTGCTGAAAAATCAATTGTTCCAAAATTAGGATCTTTAGATACCTCTACAAAATATGACTCACTATCAGGTAAATTCTCCCAGGTTAATATTGGATTAAGTACTACATCGTTCATGTTTTCTGAGGGAAACAAGCCTTCAAAATCAGCTAAAGGCTCTAAGATATTAAAAGTCAAATCTTTGCTTAAAATAGTTCCTTGGTTATCTGTGGCTGTAACGGTAAAACTATATTCTCCTGCAGGAACTGTATTAAGGTTATCAAGAAATAAATTCACCTCTTGATCTTGTGAAATTCCATTAGAAGAAAAATCACTGGTAATACCTTCCGGTAATCCTGATACAGAAAATGTTATGCTCTCTGAAAAGTTTTCTAATGAAGAATAATTTAAAGAAAACTCGCCAATCCCTTCACTACAAAATGTTTGATAAGTGTCATTAGGGATAAAGGTGAATTGAGACTCTGCGACTCCTGAAACTACGATACTAAAATCTTGAAATGAATTAACCAATGCCCCCTTATGGGTTACAGAAATAGTATACTCTCCTTGAGGATTTTCTATTTCAATTTTTTCTACATTATCTACGCTATTATCACCAGTAGTTGCTGCATTAGAGGGGTTAGCAGGATTTAATTTCCAAGGATAAAAAACCGTTCCGTTTTCATCTTCTACTCTTAAGTCTAAATCGTTGACCAACATAGGAGTATCATCATCTTCCGTCAAGTTCCAAAAATCAATTGAATCACCTTCAGGGTCTGTCCACACAATAGTAACTACTAAAGGCTCTTCTCCATTGGGTACAACTGTCTTATTATAAATCTCTTGATTATTCAACGTATTTTCTTCTACAATAGACTTAAAATCGGAATTTAATAATACCGAAGCAGCAGCTTCCATATTTAATAATCCCCAGCCATATTGATAATCTGGACCATCGCTAACGCCTGTTTCTAAAGCTGTATGAATTGCTATTGCCTTTACGGTTGCAGATTTTAAAAATCCACCTGATAAATTTCTATTTAATTGTTGCAATAGTAATAGACTTCCCGCAACATTTGGAGAAGCCATAGAAGTACCATTAAAACTTGCATAAGCTTCATCATTAGTGGCGATTGAAGAAATAACATTTACTCCTTTTCCTGAAATATCCGGTTTAATACGTCCATCGTCAGAAGGTCCCCAACTACTAAAAGATGACATAGTTACACTACTTGGTGAGGTATAGTTATCTACTTGCTCTACTGCTCCTACTGTAAGAACATTTTTAGCTAAAGAACTACTTGCGATAAGATCATAACCATTATCTTGAGTATTAAACGAGTCATTTCGCTCATTCCCAGCGGCATAAACTATTAAATAGTTTGGAGCGTTATAAGCAAGTTCATCTGCTGCTTGTGCTGAGTCATCATAATATCCGAAATACGAATTTGGTACAGCTTCAGGATCAATTCCATAAGAATGATTCGATACCAATAGTCCTTCTGCCGCTTGAGCAGCCATTTCCGGAATATCATTATTGTAATCAAAAGTAAGTAAATTAGCTTTAAATGCCATGCCTCGTCCTTGACCATTAATAGGAACTTCAGAGCCAATAAGTGTTCCAGAGACGTGAGTGGCATGATCACTAAGAAAAGAGGCATCATCTACTTGGGTTACCCTTCCCTCTAAAAGTTCATGAGTACTTCTTACTAAACTTTCGTCCCATACTCCTACTTCCATACCTTGTCCCTCTACTTTTAAATTCAAAGAACCACCTTCATACAAACTCGTGGTACTTGTAGTAATTGCAGCACCTTCATTAAATGCTTTGTAATAAATAAGAGTTCCATCTTTTTTTATTCGCTGCAGTGTAGAAATATTTCCTTCTTCGTCTTTAATTACGGTTTTTATATTGTGCTTTGCTGCATATTCAAGGGCTTCCTTTTTCTGTTTTTTATAAATATTGCTGAATTTCTCTTCTAATTTATTCAGTTTTTTTAGGTCATATTGAGCTATGATCTGCTTTTTCTCCTTCTCCGTTTGTGAAAAAACAGTAATGGTAAATAATAATAAAATAGCAATTAGGGTGTTTTTTTTCATTATATAAATTTTAGAAGCCGTGAATTTATAAAAACATTTAGTGATGTTAATAAAATTGTATGAATAATTACTTTAAATATTGATATATTAAAATATATTTGTAACCCTAATGAATATTTTATCAAATTATTCTCATGAAATTTATAGTTTCTAGTTCATATTTATTAAAGCAACTCCAAATATTAGGAGGCGTTATTAATAACAGTAACACTCTTCCTATTTTAGATAATTTTTTATTCGAATTAAATCAGGATAAATTAAAAGTTTCGGCTTCAGATTTAGAGACCACCATGTCTGCTGAACTTGATGTTGAATCTGATTCTGAAGGAAGTATTGCTGTTCCTGCCAAACTTTTATTGGATACGTTAAAAACTTTTCCGGAACAACCCTTAACTTTTGTTGTGGAAGACAACAATACCATTGAATTAAGTTCTAGCTATGGTAAATATGCTTTAGCTTATGCCAACGGTGAAGAATTCCCCAATGCAGTGGAATTGGATGATCCCAGTAAAACAGTAGTATCGGCAGATATTTTAGCTACCGCCATTAGCAAAACTATTTTCGCTAGTGGAAATGACGATTTAAGACCGGTAATGAGTGGGGTTTTCTTTCAATTTTCTACCGAAGGTTTAACCTTTGTAGCTACCGACGCTCATAAATTGGTAAAATATTCCCGTGAAGATGTTTCTGCGGAAGAAACTGCGGAATTTATTATGCCTAAAAAACCATTAAATCTTTTAAAAGGTATTTTAGCCAATAGCGATAGCGATGTATTAATTGAATACAACGAGTCGAATGCTAAATTTACTTTTGACGATACACAATTGGTTTGTCGCTTAATTGATGGGAAATATCCTAACTACGAAGCGGTCATTCCAAAAGAAAACCCAAATGTTTTAACGATTGATAGAACACAGTTTTTAAATTCTGTAAAGAGGGTTTCTATATTCTCCAATAAAACCACACATCAGGTAAAACTTAAAATTGCCGGAGCAGAATTAAATATTTCTGCGGAAGATGTAGATTACAGTAATAAAGCAGAAGAGCGCCTTACTTGTGATTACCAAGGCGATGATATGCAAATTGGATTTAACTCCCGTTTTTTAAATGAAATGTTGAACAATTTGAATGCAAATGATGTTCAACTGGAAATGAGTTTACCCAACCGTGCAGGCATTCTAACTCCAAAAGACGGGTTAGATGACGGCGAGAAAGTAACCATGCTCGTAATGCCGGTAATGCTAAATAATTAAACTAATAACCAACTAAAGTTTAATTTTAGTTATAAAAAAATCCCGATTCAATTGAATCGGGATTTTTGTTTTATATGGTTTTTGAAGTTATTCTTTAATAAGTTTCCTTACCAGATCACCTTCTGAAGTTTTTAGTTTTATAAAATAAACCCCACTTGCTAAATTTTCTACTGAAAAAGAAGAAGAAGAAAGCGAAAATGAATTTATTTTTGCACCTAGCGTATTATAAATTTCTACTAAAGAAATGTTTACATTTTTAGGTTTTTGAATACTTCCCCATCCTTTGGTTGGGTTTGGATAGAGTTTAAAAGTACTTAACTTGCTTTCTACCGTATCTAACGAAGTATTATCCCTAGAAATAATATCAAAATTTGGATCAATAAGGATTTCTTCCACCTCAAAAATATTAGAAAAAGAAGTAAATTGTTGATTGTTGCTGGAATGATTTAATACCATATCTAACACTTCTCCATCGGTTCCTATTAAACGTATGGGAACCTCAATTTCAAAGAAATCTACTGATGGATCACTTTGTATTTGTGATAAGGTAATTTCAACATCATTTGTTGTTTCATATTGCTCCCAAGTTAAGGTAAAACTAGGATAACCTTCTCCATACACCCAATCGGCAAAAAATTCATCTAAATCTTCTCCCGATTGAATTTCCAGGTGATTTTTTAAATCTTCGGTAGTTGCATAAGAAAATGCCAAATCAGGATCGTTTAAATAATTTTGTAGTGCTTGAAAAAAATTGGTTTCCCCTAATTTATTCCGAAGCATATGCAACACCATCGCTCCTTTATTATAAGAAAGCCTACTACTAAACACCCTTCCCACACTTAACGTATCTGCTGCTGGAACATATACTGAACCTCCCGGTTGTGAAGTAATGTAATTTACCATGCTCTCTTTCTCACTGTTGAAAGCATTTTCACCATCAAAATCTTCTATTACCATGGCAGCCATATAGGTAGCAAAGCCTTCATTTACCCAAATGTCTTGCCAACTCCCACAGGTTACCTTATCACCAAACCATTGATGTCCCAATTCATGGGCAATTAAACCTCTGCTAAATCCTCCCATAAAAGAAACGGTAGTATGTTCCATACCTCCTCCCCAACCAAATTGGGCGTGCCCGTATTTCTCGTCTTCAAAAGGATAATTACCAAATTTATCGATAAATAAATCCATAATATCTACCGTCACCAATGTAGAAGATTGTGCTGAACTTAGGTTTTCCGGATAAACGTAATTGACAATGGGGAAAGGATTACCATTATTACTAACCGTCTGGTTATAGACCGAATAATTAGTAACGGCGATAGCCACTAAATATGCCGGAATTGGATACGAATGATGAAAGTGGGTAATTTTATTGGTTCCATTTATGGTTTGACTTACTTCCAATCCGTTGGATACCGCTATATTTTCCTGTCCTTTACTATTTGTTGCAGGTGAAGTTATAAAAACATCTATTTCATCTATTTTATCAATCAGATCTTGTTTGCAAGGCCACCAAGCTTTAGCTCCATAGGGTTCAGAAAGCGTCCAAATAATTTCGTTTTCTTCGTGTTCAGACTGTTCAAAAGAACCAAAACCAGTACTTACAGGATTTCCTGAATAACTTATGGTCAATGAATCTAGCACTCCTTGAGCTTGTGTTTGTGGTAATTCTATAATTAATTCTTCATCGATATGCTGAAAGCTTAAAGAGCTACCATCTTGGCTAACTTCACTTACATTAATCCCCTGTGCCAAATCAAAAACAACTTGGTTTAAATTTTCTTTTGCTTCAAAATAGGTTGTCACCTCCCCTTCAATGAATGCTACTGCAGGATTTACTTCAAACTCTAACCGGTGGTAGGTAACATCATAATTACCTGTATTACTACTGGTTTCAACTTCTAAAAATGAGTGAGCAGATTTTGCTTCTGCTTCAGCAATTTCTAACTGCTCAGAAAAATTATGCTGAGCATTTAACCAAGTACAAAAACTTAAGAATGTTATAAAAAAACAGTATTTATTTTTCATGCGCTTATCTTCGTATAAAATTTGTCATAATATACTCAAGCTTTTACAATTATAGCATTCCTAATTGGTTAAAATTATGTTTAAAGAAATAGAACATACACATTACCCTCCTAAAAAAACTATGTTAGTTTGGGATGGTGATTGTGGATTTTGCAAGTTTTGGAAAACCCGTTGGGAACTAAAAACCAATGGACAAATTGAATTTCGAACCTATCAAGAAGTTGCAAAAAACTTTCCCGATATACCGCTGAAAGAATTTAAAAAAGCCAGTAAACTTATTGAGCCTAATGGTCAAGTTTACAACGGACCGGATTCAGCTTATAGAAGTCTCTATTATAGCGGAAATAAGATTTGGCATAATCTCTATGCTTCCCATAAAATTTTTCAATCCATAAGCGATCACGCTTATAATCATATCGCAAAAAATAGAAGTTTTTATTTTAAAATCACCAAAATTATGGTGGGCAATCAACCCAAGTCTTTAAAACATTTTTGGTTTTTTTATATCTTCCTCCTCATTGCATTATTATATTGGGTTTTATGAAAAAAACATATTGGCTTTACTTAATTGCAGCTATTATCACTATTGTTGGGTTGGTAACCGGTAAATTCTTATTTCTACTTTTTGTTTTACCTTTAGGATTGTTTGGCTCCAATAAAAATCAGTAGGGAGTTAAACTTATATTAAACCTCTCCCCTTTTTTGCTGAACTTAGGTTTTCGCTGTAATTTGATAAGAAAAATAAGTTAACCATGAAAGATTACGGAACATTATCAGAAGCCATCAACAAGTTAAAACTTGAAGAAGGCTATGAACATGATTTTAATTTAATTGATGAATATTTAGAATTGAAAGCGGAAAAAGAAAAATATACAGCCGACGAATTTGAAGTAGATAAGGTTCTTCGATTTGAAGGAATGAGTAATCCCGATGATAATTCTATTTTATATTGCATTACCACTTCTACAGGTAAGAAAGGTCTATTAACAGATGGTTACGGAGTGTCTGGCGGACAGGTATCGCAAACCATTTTAGACAAACTTCACCGAGAAACTCATCCATAATTATTGGTCGTTAAACTTTTATTAATATATGAACACAAAATTGGAGGCAACTCTTAACTATTGTAATTTTGTATTGAAATTAATTTAATGATAAATTTTAACTATGGAATATTTAAATTTAAACAAAGAAAAAATAAGCACAACTGTTGAAGAACTTAATGTACTTTTAGCAGATTATCACTTGTATTATCAAAAACTAAGAAATTTTCATTGGAACATTATAGGTAAAAGTTTCTTTGATTTGCATCAAAAATTTGAAGAAATGTACGATGATGCAGTTTTAAAAATTGACGAAATTGCAGAACGTATCTTAACCTTAAGATACCAACCTACCAGTAACTTATCTGATTATTTAAAACTGTCTAATTTAGAAGAATCTAAGTCTGAATTGACCGATGAGGAAATGGTAAAAACCTTATTAAAAGACCACGGTAAGATTCTTAACCAATTGAGAAAAGTGGTGGAAGTTGCTGATAAAGCAGAAGATGAAGGTACTATTGATTTAATTGGTGCTTATATTAGAGAATTAGAAAAAACAAGTTGGATGTTAGATGCTTGGGTAATGAAAACTAAAGATAACCACAAGGAAATTAAATAATTGTTGGTTTTACTGAATGAAAGAAAAAACAAATTTTGATCTTTCAAATGCTATAAGTGGCATTTGGGATAAACTTGCAAGTTGGTTAGATTCATTAATATTGAATCTACCCAACTTTATTTTAGCGGTTCTTGTATTTATAGTCTTCATATTTGTTGCTAAATATATATCCCGTTTACTTAATAAAATTCTCCTTAAGAGAAGTATTCAACATTCTGTTAGGGATATTAGTATTAAGATTATAAAATTACTTATTATCTCTGTTGGTTTTTTTATTGCCTTAGGATTACTCAACTTAGATAAATTACTCACCTCTATATTAGCCGGTGCCGGAGTTGCTGGTTTAGCTATAGGTCTAGCTTTACAAGGCACATTAAGTAATACGGTATCTGGTGTGATTTTAAGTTTTTTGCCCGAAATCCAAATTGGAGATTGGGTAGAAACCAATGGTTATGCAGGAGAAGTACTGGAAGTTAACCTTCGAAATATTGTTATTAAGCAAGGTGACAATAACCACGTGATCATTCCCAATACTAAAATTGTAGAAGATTCTTTTAAAAATTACAGTTCCACCAAACGATCCAGAGTGATGGTAAATTGCGGCGTAGGTTATGAAAGTGACCTTGAAAAGGTACAAGAAATAACGGTAAATGCCATTTATGAAATTTTTAAGCAAAATAGAAATGAAGAAGTTGAATTTGCTTACGAGGGTTTTGGAGATAGCTCTATAAATTATGTGGTGCGTTTTTGGACAGATGTTACCAAACAACGCGATATTTTGTTCGCAAAACACAAAGCTATTTTAGCTATTAAAAAAGCTTATAATGAAAACGACATTAATATACCTTTCCCTATAAGAACACTTGATTTTGGAAAGAATAAATTTAGATCTGAAACCATTACCGTTAATACAAAAGAACAATAACCACAAAGGCCCTTCAAGATAATAGGGCTTTTTTATTCCGCTATTTTGATATTAAAAACCATCTTTCGCATTTTAGCAGTTATTGCTGTAGTTTTGACTATCTTACCTTTTTTAGCTGCAGATGCTTGGTGGGTTCGTATTTTTGATTTTCCGCACGTACAGCTTACTTTTCTTACCTTATTTATTTTACTTATCTATTTTTTTAAGTTTGAAAGAAAAAATTGGAAAGATTATATTTTCATCCTCTCTTTATTACTATGCTTCATTGTACAAGGAATAAAAATCTATCCTTATACGCCATTTGCTCCTTATGAAGTAAATAATTCTTCGGAAGATAAAAGTGATTTAAAAGTTTATGTGGCCAATGTGCTTCAGAAAAACAAACAACATCAAAAGGTAATTCAACAAATAGAACAATACCATCCAGATCTTTTTTTACTTACAGAAACCAATCAAGCTTGGTTGACTTCTATAGATAAAGTATTTCACGAAAAATACCCCTATCAAATTAAAGTGCCACTCCCTAATACGTACGGCATGTTGCTTTATTCAAAAAAGCAATTGTTTCAACCCCAAACTCACTATTTAATTGAAGATAGTATACCTTCCTTAGACTTTAAAATAAAATTAAAAAACAGATTGGTACAAGTATATGTGATTCATCCCAAGCCACCTATGCCCCAACATGCCAAAACTTCTAAAAAGCGTGATGCAGAAATGATGCTGATCGCTAAAAAAATTCATGAGCACCCTAATCAACCTCATGTAGTTATGGGTGATTTTAATGATGTAGCTTGGTCCAGAACCACCACCCTTTTTCAAGAAGTAAGTCAGTTATTAGATCTAAGAAAAGGACGAGGCTTTTTTAATACTTATGATGCCAATAGTTTTCTCATGCGATGGCCGTTAGACCATATATTTGTCTCTAAAGAGTTTCGGTTAAACAAAATTGAACTAGGTAAGGACAACCACTCCGATCATTTCCCTATTTATACACAACTTCTTTTTGAACCGGAAAAAGCTAATTCTCAAGAAAAGAAAGCTCCCTCCAAAAAAGAACTGGAAAAGGCAGACAAAGAAATGAATTAACTCAAGTATTTAGAACAGCTCATAAAAATACTATAAAAGGCTTTCTGAAAAGACAGCCTTTTTATTTCCAGTCGGTTTCTTCTAGTTGAAATATATTTTCCAATTCAGTTTCAAAAATCTTAGCTATTTTTAATGCCAAAATTGTAGATAAATTATAACTTCCCTTCTCGATAGCATTAATCGTTTGTCGGCTCACTCCTACACGCTCCGCTAAATCTGCTTGGGTAAAATCTTTTTTAGCACGTTCTACCTTTAAACTATTTTTCATCCTTATCAAATTTAGCAGATTTAAATAAGACCCAATTAAATCGAATAATAAACAATAGTAGAATAGTAAACATATTTGCTACCAATACATAGAAAAAACTTATATTATAAATAAACAAAATTGAAAAAATTAAAATACCATAATTAATGTAAGTAGCCCAAAGTAAAGATTCTAAACGTAATTTTGATATAAATTCATCTTCTTCTTTATTTTTTGAAAAAGCCACTAATAAACCTCCAATAATCAAAAGAAGTTCTACCATCTCATCCATCAAATTGTTTTCAATAAATGTAAAATAAGTATTATGGGGAGTATTACCTAAATCAAAAGTAATAGCTGCAATTGCAAAAGTCTTTACGGTAAATAGTTCTGGTTCAGCATTACCTAAAAAAGCAAAAAACATGAAAATTATTCCTGCGATAAATAAAATCCATCCCACTAGTTTCAATTGATGAGGTAATAAAAATCTAGATTTCATATATTAAGATATTAGTTATGTTCAAATGTAATAAATATTTTACTTAATGTAAAACAAACTTTACTTAAAGTAAATTAATATTGACTCATATTTTAATTATTTTACAGTATATTTCAACAAAAAATGATGACTGAATTAGATAAAAAATTTATGCGAAGAGCCATTGAGCTCGCTCAAGAAGGGATGAACTCAAATGCCGGGGGACCATTTGGTGCCGTAGTAGTGAGAAACGAAGAAATTATTGCTGAAGGCTATAACAAAGTAACTTCTACTAACGATCCTACAGCTCATGCCGAAGTTACCGCCATTAGGAAGGCTTGTGAAATCTTAGCTACTTTTCAATTAGAAGACTGTATTTTATATACTTCTTGCGAACCTTGCCCCATGTGTTTAGGAGCTATTTATTGGGCTAGGTTTAAAAAAGTATTTTATGCTTTGGAACAAGCTGATGCAGCCACTATAGGCTTTGATGATGAATTTATTTATCAAGAAATCGATAAAAAACCACAAGATCGAAAGATAACATTTGAACCTATCCTAAGAGAAGAAGCTTTACCTGTTTTTCAAGAATGGGATAAAAAAGAAAATAGAACAGATTATTAATTCAATTCTCTCCAAACACTTACACTTCGCTTAATTTCATTCTCAAGTTCTTCCCATTCTTTTTTATTACGCGGAGTGGTCGTTGGAGTCAAGTGAGGTAACACTATTTCAATAATTACAGGACCTTTAAAGCCTATTTCTTGCAATACTTGATATTGACTTATAAAATCTATATGACCGCTACCAATACCTCCCCTATTAGAATCTGAAATACAATAACCGGACAGTTGTGGTCCTGTTTCCCTAATAGCCCTAAGAGCATCTGTTTCTTCTATATTCATATGAAAACTATCGAGTACTATTCCAATTTCGTGATACTCTAATTTCTCAAGAAAACTCCTGCAGGATAAAGCCGTATTCATCATAGGAGATTCATATCTATTTACAGCTTTATAGACTAACTTTACCTTTTTTAATTTTGCGTAAGCATCTAGTTTTTTACAAGCATTGGTTAAAAAGCTCAACTTCTCTTTTTCAGAATTACAATTAACCATCCATTGAGGAAGCCCTTGTAACGTTACCCAAGGTGAATTTGCTTCTACTGCAAAATCAATCACCTTCGAGTAATAATCAATCGCATTTTCTAGTGTAGCTTCTTTAGCAGTGCGGGGAGAACAATAAAATGGATCTATAGCGAAAAGCTTCAATCCATATTTTTTCACCATATCATTTACCTCCTTTGGAGAATAGCTTTGTATATCTTCACAAAAACATAAGCCATCCAATCCTAAAGTTTTAACCTTCAACATTAACTGTTCAAGATCTTTTATACCTAACGTCCAAGAGGATATTCCTATTTCAAGCATTTTTATTTTAAAGTTATCAATTTTGAGTTTTCTATAAACGCTTTTTTAGTTTTTATTTAACCAATTGAGTAAGTTTAGCTTTTAAAACTATTTCATTTGAAAAAGCCTCAGAAAAAGAAAATTTTTTACAGCCTTATCCTCCTAATTTTCACAGTGATTATTGGTGTTTTAATTATTGACACCTATGTCTCTTCAAGCTCGTCAGATAAAATTTATAAAGAAACCAACAAAATTCCTCATAAGCGGGTGGGACTACTTCTAGGAACCTCAAAATTTCTAAGTAACCACCAAATCAACTTATATTATAAATATAGAATTGAGGCCGCTGCCGAACTATTTAAAGCAGGCAAAATTGAATTTATATTAATTAGTGGGGACAATGGTTCTAAAAACTATAATGAACCCAAACTAATGAAAGAAGACCTGATGAATAAAGGAATTCCAGAAGAAAAAATTTATTTAGACTATGCGGGTTTTAGAACTTTAGATTCGGTTTTAAGAGCAAAGAAAGTTTTTGGGCAAAATAGTTTCACCATCATTTCTCAAGAATTTCATAACGAAAGAGCTGTTTTTTTAGCTAAAAGTTTTCAGATAAATGCGATTGCCTTTAATGCAAAAGATGTAAGTATTAATGATGGATTAAAAACTCAATTGAGAGAAAAATTGGCACGTAGCAAAATGATTTTAGACTTAATTTTTAATGTGGAACCCAAATATTTAGGTAAAAAAATAGTGATCGAATAAAAATTTAGAGAATACTCAACCATCACATTTTCTAAAACAAAACTCCCGATGTGAACATCGGGAGCTTTTTGTGCTTATCTAAAAGCACCTATTTACTTCAATAAATTAATCATTAAAGTAAAAACCATTAGGCCCCACTCCTACGGTTATATTTTCTAACAAATTTCCTTGAAGGTCATAAACTTCCACAAAACTATCTGACATAAAATCGCCACCATCAGCTACATAAATACGATCGTCTTCCACTTCAAAACCGTACATTACGCCATAAGCAGAATTAGTAGTATACGTTAACAAAGCTTCTTCCGGAGCTTCTTCAGCATTCATACTCATCGTATAAACTGAATTGCCAACCGTAAAGTAAATTTGGTCGTCCTCAATATCTAAATTATAAGCATCTCCATCCTCATAAGCTAAAGGAATACTACTTTCTAATTCTAAGGTATTTAAATTAAATTTTTCAAGATAGCTACCACTTAAAGTATATATAAACCCATCTTCTATTTCAAAAGAATTTAAACCAAATTCTTTTGGTTCTCCGTACAAAGTCCCAGTATAGGTATAAGTTACAATAGTATTATCAACAGTATTAGTAGTTGGATTGAAAACAGCAATTTTATTCCCTGTGTCATAAGAAGCCTTTTGAATATAGAGTTTTCCATCTTTTTCTTCAATAAACTCTAAAGCTTCACCTTGAGCGCCAATAGGGATCGTTTGCTCTACTTCTAACGTTTCTAGATTGATAATGGTTAAAAAATCGTCAACACCTCCATCGTTTACATCACCTTGGTTGGTGACGTAAGCTTTTCCATTATAAATAATTCCGTAACGAGGTACTTCTAAATCACTATCTACTTTTCCTATTAATTCAAACGTATAACGATTAACCACAGTAATTAAGTTAGAACCGTTAGAGATGATATAGGCCAAATCGCCATCAAAAAAGATTGATTGCGCATAAGCTCCTATATCGTCACCATTATTTACGGCTTGATAAATAGCTTGCTCATTTGTTTGTAAATCTTCACTGATGTAAGTTATCGTTCCTGTTCCTCCTTCGTTCAGAACTAAAATTCCGTTGTCATAATTCCCAAGAGGTTCATCTATTTCTCTATTAAAATCATCATCATCGCTACAGGCGCTTAATAAAATTGAACCAATAAAGGCTCCCATTAAAAATTTGGTTAGTTTCATTTTTGTTTTCATTTAATTAATTTATAATCCTATAATTGTATAATTTGCAAGTTCTAGATAACTAACTTGAGTGGTAGGCATATTATCAACCCAATCTCTTATTCCATAAGTATCTAAGATATAATCGTCATGGATAGCATAAGCAAACTTTTTATCAGTAGATTCATACAAAAGATAGAGAATACCATTATTTGAATTATAAAATTTTTGCATATCACCCTCATTAATATCAAATATGTTATAATGATTTGTAGTACTATTTTCTAAGAATGGTCTTATTAGATTAATACCCACAACATTTAAATCATAGAAAAATGTTTTATTATCTATTAAAGTATCGAAATGATTGATAGCATCATTTAAGTCATAATTACCACTTCTAACTTGATTAATTTCTAATACTAAATTACTATTTGAAATAATTAAATTATCATTAAGTCTAGTTTTTAATACCATTACTGGTGAAACCTTATGATGGTCTATTTGTCTCCAAAATATTTGTATACTAGGAGTATGAAAAATTGAACCTCGATTCAATCTAATATTTCTTTTAAGATTATCTTCAAATATAAAATCAGATATCGGTACTAAACCTTCATCATTTATATCAATAAGTACGGCTTTATTGGGATCATTTAAAGAAGCAGCCCAACCTGATAAATTAATATTAATATCATCTATACTTTTAGGCACTGTAAAAGACCCAAAACCATAATCGCCTCCGTAAGTTTTAATTGATGAAGAAAATTGAAATATATTATTTTCCTCTGCAATAGAACTACCATTACTATTACCAAAACCAAAATCTACTGAACCTTCAATATCATCAAAGCCATATGAAGCATTGATTGAATTATCCATAGAAGATTCTTTTGTTTCTACACTTGAATTCTCATTATAAACACCTGTAAATAGGGCATTAGCTCTTCCTCCGGTTACATAATCCGTTAATACAAATTGACCATAATTTTCGATGAATTCTGTAGCTGGACTATTATATAATTCGTCAAGAAAAGAAGAATTCTGATATTGATATTTTATTTTATTTAGAGTATTACTACTTATTAATAACCTATATGAGGCATCTTTTATATTTACATTTAGCTCTCCGAAAACTCTTTTATTTTCATTAATAATTTGTGAAGAAAATGCATTAGTAAACTTATGCTTCGAACCTATGCTAAAAAGTCCTAAATTCAGAGAAAATCCACCAGATATTTTATCTGAGCCTTTACTTTTTTTATCATACCTACTAAAACTTGAAAATGAGAAACTCTTAGCCTCAAGTGTTCTCAGTGCAATTGAATTATAATAACCAGGATAATCATCAAGAAAACGTTCAATATCAACTACAGCAAATCGTACGCCGTCAGGATTGCCTATATCTGTCGTAGTTATATCGTAAGATCTACCTAAAAAATACCTTATATCTAAAGTCCCTGGAACATCAAATGTAACTATATCTGATTTTGGTACTTTATCATTTGATTTAGATAATTTCTTATTTGATAATATTATTGGTTTGTTACTTTTTCTCTTTCTTAATAATATTGTATCATTACTTAAGCTATTTTGTTGTAACTTTTCTTTAAAATTAAAATCTTCTTCTTTACTACAAGCGCTTAATAAAATTGAACCTAAAAAGGCTCCCACAATAAATTTGGTAAGTTTCATTTTTAAAAATTAAGGGTTAAATAAATAGTATAATTAGTTCCGGGCATTCGCCGGTCTTCTACATTTTGATAATCGGTATTTAAAAGGTTTCTTACTTTACTGCCAAGGATGAAATTTTTAGAGATATGATAGCCCAACCCGGCATTCCATAACCAATAAGCATCTAAATTATAACGAGCGTTATTATCGCTTCTCGTAAAAACCTCTCCATTATACAAAGCTTGGGTTTCTATAAACACCTCTTGAAATGCATAATAAACAGAACCCGTAGCTTTATGATAAGGCACATAAATCAATTGTTTTTCAGTCTTTTTATTTTTTGAAACGGTATAAGCGTTAGTCGCGTTTACAGCCAAGAGGTGTTGACCAAATTGCTTTTTAAAATTCAGTAAAAATTCTCCGCCGTAAGTTTCCACTTCATCGATGTTTCTCGGCGTCCAATACCCATCACTTCCCGGTACCCAATTAATCATATGCCGAATATCATTGTAATATCCGGTAAATGTGATTTTGAAATTATTGAATTGAAACTCATTTCCCAACTCGTATTGCATGGCTTCTTCTGCAGCTAAATCAAGGTTTCCCCCTGTTTCCCAATACAAATCGTTATAGGTAGGGATTCTAAAATTTTTAGAAATATTCAGCTTCAACCTATAAAAATCAGTAAAGCTGTAACCGGTTCCAACACTAAACAGCAACGGACTTTCATAATCGTTCGTGATCTCTTTTCTTGTAGCCAGTTCGTATGACCATTTCTCGTTAACCAGATGTTTTAACAATAAAGCTGCAGAAGAAATATTACGTTCATTCTGAGGGATACTCGAACCTTTACCATCGGTATATTCGTGGGAAAGAATCGTATTTAATTTTATTTTTTCTGAAAAATCATAGGTAAAATCATATTTACCAATTACCGTATTTGCTTCACCAAAAGTGAAAGAATCGGTTTTAATATTTGGGTAATACTTATATTCTTCATTCAAATAAGCTAAGCGAACAATTGAGCTAATTTTTCTTCCGCTTACTCCCCACTCCAACAAATTCTTTACACTAACATCTTCATACTTCGTTCTGTTTTCAGAAGGTCGTATGAGTGAAAAATGTCGCTCACTTTCAAATACTTCACTATAAAATTTTAAGGTGTTATTTTTATTAAATCGATAACCAAAAACTGCGTTTAAACTATTGTTATAAAACTCACCATTTATATTTTTCCGATCAGCATCGATATACTCAAAATCGTTATCAGACTGATTTCTGCTAAAGGATATTTTAGTACTCCAATTTTTATTGGCTGCAGTTAGCTGGTAACGAGCATCGTAAGTATTAAAACTGCCATACCCTAAATAAATACGGTTGCTAAACTCTTTTTCAAAATCTATTTCATTGGTTAAATGTACCGTACCCCCGATTGCTCCAGTGCCGTAAATCACACTACCACCACCGCCACGAACGTTTATCGCATCATAACTTCCCGTGTTAATCGTATTAAAATCGGTTTGCCCATTAAATCGCGAGTTAATATTAATTCCGTTCCATAAAACAGCGGTTTGAGAAGCATTGGTTCCTCTAAATGAAGGTGAAGCCACCATACCCAAGCCATTTTCTTTAAAATAAATAGGCGTATTAAAGTTTAAGGCTGAAATTAAGGAAGGTTTATTTTGAAGCAATAACGAATCCTGTAAACTCGTCAAAGTTTGTCCGGTTGAAAATTCTTTCAACTTAGGGGGAACCACCATGACTTCTTCCAACACAGTAATTGAATCTGTTTGGGAAAATGCCGAGCTCAACATCCCGAAAAATAAAATGTAGCGTATAAAATGTTTCATTCACCAGAGACCTTTTACCCGAAAGTCTTTAGATTTTAGTTACAAACTGGCAGGTCTCCTGGCTCGCGTCTTGTGGTCTTCCTTCCCATCTTTCGACAGTGGATTTTTGAAGTTTTACCACAAGCATCTTTTTACAGACGAAGCTTACAGTTGCGGGAACAGCTCAGGTTTTTTCGTTAAGAATCACCTGATTCCCTTTTAATGATAACTGAAATATCTTCAGCGATCAACCAATTTCGCTGCGAAAATAAACATTTCTTCAGCATTTTCTAACTTAAATTGAAATAATCTTACTTTTGCAGGCGAAAACCAATTTTTATACTAATGAAAAAAATAGCCTTTATTTTTGCATTAATTTTACTGTGGAATTGTAAAGAACAACCCAAAAATAATTCAACTGAAACGCAAATTGCTCCCCAAGCTGAAAAAGTTGAAATTTCTTATGCTGAAGGATTTAGTATTACCAACTACGACGATTTTAAAATCATAACCGTTAATTCTCCTTGGCCAAATGCTGAAAAAGAATTCACTTATGTTTTAGCTGAAAAAAATATACAACTTCCAGATACATTACAGTTCGATCAAAAAGTAATCGTTCCTATTCAACATATTGTAGTGACCTCTACTACGCATATTCCGTCATTAGAGAGTTTAGGACAAGAACATACGCTGATTGGTTTTCCGCATCTCGACTATATTTCTTCTGAAAAAACTAGAAATCTAATTAAAGAAGGAAAGATTGAGGAAATTGGCGAAAATGAACATATCAATACCGAAGTTCTTTTAAATCTTCATCCGGATGTAGTGATTGGTTTTGCAGTAGAAGGCGGCAACAAAACTTTTGAAACCGTTAAAAAAAGTGGAATCCCGGTAGTTTACAATGGTGATTGGACAGAAACCGATCCTCTTGGAAAAGCGGAATGGATTAAATTTTTTGGTGCTTTTTATCATCAAGAAGAAAAAGCCGAACAAATTTTTAATGAAATTGAAGAAGCTTATCTCTCCGCAAAAAAATTAGTTCAACATGTCAAGAAACAACCTACTGTTTTAGCCGGATCGATGTATAAAGATATTTGGTATTTACCTTATGGAAATTCTTGGCAAGCCCAATTTATAAAAGAAGCCAAAGCCCATTACCTGTATGCCGAAACTACCGGAAATGGAAGTATTTCTGCCGCTTTTGAAAGCGTGCTCGATAAAGCTCAAAATGCAGATTATTGGATAGCACCGGGAAGCTTTACGAGCTACGAACAAATGCTAAATGCCTCTGAACATTACCAAGAGTTTAAAGCCTTTCAAGAGAAAAAAATCTATAGTTTTGCTGGCATTCGAGGAGAAACCGGTGGGGTTTTGTATTACGAATTAGCTCCGCAACGGCCTGATTTAGTACTCAAAGATCTTATCAAAATTTTTCACCCTGAACTGCTAACCGATTACAAAACCACTTTTTTTAAAGCCTTGGAGTAGAAAGATGTAAGTCGTCACCCTGAACCTGCCCGTCCGGCAGGCGGGCTTGATTCAGGGTCTCATTATTCATTTTTTTAAAACAGGATGGGATTCTGGATCAAGTCCAGAATGACGCTAGTCAAAATTAATACGGTTTATAAATAATAATATCTAAAATATTTACCTTCGTTACATGCAAAAAACACGGCTTTATCTTTTATTAGGTTTCCTCTTACTTCTTATGTTACTTTTGGTAAATATAAGTTTAGGTTCGGTAGCTATTCCTTTAAAAGATATATTGGGTAGTTTTTTTAATACGGAAGTCGAAAAAGAAACTTGGCGCTATATTATTCTTGATTATCGACTCCCTAAAGCGATTACCGCTGTTTTAGTAGGTTCCGGTTTAGCTCTTAGTGGTCTTTTAATGCAAACATTATTTCGTAATCCTTTAGCAGGCCCTTATGTACTAGGTTTAAGTAGTGGCGCAAGTTTAGGCGTGGCGATGGTGATTTTAGGCGGAGCGGTTTTTGGCGGAGTTTTTTCTACTTTATTTCTCTCTAAATGGACATTAGTCATTGCCGCGAGTTTAGGAAGCGTTTTGGTGCTGTTGGCTGTTTTGGCGACTTCATTTCGGGTAAAAGACACGATGGCATTGTTAATTATCGGTTTGATGTTTGCCAGTTTAACTTCAGCAGTGGTAAGCGTCCTTTCTTATTTTAGTCCGTCAGAATCTTTGCAAAAATATATCTTTTGGTCGTTTGGCAGTTTAGGAAACCTTGCTTGGCAAGAAGTTTTTATCCTAGCTCTTTTTTGGTTGGTTGGAGTGACGATTTCTATTTTCTGTATCAAGAATTTAAATGCGCTTTTACTAGGTGAAAAATATGCCAAAAGTTTAGGAACCAACTTAAAACAAAATCGAATTTTAGTCATTCTTGCTACCGGACTTCTAGCAGGAAGCATCACGGCTTTTGCCGGACCTATTGCGTTTATTGGTTTAGCAGTTCCGCATTTGGTACGGCAAGTAATTACCAAGAGTAACCACTTGGTTTTATTTCCGGCGGTGGCGTTGGGCGGAGCTATTTTAATGCTTATTTGCGACAGTATTGCTCAGCTTCCGGGAAGTAACCTTACTTTACCCATTAACGCCATTACTTCACTAATTGGTGCTCCTGTGGTCATTTGGTTATTGGTGAGAAAAAAGAAATTGTATTTTTAAACTTTCCGCCTGTGACATCTTTCCTTAAAAGGAAAGGAACTTTTTAAAGCTTTTATATGAAACAAAAAACGGAAACACCCCCTATTCTTCAAGCAAAAGAACTTAGCATTGGCTATTCCGATAAAGTGGTTGTGGAAGGGATATCAGTTGAAATTCATGCGGCAGAATTGGTAGCAGTCATCGGAATCAACGGATCAGGAAAATCGACACTTCTAAAAACCTTGACCGGTAATTTAAATCCGCTAGCAGGAAAGGTTTTCATTCAGCAGAAAAATTTAGAAGCTATTTCAGTTCAAGAACTTTCTGAACTCATTAGTATTGTACTTACAGAGACGCATTTCTCCCAAAATCTTTCGGTAGAAGAATTGGTAGCTTTAGGCAGACAACCTTACACCAATTGGTTGGGACAACTTTCTAAGGAAGACCAAAAAGCTGTTCAACAGGCTTTACAACTTCTAGAATTAACGGATAAATCACAACGAAATTGCGGAAGTTTAAGCGACGGACAGTTACAAAAAGTATTTTTAGCTAGGGCAATTGCACAAGAAACACCGCTTATATTTTTAGATGAACCCACCACCCATTTAGATTTATACCATAAAATTTTTGTGCTTCAACTCTTAAAAAAACTCACCCGAAAAACACAAAAAGCCATTGTTTTTGCCACCCACGAAATTAATTTAGCCTTACAATTATGCGATCAAATTATTTTGGTAAGTAACGGAAAAGTGACTCAAAAAACCCCTGAAGAATTAATTGAAAGCCACCTACTTCAAGAACTCTTTCCTAAAGATTTGGTCGAGTTTGATCCGTTAAGTAAGAGTTTTAGAGTTTTGTAAACCTTAATTATAATTAACGTCATGCTGAACTTGTTTTAGCATCACATTCTACTGAAAGTAAAACAGTGAGATTCCGTGTCAAGCACGGAATAACGCAAAGCTTTTTAGTTCCCTCCAAACAAATCTCTCCCATTCTGAAGTAATTTTATGTACATTTGAAAAAAGGCTTTTATGACAGCGTATATCATTTTTGGAGTCATTGCAGTGGTCATGCTTTTCATAGGAATTTTCATTGGAAAAAGCCTGGGAAAATTGAAACAACAATCTGTTGAAAAAAGCTTGGAAAGTGAAGTTTCCGGTTATCGACTTCAATTAGAAACTTCAGAAAAAAATCTACAAGAATTAAAAAATGAACGGGAAAGTTTACGCAGTGAAAAAGACTTTTTTAAAGATGAACTCACCCGTAAAAATGTAGAGTTTGATAACCTCCAGCAGCGAAATAAAGAACAAAAGCTAGAAGTTGAACAACTACAAGAAAAGTTTCAGAAAGAATTTGAAAATTTAGCCCATAAAATATTCGATCAAAATTCGGAGAAATTCACCCATCAAAACAAAGAGAATATCCAGCATATTTTGAATCCGCTTCAAGAGAAAATCAAGGTTTTTGAAGAAAAAGTAGAGAAAAACAGCTTGAACTCGGTAAAAATCAACGCAGAATTAAGCAAACAGTTACAATTTTTAAATGAACAAAATTTAAAGATCAGTGAGGAAGCTACCAACCTTACCAAGGCTCTAAAAGGCGATACCAAAATGCAAGGAAACTGGGGAGAAATGGTTTTGGAGCGCGTTTTAGAACGTAGTGGTTTACAAAAAAACAGTGAATATTTTGTACAGCAAAACTTTAGAACTGAAGAAGGAAAACGCGTCATGCCCGATGTGATTATAGAACTTCCCGGCGATAAGAAAATGATTATTGACTCTAAAGTTTCACTAAACGCTTATGAACGCTATGTAAATGAAACGGAAGAGAAGCAAAAACCAATTCATCTTAAAAATCATTTAATTGCTGTAAAAAATCATGTAGAAGAGCTAAGTAAAAAGAATTACCATCAATTGTATGATATGGAAAGTCCGGACTTTGTACTGTTATTTATCCCAATAGAAGCGGCATTTGCAGTTGCTTCTAACGAATATCCTCAACTTTACGGTGATGCTTTCGATAAAAATATTATTTTGGTAACGCCTACTACTTTATTGGCGGTTTTAAAAACTATTGATAGTATGTGGCAAAATGAAAAGCAAAAACAAAACGCTATTGAAATCGCCACACAGGCCGGAGCATTATACGATTCGTTTGTAAATTTAACGGACGAACTGAAGAAAGTAGGCAACCAAATTGGGACAGTACAAAATAGCTACGACAAAGCGATGAAAAAACTTACCGGTAAAGGTAATTTAGTAAAACGTGTAGAAAAATTAAAACAACTTGGCGCAAAAGCCAGCAAACAAATAGACCCAAAATTAATCAATCAATCCATTAACGAACTTGACTCATGAAAAAAATATTAGCTTATGTTTTATTGGGAATTGCCGTAATCGCCGTGGCATATTATGCTTTTCTCTATTTTGTACCTTACAGTGAAGGAACTCGTGCCGGCGAATTAATTAAGTTTAGTAATCGTGGAGCTATTGTAAAAACTTGGGAAGGACAAATAAGTCAAGGAATTAGTGGTGCTCAAATTTTTAGTTTCTCTGTTTTAGATAAAGATGATGATGTCATCGAAAAGCTAAAAGAATACCAAGGAGAATATGTAAAACTTACCTATATAGAACGCTTTGGCACTTTTATTTTTTGGGGAGACACCAAATATTTTGTAACCGATGTAGAACTTTCCCAATCGCCACATTTTAGGAGGTAAAAAGTTTGTGAGTTGTGATTTTTTGAGTCGTTAGTAAATAA
Organism: Mesonia oceanica; assembly: GCF_902499555.1. Taxonomy (GTDB): domain Bacteria; phylum Bacteroidota; class Bacteroidia; order Flavobacteriales; family Flavobacteriaceae; genus Mesonia; species Mesonia oceanica. The sequence continues at coordinate 44,966 of NZ_CABVMM010000012.1, forward strand.
ACTTATCGTTTGAAGATAAAACGTTATCATTAAAGTATTTGATGAAGAAGGGTATGACAAAATAAAATCTTGATCATACAATTTTAATTTTCTATCTAGATTTCTATTGTTTCAGCTTTCAAACTTCTATTTTTACGTTACGCAAGGGATTGCAGCGGCATCGTTTTTTTGCTTTCGTAAATGGCAAAAAAAGACCCGCCTACCAGCGAACAGGTATAGCAAAAAGCCCGGTCCGCTAGAATTGCACCAAAAACCTACTAAACCTATTTTATGAGTAAAGAATTTAAACACGTTTCTGAATCTGAAGTAACTATTTCTGAATTGATGCTTCCCTCCCATTCTAATTTTAATGGAAAAATTCACGGAGGTTATATTTTATCGTTATTAGACCAAATTGCATTTGCTTGTGCTTCTAAACATAGCGGACAATACTGTGTAACGGCTAGTGTCGATACCGTAGATTTTTTAAGACCTATTGAAATTGGTGAATTGGTGACGATGAAAGCTTCTGTAAATTATGTGGGAACCAGCTCCATGGTCATCGGGATTCGCGTGGAAGCTGAAAATATTCAAACCGGTGAAAGCAAGCATTGCAATTCTTCTTACATTACAATGGTGGCTAAAGATAAAAACGGAAAAGGCACGAAAGTTCCCGGCCTTATTTTATCTAGACGTAAAAGTGTGCTCCGCTTCCTAAAAAGTATGAAACGTACGCAGTTGAAACGTAAAAGAGATGAAGAATTTCATCATATTGACTTCGATTCTGCTGAATTTCAAAAAGAATTAGAAAAATATCGTGTACAGGTAGAATTAAATGATTAAAAAAGTTAAATCTCTGTAAAATCAAGGGTTTAAAAAATATTAAAATCGTTTTTTTATCTAAAATTATATTTATGAAAAGAAAACTTTTACTTTTAGTAGGCATTATTTCATTAGCGAGTTGTTCGCCCAATATTGTTAATACATGGAATATTGATAAATATGAAGTAATTAACGATAAAGGTCAGAATACTACTTCACAAAATATTGGTACCATCACTTTTAAGAAAAACGGAAAGGGAATGAAAGATATTAACTATAATGTTTTTCAGAACGATTATACCGACCAGTCTGAATTCAGGTATGAATTACATAATGATTATATCATCATTAAAAATACTGACAAAAAGGATGAATCTGCACTTAACAAAACTTGGATTATTGTGAGTGATAAATCTAAAAATCAAGTATGGAAATCTACTGATGGTAACGAAAGTGTTCAAGTATTGGAATTAAGTAGGTAGTAAAAAAACACTAATAAAAAAGCTCCTTAGATTTACTTTTAAGGAGCTTTTTTATGTTGTAGATTTCAGGTCGCACCATTGTACCTGCTTTTGCTTTAAGGAATAGTATAAAAAATAGCTAGATGATTCCTTACGTTCCTAAATAAAAGCCATAATCTAGGAAAACCACTAACATTAAGATCCACCCAATGATTAGTGAAAGTCCTCCAAGCGGAGTTATTGGCCCAAGAATTTTTATTTTCTTACCCCTACTGGAAGAGATACATAATCCATAAATACTGAAGGAAAATAAAATTACCCCCACAATGATAAAGAAAACCATCCACTGCTCTAGAATATTTACCAACGGAAAATTAAGACCTATGATCAATAATAAAATGGCGTGATACATTTGGTACTTTACTCCAGTTTCAAAACTGGATAATTGGTCTTCTGTAAATTTCTTCTTTAATGCGTGTGCTCCAAAAGCACCTAAAACAATAGCTAATATTCCGAAAACCGCTGCGGCAATTAAAGTGATTTCTTTTACCATATATATTATTTAAATAATTTAATTAGTTGAAAAGACTTCATTAAATGATAAAGTCCCGGTAAAATAATAGCTCCCCCAATAAGCAATGCAATTCCTAAAAATTGAATAACACTATCGGGAGCCACCCCTTCTAAAATACTTATTTCTTTAGTTGAAGTGATAATAACATCAGGAAAATGTGCCAACATCGCCGCAGAAACCACTAAAAAAACTTGTACGCCTGCCAAAATTCTGGCCCAAGCTTTTCTTTTTTGTTTAATCATTTCCCACAATGGAATTAAAACAATTCCCGAAATAACTACCGCAATAATCGAATACTTATTTTCAATAAAATCAATAACAAATGCTATTTCATTGAAATAACCATAAACTAGGATAACAAAACCAATAAGCACTAAAGCTATTGTTGAATAACTAGCCTTTTTTCGATATAAATTTAATTCATTTTCGTCTGAAGCTTCTCCAATCAAAAAGTTAGCAGCAATAAATGCACAAAGTGTGATGTAAAAAAGACCTATTAATAAGGAAAATATATTGAACCAACCATCTATATATATTTCTTTAAAACTTAAGTTAGGGTTTTCTGAGAATAGATTGATGTGTCCACCTATTAATCCTCCGAAAATAATTCCTAAAAATAATGGACTCAATATACTTCCTAATTTAAAAAGTGCATTATAAGAACCTTGTGATCGCCCTTTTACGGCATCGTAATGCCTAAAAATAAAAGCCAAACCACGAATGGTAATCCCTAATAACATTAAGGTAATTGGGATATGTAAATAGACCACAAAAATGTTGAAATACTGCGGAAAACCAATCCATAAGATCACTATAAGAATAATAATCCAAATGTGATTAGCTTCCCAAATAGGTCCCATCACTCGATAAATGGTTTTTTTGGTTTTCTCTTGATTTTTAGGTGAAGAAAACAGCTCGATGATTCCACCTCCAAAATCTGCTCCTGCCAATAATACATACAGAAACAACGAGAAAAACAAAAAGAATAAAACTACGGTTAACATATTAAGCTTCGTTTTGGTTCAACACTTTAATTTGCCTTGCTAACAACCAACTTACGACGCAAGTAAGTACAATGTAAATGGCGGTATAAGTAATTAGACTATAGAAAATTCCCGGCATAGGGGTCACAGCATCTTTGGTTTTCATCACTTGATAAATAATCCACGGTTGCCTTCCGACTTCAGTAACAATCCAACCCGTTTCTAAAGCAATAAACCCTAGTGGAGCCATTAAAGTGAATAACAACCAAAATTTTCGATGGTTTTGCCAGTGTTTCCATTTTAAACTTAAGAGGTAAAACAAACCGACAATAGCTAACAAAACCCCGATACCCACCATAATTTGGAATGAATAATGAACGATCGCTACAGGGGGTTGTTCATCTTTAGGAAAATCGTTCAATCCTTTTACTTCCGCATCAAAATCGCCAAAGGCTAAGAAAGAAAGTGCTTTTGGGATTTCAATTTTGTAGGTTACTTCTTGATTTTTTTCATCTACAATTCCTCCAATATAAAGCGGAGCACCTTTTTCTGTTTCATAATGTGCTTCTAAAGCGGCGAGTTTAGCGGGCTGACGCTTTGCAATATCTTTAGCTGAGATATCTCCACTAATGGGTTGTAATAAAGCGGCTATAGCCGCGAAAATAATAGCGATTCGAAAAGCTTTTTTATGCAGTTCTATATTTCGTCCTTTATAGATTTGGTATGCATGAATTCCTGCAACTGCAAAACCGGTAGCAACAAATGCTGCCAACGTCATATGCAAAGCTTGCGTAAACCAAGCAGCATTCAACATCGCTTCTATGGGGTTGATATCTGAAAACACGCCATTTTCATAGGTAAACCCAGAAGGAGCATTCATCCAACCATTGGCAGCAACTACTAAAATACCAGACATTACACCGGAAATCCCTATAATTACTCCGGTAAACCAATGAAATTTTTCCGGCAATTTTTTCCATCCGTACAAATAAAAACCGAGGGCTATAGCTTCTACAAAAAAAGCAGCACCCTCTAAGGAAAATGGCATCCCAATAATAGGCCCGGCATGTTTCATAAACTCTGGCCAAAGTAAACCTAGTTCAAAGGATAGTGCCGTTCCTGAAACGGCTCCTGTTACAAAGAAAATGGCTACTCCACGCTGCCAAGCTTTAGTAAGTTTTAAGTAAATTTCTTTTCGGGTTTTTAACCATTTATAATGAGAAATCACCATAAAAAAAGGCATCACCATACCAATACATGCAAATACGATGTGGAAAATGAGTGTGATTGCCATTTGAAGTCTTGCGGCCTCTAGATTTTCCATAGAAAAAGCGAAGTTTTGTTCTCTTACAAATTTACTTCATCTCACTTTAAAATCACGTGACTTTGGTTACATAGTTTTAAGGTTTAACAATTAAATTTTAAATTCTTTTTTGGAATTAATATCGACTTTTAGAATGATAATTAAAATTATCAACTTTTAAAACGATATTTGCATTTATCGTCTATTTAAACGATATTTGAATTATGACTAGTATAATTACAGGAGATATAATCAATTCACAATCGGTTAAACTCCCCAAAGACTATTTGGAGAAAATTCGATCTGCACTTCAAAGTCTAGGAGAAGAGCAATTAGATTGGGAGATATTTAGAGGTGATAGTTTTCAGATAGAAATTAAAGATCCACTACAGGTTTTTTGGCAATGCATTTATATAAAAGCTTGTTTAAAAACGATGAAAGAACTCGACGCAAGAATGGCGATTGGGATTGGCGAAAAATCGTATGAAGCCAAAACCATTTCTGAAGCTAATGGAAGTGCTTTCATACGTTCCGGAGAAGTTTTTGAAAAGCTAAAACGCGAAAAAACCAATTTGCTTATCAATACCGGAAACTCAACATTAGATGAAGAATTAAATGTTTATTTTCAATTAACTTTAATTGCGATGGATCATTGGACACCTAATTCCGCAGAAATCGTTAAATTGAGTCTAGAAAATCCCGAGATGAATCAGCAACAACTGGGAGAATTGATTGGTATTAAACAAAACACAGTAAGTGAACGTCAAAAACGAGCAAGCTTAAGTCAGTTAGCCGAGTTCAACAAAATTTTTCAACAGAAAATAAATTCGATTTTATGATTTTATTGCTCAAACTCATTTTAGCACATTTGGTGGGCGATTTTCTGCTTCAGCCTTACGCTTGGGTAAAAGAAAAAGAGAGCAAGAAATTAGCTTCCAATAAACTATACTTTCATATAGGCATTCATTTACTGCTAAACTTTCTCTTTCTGTGGAACTTAAAATTATGGTACATTCCATTAATTATTGCCGTAACCCATCTAGCGATCGATGCTTGGAAACTCAGTTTTCAGAATGAAAATAACCGACGTTTACTCTTTTTTCTTGACCAACTCTTTCATTTTTTAGTAATTTTCGGGCTTTACTTTTTAGTCGAGCGAGAAAGTATTCATTTTACAATTTCTCCTGTGCTCCTGTGTTACCTCACCGGTGCCTTTTTCTTGACCAATCCAGCATCGATAATGATTAAAACTTTGATTTCGATCTACAAACCTAACACTGAAATAGAAAAGGATGAATCACTCGAAAACGCCGGAAAGTACATTGGTATTTTAGAGCGCTTGCTCGTATTTTTATTTATTGCGACTCAGCATTGGGAAGGCGTTGGTTTTTTAATTGCTGCCAAGTCTATTTTTAGGTTTAGCGACCTTACCGAATCGAAAGACCGCAAGCTTACCGAGTACATTCTCATTGGGACTTTACTTAGTTTTGGACTCGCCATCGTGATTGCACTTTTATCTAATTATGTAGTAACTGTTATATAATATTTGGGCGTTTCCCTATCGGGTCAGGCCATCGGCAGTCGCTTTTTTAAATTCCTGCATAGGCAGGAATTTAAAAAGAGCTCCAACAAAGCCTCTGTCCCTAACGCAAAAATTTCAACTAAAAAATGAAAACAGAAAAAGAAAAAATGCTCGCTGGAGAATATTTCAATCCCTTTGATAAAGAATTAAGTAAAGAACGTTTAGAAGCTAGAAAATTATTGCATCAACTCAATCATAATGCTCCCGAAAATCTTCAGCAGCAAAAACAGATCATCAGAAAATTATTGCTCAATTCCAGTAAAGCTACTTTTATTCAACCTCCGTTTTACTGCGATTATGGTTATAACATTAAAGCAGGCAAAGGTGTATTTTTTAACTTTAACTGTACGCTATTAGACTTAGCTAACATAGAAATTGGTGATAAAACAATGATTGGGCCCAACGTGCAAATTTACACGGCAGTACATCCTACCAATGCCGATGAACGCGCTACTCTTGTAGAAAAAGGCCAACCCGTTATTATCGGTAAAAATGTTTGGATTGGTGGCAATGCAACGATTTGCCCCGGTGTTACCATTGGAGATAAAAGTATTATTGGCGCCGGCAGTGTAGTGACCAAAGACATTCCTGCCAATGTGATGGCAGCAGGAAATCCATGTAAAGTGATTAAAGAATTAGAATAATTAAAACTCTTTAATTATTTCTTCCCGATGTTTTATACCCCAATCGGCAATAGCATCGGTGAGTTGTTTTAAAGACTTTCCATAGTCAGAAATTTCATAGCTAACAATTACCGGTTTAGCATCTATTACTCTTCTATGAATAAGGTTATTCATTTCTAAATCTTTTAATTCTCGACTCAGCATTTTACCTGAAATTCCTTGAACCTCGCGTAATAATTCTGAATAACGCAAGGGTTGAAAAAACAAACAAGCAATAATCGAAATTTTCCATTTTCCGCTCAAAACATCCATCGTGTCGTGAATAGCCCTAATTTTTTGTGAACAAGTGATTAAAGGTGAAGTTTTTTCTACGATCTCCATGAGTTAAAGTGGTTACCCAAATGTTACTATTACTTTTTGTCACAAAGTTACTTAACTAAAGTGTAACTAATTAACTTTGTATAAAAATTTTGAAAATTATGAGTTTACTTAATGATTTACAGTGGCGATATGCTACCAAAAAAATGAATGGTCAAAAAGTACCACAAGATAAATTAGATTATATTTTAGAAGCGGCTCGTTTATCGCCATCTTCTTCGGGTTTACAACCTTATAAAATTATCGTTATTTCTGATGAAGCCTTATTAGAAAAAATAAAAAACATTGCTTGGAACCAAAACCAAATTATCGATTGTTCCCATCTTTTGGTTTTTGCCGCATGGGATAAATATACCGAAGAACGTATCACCGAAGTATTTAATTATACTTTAGATGAGCGCGGTTTACCTCACGATACGATGGATGATTATAAAAACAATCTTTGGGGTATGTACGCCCAACTAGGTGAAGATTGGCACGCACATCATGCTTCAAAGCAAAGTTATATTGCGTTTGCGATGGCAATTGCAGCAGCGGCGGAACAAAAAGTTGATGCTACACCGATGGAAGGTTTTTTACCAGAAAAATTAGATGAGTTATTACAACTAAAAGGATCCGGCTATAAAAGTACTTTATTATTGCCTTTAGGCTACCGCGAAAATGAGAACGATTGGTTGGTGAATATGAAAAAAGTACGCACGCCAAAAGAAGATTTTATTACAGAAATGACGATTAATGATGCTGCAAATATAGAAATTGAAGCAATGGAAAAAAGCATTGGTAATCCTAAAAACTAATAGTAGAGCTATTTCTTAGGAAAGCATAAAAAATCCGTCTCACTTTATGAATGAGACGGATTTTTTATTGAAAAGTGCTAAGTTCTATTTCTTATTTTTTGAATATCGCTGAAATAATCTCTGTCTTTCTTCAGGGGATAATTTCCAATATTCAATTAGAGGATTTTTTTTCACCTTTTCATTATATTCTTCGATAAACTTTTGGTTTAAGCTATCGTTGTCTTCATACTTTACGCGTAATTCTTCGAGCTTTTTATGAAGTTCTTTTTGAACTTCTGCATATTCAGAATCACCATAAACATTATTCATCTCACTAGGATCTTTCTCCAGATCATACAGTTCCCAAACATCCATATCATAATAAAAATGAATTAATTTGTACTTATCTGTAGTAATTCCATAATGACGTCTTACATCGTGTTCAGAAGGATGCTCGTAATAGTGATAATAATGTGCATCTCTCCAGTCTTCAGGAGTATTCCCTTCTAAAACAGGTACTAAACTTCTTCCTTGCATATCATCAGGAATATTTGTTTCCGCTAAATCCAGAAAAGTTTCGGCAAAATCAAGATTCGAAACCAGATCGTTATTTTCTGTTCCTGCTTTTATTACTCCAGGCCATTTAACCAATAATGGAGTTCTTAATGATTCTTTATACATCCATCGTTTATCAAACCAGCCATGTTCTCCTAGATAAAATCCTTGATCTGAAGTGTAAATCACAATCGTATTTTCATCTAAACCAGCTTCTTTTAAGTAATCTAAAACATGACCAACACTTTTATCTACACCGGCTACAGATGCTAAGTAATCTCGCATATAACGCTGATATTTATATCGGGTGAGCTCATCTCCTTTAAGGTTTGCTTTCTTAAACTCTTCGTTAATAGGACCATATATTGAATCCCACATTTTTTGCTGAGCTTTGTTAAAACCAGCTTGTGGCTTATCGGTTATTTTAATATCCTGCCCCATTTTCATCGCATCAGCGATAGACATATAATTTAAAGATGCTACTTTTCTATTGCCTGAGTAATCATCAAACAAGGTTTCCGGCTCAGGAATTTCTACACCTTCGTACATCCCCAATTCTTCTGGACCAGGTTGCCAAGGTCTGTGCGGAGATTTATGCCCCAAGAACAGCATAAAAGGTTGGTCATCCAATTTTACGGAATCTATCCAGCTAATAGCTTTTTCAGTGATAATATCTGTAGCATAGCCTTCTAATTGGTATTGCCCTTCTTTATTTACAAAAAGGGGATTATAGTAAGAACCTTGCCCGGGTAAAATATCGATATAATCAAAACCTTTGGTTGGGGTTTTACCTAAATGTAGTTTACCTAAAACCCCAGTTTTATAGCCAGCTTCCTGCAACAACTCTCCAAAAGTTTGTTGAGTAAAGTCAAATTTACTACCTATCGTATTATCCACAAACCCATTTTCGTGACCGTATTTTCCAGTCATTATAGTGGCTCTTGAAGGTCCGCAAATGGAATTTGTGACCAAGGCGTGATTAAACAACATCCCATCATCAGCTATTCTATCGATATTAGGTGTGGGTGCTACTTCTGCCAATCTTCCGCCATATGCACTAATGGCCTGATAAGCGTGATCATCACTAATAATGAAGACAATATTGGGTCTTTTTTTTGTTTCTTTTTGTTGAATTTCCTGCTGACTTTCTTCTTTGTTCTCTTTACAAGAAGCAACCGCTAGAAAAATTGCAATTACATAAAAAACATTTTTTATGAGTTTCATAAATAATTTTATTTAAATGAATAACTTATCTTAATTCTTCAGAGTTTCCATATCTACATCAAGATCAAAAGTGTTATTTACTTTCTCTACGGTGATGTCGTTAGCTAAATTGAAATTTTCAGCAGTTTTAATGTCTAAAGAAGAGGCACCAATTTTTACGGTATAGGTTCCTTTTTCAGCAATCCAGGCACTTTTAGCATCTACAAAAGAAGCTAAATCTTTTGCCTTTAAAGTGAATGTTAACTTCTGAGATTTTCCGGGTTGGAGCAATTTAGTTTTTCCAAAAGCTCGTAATTCTTCTGAAGGTTTATCAAGCATTTTTGAAGGCGCAGAAACATATACCTGAACTACTTCTTTCCCGGCAACATTTCCCGTATTGGTAACTTTTACTGAAACTTTGATCTCATCTTTAAAATTGTTACTGCTGAATGCTATATCTGAATACTCGAACGTGGTATACGACTCACCAAAACCAAATTCATAAGAGGGTTTTACATTAAAAGTATTGAAATAACGATAGCCTACGTAAATACCTTCTTTGTAAAACACCTCTTTAGGATCGTTAGCAGGAACTCCTGGGAAGTTAGCTGCAGAAGGCTCGTTGTTATAATCCATTGGAAAAGTCATTGTTAATTTTCCGGAAGGATTTTTAACTCCAGAAATTACATCGGCAACAGAATTTCCTCCTTCTTGCCCAGGTTGCCAAGCTAATAAAACGGCATCAACTTTATCTTTCCAGCTGGCGGTTTCAATAACGCCACCAATATTTAAAATCACAATCACTTTTTTACCTTCAGCATGAAAGGCATCACTAACGGTATTGATCATTTTTATTTCATCCTGACCTAAATAGAAATCATTGTTTATTTTTCTATCGTGTTGTTCACCGGCATTTCTACCTATGGTAATTACGGCAACTTCAGAAGATGCTGCTTTTTCAGTTACCATTTCTTTTGCCAGCGGCATCTCTGGAATACGTTGTACAGCGGCCAATAAACCTTCTGCTGCACGACGTTTCATTTCCTTTTCGGTAGCTGCCTTTACAAAAGGAACGTAGGTTTTTTCTAAATCCTGATCGATGCTATACCCAGCATTTTTTAATCCTTCCAATAACGAAACGGTATAGGCTTCATTTACATCACCACTTCCTGTTCCTCCGGCAATAAAATCATAAGAAGTATTTCCAAAAAGAGCAACGGTACCTGATTTATTGGTATAAGGCAAAGTTTTTTCTTCATTTTTCAACAACACCATTCCTTCAGTAGCGGCATTACGCGTTACTTCAGCGTGTGCTTTTAAGTCTGGATTATCGCTATACTTATAGTTTTCTACCGTTGGCGTTTTTAAAATATAATTTAAAATATGACGCAGGTTTCTATCTATAGCCGCCTCATCTACCTTACCTTCTTTAATAGCTTTTAGTAAAGCCTCTTTTTGGGCTTTTGTTCCCGGCATCAATAAATCGTTACCGGCTTCCATTTGCGCTATAACATCACTTACACTACCTTTCTCATTAATAGCAGCGAAACCCGGATACCCGCCAAACCAATCGGTCATCACCATTCCTTTATAGCCCCACTCATCTCTTAACACCTTGATTAACAAATCTTCATTAGCGGAAGCATACGTCCCTTCAATTTTATTATAAGCAGTCATCACTGTCCACGGATTGGCTTCTTTTATGGCAATTTCGAAACCACGTAAGTAAATTTCCCGCATCGCACGCTCGCTAATATGGGCGTTAACCGATAAACGATTAGTTTCTTGATTATTTGCTGCAAAATGTTTTACGGAAGTACCTACATCGTGTGACTGGATTCCTTTGATATAAGCAGAAGCTATTTTACCGGAAACTAGAGGATCTTCAGAATAATATTCAAAGTTTCTTCCGTTTAATGGATTTCTATGAATGTTTAACGCAGGAGCCAATAATACATCTACACCATACTCTTTTACTTCTTCTCCCATCGCTTTTCCCACTTCTTCAATTAAATCGGTATTCCAAGAAGAGGCTAACGCAGTTCCTACAGGAAATGCAGTGGCATAATAGGTATTAGGATTGTTTTGTCTTTTTGGCTGAATTCTTAGTCCGGCAGGACCATCCGCAAAAACGGTCTTAGGAATCCCTAAACGCTTCACTTCTTCATTTCCTCCGGCTTGCCCTAAAACACGTACATCAGGCTCTCCCTCTAAAGGGACCAAACCTGCATAGCCAGGCATCCCGGGCCCCACTAATAATTCTACCTTTTCTTCCGGCGTCATTGCCTGGATTACTTCGTCTACAGAAGCTTTTCCTAACTGAGGCGCTTTTTGAGCATTTGCCAGCTGTAAAGAGCCTAATACTACAAAAGCTAAAAGCTTTAGTTTGTTCATTTTCATATACTATTATTTATTGAGGTATTTATATTGAGTTAACCAGTCTTCATATCGCTTATACCAAGTATCTACCGGTAAATTTTGAGTTCCCATTCCATACCCGTGACCACCTTTGGCATACATATGCAATTCTACCGGATATCCGGCTGCTAGCCATTTATTATAAAGAGCAATACTTTTTGGAGCTAGTTTTAACTGATCGTCGCTGGCGGCAGCAATAAATAATGGAATTTCTTTGGGAATATCCTGAGCCATTAAATCGTCGCTAGGTCCTCCATAAAGTGAAGCTGCGAAATTAGGAAGTGTTGCTTTACTTGTACTTCTAAGCACACTTTCTAAAGCTACAGTAGCTCCGGCAGAAAATCCAATCACTCCCACCTTGTTTTTAGCGATATTAAATTGAGCTGCATTATCTCTTACATATTTTAAAGCAGCTTGCATATCTTGCCCAGCCAATTTTTTGATTTTAACTCTTTTCGCATCAAAATCAGCGCGATCTTTTAAACTTTCCATTAATTCTTTTGCAGGAGAATCTGTTTTAGAATGCACTAAACGATATTTTAACACAAACGCAATTACCCCTTTAGAAGCTAATTCTTTAGCTAAATCGATGCCTTCCCGATTGATTGATAAGGTTTGAAAACCTCCGCCAGGAGCGATTATAATTGCTGTTCCGTTTGGAGTTTCCGGTTTAAAAACCAATAACGAAGGATCGGTCACATTATACACCACTTCAGTTTTAAATAAATCGGAAAATTTTTGTGCTTCTTCCCAATTCCAATCTTCAGAACCGGGCGCTTTTCCGTCGTAAAGTTTGATCACCTCATCTTGGGCAGATAACTGAAAAACAGCCATAAACAATCCCAAGAAAGCTATAATTTTAGTTTTCATTTTTATTGTTTTTTAAATTTTAAAGTTCTTTTATCTTTAATCACGCCATTCCAGTCTAAACCGAAACCGAAATCATATGTATTGCCTTCTGAATCTTGATACGGAATCATATCGAAAGGCACATCTTCTTGTTGCGCTTCTACCGTTTCCATATTGGCTGGCATTTGTAAAGGCAATAATCCTGAAGGTTCTTGTTTTCCCGAAACAATATCCATTACTGCCTGGGTTGAAATCCCAAAGTTGAGAACAATTCCTTGTACTTGAGATTCAAATTCACTAAAAATCATCGGTTTATTTGCTGTTACCGAAACAATAACCGGTTTATCGCCCATCAACATTTTGGTATCTTCAATGGTTCTTAAATCCATTATATTTGAAGAGGTTGACGATTTTCCTTTATAGGAACGATTGGTGATTTCTGGATCTACCACAGGATCTCCGGCAGCAATACTTTTTTCTCTGGCGGTTGTTGCGGTATAGGTTTCATATTGAAGAGAAATAGGCACATAACCATTACCGCCTTCTTTACGATCTACTTCGCTATAACCGGCTTCTTTAGTTTGTGGATTTCTCACAAAAACCAGTGCAAAATCGGCCTCTTTTGGATTATCTGTGATCTTGTAATACTTTTTGATCAATTCTAAATCTACCGGATAATCAAATGTTGCCGGAGTAGGAATACCCCACCAATCGGTTAAAATCGGCGTATAAATTTTAGGGATGTAAACGGTTTTCTTTTCTTTAATCGGCAATACCTGATCTTTATTTTTTAGCATTACGACAGATTTCACCTGCGCTTCGTAGCCAGCCTGCATAAATTCTGCATTACCAACAATTCCTTTGGTTTCTTGGATATTTAAATATGGATTTTCAAATAATCCGGTTCTAAAGATATTCTTCAGCAAACGTACCGCAGAACGTTCAAAGCGCTTACGCATATAGTCTTCTCCAAATTCTTTAACGCCCATTTGGTAAGCTTCTAAAACCGGACCTTTTTCGTTATTTCCACCAAATTGGTCTACTCCTGCTTTTAGTACTTTATAATGACGTTCAGCCACACTAAGTGCTTCAGTTCCCCAAGGTTTTCCGGCAAAAGTTCCCGGAGTTTTTCCTTCATCGGCAGTGATTAGCCAATCGGTACATACCACACCGTCGTAACCGTATTTGTCGCGAAGCAGTTCTGTAATCATATATTTACTAAAACCATTCCCTACATTCTCGTTATAAATATCATCCCGATTAAAACTAATCGTATAATAAGGCATAACGGCAGCTGCTTTTTGAGTACCTCCATCCAATTTAAAAGCACCTTCTGTAAAAGGTTTTAAATGGTCTTTAAAATTATCTCCCGGATAAACTGCAAATTTTCCCATCGCCCAGTGAGCATCACGGCCTCCTTCTTCCGGACCACCACCCGGCCAGTGCTTTACCATTGCATTTACACTTTCGTATCCCCAACCACTGTTGATTTCAGTATTTTTACCTGAAGTCTGAAATCCTTCAACATAGGCTTTCCCCATCGCTTTTACCAGTTCTGGCGATTCGCTAAATACATAAGCAATACGGTACCAGCGTGGCTCGGTTCCTAAATCTATTTGCGGAGAAAGTGCGGTAGTAATCCCTAAAGCACGATATTCTTTAGCGGCTATCTCTCCAAATTGTCTTACCAACTCTGGATCAAAGGTCGCTCCCATGGCTAAGCCATCAGGCCACAGGGAGATCGTTCCCCCTGCTCCGGCATTAAATTCTGAAGTAACTGTAGCTGTATTTCGTGGATCTGAACTATTATTGGCGGGAATTCCCAAACCTAAGCTCTCTACATAGGCCTGCACATTATTATTCCATTCAGCGGCAACTTCCGGCGATTTTACAGCAGTAAGTAAAACGTGTCGTAAATTATCATCTTTTAAAAATTGCTTTTGCTGATCTGAAATTGCTGAAGCTTTCGCTCCGCTTTCAGAAAAAGGCTTTCCGTTATAGGTTCCTGCACCAAAACCAACTTCGCGGGCAGGAATGGATTGATGTTTACTGTATAGCATTAAACCGGCAATTTGTTCAACAGACATTTTAGACGCCAGATCTTTAGCACGCTTTTCTACGGGAAGCCGCCAATCTTCATAAGAATCTAATTCTCCATTCTTATTTAAATCTTTAAAAGATTCGCCATTGTCTTTAATGATTTTAACTCCAGAATTTTTACTGTAGCCTAAAACGGTTCCTGATTTACTGGTGAGGGTTTTTATATCCTTAGCTTCTTGTGAAAATCCTATTTGGATCCCTAAAGCTAAACTTAGGAATAAACAAGTTTTTGTTTTCATAATGCTATGATTTTATAATCACCAAAAGCATCCAGGTTTGGATGCTTTTGGTGGTATTGATTTTTAAAATTTAAAGCCTACAGAAAGTTGCGCGGTAAACGGACGGATGTACGAAGCAGTTAACAATCTTCCATAATACGGTTCCGGATCTTCAATTAATTCAGCTCCATTAATGGTTCCTTTGGCACCCACTTGATTTAAGAAGTTTACTAACGTAAGACCAAAATTTAAATGATCGTTGAATTTATAATTTACACCTCCAAAATTCTCCCATCTGGGCGCGAAAGTCAATGCATTATTTATATTAGCATATTGTTCGCTGAAGTATCTAAAGCTTGCCCAAACTTTCCAATCTTTATAGGTATAACTTGGATCTAATTCTATTAAAACTTTAGAAATTTGTAATACGGTTTTATCACTAAAATCGTAGTTGTTTCCAAAAGCAGAAAAATTAAAGTCTTTATATTTTGGATCTTGTACAGTTAATAGTCCGTGAAAACTGAAACCTTTAAATGGAGTTAATACGACATCTGTAGTCCATCCTAATGTTTCGATATCATAATACGTGGTGGTTTGTTGTTGCTGGGTATCATCCTGAGGGTTTACTAGATTGAAACGCTTTAGATAATTGTTTTTAGTTAAGTAGGTAACCTGCGATACCAAGCTAATCCAATCTCCATTATAAAATATACCGGCAGCACCTAGTGGACTTTTGCTAGTAGTAGTATTTGGACTCAAAGCAGCAGAATATCTTTCTAACCTACCATTTTCCTCGGTATATTGAAAGTTGGCCAATACACCAAATTTATTGGTTAAGTTATAGGAAGCATTGACCTTTCCAGCTATATTGAACCAGTTTTTATTAATAGGTGTTTTTTCTGCATCCTGAATAGTAAAATCGATACCTCTCTGTTGTAAGGAGTATTCTCCATCAATATGATGATGTCTAAAGAATATTCCGTAATTTAATTTAAATCGGTCACTTACCTGCCAATCGTCGCTAGCATAAACCGCTAATTTGTTTTCTATACCCGTGTGAAATTCTGCACCACCATTATAGCCATAAAACCCATATTCATCTGTATTGGGACCGATTAATCGTTGTGGCTGATTCTCTACTGTTTGAAAGAAAAGAGAACGATTAGACAAATAATTATCTATATCATAATATTGCTCCAAAATACCGAGTGTTACATGGTGATCTTCTATTTTTTTATTGATGGAGAATCTTCCCATAATGGCAGTTGTAGATATTTCCGGGCTATTCATTCCTAATTGCGTACCTACAGCTCCTGTATAGGCTTCTCCGGTACTGGCAATAGTATATCCATCCTCCGCATTGGCATTAAGAATACTTAGTGGAATAATATTCAATAAGGAAGCTTTCGCTAAATGTAAACGTGTAGAATATTTAAAATTCCAGCCATTGTCCATAAGGTAATTACCAAAGATGTCTACATTATGAGAGGTGTTGGTATTGTCATTACCATCCATTGATGCCCAATAATAATCACCCCCATCAATATCTTTAAAACGTACTTTACCATCTCTTACAATATAGGAATCGCGACCAATTCTAAAATCATCTATTTCGTTGGCTTCGCCATCGGGTCCATATTCTATTACTGCATAGTTGGTGGTAGTGTAAGAATCTGCATATTTATAAGAAATATTAAATTCTCCCTTACCATCTTTAAAACGTTTGGTGATGCCCGCTCTAAAAATTTTGGTTTGGTCGGCATAATTGTTATAACCTAAATCATAGGTACTTGGATCGAAGTTTACAAATGCCCCTAAGGTATACGACCAGCCATTATCAGAAATAGGCCCTGATACATTTACATCACCTTGAAACCAACCAAAGTGACTTCCTGATAATTTCCCTTTTAATTGAAATTTTTCAGTACCGGTTTGTGTATAGGAATTAACGGCAAAACCTAAATCACCCATCGTACTGGCTAATTCATCCATTTTTAAAAGTCCGGTTCTTTGAAGACTTACACTCTGTCTCCAAGTTTTGTTAGGTAATTCTGGCCAAAAAAGATAAACTACAGGTAAATCGTTTTCGAGAATGGTGATACCTCCCACACTACCCGGTAAACCTATGTTTACATCTCTGGGACCCGAATTACTGGACGCGTTTAACATTACGTTTCTATCGCTTCCTTTTTTATCCCCTTTTAATTCTTGTTCTAAAGTAATAGAATCTTGTACCGGTAGTTTTTGCTCTTGATCTTTTTGCGCATTTACATGCTGTGCTGCAAAAAGAGAAATTCCTACGAACATTAACCGAAATGCATTTTTTGTAAATTTCATAATACTGTATTGCTTCATTTCGAAACTTTTAGTTTTAAATTCAAAAAATACCTGCATTTAATACAGGCTTATCATTAATAATTTATATGCTAGTAAAATTTATTCGTCAAAAAATTGAAAAAATAGCTACTTAATATTACATCGTTTTCGTAAACAATTTTACTTAATGCTTCAATTGAGTACAATGTTAAATAATATATTTAATGTTTCAAAATGAAACATAGTAAAATTCATGAAAAAACTTTAGAAATTTGCTTATATGACAATATAAATTTGATTTTTTACGGAGTTAATAATATTTGGTCATCTCTAGCAAATTCTACTTTTTCAATCTCAACACCACCACTTCGATTGAAGACCTAGCAGGACTAGAATCTAAATTTTGGTTCTCCATAAAAACTCATTTTTTTTCAAAAAAAATACTCGAACTGAAGAATTTTAATTTATTTAAGCGCTACAGGTATTTTAATATTTTCTTGTTTTTATCATTTTCATTAGACATTATTATATTTTACAACAAATTTTATTTTGAATTAGTTGTAAACTACCCTTATTTTTGAAACTAAATAAATGCTATGAAAAATAAATTATATAATCTATTAATAGAGGCTTCTCCACATCTGAAAAAAGAGTTTGTCCCCAGTATTTCTATTGACTGCGTTGTTTTTGGTTTTCACGATACTACCCTCAAAGTACTTTTAATAAAATTACATAACTCTGAAGCTTGGGGCCTACCGGGAGGCTATTTAAAAAAAGATGAAGATTTAGATAAAAGTGCTAATCGAATTTTAAAAGAAAGAACAGGAGCTAAAAATATATTTTTAAACCAGTTTAAAACTTACGGAAAAAAAAATAGAAGCGAATTTTTCTTTAAGGATTACCCAGACGACCTTTGGCATAAACAGCGTTTTATCTCGATTGCCTATTATGCTTTAATCGATTACAAAACAGTAACACCAATAATCGATGGTATTTCTGATGGTTGCGAATGGAAAGAAATTAGCGAATTACCTGATTTAATGATGGACCATCAACAAATTTTTGATGAAGCTTTACTTCAGTTAAGAAGAGACTTAAATTATAAACCTGTAGGTCTTAATTTGCTTCCAGAAAAATTTACGATGCCTGAATTACAAAAGCTTTACGAAATTATTTTAGATAAAAAACTGAACCGTGGTAATTTTTATCGTAAAATGACACGCTATGGAATTTTAGAAAAACTGAATGAAACCCGTAAAGGAGGAGCTCACAAAGCGCCAGATCTTTATAAATTCGATCTGGAAAAATACAATTCTGCCCTAGAAAACGGACTACAAGAAAGCTGGTAAATAGCTTATAGTATGAAATAAAAAAGGAGCTCTTATGGAGCTCCTTTTTTATTTATAATTTATCGAGTTAAATACATCTTACGTCTTGCGTAAAGCTCGTAGAAATCATCATCTTTTAAATCTTTAATAAACAAGATACTCTCTCCAGTACTCTTCATCTCCGGCCCTAATTGTTTATTCACTTTAGGGAATTTATTAAAAGAGAAAACCGGTTGTTTAATAGCGTAACCTTCCAGTTTAGGATTGAAATTAAAATCCTTCAACTTCTTATCTCCCAACATTACCTTAGTAGCATAATTTACGTAAGGCTCTCCATAAGCTTTCGCAATAAAGGGAACTGTTCTCGACGCCCTTGGATTCGCTTCAATAATGTAAACCTTGTCTTCTTTAATCGCAAACTGAATATTGATTAAACCTACCGTATCTAAAGCTAAAGCAATTTTACGGGTATGGTCTTTTATTTGCTGAAGCACTAAATCTCCCAAATTAAACGGAGGTAGCAATGCATTTGAATCTCCCGAGTGAATTCCGCAAGGTTCAATATGCTCCATAATACCAATAATGTACACATTTTCCCCATCACAAATCGCATCGGCTTCTGCTTCAATAGCACCATCTAAATAATGATCTAAAAGAAGCTTATTATTAGGTATTTTTCTTAATAAATCTACTACGTGTGCTTCTAGTTCTTTTTTATTGATGACAATCTTCATTCCTTGACCTCCTAATACGTACGAAGGTCTTACCAAAATTGGGAAGTTCAACTCATCAGCTAAAGCTAAGGCTTCATCTGCCGTTTCTGCCGTACCAAACTCAGGGTAAGGAATATCGTTATCTTGTAATAACTTTGAGAAACTTCCACGATCTTCAGCTAAATCTAAAGCTTTATAGCTGGTTCCCATAATTTTTATTCCGTAACGGTCTAACTTTTCAGCTAATTTAAGTGCGGTTTGCCCCCCTAGCTGAACAATTACTCCTTCCGGTTTTTCATGCTTGATGATATCGTAAATATGTTCCCAAAATACAGGCTCAAAATAAAGTTTATCAGCCACATCAAAATCGGTAGAAACTGTTTCCGGGTTACAGTTGATCATGATGGTCTCGTAACCTGCTTCAGAAGCAGCTAAAACTCCGTGAACACAGCAATAATCAAACTCAATTCCTTGACCAATTCGGTTAGGACCTGAACCTAAAACTACGATTTTCTTGCGATCTGAAACTACACTTTCATTTTCTACATACTTAGTTCCATCGGCATTTTCAACTTCACTTTCAAAAGTAGAATAATAATAAGGTGTTTGTGCTTCGAACTCTGCAGCACAAGTATCTACTAATTTGTAAACACGGTTAATATTTAGCTCTTCACGCTTTTTATGCACTTCACTTTCTAAACAATCTAACATATAAGCGATTTGACGATCACCATAGCCCTTTTGTTTAGCTTCTAATAAAATCTCTTTATTAATCGTATCGATGGTATATTTAGAAGAAATCTCTTTTTCTAAATGATAAAGTTCTTCATACTGCTTTAAGAACCACATATCAATTTTAGTAATTTCATGAATTCTACTCAACGGAATCCCCAATTGAATAGCATCATAAATTACAAACACACGATCCCAACTCGGGTTGGTTAATTTATCGATAATTACATCGTAATCATTATATCCTTTCCCATCTGCTCCTAATCCGTTTCTTTTAATCTCTAATGACTGAGCCGCTTTATGCAGTGCTTCTTGGAAAGAACGGCCAATTCCCATTACTTCCCCAACCGCTTTCATCTGCAGACCTAAAGTTCTGTCTGAACCTTCAAATTTATCGAAATTCCAACGCGGAATTTTTACAATTACATAATCTAAAGTAGGCTCAAATAAAGCTGAAGTTGTCTTGGTAATTTGATTGTCAAGTTCATCTAAGGTATATCCTAAAGCTAATTTTGAAGCAATTTTTGCAATGGGATATCCGGTAGCTTTTGATGCTAAGGCTGAAGAACGAGATACACGCGGATTAATTTCAATAGCAATAATATCTTCTTTATCGTCCGGACTTACGGCAAACTGTACGTTACAACCACCAGAAAAATCACCAATACTACGCATCATTTTAATGGCCATATCACGCATTTTCTGGAACGTGGTATCGCTTAAAGTCATTGCTGGAGCTACCGTAATTGAATCTCCGGTATGAATCCCCATCGGATCCATATTTTCAATGGTACAAATAATAACAACATTATCGTTTTTGTCTCGAAGAAGTTCTAGCTCATATTCTTTCCATCCCATCATTGCCTTATCAATCATTACTTCATGAATTGGCGAAACTTCAAGACCTCTACTTAACATTTCATCAAAGTCTTCTTCTTTATATACAATTCCAGCTCCTGCTCCTCCCAAAGTATAGGAAGCTCTAATCACTAAAGGAAAACCAAAATCTTGAGCGATTTCTTTTCCTCTTAGAAAAGATGTTGCTGTAGCTTGTGGTGCCATAGGAACCCCTATTTTCCCCATTAGCTCTCTAAACTGCTCTCTATCTTCTGTAATGTTAATGGCATTGATATCTACCCCAATTAACTTCACATTAAAATCTTCCCAAATACCCTTTTCATCTGCCTCTATACAAAGATTTAATGCGGTTTGTCCCCCCATTGTTGGTAAAACAGCATCAATTTGTGGATGCTCTTTTAAAATTTCGACAATCGATTTGGTCGTAAGCGGTTTTAAGTAGACATGATCTGCCATCGAGGGATCTGTCATAATCGTTGCCGGGTTAGAATTGATAAGAATAGTTTCTATACCATCTTCTCGCAACGATCTTAAAGCTTGTGTACCAGAATAATCAAACTCACAGGCCTGACCAATAATAATGGGACCGGAACCTATAATTAAAATACTTTTAAGGTCTTTGTTTTTAGGCATACTAGAAATAGGTTTATTTGTTTGGGCTTTAAAAATAAGTAGTTTTAGGATATAAAAAAAGGCGTTACGAATAAGTAACACCTTAAATATTTAAAATCACTAATTTAGCATATTAGTGTTTGTGTCTGTTTTCTGAAGATACAGAAAGTTTCTTTCTTCCTTTTGCTCTTCTTCTTGCAAGGACTTTTCTACCATTGACACTGCTCATGCGTTCTCTAAATCCGTGCTTGTTTTTTCTTTTTCTTTTTGATGGCTGAAACGTTCTTTTCATGATAAAATATCTTTAATCTTCTTAGTATCTTCGTCTTTTAAAACTGCGTGCAAATATACAATATCTTTTCACTCACACAAAAAGAAATTTAAATTATTTCTAGATTGTTTTTTATACCTTTGCCGCGGAAAAAATAAAAACCCATGTTCAATAAAAATATAAAGTTAGTTTTAGCTGTTCTATCTGTTGCCTATGCTGTTTACCAATTTACGGAGAACAATATTGGTAATGGAATTTTACTCATCCTTTTAGCGGGAATTTTTGTTTTTCTATACTTTAAAAATGAAATTATCCTGTTGGCTTTTCTTAGACTAAGAAAACAAGATTTTCCGGGAGCTAAGAGATGGCTGGATAAAATTAAAAACCCTGAGGCGGCTTTAACCACCAAACAACAAGGTTATTATAACTACTTGCATGGCTTAATGGTTTCTCAGACTAATATTAGTCAAGCGGAAAAATACTTTAAGAAAGCCATCAAATTAGGACTTTCAATGAGTCAGGATTTGGCAATGGCAAAATTAAATTTAGCAGGAATTGCCATGACCAAAAGAAGAAAACGGGAAGCTCAAATGCTTTTAAAAGAAGCTCAAAAATTAGATAAACACAATATGCTGAACGATCAAATTAGAATGATGAAGCAGCAAATGAAGAAAATCTAATTTTACTCAACTACTTAACAGTTTTATCACACCAAACAACATATCATTAACAAATCTTTTAGATTTATTGATGATTTTTGTATATTTAATATCGGCAAAGATATTTTGGTGTATGACAAAACAAATACCCATCATCTTATTTATACTTATATTTTCTTTATCACAAGCACAGAATAGTGTTGATAAAGACAAAACTTTTTTTTCTGAAGCAATAAGTTTAAATATTAACGATTATAACAAAAAAACAAATAAAGCCTACCGTTATAAGAAAACAGAGAGGGCTCAATTCTTATTCGATTCTCTTGTCAAACATTGCTTGGTGGGAACCTATATAGATAACTTCAGTATTAATTGCATTGGTAAGAATAAAAACTGTTTCAACGATTACCAAAAACCCATTTTCTTATTAACCTATGCTTCTTGGTGCGTGCCCGGAAAAGGGGAAATTCCAGCATTTAATGAAATAGCTAAAAAATATAGGAATGAAATTGACTTTATCGTTTTATTCTGGGATAAAAAGCATCAAGTGAAAAAAGTTGCGCGTGAATACAACAATGCTATTGACATTGTTTATGTGGATGAATTAGATAACCGCGATTCTTTTATTATTAGAACGATGAAACATTCATTAGGATTCCCTACTACTTTTTACATTGGTTCTGATAAACAAATTTTGAATATCAATAGAACGGTAATTCTCCCCTACGATACACCTTACGAAAAATCTTACACGTATAATTACCAAAATGTTGCTGAAGGCGTTTCTCAGATTTTAGACCACGAAGAAAAATTGCTAGGTCAAACTGTGTTCACCATTAAATAGAAATTAAAGCAATGGTGCCCAAAGCCTACTGAAAGACTCTTTTACTTTTTCTACAAATGGTCTTTCTTCCCATTCTTTTATATCTACCTTTTCGCAATGCTCTGTATCTTCTTCAAATATTTCTTTCATTTTAGTACTAATTACTTCATTATAAATTAAAGCAGTGATTTCGAAATTAATTTCAAAACTTCTATAATCCATATTAGAAGTGCCTATCGTTGAAAGCAAACCATCTACCACCATTGTTTTGGCATGCACCATTCCTTTACAATAATGGTAGACTTTTATACCTGATTCTAATAATTCTAAAATGTAAGAGTTAGTTGCATATTTTGCTGCCCAAGAATCTCCTTCTTTCGGGATTAGAATTTCAATATCAACTCCTCTTCTGCTTGCTGTTTTTAAAGCAGTAAGCATTTGGTCGTTCGGAATAAAGTAAGGGGTTGTAATCCTGATATAATCTTCGGCTCCGTTAATGGCTGTGAAAATTGCTTCCATGATGTGCGGATAATCAGAATCTGGTCCGCTGGCTGCAATTTGTACCGGAATCTCACCACATTTTTCTACTTCAGGGAAAAATTCATCATTGATTTCTATTTCTTTTCCAGAGACAAAATTCCAATTCAATAAAAAATGGGTCTGAATCGATTTTACCACATTTCCTTTCAATCTGGTATGTGTATCACGCCAATAACCGGTCTTGTTAGGATTCACGTATTCATCTGAAACATTTACTCCACCCACATAACCTATAACCCCATCGATTATCACGATTTTACGGTGATTTCTGTAATTGAGTTTTCTGGTAAGATTAGGGAACCAAACCGGCATAAAAGGAAAAATTTCGATCCCAGCATTTTTCATTTTTTTAATGCTTTTATTGCTTATGCCGCTAGCTACATAATCATAGTTTACCCGAACAGCAATCCCTTCTTTAGATTTTTTAATAAGAGCTTCTATAAATTTCGAGCCAATTTTATCATCATTGAACATATAATATTCTACATGAATATGATTTTTTGCTTGCTCTAAATCTTTAAATAGTGATTCAAATTTCTTTTCACCATTAATTAAAATTTCAACATCATTCCCAAAAACCAGAGGTTTACGTTGATTATTTTGAAGCAGTTTTACAACATTCACTTTATTCTTTAAAAAATCTGCTTCATAGTTATCTAACCGGTAATCATTCAATATTAATTTTTTCTCCCATCTTTTTACAGTCTCATTATCAAAGACCTTTTTACGCTTAAACATTTTATCTTTTCGGTATTCCTGACCAAAAAAATAGTAAACCAAAAGGCCTAAAAAAGGCAAAACGACCAATGCCAAAATATAAGACACGGTCGTTATGGGATTTCTGTTATTAAGAATTATAAATATTGCTGTACCTATTGCAATAATATAATTAATGATAATTAAGGTAAAAAATATATTATTCTGTACAAATTCAATCATTAGGTTGGTACGTGTAAGTTCCTTTTTCAGGAATTTTAATTTCGTACAACTTACGAGATTTATTGTTAAGATGAGCTTCTCTTAACCAAGGATTATGAATTTTTAAGATTTTATAATTAATGCCAAAATCTTTTGCAAATCTCGCGAAGTCAGTAACAGCAGTATCTACCGAAATATTTCTAGTTTGAATAGGTTTATATAAATGCTTTTCTTCAAAATTAAAACCGTATTTAGCAGGATGGTTTAATACTTCTTTAATGGCTAATATCCTAAAGACATAACGCTCGGTTTCGCTTCCTAAAAGCAAATCGTAATAATCGGTTACACCTTGGCGTTCCTGCTGTTTTTCTATACCATATTTCCCAGCATTATAAGAAGCTGCCGCCAGCGTCCATGTTCCAAAACGTTCTTTTGCTTCTTTTAAATATTCACAGGCAACTTGGGTAGATTTCTCTATATTATAACGCTCATCTACATTACTATTTACTTCCAAACCATGCTCTTCACCCGTGGCTTCCATAATTTGCCAGAAACCCGTCGCTCCGGCGGGAGAGACAATCTGTGTTAAGCCACTTTCCGCCACTGCTAAATACTTAAAATCTTCTGGAATTCCGTTTTTCTTAAGAATAGGTTCTATAATAGGAAAGTATTTATGAGCGCGCTTAATTAATAACAACCCGTTAGATTGCCAATAGGTATTTACCAGTAATTCACGGTCCATTCTTTCGTAGATATCGGGATTTTCTACCGGAACATGTTCTCCTGCAAAATTTAAGTTCTCAGGTAGCGATAAAGCATAAACATTGTAATCTTTTACAGCTTTTTCTTTATCGGGATCGGCTTTGGCAGCTACAGCATTTGTTCCTTTAGTTTGGGTTATTGAACTTACTGCCTGTATACCTAATCCGGCAATTGCGATAGCTCCAACTACCACTAATGTATTTTTAACGTTCTTCATCTTCAATCTTTTTTAATAGTATTTTTTTCTTCTGCTAATTTGCCTTCTTCAATTAAAGAAGGTAAATGTTTATTAAACCAACGAAAGCGATTAATAATCATAATATGTGTACCTCCTTCAAGAATTATGCAATTTTCAATATTTTTAATAGGAAAAACAACATCTTTATCTCCGTGAATATGTATAGTACCTTTTAAAGGTTCTTCCTGATCCCAGCAAACCATTTGCTCAATGGCCCAATCTAAATACTCTTTATCACTTACCGAAAGGTATTGCTTGTATAAATGTGCCCGTTTTTTGGTGAACTCACCAACAGGTAAATTTTCTAAATCTCCTATCCTACCGGCCAAACTAGTAGGTAAAATTTTATAAAGTCCAGTTTTCCTAGCCATTTTCATCCTTGCCGGCAACTCGTGTTTAGATTTTACGGTTGAAACTAAAATTAACCTTTTTACTGGAATTAATTTTGCCATTTCCTGGACAATCACTCCACCAAAAGAAACTCCTATTAAAACGGGATGAGGATGTATTACATCTTCCAGCATTCTCGTTATATAAGAATGCATACATTCATTTTTATAAGGAATCTTCCACTTGAGCCAATGAATGGTATATTGATCATCCGGTAACTGTATGTATTCAAAAATGGAGGGATTTGCCGCCATTCCCGGCATAAAGTAAACGTGAGTCATAGAAGTGCTTCTCATGATTTAACAGCTATCTAACAGTAAAACTGACTAAAAAAATCTAAATTTACTAATGTTTACAGATTGTACATTAATTATTTCTATTAAATAACTATTTAAAAATGAAACAAGTTTTTCATCCTGCAAGTTCACGCGGTTCTGCCAATTTTGGTTGGTTAAAAGCTAATTATTCTTTCAGCTTTGCTAATTACTTCAATCCTAACCGTTTACAATTTGGAGCTTTACGGGTGCTTAATGATGATATTATTGCCGGTGGAATGGGTTTTGGAACGCATCCGCATCAAAATATGGAAATTATCACTATCCCATTAGAAGGAGCGCTTCAGCATAAAGATTCTATGGGAAATGAAGGTGTTATCCACGAAGGCGAAGTACAAGTGATGAGTGCCGGAACGGGGGTAGAACATAGTGAGTTTAATGCTAGTAAAACAGAACGTGCCAACACCCTACAAATTTGGGTTTTTACAGAAAAAGAAAATGTGGAACCGCGTTACGATCAAAAAAAATTTACTCCTGAAGATAGGAAAAATAAGTTTTTAACTGTTGTATCTCCTAAAGACGATAACAATGGAAATGCCCTTTGGGTTCACCAACAAACTTATTTTAATTTAGGAAATTTTGAAAGTGGTGAAAAAATAACTTACAACTTACACAAAGAAGGTCACGGAGCTTATATTTTCTTAATTTCTGGAGAGTTAAAAATTGGAGAACAAATGTTAGGAGAAAAAGATGCTATGGGAGTTTGGGAAACAAACGGTATAGATATTGAAGTTACACAAGAAGCAAAGGTTCTTTTAATTGAAGTGCCTATGAACTAAAACGTTAGCCATGGAAGATTTTGAAGTTAAAAACAATGACTTTTTAAGACAGTTTGAAGCAACCATTAAAGATGAGTTTGTAAAATTGGAGTATTCTGAACAAGAAAAGAAAATTTTCCTTTCTAAATTTATAATACCTGAAAGCTTAAAAGAGCTAGATTACGATAATTCTTTTCTCACAAAAGTATTTGATTACATTAAAGAAAAAGGAAGAATAAAAATAGTACCTACCAGTAAAGAAGTGAAAAAATTCTTTCGTGCTAACAAAACAAAATATGCAGATTTATTACCGGTAGGAATGAGTATTTAAAATGAAGGATTTCTTTATAGATATTTTTGAATACCATCATTTTTTTAATGAAAAATTAATTATTGAATTTAAAACTCACAAGTCAGAAATCCCACCATCAACTTACGCGCTATTTTGTCATTGCCTTAATGCTCATCAAATTTGGAATGCGCGTGTGCTAAAAGAAGTTGAATTAGGCCTCCATCAACTCCACCACTTAGAAGATTTACCAAAATTAAATCTTCAAAACCACTCCAAAACAATTCAAATTATAAACGAATTTGATTTTGCTCAACTAATAACTTATCAAAACTCAAAAGGAAAAAATTTCAGCAACTCGGTAAGAGAGATTCTATTTCATATCGCCAATCACCACACACATCATAGAGGTCAGATCATTTCAGAATTCAGGAAAAACAATATTGAACCTTTAGTCACTGATTATATTTTTTACAAAAGGAACAATTAAACAGCCTCATTCTGCTTGACACAGAATTTTATCATGCTATTAAAATGACATGTTCAATAAAATACACTTCGGCTCTGCCCAGTGCAATAAACCCATTTAATAACTAGACCGCTATGTCCGATTTCGATTCAACTAAATCAAAACGAACCAAGCCATCTTCATCAATTTCGGTTAATATTACTTGGTGTAAAGTATTTACATATTCCGGATTCCAAGGCATTTTTACTTTTACATAATTCTCTGTAAACCCGTGAATATATCCTTCTTTGTTTTCGCCTTCAAAAAGAACGCTAAATGTATTCCCTAACTGACTTTCATAAAATGCTCTTCGTTTTTTTGCTGAAAGACCACGCAACATTTTACTACGTTTTTTTCTTACTTTTTGTGGTACTACCTCTTCCATTTCAGCAGCCAAGGTATTATCTCGTTCAGAATAAGTAAACACGTGTAAATACGAAATATCAAGATCATTTAAAAAGTTATACGTTTCCAAGAAAAGTTCATCGGTTTCTCCGGGAAAACCAACAATCACATCTACGCCTATACAGGCATTAGGCATTGTTGTTTTAATTTGCTCCACACGATCTACATACAATTCTCGGCGGTAACGACGACGCATTAATCCCAATAATTTGTTGCTCCCGCTCTGCAACGGGATATGGAAATGTGGCACAAACGTATTACTTTGCGCTACAAAATCGATAGTTTCATTCTTCAATAAATTTGGTTCGATAGAAGAAATACGTAAACGTTCAATCCCCTCTACTTCATCTAAAGCTTTTACTAAATCTAAAAATGTATGTTCGTGTTTTTTATTACCAAATTCACCTTTTCCGTAATCCCCAATATTTACTCCCGTAAGTACAATTTCTTTAATGTCTTGGTCTGAAATTTCTTTGGCGTTTTTCAGCACATTTCCCAAGGTATCACTCCTAGAAATCCCACGTGCCAAGGGAATGGTGCAATAGGTACATTTATAATCGCAACCATCTTGTACTTTTAAAAATGCGCGCGTACGATCACCGATGGAATAAGAACCTACATAAAAATCGGCTTCATCAATTTCACACGAATGGATTTGTGCTGTACGAGCTTCTGCCGGCTGACTCAACAAATCATTTAAATAACTGGTAATATTAAATTTTTCAGTGGCGCCCAACACTAAATCCACTCCTTCTACATCGGCCAACTCCTCCGGCTTTAATTGTGCATAACAACCAATGGCAATCACAAAGGCATTTTCATTTTTTTTCTGAGCTTGTTTTACGATAGCTTTAAAACGCTTATCGGCATTTTCGGTTACGCTACACGTATTAATTACATAGATCTCTGCTTTTTCAGAAAACTCCACACGATTAAAACCTTCATTTTCAAATGAACGTGCAATCGTCGAAGTTTCAGAAAAATTAAGCTTACAACCTAGCGTGTAAAATGCTACATTTTTATTTGTATCTATCATAACAGCTCCTTTCCTAATCTTTTAGTATAATTGTGATGGATAACTTAGGCGATAAGCCTTACTACTCCTTACAAAAACGCGTGCAAATATACTATCTAAAATTGGTTTAAGAAAATTGAAAAAATACACTAACCATATAATTATCAAGCTATTATTTCTCACTATCTTATTTTTTGGTTTACACTCTTGCCAAAATACAAGTAAAAACGATCGAGACCATTTAGTTTTTCGTTATAATGAACACGCAAATATTACCTCATTAGATCCTGCTTTTGCTAAAGACCAACGTAATATTTGGCCTTGTAATCAGCTTTATAATAGTTTGGTTCAATTAGATGATAGTTTAACTATTCAACCTGATTTAGCGGAGCGTTGGACGATTTCTAAAGATGCGAAAACCTATACTTTTTCACTTCGGAAGCAAGTCTATTTTCATAAAAACAAAATTTTCGGGAAAGATTCTACAAGAACGGTAAATGCTCATGATGTAGTTTATAGTTTAAAACGCCTAACAAATCCTAAACTAGCTTCTCCCGGAAGTTGGGTCATGCAAAATGTAGAAACAATTTCTGCTGAAAATGATTCAACAGTTAAAATTCAGCTTAAAAATCCATTTCCTGCATTTTTAGGGTTGTTATCCATGAAGTTTTGTTCAGTTATTCCTAAAGAAATGGAAGAACTTGATTTTAGGGAAAATCCAATTGGTACCGGTCCGTTTAAATTTAAACGCTGGGAAGCCAATGAAAAACTGGTATTTAGAAAAAACAATCTTTATTTTGAAAAAGATAAAAATGGAAAGCAACTCCCCTACCTAGAAGCCGTTGCCATTACTTTTTTACCAGATAAGCAAAGTGAATTTTTACAATTTGCTCAAGGAAATCTAGATTTTTTAAGCGGGTTAGATCCTTCTTACAAAGATGAGTTGCTATCTTCTGTGGGGAAATTGAAAAAGAAATACGGCAATCGCATTGAAATGCTTTCTGCTCCATATTTAAATACCGAATATTTAGGAATTTATCTCGACAGTAAAACACCGGAGATTAATGCTCGGCAATTACGCCAAGCTATCAATTATGGTTTTAATCGGGAAACGATGATTACCTATTTGCGAAACGGGATTGGGACTCCGGCAGAAAACGGATTTATCCCAAAAGGCTTACCGGGTTTTTCAAAGAAGAAATATTACGAATACAATCCACAAAAGGCAAAAGAATTGATTGCGGCTTACCAAGCAGCAACCGGCGATACGTCTCCCGAATTCACCATTAGTACCAATTCTTCTTATTTAGATTTGGTAGAATATATTCAGCGGGAATTACAGAAAATTGGCATACAAGTAAATATCGATGTGATGCCTCCTTCTACACTTCGCCAACAACGTTCTGCCGGAAAGCTTGATATCTTTAGAGCCAGTTGGATTGCTGATTATCCTGATGCTGAAAATTATTTATCACTTTTTTATTCTGAAAATTTTTCACCCAACGGACCTAATTATACGCATTTTAAATCAGCTACATTTGATAGTTTATATAAAAAAGCCATCCATACTTCTGAAGCAAAAGATAGAATACCTTTATACCAGCAAATGGATTCTATTGTCATGAATGAAGCTGCGGTGGTACCATTGTATTACGACCAAGTAGTTCGGTTTACGCAAAAAAACGTAAAAGGCCTAGGGATTAATCCTATCAATTTATTGGATTTAAAAAAAATTAAGAAAATAAAATAAATTTACTGAACAAAAATCTAAAAAAGTTAATATTTTTGACTTGCAAACATTAAAAATAGGTCATGAAATTTAAAAATATTTTATCATTACTACTTATTGTATCAACTGTTACAATTTCTTGTAAAGACAACCAACAAAAACAAGAAGAAACAAATAATCCTTCACAAAAAAGCATAGAAAAAGAGAACACTAAGGATTCTACTATAGTTGAAAAGAACAATGCTTCTAAAAAAACTGAAACTTTTGAATACGTTTGTTTTACCAACAACGATGATAAAAGCAAGAGAATCTGGGTTGAATTTTCAAAAAACGGAAAAGCCAATCAAATAAAATATGAGGGACAAAATGAGCCCATTCTACTTGAACATACTAAAGAAGATTATGTTGAAGGAGGAGTTCACCCAACTATAAAAAACTATTATAATGAAATTTATGATGGGAAAATAAATGGGCAATATATTCTTACCCATTCTGGAGTTTGGGATTATGTAAAATATATTCGAGGAAAAGATGGTAAAGAATTTAATTATACTATTGACCATGATGCAGATCCATATAGTAGCAAACCCTGTTTCTAATTAATAAGAACAAAATAAAAAATTTGCTTCTATTAACTAGTATGTAATGGATATCAAATGAAAGTTCTTTTAATAGAAAGAATAGGAAATTAAAAGATTGTAAAGCAAAGCCTGTCTTTTTTGGCAGGCTTTGCCACTAGAAACATCGAAGTAAACTATCTATTTATTCCCATTTTGTTGATCCAACGTACATAAGCTTGTCGGTTATTATTATGCTGACGTAAAGTTTTAGCAAACTTGTGGTAACCCGGTTTTTCAGGATTAGCTACAAAGTAATAATAATCGTGATCTTCGTAATTTAATACTGCATCAATGGCAGAGATATCGGGCATCGTAATAGGGCCTGGTGGCAAACCAGCATATTTATAAGTATTGTATGGGGAATCTGTTTCTAAATCTTTATACAGCACTCGTTTAATGATGGTATCGAAATCGTCATTTTTCTTTTTCACCGCATAAATTACTGTGGGATCGGCATCTAGTTTAATACCACGTTTGTGGCGATTCATATAAACCCCGGCAACACGTTTGCGTTCATCTACTTTAGCTGTTTCTTTTTGTACAATAGCTGCAAGTGTATAAACTTCATTAGGGGTTAATCCAATTTTTTCGGCTTTCTGCTTTCTTGCATCTGTCCAAAATTTCTGGTATTCTTTTAGCATACGATCCCTAAATTCTTTAGCAGAAGTATTCCAATAAAATTCATATTGATTAGGAATATACATAGCTAAAGCTGTTTCAGGTTTAAAATCGTTTTCAGCTAAAAAGGTAGAATCTGCCATTGTCTTGATTAGTGAAACACTATCGGCTTCAATTTGTGCAGCAATCCTTCCGGCAAGATCTTCCAAGCGTTCTTGATTATTAAATTGAACGGCCAACGGCTGATTACTGCTTCGCAACGTATTCACCATATCATTATTGCTCATTCCTTTTTTTAGAATAAACCGACCGGCTTTAATATTTTGTGGATAAGATTTTTTCTGTGCTACCTGATCAAAGCTCTCCAAATCTTTTACCACCAGTTTCATCTGATTGATTACTTCTTGATAGCTAGCATCTGTTCTAATAAAAACCTCTTTGGTTTCTGAAGAAAATTTCGTGTTGGGAGCCAATACAGCTTGATAGACAAAATAGCTAAAAATGCCTAAACCTAGCATTCCTAAAAGAACAATGGCTAAAAGTATTTTTTTAATATACATTATTGATTAATTGATATAAAATTTCGTTTTTATAATTTCCGTTCACGAGGTTCCAATCTTTTTTTATACCGATTTGCTGAAAATTCATATTTCGGAATAACTTTTGACTTTTTAAATTCTCTTCAGCAACATTCGCATATAGTTGGTGCAGTTTTAAGCGTTCAAAAGAATAATCACATAATAATTTTAGAGCTTCGGCACCAAAACCTTTTCCTCGGTTTTCTTTCTCTACAATTAATATTCCAATCGCAGCGCGACGGTGCTGTGGGTCGAAATCAAAAATATCGATCAGACCTAATCTTTCTTCTTCTTTTGTCTCAATTACCAATCGTAATTGCTTGACTTCGTAAATATCGCGATGAGCGTTATCTAAATATTGCTTGATTAAAAATCGTGAATACGGTGTTTGTGTTGAACTTAATTCCCAAAGATCTTCGTTATTTTCTATTTCATAAATAAACTCTAAATCCTCGGGTTCTAAAGGCCGTAAGTTGATATTTTTCCCGCTTAATGTTAGCATATTATAGTACCTTCAAAAACTTGTTCTGCCGGACCGCTTAGCCAAACATCACTAAATTGATTTCCATTTTGTTTAAAATTGACCTCTAAATTTCCTCCAGGTGTTTGAATTTTCACTGGCAAAGCATTATATTTTTTTGCATAGGTCGAAGCAATAGCTACCGCAGTAACTCCGGTGCCGCAAGAAAGTGTTTCATCTTCCACTCCGCGTTCGTATGTTCTTACTTGAAGAACCCCATTTTGCGGTTCTACAAAGTTGACGTTTGTTCCTTGTTGTTTATAAACTTCATTATAACGAATAGCAGCACCTTCTTTTTTCACATCCAATTGATGAAGATCTGAAGTAAAAACAATATGATGTGGCGAACCTGTATCTAAAAAATATTCGGTTCCTATCTCATCAATTCCATCTACATTTTGCATTTGTAAATGAATTTTATCAGCTTCAATTTTTGCATGATGTTTCCCATCAATTGCTGTAAAAATGGCATTTTTTTCAACAATATTTAAAAACTCAGCAAAACGAACCAAACATCTCCCTCCATTTCCGCACATGGTGCTTTGATTGCCATCACTATTAAAATAAACCATTTTAAAATCATCTTCGGCATCTTCAGAATTTTCCAGAAGAATTAATCCGTCAGCACCTATGCCAAATTTTCGATCACACAAGCGATGAATTACTTTGGTATCATTTTTGAAAAAACTTTTTCGATTATCAATCATGATAAAATCATTACCGGTTCCTTGATATTTATAAAATTTTACGGTCATTTTTTCGTTTTAAAAGTGGACAAATATACATATTCACTTATAATATGTGCCGTTAAAAATCAGTTAAGCCAATAATATGAAGGAGCAAAAGTTTATAATTTTAGAATTAAAACCAACAACCCTATGAAAAAGTTATCAAGTTTATTACTAGTTTCCATATTGGGTGGAGCCATAACACTTGGAAGCTACAAATTATTTATAGAGGAAAACAACCACTCCCCTATTTTAGCTACTGAGCAAACCAACCAAAAACAAGCAGCCACCTTTATTGCTAATAAATATGCAACAGGTACCGCAAATTCTTCTATCAATACCGATTTTACGGAAGCTGCAGACAAAACCGTTCACGCCGTTGTTCACGTTAAAAATGTGGCTGTAGTTAACAACGCCAGAAGCATGTTTGAACAGTATTATTTTGGAAATCAGTCCAGTGGTCCAAAAAAAGCATTACAAGGAACAGGTTCTGGAGTAATTATTACTCCTGACGGATACATTGTCACCAATAATCATGTGATTGATGGAGCTAGTGAATTGGAAGTAACCTTAAATAATAACCTTAGCTATAAAGCAGAAGTTATAGGAACCGATCCACAATCTGACATTGCTTTAATAAAAGTAGATGCTCAAAATTTAGATTACATTCCATTTGCCGATAGTGACAATGTGAAAATTGGTGATTGGGCACTTGCTGTGGGGAATCCATTTAATTTAACTTCTACCGTTACTGCCGGAATTATAAGCGCTAAAGGAAGGGATTTAAATGAAGGAGACTCTAGAATGCAATCATTTATACAAACTGATGCTGCCATTAATCCGGGAAATAGTGGTGGTGCATTAGTAAACACCAATGGAGAATTAATAGGAATTAATACAGCAATCACTTCACAAACCGGAAGCTATATTGGTTATGGTTTTGCTGTCCCAAGTAATAATGCCAAAAAAATAGTAGAAGATATTTTGGAATATGGCGATGTGCAACAGGCTATTTTAGGAATTACCGGTGGAACCTTAAATCCTGAAACCGTCCAAAAAAATGATCTTTCTATTTCACAAGGGGTTTATATTAATTCGGTAAGTGAAGGTGCCGAAAAAGCAGGCTTACGAAAAGGTGATATGATTACGGAAGTAGATGGGGTAAACATTCGAAAATTTTCTGATTTAAATTCTTACATAAGCACAAAAAGACCTGGCAATAAAGTAACCATCAACTATTTTAGAAATGGTGAAGAACGTCAAGCTGAAGTAAAACTTACTAAATACGAAACCTATAATCTAAATATTGTAGGAGTTGAGATCACCAATGCAACTAAAGATTACCTAAATGTCTTTAAAGCAAATTATGGAGTAAGAATTGTAAGGCCTTTATCACCACGTTTGAACATTGATAAAAATGAATGGATAATTACCGCCATTGATAATCAAAAAGTGACAAGTGTAAATGATGTTAAAAAAATAATGAATAGTAAGTCAAAAGACGAAAACACCAAGATTACCTTTAAACATATTAGCGGAAACGAAGAAAACTATGTTTTTAGACCGTAAAACATTGAATTTTTCGTAAAAAATCCCTTTCAAAATTGAAAGGGATTTTTTTATTTTTTTGTTACGAAAACGTTTGAAATATGTATTTTTGCGCCGACTTTAAATTTTATACACAAACACAACACACACAAAATGAGTCAAAACGAAGCTTACGAAAAAGAACTTGCCTTTCAGGCAGATCGTAGAAAGGCAACTGTAGAATTTATTAAAATTGTAAGTGATTTATGGTATGATAAATCTATAGAATTAGTGCTTTTCAGAAATCAGCTTATCGATAAAAATGTAAGTCAGATTTTAAACCTTCACGACTATGCAGGAAAATTTGTCGGAAAACCTATTTCAATTTTTGATTCCGTAGAAATAGCAAAAGCTATTAAAACGCTAGATCTTCCTCCTGCAAAACTAGATATTGGTAAATTAACTTACGAGTATCAATTAGAAGACGATAAACATAACGCTACCGCTTTTATTGCCAATAAGCTTTCTAAAGCAAAAAGCAATAAGAGTATAGCACCCAAAGATGTTGTACTTTATGGTTTTGGGAGAATTGGTCGTTTACTCGCTAGAGAATTAATGAGCAAAACCGGAAAAGGAAGTCAGTTAAGGTTAAGAGCTATCGTTACTCGTGGAGCCATCGATGCTACCGTGTTAGAAAAAAGAGCTTCCTTATTACAGAGTGATTCGGTACATAGCGATTTTAATGGCACTGTAAGTATCGACGAAAAGAAGAAAGCGTTGATAATTAACGGAACCACAGTTTACGTAATTTCTGCCAATCAACCAGAAGATATAGATTACACAAAATACGGCATTAGTGATGCCTTGATTATTGACAACACCGGAGCGTTTAGAGATGAAGAAGCCTTAAGCCGTCATTTAAAATCTAAAGGAGCTAGTAAAGTATTATTAACCGCTCCCGGAAAAGGCGTTCCCAATATTGTTCACGGGGTAAATCATACAGAATACAACCCAGATAAAGTTTCCATCTTTTCTGCCGCTTCTTGTACAACCAACGCTATTACTCCAATTTTAAAAGCAGTAGAAGATTCTTTAGGTGTACAACATGGTCATTTAGAAACCATTCATGCTTATACCAACGATCAGAACTTGGTAGATAATATGCATAACAAATACCGAAGAGGTCGTGCAGCCGCATTAAATATGGTAATCACTGAAACCGGAGCAGGAAAAGCAGTTGCTAAAGCTTTACCAGTATTAGAAGGGAAGCTTACCTCTAATGCGATTAGAGTACCAGTCCCTAACGGTTCCTTGGCCATTCTAAATTTAAACCTGAAAAAAGCAATCACTAAAGATGGAATAAATACCATCATTAAAAAATATGCTTTAGAAGGTAACTTGGTAGAACAAATAAAATATTCTTTAGATAATGAATTAGTATCTTCTGATATTGTGGGCTCTTCTGCCCCATCCATTTACGATAGCAATGCCACTATTGTAACAGAAGATGGTAAAAATGCTATACTCTATATCTGGTACGATAATGAGTATGGATATAGTCATCAGGTAATTCGTCTGGCTAAATATATTGCCAAAGTAAGACGCTTTACTTATTATTAAGCCAACATAGTAAGTAAACGTCTATGTAAAAACCTATCGCTTGCCCGATAGGTTTTTTACTTTTAAAAGTAAAAACTTTAAGACATTGTATATCTTTGTAGTTTATTTTTTGGCAAGAAAAAGTATAATAAACCTATATATTTTTTGTTATTTACATTGAAATTTAAAAAGCAATGATGATCAACCTAAAACACTACATCACCACTTTTAGCTTATTGAGTATCTTTTTAAGTGGTTTTGCTCAAGAAGAAAACACTTCTAAAAAAGATAATTCTATCAATACTCAATTTGAAGAAGTTATTGAAGAATCCAATAATTATCAAGACTATAAAGTTGTAAAAAAATACAAGCTTACCCAACTTCAGAAAAATACCGTTAATAGAATTAATGGATTAAATAAAGAAATTGAAGATTCCAATAAAACCATAAAGGAACAGGAAGCTAAAATTGAAAATTTAAAATCACAGCTTAACAGTACGAAGAATGATTTAAACCAAGTAACTCAAGAAAAAGATGAAATTTCTTTTTTTGGAATACCTACTCAAAAAGGAACTTATCAAACCATTATGTGGATCATTGTTTTTGTTTTGGTAATGGTGTTGGTGTTTTTCATTTATAAATACAAAAAAAGTAAGGTATTAACCAAAGAAGCTAAAAAGAATTTAGCCGATAATGAAGCTGAATTTGATGAATACCGTAAAAAAGCTATAGAAAAGCAACAAAAGCTTGGTCGTCAATTACAAGACGAAATCAATAAGCATAACAAAAATAAACACTAAAGATTTTACCGATGCGCATAGACATCATCACGGTAGTTCCTGATATTTTAAAAAGTCCGTTTGAAGCCTCTATTCTCCATAGAGCAATAGATAAAGGTTTAGTGGAAGTTCATTTGCACAACCTTCGGGATTACACCGAAGATAACTATAAGCAAGTAGACGATTACCAATATGGTGGCGGCGCAGGAATGGTGATGATGGTAGAACCTATAGATAAATGTATTTCAGGTTTAAAATCCCAACGGGAATATGATGAAATCATTTATATGACGCCTGATGGAGAAACTCTCAATCAAAAAATTGCCAATCAAATTTCATTGCAAGGTAATATTATTATTCTCTGCGGTCACTACAAAGGTGTAGATCAACGCGTGAGAGATCATTTTATAACCCGAGAAATCTCTGTAGGTGATTTTGTATTATCCGGAGGTGAGTTGGGAGCTGCCATTTTGTGTGATGCGGTCATCCGATTAATTCCGGGAGTTTTAGGAAATGAAACCTCTGCCCTTACCGATTCTTTTCAAGATAATTTACTGGCTCCTCCTATTTATACCCGACCTGCAGAATACAAAGGCTGGAAAGTACCTGAAATACTTACGAGTGGTAATTTTCCTAAAATTGAAGTTTGGCGAGAAGAACAAGCTTACGCAAGAACAAAAAAACTTCGACCTGACTTACTAAAAGAAGAATAAAAACTTGTTCATTTAAAAATAATCATTAATTTTGCACTCGCTTCTAAATCAACCTCTGGCGAAAATCGCGAACGTTGTTTTAGGTTTACCTTAAATCATAGAAAAAGATGGAATCGTTAATTAAATTTGTTCAAGACGAATTCGTAGAGAAAAAAGATTTCCCAAAATTTAATGCGGGAGATACCATTACTGTTTATTACGAAATTAAAGAGGGTGCAAAAACCCGTACTCAGTTCTTTAGAGGAACTGTAATTCAGTTAAAAGGTACTGGTTCTTCACAAACTTTTACAATTCGTAAAATGAGTGGTACTGTTGGGGTTGAACGTATTTTCCCAATCAACTTACCGGCATTACAAAAAATTGAAATTAACAAAAGAGGTAAAGTTCGTCAATCTAGAATTTACTACTTTAGAGAACTTACCGGTAAAAAAGCTAGGATTAAAGAACGTCGTTATAACGGATAATTGTCAAGCTTTTAAAAGTATTATAAAGCCTTCTGTAATGGAAGGCTTTTTTTATGAACAATTGTTGATAAGTGATGTTCATAAACAGTTAAAAACAAATTAGTTAGACAGGTTAGGTTTTATTTTTAACTTTTTTTAAATTTATACTACAGAAGTTAGAAAATGACAAAAGGATTTTTCTTCTTCCACAAAAATATCCTTGTTAGCATAACTAACAAGCACGAAGAAGATAACCGGATGAATTGTTTTTTTCAGGTTTATTTCTTCGGAAAGCCATTTCGTTGTTAATTTTATAACGGAATGGCTTTCACCATTTATACCCCACAATTAACACATATCTAACCTATAAATCCTATCAAAAAAAGCTTAAATTACTTATATTTGTGACTTTCCTATAGGTTCCTTTCTCTTTTAAGGAACTTTTTTAAATCAATTATTAACTAAGATTAAAATGTCTCTTTAATCTAAAAACTAAATTATACAATTCAAATGGCAGAACAACCAAGAATTATTTATACCAAAACAGATGAAGCTCCTTTTTTAGCTACTCATTCTTTACTTCCAATTATAGAATCTTTCACCGCCTCATCAGGTATTAATGTAGAAACCAAAGATATTTCACTTGCAGGAAGAATTTTAGCTGTTTTTCCAGAAATATTAACCGAAGATCAAAAAGTAGCAGATGCCCTTGCAGAATTAGGGGAACTGGCAAAAACACCAGAAGCCAACATCATCAAATTACCTAATATTAGTGCTTCTATTCCGCAGTTAAAAGCAGCCATTAAAGAATTACAGGCAAAAGGATACAACTTACCTAACTATCCCGATGAACCAAAAACAGAGGAAGAAAAAGCAATACAAACTAAATACGATAAAGTAAAAGGTAGTGCTGTAAACCCTGTACTTAGAGAAGGGAATTCTGATCGTCGAGCTCCACAGGCCGTTAAAAATTACGCCAAGAAAAACCCACACCGTATGGGAGAATGGAGTTCAGATTCTAAATCTCACGTTTCTACGATGGATGCAGATGATTTTTGTTCTAATGAAAAATCACTTACCATTGAAAAAGAAGGGGATGTTAAAATTCAACTGAAAACAAAAGACGGTGAAACTAAAGTTTTAAAAGAAAAGACCCACGTATTAAAAGGCGAAGTAATCGATGGGACTTTTATGAGCAAAAAAGCTTTAGTGAAATTCTTAAAAGAACAAATTGCAGATGCAAAAGATAAAGGTGTTCTTTTCTCCCTTCATATGAAAGCGACCATGATGAAGGTTTCAGACCCTATTATTTTTGGTCATGCTGTAAAAGTTTTCTTTGAAGATGTTTTTGAAAAATATGGAACAGAATTAAAAGAAGCAGGTGCCGACCCCAATAGCGGTTTAGGGGATGTATTAAGTGCTATTGAAAAGCTTCCTGCCGATAAAAAGAAAGCAGTAGAAGCAGCCATTCAAAAAGACTTAGAAAACGGTCCTGATATCGCTATGGTAAATTCTGATAAAGGAATTACCAACCTTCACGTACCAAGTGATGTGATTATTGACGCTTCTATGCCGGCAATGATTAGAACTTCAGGTCAAATGTGGAACAAAAATGATGAAACTCAAGATACCAAAGCGGTAATCCCAGATAGTAGTTATGCTCCACTTTACGAAAGAACAATTGAATTCTGTAAAGAAAACGGTGCTTTTGACCCCACCACCATGGGAACTGTCCCTAACGTTGGTTTAATGGCTCAAAAAGCAGAAGAATATGGTTCTCACGACAAAACTTTCGAAATCTCTTCAGACGGAACTGTACAGGTGGTAGATAATGAAGGTAAAGTACTTATTGAACACGAAGTGGAAGCTGGAGATATTTGGAGAATGTGCCAAGTAAAAGATGCGCCTATCCAAGACTGGGTAAAACTAGCAGTAAACCGTGCTAAAGAAACCGGTTGGCCAACCATTTTCTGGTTAGACAAAAATAGAGCCCACGACGCCCAACTTATTGAAAAAGTAAATACTTACTTAAAAGACTATGATACCAATGGTTTAGATATCCAAATCATGTCTCCTGCAGAGGCCACTACGTATACTTTAAAACGAGTAAAAGCCGGAGAAAATACAATTTCTGTTACCGGAAATGTACTACGTGATTACTTAACCGACCTATTCCCTATTTTAGAATTAGGAACAAGTGCAAAAATGCTTTCTATCGTTCCGTTAATGAATGGTGGTGGTTTATTTGAAACCGGAGCCGGAGGTTCTGCACCAAAACACATTCAACAATTTTTAGAAGAAGGGCACTTGCGTTGGGACTCTTTAGGTGAATTTTTAGCATTAGCTGTTTCTTTAGAACACTTAGGTAAAAAATACAATAATGAAAAAGCCTTAGTACTTTCTGAAACTTTAAATGATGCTACAGAAAAATTCTTGGATAATAAAAAATCCCCTTCACGTAAGGTAAATGAATTAGACAACCGTGGTAGCCATTTCTATTTAGCACTATATTGGGCAGAGGCCTTAGCTAATCAAGATAAAGTTGCTGATCTCAAAGCTGAATTTTCCGGAATTGCTAAAGAAATGAAAGAAAATGAAGACAAAATCATTTCTGAATTAAATGCCGCTCAAGGAAGTCCAGTAAATATAGATGGTTATTACAAACCGGATGAAGCACTTGTTTATAAAGAAATGAGAGCTAGTGAAACATTAAATGCTATTGTGAATAAGTAATCTTATTCTACAAACAACATATTTAATTATAAAAACCGTACAGAATTCTGTACGGTTTTTTTTAATTTTCTCTTCCACGAGAATGTTTCTTCTATCAACTAATTATACAATAGAAAATCACTTTACGCATAACACTTCTTTCCATTGTGTGGTATAGCGAGGACTGCGTTCTTCTTTAATTAATTCCCATTGATTG
This sequence comes from Mesonia oceanica, assembly GCF_902499555.1. Classification (GTDB taxonomy): domain Bacteria; phylum Bacteroidota; class Bacteroidia; order Flavobacteriales; family Flavobacteriaceae; genus Mesonia; species Mesonia oceanica. The sequence continues at coordinate 87,043 of NZ_CABVMM010000012.1, forward strand.
ATTTTCCGGGTATCCATTAAAGCCGGTGCCAAGGTAGTTTTTCCAAATTTCTGGTTAATCCGGTCAAAAGCTTCCATCAAACCCACTTTCTCATACGTTGATGCAAATAGATTAGTTTGTACATATTCCTTTGGAACAATTCCGCTTAAACAAACACCCACTTTTTTGTAGCGATAACCCGGTTTAAAAATTTGATGCAAAGCTTTTTTTCCTTCCGTATTCAAAATAAACGTATTGTTAGTAGGAACCTCCAAAGTTACCGTTATACTATTGTAGTATTGACGATCGTGCTCACTATGATAATTGGTTTCTAGAAAAATTTTCAAATACTTGGCGCAACAATCTTGGCTTCGCAACACTTCACTTACTTCATTAATATAATAAGAACAAGCTTCTTCAATGAGCGATAATTTCTTCAACTTTTTCCCAAACGATTTGGCGGTTCCTATTGCTTTTTTAGGCTTCGGAGAGTGTTCTAACGGTAAACAATTTTCCCCTTGCAATTCCCGCCAAGTACGTTCCCCCACCACCGTCATATGCTTACGAACCCAGCTTAAAGGCAGTTGCGTAAAATCAAATGCAGAATATTTTCCAGTGTCCTGAATCCGTTTTGTGTGTTTTCGACCGATTCCCCAAACATCTTTAATTTTTGCCCAATGTAAAGTATCGATTCGTTTTTCTTCAGAATCAATTACAAAAACATGGTCATTCCCTTCTTCTTTTTTCGCTCTTCTATTGGCTAGTTTCGCTAATACTTTGGTGGGTGCAATTCCTACGCCTACAGGAAGCCCGGTATAACGCATAATCCGATCTCGAATAGCTATTCCATAAGCTCGTAAATCCTGACATTCCATTCCTGAAAGATCGATAAACGATTCATCAATACTATATATTTCAACCAAAGGGGAAAACTCTTGCAAAATGCGCATCACCCGATCAGACATTTCACCGTATAAAGTATAATTTGAAGAAAAAAAAGTTACTCCGTTGTTAAGTAATTGATCTTTAATTTTAAACACCGGTTCAAACATAGGGATGTCCGTTAAGGCTTTGGCTTCGCTATTAGCGGCTATAACACAACCATCATTATTGCTAAGCACCACCACTGGCTTTCCTTTTAGATCGGGCCGAAAAACCTGCTCACAAGAAGCATAAAAACTATTACAGTCAATCAATGCAATCATAATGAATGAATCACATAAGTAATCACCCCCCAAAGCTCAAAAGTATCCGGAGCCATTTTTTTATTTTTTTCAGAAGTAGGGAATTTCATCACGTCAAACGCTCCATCTTTTACCACTAAAGCCAATTTTCCGCTAATAAAACTCCTAGAACGATCAATGATCAACACATCATTTTTATAAATTCCTAAATCTTCCCAACTACTTCCACCTATACGTACAAAAAAAGTTGCTTCTTTATTTTTAACCAATACTTCAGATAAATCAATCGTTCGCTCCAAGTAATGTGTCGCCGGACTCGGGAAGCCGGTCTGCATAGAAACTTCTGCCCGATGTTTGGGCTTCGCTTGTTTTATTTTTCCAAATTCTGTCACTTCCATAATTCAAAATTAGGAATTATTCCTTTGTGATGGAAAATATCCAATGTTAAAGTTCCAGATTTTATTTTTATCTTTGTCATAATGAAATCGTTCCACAAAATAACTGCGATCTTAATGGCATTTTTAGTGCTGTTTTCTACTTCGGCCTTCGCTGTAAGTATGCATTATTGTGGGAGCACGTTAGTAGATTATTCATTCGCTCAAAAAGCAAAATCTTGCGGAATGGGTATGGATATGATGCAGCCCCAAAAAGAAATTGCTGCAACGTGTACAATTCAGAAAAAAGGCTGTTGCACCAATAAAAAAATTGTCAAGCAACAAGACGATATTAAAAACAATACGCAATTACAACTACATCAACAGGTATTTGTAGCCTCTTTGATTTACACCTATATTCAACTCTTTGAAACGAACGAAACACAAACCGTTCCTCATCAAAACTATTCCCCTCCTTTACTCGTCTACGATCTCCTCGTATTAGACGAAACTTTCTTGATTTAAAAATTTAATTGGGCGCAACCCTATTGGGTCGGGCTATCTGTTGTACCTGCCTATCTGCAGACAGGTCTTTTTTTGCTTGCAATACTTCTCGACTCCGCTCGAAGTGACAAACAAAAAAAGGATGCCACTCCTATCCCTTGCGCAATTCCCTCGAAATCGTTTTAAATAACTCGAACTTAATTTGATTTCAATTTCGAATTCAAATTAAGTTTCAATTTCATCAACTTTAATCACTAAAAATTATGCTGAACAAAGGCATTAAATTTTTAATCGAAAATAAAATCATTGCCGGTCTCCTTCTCCTTCTTTTAATAGGCTGGGGACTCACCAATGCTCCTTTTAATTGGAATTTAGGCATTTTGCCTAATAATCCTGTGGCGGTAGATGCCATCCCGAATATTGGCGAAAACCAACAAATTGTTTTCACTAAATGGGAAGGTCGTTCTCCTCAAGATATTGAAGATCAAATCACCTACCCACTTACTACATCCTTATTGGGAATTCCCGGTGTAAAAACCATTCGAAGCTCATCGATGTTTGGTTTTTCGAGTATCTATATCATTTTTGAAGAAGATATTGAATTCTATTGGAGTCGTAGCCGAATTCTAGAAAAACTCAATTCACTACCCGCTAATTTACTTCCGCAGGGCGTCAATCCAAGTTTAGGTCCTGATGCCACCGGACTCGGACAAATATTTTGGTACACGCTCGAAGGGCGCGATCAAAACGAAAAGGTTACCGGCGGCTGGGATTTACAGGAACTACGAAGCATTCAAGACTATTACGTAAAATATGCGCTTTCTGGAGCGAGTGGCGTTTCTGAAGTAGCTTCCATTGGCGGATACGTCCAAGAATATCAAATTGATGTAAATCCCGAAAAAATGCGTCAATATGATATTAATTTACAGCAAATCGTCAAAGCCGTAAAAGAAAGTAACCGCGATATTGGAGCACAAACCCTAGAAATTAATCAGGCTGAATATGTAGTGCGTGGTTTGGGTTATGTAAAATCTATTGAAGATATTCAAAATGCGGTAGTGACTTCAAATGACTATACCTCGATTCGCATAAAAGATGTAGCAAATGTGCATTTAGGTCCCGAAACTCGACGCGGAATACTCGATAAAGAAGGTGCCGAAGTAGTTGGTGGCGTGGTGGTAGCGCGTTACGGCGCTAACCCTATGGAGGTGATTACCAACGTAAAAAAACAAATCGAAAAAATTAAAGGCGGTTTACCTTCTAAAGAGTTAAAAGATGGCAGAACTTCTCAACTTACTATCGTACCTTTTTACGACCGTACACAGCTTATTCAGGAAACTTTAGGTACGCTCAACGAAGCCTTAACCATGGAGATTTTAATTACCGTTTTGGTCATCATCATTATGGTTTATAATCTACGAGCTTCTCTTTTAATTTCGGGATTACTACCGGTAGCGGTTTTAATGGTTTTCATTTCGATGAAATTTTTTAACGTTACCGCAAATATTGTAGCCCTTTCAGGAATCGCCATCGCTATTGGTACCATGGTCGATATGGGCATCATTCTCTCTGAAAATATTATTCGGCATCTGGAAAAAGCAAAACGATCGTTAACTATTAACCATATTGTTTACCAAGCTACTTCTGAAGTTTCAGGAGCTATTATAACAGCAGTTCTCACGACAATTATCAGTTTTATTCCGGTATTTACGATGACAGGAGCCGAAGGAAAACTTTTCCGCCCCTTAGCCTTTACCAAAACCATGGCCTTGGTGGCTTCGTTAGTCGTGGCATTATTTCTTATTCCGCCATTTGCGGCACTACTTTTTAAGAAAAGAAATCACCGCAAAAATCTAGGTTTTATCTTCAACATTGTCCTCATTATGCTTGGGATAGTAGCCATCATTTTTGGTAAGTACTTAGGAATTGTCTTGATTACTTTTGGAGTTGTTCAACTCCTTCAACAAAAAAATATTCTTTCCGCAGCAAAAGCGAATTTGATCAATATCCTGATTTCAGCTTTAGTCATTGTTTATTTCTTGGCTACGTATTGGAGACCGCTGGGGATTACGCAAAATATTGTGCTCAACTTTATTTTTGTAGCCTTGGTGGTATTCGGAATTTTAGGCGGATTCACCCTTTTTAAAAACTATTACACAAGAATTTTGCGATGGACGCTTCAACATAAATTACTCTTTTTATGCATTCCTATCATCATAGTGGTTTTCGGTTTTTTTATTATGAAAAATACCGGAAAAGAATTTATGCCCTCGCTTAATGAAGGTTCATTTTTATTAATGCCCACTTCCCTACCTCACGCCGGTGTTGAACAAAACAAGCGTATCTTACAACAACTAGATATGGCGGTAGCCAATATTCCTGAAATTGAAACCGTAGTGGGAAAAGCAGGAAGAACGGAGTCGGCCCTTGACCCTGCTCCACTTTCGATGTACGAAAATATAATTCAGTACAAACCGGAATATGCGTTAAATGCGGAAGGCGAAAAACAGCGTTTCCAAGTAAACGAAGAAGGTTACTTTATGCTACAAAATGGAGGTTTAGTGAAAAATCCGAACCATGTCGGTTCGATTTCAGTAGAGAACTCTTCTAAGCCTTCCAAAGACATCTTGACTCTGATGGATGTAACAACATCACAACTCATCCCCGATAAAAACGGCCAATATTACCGCAATTGGCGTCCTGAAATTCAATCGCCCGATGATATTTGGAATGAAATTGTACGCGTCACTAAATTACCGGGAATCACTTCAGCTCCTAAATTGCAACCCATTGAAACACGACTGATCATGCTACAAACAGGAATGCGTGCACCAATGGGAATAAAAGTAAAAGGACAAAATTTAAAGGAAATTGAAGCTTTTGGACTAAAACTGGAAGACATTTTAAAACGAGTTGAAGGAGTTAAAAAGGAAGCGGTTTTTGCTGACAGAATTGTAGGGAAACCTTACTTGCTCATCGATATTAAACGTGACCAATTAGTTCGCTACGGAATTAGCATTGATGATGTGCAACGAGTCTTGGAAGTAGCCGTAGGCGGAATGCAACTTTCGCAAACCGTTGAAGGTCGTGAACGCTATGGAATTCGAGTACGTTATCCACGTGAGTTACGTGACAGTCCCGAGGATTTGAAGAATATCTACATTCCGGTGAAAAACGGAAAACCAATTCCATTGAGTGAAGTGGCAGATATTAACTATGAAAAAGGTCCGCAGGCCATCAAAAGTGAAGATACTTTTTTGGTAGGTTATGTACTTTTTGACAAACAAGAGGGTTTTGCAGAAGTAAATGTCGTTGAAAATGCGCAAAAACTCATTCAACAACAGATAAGAGAAGGCAATTTAAAAGTACCAAGCGGAATTAATTATGAATTTACCGGGAATTATGAAAACCAATTACGGGCAGAAAAAACCTTGTCCATTGTCGTTCCACTGTCGTTGTTTATTATTTTTATGATTTTGTATTTTCAGTTTAAATCGACCACTACTTCGTTGATGGTTTTTAGTGGAATTGCGGTAGCCTTTGCCGGCGGATTTGTGATGATTTGGCTCTATGGACAAGAATGGTTTTTAAACTTCAATTTCTTTGGAGAAAACCTGCGGGATTTATTCAATATCAAAACCATAAATTTGAGTGTCGCGGTTTGGGTTGGGTTTATTGCTCTTTTTGGAATTGCTACCGATGATGGCGTGGTGATGGCTACTTATCTCACGCAAACCTTCAAAAAAAATAAACCTAAAAACAAAGAAGAAGTCCGTAAATCGGTTATTGAAGCTGGAGAAAAAAGAATTCGACCTTGTTTAATGACAACGGCAACTACGCTTTTAGCTTTATTGCCTATTTTAACCTCATCGGGAAGAGGAAGCGATATTATGATGCCTATGGCAATTCCAAGTTTTGGCGGAATGCTCGTCGCATTAATTACGTTATTTGTGGTACCGGTTTTGTTTAGCTGGCGAGAGGAAACAAAAGTTAGAAGTTAGAAAATTATAGAGTTTAAAATGAAATATAAAATTCAACATAAAAAAAAGGATGAGATCATGAAACAAGTTCTGGATGACGATAAAATGCTAGATTTTTTGGTCATCCCGAGCGGAATCGAGGGGCAGCATGATATCAACCCTGTAAACATTCAGCATTCAACATTCAACATTCAACATTTTCAAAAAACGATTTGTTTTATCTTTTTGGTTATTTTGGGAGCAAATGCAAATGCGCAATTGTTAGAAAATTATATTCAGCAGGCCGTAGAAAATAGTCCGCAAGTAGAAGCGATTGAACTTCAATATGAAGTGGTCAAAGAAAAAGTAAATGAAGCCAATACATTGCCCAACACCGAATTTGGTGCCGGTTATTTTGTAAGTGAACCCGAAACAAGAACCGGAGCACAAAAAGCAAAAGTTTCTGTGAGACAAATGATGCCTTGGTTTGGGACGATTACCGCCCGTGAAAATTACAGATCTTCTTTAGCAGATGCCGCTTATGCAGATATTGTTATTGCTAAACGCCAACTCGCTATGCAGGTAACACAAGCTTACTATCAACTTTATGCGTTGAAAACCAAACAAGAAATTCTTCAACAAAATTTAGAACTATTAAGTACTTACGAAGATTTAGCTTTAAATGCTGTGGAAGTAGATAAAGCTTCATCGGTAGCTGTGCTAAAACTTCAAATCCGTCAAAATGAAATGAGGGAACAGCGCGAATTACTGATGGGTGATGAACTGGCATTGCAGAGTAAATTCAATAATCTTCTCCATCAAGAAGAACAACCCATTATGGTAGAAGATTCCATTACTATTCCCGAAGAAGAACCCATGCTTACGATGAATGATCTAGAATTGCATCCAGAACTGGAAAAATACGATCAACTTTATCTTTCGGTAAAAAACTCAGCAAGCCTAAATGAAAGTGAATCTTTACCTAGCATCGGACTTGGAATGGATTACATCGCGGTAGAAGAACGACCGAATATGAATTTTAGTGATAACGGCAAAGATATTTTTATGCCGATGCTTTCGGTTTCCATTCCTATTTTCAATAATAAATATAAATCGGTGGAACGTCAATTAGAAATTCAGCAAGAAGAATTAAGAGCTCAAAGAGAGAATCGAAAAAACGAATTGGATTCTCGCTTAAAAGAAGCACTTCAGCAACGAATTTCTGCTAGAATAAGTTATCAAACCCAGCAAAAAAATATAGAACAGGCTCAAGATGCCGAAGCTATTTTGCTAAAACAATATGAAACCGGTATCCTCGATTTCCAAGATGTATTGGACATTCAAGAATTACAACTCAAGTTTCAACTTAAACAAGTTGAAGCGATTAAAAACTATTATTTACAAACTGCAATTATTAATTATTTAAGTAACTAAATTATGAAACGTACTATTTTATGTTTAAGCCTATTGGCGTTAAGTTTTACTGCTTGTAAAAATGAAGGAAAGCCAACCAATGAAACATCTTCAGACGATAAAACCGAGCAAGTAGAAAAGAAAAAGAATACTAAAGGTGATGCATTAGCTTTCAAATCTGAAAATCAATACGAAATTGCTAAACTCTATTTAGACATGAAAAATGCCTTAGTGAAAGGTGATGCTGAATCGGTAAAAAAGATTTCAGAAGTATTAGCTACCAAACTTGAAAATGATGAAAATAAAAGATTAGCTGAAAAAATAGCTCAAAAAGAACTTGAATCCCAACGAAAAATATTTTTCAAATTAACGGAGAATTTAAACTCACTTTTTGCTGAAAATATTACCGATGGAAAACTTTACAAGCAATATTGCCCGATGGCGTTTGACGGTAAAGGCGCTTATTGGTTTTCTGCAGAAGAAGAAATTTTAAATCCTTATTATGGAGAGCAAATGTTACACTGCGGAAGAGTAGAAGGAATCATTAAGTAATTTTAAAAACTTTTTATTGCTCACTTCTAACTTGAAATTCAACCAAAAAAATGGCTATGAATAGTTTTCTAAAACAATGGGGCGAAGCTGCCAATACCACGCTTGGGATCTTTTGGATGGCCATTTGGGCATTTGCCTTGGGTTACATGATAAGCAGTATGATACAAGTATTTGTAACCGAAAAGAAAATGCAAAATGCCATGGGCAAAGACCAACGAAAAGGAGTCTTATTAGGCACCTTTTTTGGATTAATAAGTAGCTCATGCAGTTTTGCGGCTTTGGCCACTACCAAATCTTTATTTAAAAAAGGTGCAAGTTTTGTGGCATCCATTGCATTTTTATTGGCATCGACCAATTTGGTAATTGAATTGGGAATCATCATTTCTATCTTTTTAGGTTGGCAATTTGTCGTGGGCGAATATGTAGGGGGAATTCTCCTTATTCTTATTTCTTGGCTGCTCATTCGCTTAATTAATCCGAAAAAACTGATTAAAAAAGCTAGAGAAAAACTTTCAGAGCAAGACGAAGATGAGGACGATTCTTCTATATCTTGGAAAAAGAAAATCAAATCGGAAGAAAGTTGGGCGAAGGTGGCCAAACAATACGGAATGGAATGGAAAATGGTTTGGAAAGATGTTACTGTTGGTTTTACCATCGCCGGAATTGTCACGGCTTTTGTTCCTAATTCATTTTTTCAGACCCTATTTATCAATACCGGAAACGGAAACTCAGACTTTGGTTTTTTTACCATTTTAGAACATATTATTGTTGGTCCTGTTACCGCATTTTTAACCTTTATCGGTTCGATGGGTAATATTCCTTTGGCAGCATTACTTTTTGGGAAAGGTGTCAGTTTTGGCGGAGTAATGGCTTTTATTTTTAGTGATTTGGTCGTGTTTCCCGTATTGCGGATCAACGCCAAATATTACGGGTGGAAAATGTCACTCTTTATCTTGTTCTTATTATTTACTGCTTTGGTAGGAACCTCCTTAGCTTTACATTATAGCTTTGATCTGCTGAATATTTTACCAGATTCATCACAAGTAAATATTCAAGATCAGGAGTTTTTTAAAATTGATTATACATTCTTTCTCAACTTAGCTTTTATGGCTATCTCTGGATACCTTGTTTATTTAGGCTTTTTCAAAAAGAAAGATTTGATGTATATGAAAGAAATGGCTCCCAAAAGTAAACTGTTGGAAAGCATTTTAAAATATGCTGCTTTGATTTGCTATGTTTGGTTGGCTGGCGGAATTATAGTCAAGTATTTACTATAAATATGAAAAAAGAATTTTACATCAAAAATATGGTTTGTGACCGTTGTAAAATGGTCGTACAGCAGATTGCTGAAAGTTTCCATGCCAAAACCGAAGAAATTCAGTTAGGAAGAGTAATGTTGAATATAGATCAAAATTTTGATGTTATTCAATTCAAAAAAGCATTACAAAAAGATGGATTCGAACTCATGCAGCATCCGGAAGTGCAACTCACCGAAGAAGTTAAAATTGAATTGATTCATTTCATTGAAAAGTCTCATTCTGCAGAAAATATCTCTACTTATTTATCCCATAAGCTTCATAAAGATTATAGTTTATTGAGCAAAACCTTCAAAAAAACAGAAGGACAAACCATTGAAAAATTCTTTATCAAGCTCAAAATTGAAAAAGTAAAAGAGTTGATACAAATGAATAAATTTTCATTTTCAGAAATCGCTTATCAACTTAATTATAATACCATTCATCATTTATCTAACCAGTTTAAAAACTTAACGGGAATGACAATGAGTGAATACAAAAACAGTCAAGATTGGAATCGTATTCCACTCGATAAAATTATATAAATCCTATCGGTAATTCTGTAAAGCAAACCATGAAAAACGCTTTAATTTTGGTACCTAAAGTATAGAAAAATGAAACACACTTATCATATACAAGGCATGTCTTGCTCGGGTTGCCAAAACCACGTGCAACAAACCTTAGCCAAAGTTAACGGCGTAAAAAACGTCAATGTAGATTTACAAAATGCGAAAGCAGAAATTGAAATGGAACAGCACATTCCAATCGAAAAATTTCAAGAAGCTTTACAAAATGATGGTGGGAGTTACTCGATTCATCTTCCTGAACAAGATTCTGAAGTCATGAAACATACTTATCATATTCATGGAATGTCGTGTTCGGGTTGCCAAAATCATGTGCAACAAACTTTAGCCAAAGTTAACGGTGTAAAAAACGTCAACGTAGATTTACAAAATGCGAAAGCTGAAATTGAGATGGAAAACCACATTCCACTCAATAAATTTCAAGAAGCTTTAGAAAATGACGGTGGAAATTATTCTATTCATTCTTCCGAAGAAAAAGTTCAACCACAAAAAAAACAAACAAATTCTCCTAAAAATGGTACCGGAGTCTATTATTGCCCGATGCATTGTGAAGGTGATAAAACCTATGATCAACCTGGCGATTGCCCGGTTTGTGGGATGGATTTAGTGGAAGAAGTTTCTACAAAACCTCAAGGCACGCAATATACTTGCCCGATGCATCCTGAAGTAGTTCAAGATTCGCCCGGTGCTTGCCCAAAGTGTGGAATGGATTTAATACCTAAAGAACCTGATATTTCTGCAGAAGAAAAAAATTACCGTAAGCTGCTCAAAAAATTCTGGTTGGCTTTGGGCTTTACCCTTCCGGTATTTATTATTTCTATGTCAGAAATGCTCAATAATAATCCGCTATATGATATTTTAGAGTTGAACTATTGGAACTGGATTCAGTTAGGTTTATCGATTCCGGTGGTTTTTTATGCCGCTTGGCTATTTTTTGAACGCGCTTACAAGTCTATTAAAACTTGGAACCTCAATATGTTTACACTCATTGGGATTGGTTCGGGTGTAGCTTGGGTTTTTAGCGTGGTGGCTCTATTGTTTCCAGCTATTTTCCCTCCACAATTTAAAACCGAAAGCGGAACGGTTCACGTTTATTTTGAAGCGGCCACCGTGATTCTCACCTTAGTTTTATTAGGTCAAGTAATGGAAGCGCGAGCCCATAGTAAAACCAATTCTGCTGTAAAAGAATTGATTAAATTAAGCCCCAATGAAGCTACAAAAGTAGTTCACGGGAAAGAAGAAAAAATTTCAGTCGACCAGATTAAAGTCGGTGATATTTTACGTGTAAAACCTGGAGAAAAAATCCCTGTAGATGGCGTAATTACGGAAGGTGAAAGTGCTATTGACGAATCAATGATTACCGGGGAACCCATTCCCGTAGAAAAAAACAAAAACGACCAAGTAAGCTCAGGAACCATTAATGGTCAACAATCATTTTTGATGAAAGCAGAAAAGGTAGGTGACGAAACCTTACTTTCCCAAATTATAGAAATGGTTAATAAAGCCAGCCGAAGCCAAGCGCCTATTCAAAAACTGGCCGATAAAATTTCTGCCTATTTTGTACCTATCGTGGTGGGAGTTGCTATTATCACCTTTATTATTTGGGGATTGGTAGGTCCGAGTCCGGCATATGTCTATGCCTTTGTAAATGCTGTAGCGGTATTGATTATCGCCTGTCCTTGTGCGTTAGGTTTAGCCACGCCAATGTCTGTTATGGTTGGTGTAGGAAAAGGTGCGCAAAATGGAGTTTTAATTAAAAATGCCGAAGCGCTTGAAAAGCTTCATAAAATAGATACGCTTATCGTTGATAAAACCGGAACACTTACCAAAGGGAAACCTAAAGTTGAAAAAATAGGTTATTCCAAAAGTACTTCCGAAGAAAATGCATTTCAACTTATTGCATCTTTAAACCAATACAGTGAGCATCCACTAGCAAAAGCAACGTTAGCCTTCGCAAAAGAAAAAAACATAACATTTCTAAAAAGCGAAAATTTTGAAGCCATTACCGGAAAAGGTGTACGGGGAAAAATCGAGAACGAAACTTATTTCTTAGGAAATAAACGTTTGATCACAGAAAACTCTATCCACATAGAAAAAAGTCTTCAGCAAGAAATCCTTCAACAACAAGAAAAGGGAAAAACCGTTTCTTACCTCGCTAACTCTACAGAAGTTTTAGGTTATGTGGTAATTGGTGATCCCATTAAGAAAAGTGCAAAAAAAGCTATCCAAAACCTTCATAAGAAAGGAATTGAAGTGATGATGCTTACCGGTGATAATGAGCAAACCGCTAAAGCAGTTGCTCAAGAAATTGGACTTGACCATTTTAAAGCAAATATGCTTCCTGATGGAAAACAGCAAGAAGTAGAACGTTTACAAAAGCAAGGAAAACAAGTTGCCATGGCCGGTGACGGTATCAATGACGCTCCTGCCCTCGCCCAAAGTAATATTGGTATTGCTATGGGAACCGGAACCGATGTGGCCATTGAAAGTGCTGAAGTGACCTTAGTAAAAGGCGATTTGCATGGAATTGTAAAAGCTCTAAATCTAAGTGATAAAGTGATGAAAAATATTAAACAAAATTTGTTTTTCGCACTTATTTATAACAGCATTGGCGTACCGGTTGCCGCTGGAATTTTATTTCCTTTTTTCGGAATTTTATTATCCCCAATGATTGCTGCTTTGGCGATGAGTTTCAGCTCGGTTTCGGTAATTACGAACGCGCTTCGTTTAAGAGCTGCTAATATTGATTAACATTTTAGAACAAATAAAATGAAAAAATACCTGATTTACATTGTTTTATTTATAGGCGGAATTTTTCTGGGCTACCTCTTTTTCAATGAATCTTCTTCTGAAGAAAAACATCAACACACAGAAGCTGAAAAAAAACAATTATGGACCTGTTCGATGCACCCTCAAATAGAACGCAGAGAACCTGGTGATTGTCCGATTTGCGGAATGGAGTTAATTCCGAAAGATACTGCTGGAAGTGAACTGAGCGAAAATCAATTCACTATGACATCAAATGCGATGGCTTTAGCCAATATTGAAACAACGATCGTAGGAGATGCAAAAAGTGATGACGGAATGCTACAACTTTCCGGGGAAATTGCTGCTAATGAAGATAAAACCGCTACGCAACCCGCTCATTTTAACGGTAGGATTGAAAAGTTATATGTAAAATCTCTAGGTGAAAAAGTACGTATGGGACAAGCCATTGCAAGCGTTTATTCTCCAGAGTTGGTCGCTGCACAACAAGAGTTGATCAGTGCTTATCAAAAACGGGGAAGCCAACCACGGTTGTACAAAGCTGTTCGCAATAAATTTGATAACTGGCGAATTAGCGAGCAACAATTACAAGAAATTGAAGAAAGTGGAAAGCCTAAAACCAACATTACGATTTATGCTCACGTTTCTGGTATTGTCACTTCCATTGAAGTAAACGAAGGTTCACACATTATGGATGGCAAACCTATTTTTAAAGTGGCCAATCTTTCTACAGTTTGGGCAGAATTTGATGCTTATGAAAATGAGATTAAGAATTTAAAAGAAGGACAAAAAATTCAGATAAAAGCAGAAGCTTATCCTGATAAAAACTTTGAAGCGCAAATTAGTTTTATAGATCCCTTGCTCAATTCTTCAACCCGAACAGTAACCGTACGAGCAGAATTAGCCAACAAAAATAAACTTTTAAAACCGGGAATGTTTGTCACCGCCAATGTAAAAAGTGAAGCTGAAAACACAAGGAACATTTCCATACCAAAATCGGCTGTTATGTGGACGGGTGAGCGTTCATTGGTCTATTTAAAAACTAATGACAATCCGCCCACTTTTGAAATGCGGGAAGTCAATTTAGGTGCTGAAAACGGAAACAAGTATTCCATTTTAAGCGGTCTGCAAAAAGGAGATGAAATTGTGACAAACGGAACTTTCACCGTAGATGCGGCAGCACAACTTCAAGGAAAAAAATCGATGATGACTTCTGAAAATAAACGGCTGCAACTTTCTAAAGAAGTTCAACAACGGTTTTCTAATGTAATAGAAAGTTACCTTCAATTAAAAAATGATTTGGTAAATGATAATGCAGAAAAAGCAAAAACTTCCGCAGAAAAAGCTTTGAAAGAATTACAAACCATCACTGTTGACGAAGAAAATATTTCAGAAAAAATAAAATCTTTAAATGAAGGATTCTCCGCTGTGAGTCAATCTAATGACATACAACAACAGCGAGAAGCTTTTATTTCACTTTCCGAAGAAATGATTACCGTTTCTAAACAAATTGAGCAAACCAAAAAGCTATTCATTCAAAAATGCCCAATGGCCAATAATAATCAGGGAGCCAAATGGTTAAGTTTAGAAAAAGAAATTAAAAACCCGTATTACGGAGCTTCGATGTTAGGTTGTGGCAGTATTATTGAGGTAATTAATTAGAATTCAATTAACAACTTATACAATATTTTTTTATTAATTTAGTTAATCAATAAAACCACTGTTATGACACAAAGTTACTTTTAAATGATGTAACTGTATGAATGCTTTATTAGAAAGAACTAAAAATCACTGTCAACAACTACTTTCAGAAAGTCGATGTAATGAGTTAGCTTTTCATAACTCTCAGCATACGAAAGAAGTATTTAATAGTGCTAAAAGAATTGGTGCTCACGAAAATTTATCTGAAGATGATTTAGAAATTGTACTTCTAGCTGCTTTATTTCACGATACCGGCAATATGGATTGTTTTAAAGGTCACGAAGATGTAAGCGCTAAAAAAGCTTCAGATTATTTAAATAATATCAATTTTGATTCTGCCAAAACTGAAAAAGTAGTAAAATGTATTTTAGCTACTAGAATGCCACAATCACCTACTAATTTGCTTGAACAAATACTTTGTGATGCAGATTTAGCACATTTGGGTAAAGAAAATTTTATCTCTAAAAACAGACTACTTAGAGAAGAATGGAGCGAACACTTAAAAATGTGTTTTAGTAATAAAGAATGGGTAAAATTGAATATTGATTTTTTAGAGTGCCATAATTACTTTACTGCCTACGGGAAAAAAGTGCTTCAGCCCCAAAAGGAAATCAATCTTAAAATATTAAAGCAACAATTTTCAGAAATTTATTAGGAGTTTTTTCTCTGATTAAAATGATAACAACTTCATTATGCATATTTTAATCATTGAAGATGAACAAAGTATCGTAGATTTTCTTCAGCAAGGTTTGGAAGAAGAAGCTTACGAAGTGAGCTCGTTTACAAACGGAAAAGAAGGACTTCAATACGCTTTACAACAATCTTTTGATTTAATTATTTTAGATTGGATGTTACCAGGATTGCCGGGGATTGAAGTTTGTAAAGAAATTAGAAAACAAGACTCCACTACTCCAATTATCTTTTTAACGGCAAAAGACACCATTGAAGAAACCATTGAAGGTTTACAATCGGGTGCCAATGATTACATAAAAAAACCCTTCCATTTTACTGAATTACTAGAACGCATTAAAGTACAGTTACGTTCAAAAACCGATGAAAACTTTAGTTATCAGTTGGGTAAAATTCAGCTTAACCCTTCTACCCATCAAGTGTTTAAAAATGAAAAAGAAATAAAACTTACCCAAAAAGAGTTTTCACTTTTAGAATATCTTTTAAAGCATAAAGAGCAAGTTTGTACCCGTAAAAAAATACTTGAAAACGTTTGGGACATTAATTTTGATTATGATTCTGGTGTAATTGATGTTTTTATAAATGCGTTGAGAAAAAAGCTACATTTGTCTGCTGAAGAAAACTATATCCAAACCGTACGGGGTGTTGGCTATATAGCCAAAGAAGAATGAAACTTAACTTTAAAACCAGAATTGCGCTCAACTATTTTTTTGCTACAGGGATTGTAGTTGCATTAGTGTTCGCTATAGTTTTCATCTCTTTAAATACAACGATTTATGAAAGCTTGGATAGTGATCTTAATTACGAATCTGAAGTTCATTTAGAGGAACTCGATTTAGAGAATATGGTCTTTTCTAACCGCGAGGAGTGGGAAGAACGCGAACATGAAGAAGTGGAAGTAAATCCTGTTTTTGTTCAGATTATCAATTCTGAAGAAAAAATTACCGATAAATCGCCTAACCTCAATGCAGACCGACTTCAATTCTTTCCTGAAAAAGAAGATCACTTGCATTTTAATACCATATTCAATAATCGCTTAATCCGCCAAGTACAAGAACCTGTAAAAGTGGATGGTAAGCTTAGCGGTTATATTATTACGGCAATGTCTTTTGAAGCTTCTCAAAAAATTATCGACCAACTATGGGTTATACTTCTAATTTCCTATCCTATTATAGTGATTGTCCTCTTTTTTATCTCTAGGTTTTTAGCGGGAAGGAGCATTGCCCCTATTAAAGATATTACCCAGATTACGGAGAGAATCAATCAAAATAACCTACAAGAACGAGTAAACTTACCCGAAAATAAAGATGAATTGTACAACCTTTCGGCATCGATTAATTCTCTTTTAAAAAGAATTGAAGAAGCCTTGGAGCGGGAACGTCAATTTACCTCAGATGCTTCTCACGAGTTGCGAACGCCTTTAGCTGCTTTACGCGGAAATTTAGAAGTACTTATTAGAAAAGTGCGAAATCCGGAAGAGTACGAAAAAAGAATAAAAACTTCTTTACTGGAAATTGACCGACTTTCTGAAATGGTGGAGCAACTTTTATTCTTAGCAAGGTTTAAAAATACTTCACAAGAACTTGAACACGTTGACTTGATTATACTTTTAGATGAATCCATTCAACGAAATAAAGAAACCATCAAGTTAAAAAACCTAAAAGTTGAATTTATTAATGAAGCTGAAAGAAGTATAAAAGTTCCCAAATATCACACACAAATTATTGTAGAGAACCTACTTTCCAATGCGATTAAATATTCTGCTGAAGGAGAAAAAATTCAAATTTTAGTAGCAGAAAAAAACACAGAAGCTTTCTTTCAAATCACTAATTACGGAATAACGATTAAACCCGAAGACCTACAAAAAGTATTCGAACCCTTTTATAGAACACAACAGGTAAAAGACCATAAAATTAATGGCACCGGACTTGGGCTTTCCATTGTAAGAAAAGCAGCTGAAACCATTCATGCAAGTGTAAATTTATCAACTTCCAATTTAAAAGGAACCACCTTTAAAATTACCTTTAAAAAATCTTCTCCTAAATCTTAAGCGAATCTTAAGCGTTCGTAAATAAAAGGTTTTAAGCCTCCTCTTTAGATTTGTTCATTAAATAATTAATGATGAATAAATTTAAAAAATTAAAAAGATACACCCTCTTTTTTGCCATAGGTAGTTTATATTTATTGACTTCTTTTTTATTAAGAATTGTGTTTCTTACTTGGAATTTTCATGAAGCACAAACTGATGTTATTTCGGTTATTAAATCATTAGTTATAGGGACTTTCTTTGATTTAGGAACGCTTTCTTATTTTCTTATTCTCTGGAGTTTTTATTTATTCTTTTTTCCTTCAAAATGGACAGGAAATATCGTAGATAAAACCGTACAAACAACTTATTTTATTATTGTAAGTGTTATCTTTTACTTCTCTTTTTTTGCTGAAATCACGTTTTGGGAAGAGTTCCAGCGTCGTTTTAATTTTATTGCTGTAGACTATTTAATCTATACCTATGAGGTAATTCAAAATATTAATGAATCATATCCTCTACCTTTCCTTATTTCGGGAATCATAGGTTTAGAATTATTGACAGTCTGGTTTTTAAAACGCAAAAGAATATTTAAACTTACTTTCAAAAGCAATGCTTCCAGAACAACAAAAGCTTTTATTTTAGGTGTTAATTTAGTATTGGTTATTGGCTTTGGTTTATTTGTGAATAATGAATCTGCTGAATGGTCTAACAATAGGTATAACAACGAAATTTCTAAAACAGGAATCTATTCTTTCTTTGCTGCTTTTAGGAATAACAACCTAAAATATAAAGAATTTTATTTGAGCTTTTCTGATAAGAAAGCTTTTAAAATAGTTCAAGATGAATTAAATATTTCTTCCATCAACAAAACTGCTACTAGTCCCATTTCAAGAACCATAACCAATACTCAACAGGAAATTACCCCTAATATTATTCTGATTTGTATTGAAAGCTTAAGTGCTGATTTTATGAAAGCTTACGGAAACGAAAAAAAACTCACCCCTTTTTTAGATAGCTTACGAACTCAAAGTATTTCTTTTGAGAATTTAAACAGTACAGGAACAAGAACCGTTCGTGGAATGGAAGCTTTAAGCCTATCTATTCCCCCAACGCCAGGAAGGAGCATTGTAAAAAGAGAAAACAATGAACACTTATTTACCGTTGGAGAAGTTTTTAAAAATAAAGGCTATGAAAACACATTTTTCTATGGAGGAGATGGATATTTTGATAATATGAATCATTTTTTCAGCAACAATGGTTTCAATATTGTTGATAGAGGTAGAAAGTTATTAAATATTGATGATATTCTTACCAAGAGAACCTTAATTGAAGATGAAGAAGTGAATTTTGAAAATGCTTGGGGAGTTTCTGATGAAGATCTATACGATAAAGTATTAAAAGTAACCGATGCTTTGCCAAAAAATCAGCCTTTCTTTCATTTTATTATGACCACTTCCAACCATCGGCCTTACACTTATCCGGAAGGAAAAATTGATATTCCCTCGGGAACAAATAGAAATGGAGCTGTAAAATATACAGATTTTGCCATCAAGCAATTTCTAAAAAAAGCTTCTAAAAAAGAATGGTACAAAAACACTGTCTTTGTTATTGTTGCAGATCATTGCGCCAGTAGTGCCGGTAAATGGGAGCTAAATATTAATAATTACCATATTCCTGCCTTTATTTATAATTTCCCCAACAAAAAGCCTTTTCAGGTGAAAAAATTAAGTTCACAAATAGATCTTTTACCTAGTCTTTTTGGTTTAATGAATTGGTCTTATGAGTCTAATTTTTATGGACAGAATGTGTTTGAGAAAAATTATCAACCAAGAGCTTTTATTGGAAATTACAGAAAATTAGGACTTTTAAAAGATGACCATCTTATAATCCTAAACGATCATAAATCGTTCAACAACTACCAATACGTAGCCTCCAATCATCAACTCTACAAAAAAGATACAGATAGTTTATTATTAAACTTGGCAATTGCTAATTATCAGACAGCAGACTGGCTATTTAGAAATCAAGGTTTAACTATAAAAACAAAAGATGAAAAAAATTAATATTCATTTTATAGTGAACCCTTCTGCAGGAAAAGGTTTTCCGAAAAATTTAAATGAAAAAATAGCGAATGCTTTTCAACCTCATCAATACCACATACAGCTAAAAGAGACCAAATATAAATTACATGCCAAAGAATTAACAATAGAATCTATGGCACAAAATGCCAATATTATTGTTGCTTGTGGTGGCGATGGAACCATAAATGAAGTAGCTAGTTGTCTCGTCAATTCATCTATAAAACTTGGTATAATCCCAATAGGTTCAGGCAACGGACTAGCACGAAACTTGCGTGTTTCTAAAAATATAGAATCCAGTATTTCTTGTATTAAAAATGGGGACTTTCTTTCTATAGATGTAGGTAAAATTAACGAAGAATATTTTTTCAGTAATTTAGGCTTAGGCTTCGATGCACAAGTAATTCATAATTATCAAAAAATTAATCAATACCCTTTTTACTCCTATTTAAAAGCAGTTTTTAAAACGGTTACCACAAATAACAACTCTTCTATTTTTAAAATTCAACACAAAAAAGAAACGTTTTCAGTAAAACCATTTTTGTTATTCATTACCAACTCCAATCAAATGGGGTATAACCTCTCCTTACACAAAAGAGCTTCACTCACCGATGGTCAACTCGATTTAATTAGTATTCCTAGCATTTCATTGATAGAAAAATTATATCTCGGTTTTCTTTTATTAATTGGAAAAACTGATTTTTTCAATAAAAAAAACCATCTTCCATTTACTCAATTAACCATTAAAAAGAATAATCATAAAGAATGGAAGTATCAAAAAGATGGTGAAAAATGTTTCTTAACAGGCAATGAATGTCAAATAAAAATAGTTTCTAAATCACTTCACGTGATCTGTCCCACTTAAATCTTAAGCGAATCTTAAGAATAGAAAAACTCAATTTATTTTCTATTTAATTATTTTTAAACAAAAAAGATGAAAAAGAATATTCTCCTTTTAGGACTATTGCTTTTTAGCACCATAGGTTTTTCTCAAGATTGGAAATTAGATTTTAATGAGGCTAAAACAATTGCTAGTGAAAAAGACCAACCTATAATTTTGGTTTTTCAAGGATCTGATTGGTGTGGGCCTTGTATAAAATTAGACCGAAATATTTGGTGTTCAGATGAATTTAAAAACTACGCAAAAGATCATTTTGTCATGCTACAAGCAGACTTCCCTAAAAGAAGCAAAAACGCTTTACCGGAAGAACAACAAGAGAAAAACAACAAATTAGCAGAAAAATATAATCCAAATGGTTACTTTCCCTTTGTAGTTATTCTAGATCAAGACGGAAAAGTTTTAGGACAAACCGGCTACAAAAACATGAGTCCGAAAGAATATATTGCCCACCTAAATTCGTTCATTCATTAATTTGAAAAAGTTTATTTTTTTCATATCATTAATAGTTAGTGTTCAGGGATTCTCACAGAATATAGTTAAACGCACTCTAAAACTAATGGGCAGCCGTTTTGATATTACTGTGGTTGCCCAAGATTCTGTGGAAGCTAATACATATATTGACTTAGCAATTAATGAAATTTCAAGAATAGAAAAACTCATTTCTTCTTGGGATCCCAATTCACAAACCTCAGCTATCAACAAAAATGCAGGAATAAAAGCGGTAAAAGTAGATTCAGAACTAATTCAATTAATAGAACGTGCAAAAGGAATTTCCAAATTAACTGATGGAGCTTTCGACATTAGCTATGCTTCGATGGATAAGATCTGGAAGTTTGATGGAACGATGAAGCAAATGCCTCCTGCTGAAGAAATTAAAAACTCTGTGAGTAAAGTTGGTTATCAAAATATTCTGGTAGATAAAGATAAATCGACTGTTTTTCTAAAATTAAAGGGAATGAAAATTGGTTTTGGTGGCATTGGAAAAGGGTATGCCGCAGATAAAGCCAAAGAATTATTAATAAGCAAAGGAGTTCCTGCCGGAATTATCAATGCCTCTGGCGATATGAATACTTGGGGGAAACAACCCAATGGAAGCGATTGGAAAGTCGCCATTACCAATCCAATGGATAAAAACAAAGCTTTTGCTCTCTTGCCTATTCAAAATGAAGCGGTAGTTACTTCAGGAAACTATGAAAAATACGTGAACTTCAACGGAAAAAGATATACGCACATTATCGATCCAAGAACGGGTTATCCTTCCAGCGGAATTATAAGTGCTACTGTTTTTGCTCCAAAAGCAGAACTGGCAGATGCCTTAGCAACTTCTGTTTTTGTCATGGGAAAAGAAGTTGGTCTTAACAGAATCAACCAGCTTCCTAAAATTGAATGCATCCTGATAGACGATCAAGGAAATATTTTCACCTCCAACAATATTGAAATTAATACCAAATGAAAAAAATAATAGCCATAATCATTCTTATTGCCGGAGCTAGTTCTTGTACGGTAGTAAAAGAATATGAAAAAGTTTACCTAAACGATCCGCAAATGTTGTTAAGCACTACTAAAAAATCAGATCGTTTTGAAACTAATTTCCAAGCTTATCGCGAAGCAGCTGCAGGAGCTAACGGAGGAAAAACAGGCGGTGGCTGTGGATGTAATTAAAACTTATATGAAAAATATTCTTGTAATTATACTGTTGCTAAGTGGTTTTATTTCACAAGCTCAACAAGCTTCAGACTCCATTCAAACCTATAAAAAAAGGGTTCTAGAAACTACTGAAGTAGATTTCTTGGCAAGTTACTATACACAGGATGGTAATAATGCTGCCGTATCGGGAGGTATTGGTACCGAAAAACTAACCGATGTAACTCCTACCATTGTCGTTTCTATTCCATTAAACGATGATGATGTATTAACCATAGATGGTGGAGTATCTGCTTATACCTCTGCCTCTTCCAGCAATATAAACCCTTTTGATGGAAACCAACCTGCAGATCCTTTTGTAGAAAGTTCCGGTGCTTCCTCGGGAGATGTATGGACTAACCTTACGGGAACTTACACTCATAATTCTGATGACAGAAATACCATTTGGAGCGCGAAACTTTCGGTTTCTTCTGAATATGATTATTTCTCACTTGGTTTTGGCGGAAGCTATACCAAATTATTCAACGAAAAAAATACTGAATTATCTATAAAGGCAAATGTATATTTAGATACTTGGAATTCTATTTACCCTTATGAACTAAGACCATTTTCAGAAGACGGTAATGGATTAAGCAACAATTTATTCTCGCAATATACCATTACGGGAAATCAAAATTACAATCCTAATTTCACCAAATTTGATGATGAAAGTAGAAACTCTTATTCACTTGGTTTAAGTTTTTCTCAGATTCTATCAAAACGGGCTCAAGGAAGTTTAATGCTAGATTTAGTTCAGCAAGAAGGTTTGCTTTCAACACCTTTTCAACGAGTATATTTTGCCGATGTAGAAGATTCGTTTATACAAAATTTTCAACTGGCAGATGCCAATGAAATTTTACCTGATACCCGTTTTAAAATTGCTTTGGGTGGGAGGTTAAATTATTACCTCAACGAAACTTTTGTGCTAAGAACATATTATAGATTCTACACCGATAATTGGGGCATTAATTCACACACTGCAAAAATTGAATTGCCCACAAAAATAAGTAGCAAATTTACACTCGTCCCATCCTACCGATTTTACTCACAATCGGCAGCCGATTATTTTGCACCTTACGAGCAGCATCTATCTACCGATGAATATTATACCTCCGATTACGATTTATCAAAATTCAATGCCAATCAGTATGGCTTAGGAGTTATTTATACCGATATTTTTACTGGATTCCACCTTTGGAAATTAGCCTTAAAAAGCATCGACCTGAATTATCATTATTATGAAAGGAACACAGGATTGAATGCCAGCATAATTTCAGGAGGATTTAAATTTATAGTATATTAGGAGCATCAAAAAGAATTCTAAAAAACTAACAAATGGCTTCAAAAAGAAAAACCTTTAACACCATCATAATTATCTTAATAGCTGTATTCATTATTGCGCAGTTTTTTGGTCCAGAAGAAAACACTTACCAACAAGTTCCCGATACGGATATTGCAAAAGTTGAAAATGTTCCTTCTGAAGTTATGAATATTCTAAAAACTTCTTGTTACGATTGCCATTCCAATAACACAACATATCCTTGGTACGACAAAATAACTCCCGTCAACTATTATTTAGCTGAACATGTAGAAGATGGAAAACGCCATTTAAATTATTCTGAATGGGGAAACCTATCACAAAAACGGAAGAACCATAAAATGGAAGAAACCGAAGAAATGATTGAAAAAGGAGAAATGCCTTTACGTTCATACCTATGGTTACACAATGATGCCAAACTATCTGAAGCACAAGCAAAAACACTTACAAATTGGGTAAAAGATTACCTTAGTAAATCAAAAAACTAAAGTTTATACATAAGCTTTTAGATTTTTCATATCTTTGAGAAAATGAAAATCTTAGTTGCCATATTATCCATTTATATTTTAGGGCTCAACTTTATACCCTACAGCGATAATGTGACCGATTTAGAGGAACAAAACGGAATTCACCTCACTTCTGAAGATCATCAAGATCACAATCACGAAGCAGATTTATGTTCTCCCTTTTGCCAATGTCATTGCTGTCACATTCATGTAATAGATCTTCAACTAACCGATTTTGAAGCTATTTCCCCTGAAATATTCAACCAAACTTTTCCACATTTTGAAAATACAGGAGAAGAAATTCAAAACCGCATCTTACAACCTCCACGGAATTCCTAATTTTCAGTACTTCACTGAAATTCTTTTCCAAGAAGCAATATTTTTCTAAACTTAATTTGTAATACTGAGCCTTTATAAGTGTTAACTGTATACAAATTTCTTCATTCAAACTTGATCCGGAATCTCATACTTGGTTTAAAATAAAAAAATTGAGGATGAGAACCTGAAACAAGTTCAGGTTGACGATACCTTACAACAAAGAAAAATGTAAATAGAGAATAACATTGCTTCCCTCCTATTTAGTTTAAAAAATAAAAAACAACATATTCATGATTAACAAAATCATTGATTTTTCCATTCGGAATAAAATGATTATTGGTTTGTTTATGGTTACGTGGATTGGTTTTGGAATTTGGAGCATGAGCCAAGTTCCTATCGATGCCAATCCTGATATTACCAATAATCAAGTACAAGTAATTACCCAAGCACCTAATTTAGGCACCGAAGATATTGAGCAATTTGTTACCTATCCCGTAGAAGTAGCGATGAGCAATCTTCCGCAGGTAAAAGAAATCCGCTCTGTTTCACGCTTTGGGCTTTCCGTCGTCACCATCGTATTTGAAGATGACGCCGGCACCTATCTTCCGCGACAATTAGTATCTGAAAAACTAGTAGAAGTACAGGAAGAAATTCCGGAAGGCTTTGGCAAACCTTCCATGGGACCAATTTCTACCGGACTTGGAGAAATTTACCAATACACTCTAGAAGTAGAAAAAGAATATGAAAAAAAATATTCCAGTACCGATTTACGGAGTTTTCAAGATTGGATTATTCGTAGGCAAATGTCACTCGTTCCCGGTGTAGTTGAAGTAAATGCTTTTGGTGGGAAAATAAAACAATACGAAGTTTCCGTACATCCTGAAGAACTCAAAGCGATTGGAATTAGTATTTCTGAAGTTTTTTCGGCTTTACAGCAAAACAACCAAAATACCGGTGGTGCTTATATTGAAAAAAATCATCAAGCTAATTTTATTCGAGGTGAAGGTTTAGCCAGAAACCTCGACGACATTCGCCAAATGGTAATTAAAAATGAAAACGGAATTCCCATCAAAATCAAAGATGTTGCCGAAGTGCAAATTGGAAATGCCGTTCGCTATGGAGCATTAACCAAAGATGGAAAAGGCGAAGCGGTTGGAGGAATGATTTTAATGCTGAAAGGCGCCAACTCCAATGAAGTGATTAGCCGGGTAAAAGAACGCATGCAGCAAATTGAAAAATCGCTACCTAAAGGTGTGCACATCAAACCCTTTTTAGACCGAAGCAATCTCATAGCGGAAACCACAGGAACCATTAAAAATAACCTTATCGAGGGTGGACTCATTGTTATTTTCATTCTTGTACTCTTATTGGGAAACTGGCGTGGTGGATTAATCGTGGCTTCCACAATTCCGTTAGCTTTATTGTTTGCCTTTATTTTAATGAACATATTCGATGTTTGGGCCAACTTGATGAGTTTAGGCGCTATCGATTTTGGAATTATTGTAGACGGCGCCGTAATTATAGTAGAAAGTACTGTCTTTTTCCTTTACGCTTATGTGAAGAAAAATAAAGTTCAAGTTACAACAGAAAATCGAAATAAGATTACGGCAAAAGCCTCTAAAAAAATGATGAATTCAGCTTTTTTCGGGCAGCTCATTATCATGATTGTTTTTATCCCGATTCTAGCACTAGAAGGTGTTGAAGGTAAAATGTTCCGCCCAATGGCACTTACCTTTATTTTTGCGATGATTGGAGCAATGATTCTTTGCTTGACCTACGTTCCAATAATTTCTGCTTTATTTATTAGAGTTCCCAAAAAAACTAAACCTTCTTGGGGCGACAAGCTTGTATTTTGGGTAGAACGTAATTATGAAAAAGCTTTGCAAAAAAGTCTTCCTAAAGGAAAATGGATTATGGCTAGTTCGGTTCTAATTCTAGCTTTAGCCATTTTTACTTTTACCAAAATGGGAGGCGAATTCATTCCGCAGCTCGATGAAGGTGATATTGCTTTTCACGTGATTTTGAAACCGGGTAGTTCACTTTCAGAAATGATTGAAACAACCACCAAAGTTCAAAAAATCATCAAAGCAAATTATCCTGAAGTAAAATCTGTGATTAGTAGGATTGGCGTGGCAGATGTTCCTACCGACCCGATGCCGATGGATATTTCAGATACGTTTATTATCCTAAAACCAAAATCTGAATGGACTTCCGCAGACACTAAGGAAGAACTTATCGCTAAAATTAAGAAAGATATTAGCGCGATTCCCGGTGTTTCATACGAGTTTACCCAACCTATCGAAATGCGTTTTAACGAATTGCTTTCGGGCGTTCGGGAAGACGTAGCCATCAAACTTTTTGGGGAAGATTTACAAGTCTTGGCAGATAAGGCCAAAGAAATGGGGAAAATTATTGCTACCGTTGATGGCGTGGCAGATATGAAAGTAGAAGCCACTACAGGATTGCCACAAATTACAGTGAATTACAATCGAAATAAACTGGCACAATACGGTTTACAAATCAGTGATTTAAATACACTTATCCAAACAGCATTTGCCGGTGGAAAAGCCGGAGTTATTTTTGAAGGGGAAAAACGTTATGATTTAGTAGTTCGTCTTCATGAAAATCATCGTCAAAACATTCAGAACGTAGAGAACCTCTACATAGATTTACCTAACGGGAACCAAATTCCATTACGGGAAGTCGCTAGTATTAGCTATCAACCCGGACCTATGCAAATTAGTCGGGACAATACCAACCGACGAACCTATGTAGGAATTAACATTCGAAACAGGGATGTACAATCGGTGGTAGAAGATATTCAGCAAAAATTAGACAAAGAATTCGATTTACCTTCCGGCTATTACATTCGTTATGGAGGTGCTTTTGAAAATTTAGAACGAGCCTCCAATCGACTTCAAATGGTAGTTCCCATTGCATTAGTCCTGATTTTTATCTTGATTTATTTCGCCTTAAAATCTTTTTCAGAAACTTTAATGATTTACCTCGCTATCCCTATGGCTACCATTGGCGGAATTTTTGCCCTTTGGTTACGCGATATGCCTTTTAGTATTTCTGCCGGAGTTGGTTTTATCGTGCTTTTTGGTGTTGCCGTATTAAACGGTCTGGTAATGATCAACGGGTTAAATGAATTAAAAGAAGAAGGTGAAAAAAATCTCACGCAACGAATTTTAAAAGGAACCAAACGTCGTGTTCGCCCAATTA
This sequence comes from Mesonia oceanica, assembly GCF_902499555.1. Classification (GTDB taxonomy): domain Bacteria; phylum Bacteroidota; class Bacteroidia; order Flavobacteriales; family Flavobacteriaceae; genus Mesonia; species Mesonia oceanica. Next base: position 114,102 of record NZ_CABVMM010000012.1, read on the forward strand.
TGCTTACCGCATTAACCGATGTGTTAGGTTTCTTGCCCATGGCGATTTCTACTTCTTCAGGGGCTGAAGTACAACGACCTTTAGCAACCGTAGTGATTGGCGGATTAATTACTTCTACCCTACTCACGCTTTTTATTCTTCCTATTCTTTACCAATGGATTGAACGTAGAAAAGAACGGCAATTAAATTCATTTAAAACCACCGCAATTGCGGGAATGTTTCTTTTCTTTATAATTCCTTTCAACGCAAATGCTCAAGAACAACCATTACTTGAAATTGGGATGGACGAAGCTGTTAAGCTCGCTAAAGAGAATTATCCGTTATTAAAAAACAAAAAATTAGCAATAAGCCAACAACAAGCGCAAAAAGCTAATGTTTGGGATTTAGGAGCCACAAAAATTTTCACTAGCGGAGAAGAAGTAAAAGACAACCAAGGTGTTTACACGTGGATCAATATAGGACAGCAAAACATCGATCTATTTGGCATTTCGGCTAAAAGCAAACAACTGAAAGCTCAAGTAAAATTAGCCGAAGAAGCATTAACTCTTTCTCAATTAGAAGTAGAACGGGAAGTAAAAAAAGCTTGGACATCGGCTTTTAGCGCAAAACAAAAATTCCAGCTTTACCAACGTTTAGATTCTATTTATAGTAAATTTAAAACTGCAGTTGAATTAAATTATGAAGTAGAAGCCATTTCTAAACTTGAATTTTCTTCTGCTAAAAATCAAGCTTTACAAATTGCGATTAAGAAAGAGCAAGCACACGACGATTATTTAATTGAATTGCAAAAACTAAATTTATGGTTGAACACTGAAAATACCTTTGGTGTCGATGATGAGATTATTTTAACAACTGATGAATTCGTTATTGAACAATCTTTAGAAAATCATCCGGCACTTCAAGTAGCTCAACAAAAAATGCAAACTTCCGAAGCCAATTACCGAGCTGCCAAAGCCGATTTACTGCCAAAATTTAATGTGCAATACGGCATACAAGAAGTACAAAACCAAAGTGGATTTTATACCTATCAAGCTGGGGTTTCAATTCCGTTATTTTCGGGAAGTGAAAAAACTCGGGTGAAAACGGCCGAAATTCAGCAACAAATCGCTCAAAATGAAGCAGATTTTGTTAAGCAACAGCTTAAAACACAATACCAACAAAGTCTACAACGCTTTATGAAGTGGAAAAAATCGAAAGATTTCTATCTGCAGGAAGCATTACCGTTAGCTCAAGAACAGCAAAACGGTGCTCTGTTGGCATATCAAGAAGGTGCGATCGATTATACGGCTTTTACCCAAATGCTTCGAAATTCCATCGAAACAGAACTTGCCGCTATTAAAGCGATAAACAATTACCTCAACGCAAAATTCGATCTAACTTATTTTGAAAATGAATAATATAAATTCAAGCTTCACCAATCATCACCCCTCCTGCAAGGTCTTTTCTGACCTTGTAGGTATATTTTTCAATCATATTAAAACCTACAAGGTTATCAAAACCTTGCAGGAAATAACCTTTAATACAACAATCATGAAAACCTTATTCTATATATTTTTCAGTTTATTCTTGATTTCCTGCGGAAATAATTCAGCAGAAGAAAAAGAAAATTCAACTACTCCAAAAAAAGAAGAACATCACGAAGAAGAAGAAGAAGGAATTCACTTTTCCTTTGAGCAAGCTAAAGCTTTAGGTTTAAAAGTAGATACACTCAGCCATAGAAATATGAGCGGTTTTGTAGAAGCCAATGGAACATTAGAAGTTCCACCACAAAACGAAGCAACCGTAACGACAATTGTTGGTGCGAATGTGGTCAAGATTGAAGTGATTGAAGGTGATGAAGTGCAGCAAGGACAAATAGTGGCATATTTATCTCATCCTAATATCATTCAGCTACAAACCGATTATTTAGAAGCTTTTCACAACCAAAAGTATTTAGAAAAAGAATACCAACGTCAGAAAAAATTATACGAAGGCGGCGTAGGTTCCGGGATGAATTTTCAAAAAGCAGAAGCCGACTATCAAGCTAAAAAAGGATTAGTGAGCGGACTCAAATCGAAACTAAAACTTTTAAATATTAACCTAAATAATCTAGAAAAAGGAAACATTCAAGAAAGTGTGGCTTTAAGAAGTCCCATTGAAGGTGCAGTACAAAAAGTAGAAGTAAAAACCGGGCAATATGTACAACCCCAAACCGATTTGTTTGAAATTATCAATACACATCACGTTCACGCCGATTTAATGGTTTATGAAAAAGACGTACATAAAATTGCAAAAGGACAAAAAATAAAATTCACCGTTCAATCCCTTCCAGAGACAGAACTAACCGCAAGTATTTATTCGATTAGTAAAACCTTTGAAGAAAGTCCGAAAGCTGTTCACGTTCATGCGGAAATTGAAAACAAAAAGGGAAATCTTATTCCGGGAATGTACATTCAAGGAAAAATTTTAACGGAAAAATCAACCACCACTGCCATTCCTGAGAGTGCCATTGTAAAAAACGGAGATCGTTTCTATATTTATAAAGCTGAAAAAAATGAGAACGAATGGAATTTTTCTCCACTTGAAGTAAAAACCGGAAAAACCGATGGAAGCTGGACAGCCATTCAGTTACTTGAAAAACAACCTCAAGCAACCCTATTTGCTCTCAATAATGCTTATTATTTACAAGCCGAAGGAGAAAAAGGTGAAGGCGGCGGGCATCATCATTAATGCTTAGCTATTAGTTTTTAAGTTGAGAAGTTTAGTTTAGTTTCGTCACACTGAACTTAATTCAGGGTCTCATTATGTTTTTTTGAATAGTAAGAGATAAGATTCTGAAATCGAAGATTCAACGTAGTTAAATAAATTCAGAATAACGCACAAAAAAGCCACTTGCCGAGAAAAGAGGAAGTAGCTTTTTTAACCTAAGTTAAAAAAGAGAGAATGGTTATGATTTCTTTACTTATTTTTGAAACCAAATTCAGTTTTCAATGCACATTTTTGTTTTAGGTACGGGACGTTGTGGCTCTTTCAGTTTTGTAGAAGCTTGTATGTACATGACCAATTTTACATGCGGTCACGAAACCCGATCGCAAAAATTAGGTTCGGCACGCTTTGAATATCCCGAAAATCATATTGAAGCCGACAACCATTTAAGCTGGCATTTAGGAGAATTAGAACAGAAATTTCCCGATCAAGTTTTTTATGTACATTTAAAACGAGACCGCGATAAAACCGCAAAAAGCTTCAGCAAGCGTTTTCTCAAAAAGAAAAGTATAGTTGATGCTTATGCAGGAGGAATAAAAATGAATCCACCGGAAACACTTTCTAAAGAAGAACAACTTCAGCTTTGCTATGATTATGTAGATACGGTAACCGCAAATATCCAATCCTTTTTAAAACATCAACCGCAACACCTAACTATTCATCTTGAAAGCATTCAGGAAGATTTCAAAAAATTCTGGCAAATCATTGATGCGAAAGGCGATTTAGAAGCTGCGTTAACTAGCTTCAACCAACGTCACAATACCGCCAAAGAACATGAAAAATCGTATGTTCTTTATCATTTAAAATTGTTTTTACTTCGACAGAAAAGAAGGTTGTTGGGTTGATAAAAACTTCATGAGGCTGTATAAAAAGGGTCAAAAATCGTCATTCTGAATTTAATTCAGAATCTCATCCTGCTAATGATCAATTTAGTAGGAGAACCTAAACACGTTTAGGTTGACGAAAATCATCTTTTTAGACAGCCTCATCACATTAAGGTAAATCATTTTTACGCCTCCGATTCTAGATTAAAATTAAATTCCTTTTTTATAAAATCACATCATTTTAGTTAACCTTTTAAATAAATAAATTCTAATTACTCAATTGTAAGCCCTAAGTCTCGACTCCGCTCGACCTGACAAAAACAAACCTATCAAAATTCGTTAATAAGAATACCATATTGTTATTTCATAATTTTAATAATTCGTTAATTTTGCTGAAAAATTTGAAATTATGCTCATTATCGGGATTGCCGGAGGAACCGGAAGCGGAAAAACAACCGTAGTAAACACTATTGTCGATGAACTACAACACGAAGAAGTAGAAGTAATCTCACAAGACTCTTACTATCGGGACACGAGTAATCTTAGCTACGATGAGCGGACCAAAATTAATTTTGACCATCCAAAATCCATCGATTTTGATTTACTCACCAAACATTTAAAACAATTAAGAGCGGGAGAATCTATTCCACAGCCGGTTTATTCATTTAAAGAACATAACCGTACTGGTGAAACCATTGAAACGCCACCTAAAAAAGTAATGTTGGTCGAAGGAATTTTAATTCTTACCCATCCTGAGCTTCGGGAACTTTTTGATATTATGATTTACGTACACGCCGATAGTGATGAGCGCTTAATTAGACGCCTAAAACGGGATATGAAAGAACGCGGACGTGATTTAGACGAGGTTTTAAACCGCTACCAAACTACCTTAAAACCTATGCACCAACAATTTATCGAACCTACAAAAGAATTTGCCGATATTATTATTCCCAACAATCGTTATAATACCGTAGCTGTTGATATTGTTCAGACCATTATCAGGGAACGCTTAGACTAATTTCGTATATTCGTTTTATGGGTTTTAAAGAGCTTCGCGAGAAACGTTGGTTTAAAATTATAAGCAATAAATATGTGCTTATAATTTTGGTGTTTGGTGTCTGGATGTTTTTTCTCGATAGCAATAGTTGGTTAGTACATCGTGAACTCGATGAAGAATTAGATGCACTCAACAATAACAAAGCCTATTACCAAAAAGAAATAAATAAAGACAAAGCTATCATTGAAGGATTGAATGATTCTGACGAACTGGAAAAATTTGCACGGGAAGAATATTTTATGAAGCGTGAAGGAGAAGAAATTTTTATAATTGAATATGAAGATAGCTTGAAAAAGAACGAGGAAAATGAGTAAAAAATTATTTGAAGATTTTAAAGAGGTTTCTGCCAAAGAGTGGAAACAAAAAATTCAGGTAGATTTAAAAGGGGCCGCTTATGAAAGTCTTATTTTTCATAGCAATGAAGGCATCGATGTAAAACCATTTTATCATCAAGACAATTTTCAAGCCAGCCAAGCTCCTACTCCACCTCAAAACTGGAATATTATCGAACGCTTTGTAGTTTCTGAAAATACTGAAGCCGCTTCACTTTTAGAAAGCTTAGAAAAAGGAGCGGAAGCCTTATGGATAGTAATTCCTACGGCTGAAATCGATTTTTCAAAGTTATTAACCGAAATCGATATCGAAAAGACTCCGGTATTTCTCGATTTTCAATTTTTGTCGAAAGAAACGCCTCAACAACTCAAAGAATTTGTTCAGGGTAAAAAACATCAAATTTCAGTTGGTGTCGATATTATCGGAAACCTTTCAGCTACCGGAAACTGGTTCAGCAATCAACAAGAAGATCATCAACTATTAGCGGAATTTATTCAGTTGAATAAAGAAATACCAGTCAGTATAAGTGTCGATACTTCCATTTATCAAAATGCAGGTGCCAATATCGTTCAGCAATTGGCCTATTCGATGGCACACGTGAATGAATATTTAAATCACTTAAATGAACATTTTCCGCAGCAATTAAAAGACTTTCAACCTATTTTTAAAGTTTCCGTAGGTTCCAATTATTTCTTTGAGATAGCCAAGCTGAAAGCTTTACGTAAGTTATACGCAAGTATAACTGAAGCTTATGAAGCTCCTTTAAGCATTCAAATTTTAGCTTTCCCAACAAAGCGGAACAAAACCATTTACGATTACAACGTAAATATGTTGCGTACCACTACGGAGAGTATGAGTGCTATTTTAGGAGGTGCCGATTGGGTTTGTAATCTGCCTTACGATGATATCTATCACGACGATAATGATTTTGGAAGAAGAATAGCCCGCAATCAACTCTTAATTTTAAAAGAAGAAAGTTATTTTGATAAAGTAGCCAATGCTAGTGATGGTAGTTATTATGTAGAAGAGATCACCTCCCAATTAGCTGAAAAAGCTTTAGTGGTCTTCAAATCGATTGAAAAATCCGGTGGTTGGATTACCTCTCTAAAAGAAGGAACGATTCAGCGAAAAATTAAAGAAAGTGCCGATAAGGAATTGGCGCAATTTAATAAAGCTGAAAAAACCTTGGTAGGTACCAACAAATACCAAAACCCGGAAGATAAAATGAAGGCAGATTTAGAAAAGTCTCCTTTTTTACAAAAAAATGAAAGAAAAACGCTTTTAAAGCCGATTATTCAGAAAAGACTCGCAGAAAAAAGTGAACAAGAACGCTTGAAAAAGGAATAATTTCTTCAATATATTAATTAAAAATACTGCTATCAACAGAGTGATAAGAAAGTATTCAAATAATGACAAGTCAAAAACAATTCATTTGTTGAAACAAAATACTCCAGAATATTTTGCTCCATCTGAGGAAGTTGATTTTGAGAAATACCTTGAAAATGAAATCGAGGATTACTTTGTTTATGAAGAAAATTCTGAAATTATTGGGGCTGGTGGCATCAATTATTTTATAGACCAAAAAATGGCTCGTATTTCTTGGGATATGATTTCCTCTAAAAGTCAAAGAAAAAGGATAGGAAAAAAATTAATACAACACCGAATTAATCTTTTAAGTAAAAATCCGAATATTGAACTAATCATTGTACGAACAACACAGATAGTTTATAAGTTTTATGAGAAAATGGGATTCGAACTTGAAAAAATTGAAAAGGATTTCTGGGCTAAAGGTTTTGATCTCTATCAAATGAAAATGGAAAATAAAAAGTAATGCCAACAGTATTAAGAATTAATGGATATCGTTTTTTCTTTTATTCAAATGAACATTTGCCCATTCATATTGAAAAAGATGAGAAAACAGCAAAATTTAACCTTCAACCTATCGAAATAATATATACGAGAAGATTTAAAGCTTCAGAAATTTCAGAAATCCGTAAATTAGTAGTAGAAAATTCAGAATTTTTAATTCAACAATGGAATGAGTATTTTAACAATTAACAAATCAAAATTTGCTGTAGAGGTTTCCTTTTCAAAAGATAAAATGACTGTCTTTTTAGAAGATGGAAGAGAGCTTTCCGTTCCGTTAGAATGGTTTCCCCGATTACGGAACGCAACTCCAGAACAACTGAATAATTGGCGTTTTATTGGTAAAGGAGAAGGAATTCATTGGCAAGAACTAGACGAAGATATTTCAGTAGAAAAATTACTGGATTAAATCAGAACGACGGAAAATCAATATAAAAAATGGCTCGAAAAGACCTTCAACATATAAAGCTTCAAAATTCAGAATTAAAAATTCAAAATTTTGAGGAAGAAGTATTTACTACACCAGAGAAAATCAAGATTAAAAAAGTCTATACGAAAGAAGACGTAGAAAATTTAGAGCACCTTAACTTTGTTGCCGGAATCTCTCCGTTCTTACGTGGACCTTACTCTACGATGTACGTAAGAAGACCGTGGACAATTAGACAATATGCAGGGTTTTCTACGGCCGAAGAAAGTAATGCGTTCTATAGAAGAAACCTGGCAGCCGGACAAAAAGGCCTTTCGGTAGCTTTCGATTTAGCAACGCATCGCGGTTACGATAGTGATCATGAACGTGTAATAGGTGATGTTGGTAAAGCAGGAGTGGCAATTGATTCGGTAGAAGATATGAAAATTCTTTTCGATCAGATTCCGCTTGATAAAATGTCGGTTTCTATGACGATGAATGGAGCGGTACTACCTATCATGGCGTTTTATATTGTTGCTGCCGAAGAGCAAGGTGTTCAACCTGAACAGCTTTCAGGAACCATTCAAAATGATATTCTCAAGGAGTTTATGGTGCGAAACACCTACATTTATCCACCTACTCCATCGATGAAAATCATCTCTGATATTTTTGAGTATAGCTCGAAGAATATGCCAAGATTCAACAGCATTAGTATTTCCGGATATCATATGCAAGAGGCCGGAGCCACTTGTGATATTGAATTGGCATACACCTTGGCCGACGGATTGGAATACATTAGAAAAGGACTTGAAGCGGGAATGGACATCGATAGTTTTGCTCCACGTCTTTCCTTTTTCTGGGCTATTGGCATGAATCATTTTATGGAAATTGCCAAAATGCGAGCCGGAAGAATGTTATGGGCTAAATTGGTAAAGCAATTCAACCCAAAAAATCAAAAATCACTTTCTCTAAGAACACATTGTCAAACCAGTGGATGGAGTTTAACCGAACAAGATCCGTTTAATAATGTAGCTCGAACTTGTATTGAGGCTTCCGCAGCAGCTTTTGGTGGAACGCAAAGTTTACATACCAATGCTTTAGATGAAGCGATTGCTTTACCTACCGATTTTTCAGCAAGAATCGCGAGAAACACTCAATTGTATTTACAAGACGAAACTGAAATTACAAAAACAGTAGATCCTTGGGCGGGTAGTTACTACGTAGAAAAACTTACTGATGAAATCTCTCAGAAAGCATGGAAATTGATTGAAGAAGTGGAAGAATTAGGCGGAATGACCAAAGCGATTGAAAAAGGAATCCCGAAACTTCGTATTGAAGAAGCTGCGGCAAGAAAACAAGCGCGAATTGATAGCGGTCAAGATATTATTGTAGGGGTAAATAAATACCGACGTGAAAAAGAAGACCCCATCGTAACCTTAGAAGTCGATAATCAAACCGTTCGTAAACAACAAATTGCTCGATTGGTAGAAATGAAGGCTAGTCGTAATGAAGAAAAGGTACAACAAGCTTTAACTAAATTAACCGAAGCTGCTAAAAAAGAAGAAGGAAATCTCTTAGCATTAGCGATAGATGCTGCTCGTGAACGTGCCAGTATTGGAGAAATTAGTATGGCTTTAGAAAAAATTTACGGAAGGCATAAAGCACAAACCAAATCTTTTAGTGGCGTGTACAGTAAAGAAATTAAAGACGATAAATCGTTTAAAAAAGCAAAAGAACTAGCGAATCAATTTGCAGAATTAGAAGGTCGCCGACCTCGAATTATGATTGCAAAAATGGGACAAGATGGTCATGATCGTGGAGCCAAAGTAGTTGCCACTGGTTATGCCGATGTAGGATTTGATGTAGATATTGGGCCATTATTTCAAACCCCACAAGAAGCCGCCAAACAAGCAGTAGAAAACGATGTTCACACGTTAGGGGTTTCATCTTTAGCTGCCGGACATAAAACCTTAGTTCCCCAGGTAATTGAAGAATTGAAAAAACACGGCCGCGAAGATATCATGGTGATTGTGGGAGGGGTGATTCCTTCTGCAGATTATCAATATTTATTTGATGCCGGTGCTGTTGCGGTGTTTGGTCCCGGAACTAAAATTAGCGAAACCGCAATTAAAATTTTAGAGATTTTAATTGATTCGGTAGAATAAACTAAAAACATTTAACGTTATAGGTTATAACTATAAAACAAAATTAACCTATTATGAAAAGCCTTTTGTTCACATTCTCTATTGTTCTTTTTATTTCTTGTTCTTCTGATGATAATGATCCTACTATTGTAGATCACTCTTCTTCCATTTTCACATCTTATATAGAAACTTACGACAGACCTGAAATTGATGGTATTGAAAGTTTTAAGAAAATAAAAACTGGTGAAATTATCGATGGCAAATTTCATGATTATCAATTAAAAACATACTTTGATAATGAATTAAAATCTGAAGATGAATTCCAACAGTATGTTTATTCTAACAATAAGCTAATCAGCATCTATCCAATGAGAGAATCAGATGAGGCTACTAAGCAGGACTTATTCTATGATGAAAATAATAACTTTACTGGTTTTTACTGGGAAAAAGTTAATCGATATTATCAAATTGTTCACAAAGAAAATAATATAGATTATTTTCAAATTTTGACCGGAAATTTTGATGATGAAAATTCTTCTATTCACCAAAGATATATTTTAAAATTTGATGATCACAATAACGTAATCAAAGCTGGGCTTGATATTGATTTGGATGAGGTGATGGATTTTGAAAACAAATTTAGTTACGATGAAAACGATAATTTAATTTCAATCGAAATGAGCAATGGTGAGTCCACTAACATTACTTATTCTGAAATTAAAAATACTAAGGCTCATATTTTAGATAATTCTTATGGTAAAAGAATAAGAAGATTAAAGTGTAGTGAAATATTAGGAAGTCCATCTGCCACTATTGAAGAGATCAAAAAATTAGAATTCTCTACCCATTTATCTACTTATGAAGTAGATGCTTCACTAGAGTTAGATACTTCGGAAAATAATTTTTACACAAAAAGGACTATAGAAACCGATAACGAAAATCAATCTACAGAAACCATAGAGTTTATAACTCAATAATTCTGATACTGGTGTTATTATATATATTTATATCACTATAGAAGCTGAAAATGAACACATAAAAAATCCCCTGTACAGGGGATTTTATTTTTAGAAATAATTTTAACTTACAACTACCTACTCTACTACTAATTTTACAGTATATAGTTTTCTTGAATGAATTTTAATAATATACAATCCACTTGACAATTCTTGTGTCATCATAGAATATTTTGCATTATTTACATTTTCTGTAGCATATAAAAGCTTACCGGTAGTATCGAACAATTCAATTTTTTCTATAGGATACTGGGATTGAATCATTGTTTGACTTTTACCATTAGCCGGATTTGGATATACTTTTATTCCGTGATCTATCTTATATTCTGAATTGGATAAATCTCCCACAACTTCAAAATTCACACGGTTAGAAACTTCATTATAAGAATCGTTTGTAAACATTACTACAAAATAGTTCCCTTCTTCGGTAGGTAAAGCTTCACCTTCTAAGGTAGCAGTACCTTCAGCTTGACCGTCAAAATAAGTATAGCTAATTAATGGATCGATGTTAGGATCATCACCTTCGTGATATATACCTAACCAATCTTTAATTATTCCCGGGGCATCTGTCCAAGAGGTTACAATCTCTTCTCCTAAATCATATACAGATTCGTTTATCCATAAATCTGTCACTAATTCTCCTACTTTAAAAAATACTTTATTACCTATTGAATTATAGCCATCCTCAATAAAATATTCAGCATAGTAATATCCTTTTTCTAAATTATTAAATGTAAGTGTTTGTGAACTCCCGTTAACATAACTCCAAGCTGTTGAAGCAATATTACCCGGTGTATGCCCCATTTTATAAATCCCTATCCAATCATTACTTAATTGTGGACCATTACTAAAAGAAATCTCCACAGGATCTCCTTCAGCATATTCTTCTTCACTTACTGTCAACTCTGGAGTTTGCCCTACATAAAAATACTGTCTTGGAGCAATTTCTGAATAACTATCATTTTCGAAAATAACGGCATAATACATTCCTGCCTCACTTAGACCTTGAGAAAATGTAATGGTACCGCTTGAATTTCCATCTGTATAACTCCATAGTTCTGAAGGAGAATTACTCCCTGGTTCATTTTCATCTTTATAAATACCTATCCAAGTAGTATTAGCTGCTGGAGCATCTAAATAATTCACCCCTATAGGAGCATCAAGTGCATATTCTAAATTTTCGGAATCTAGAGTAATTGCTGTTTCTACGTAATTACTTCCTGTTACAGTAAAGGTTTCTGTTTCACTCCAAGGAGACCATGCTAAGTTTCTATCTCTATACCGAAGTTTTACGAAATACTGACCATTTGGAATTTCATTCTCTGCAAATTCTATTTTGGTTATATCTACTCCTTGATTAATATCTACAGTAGAATCACTTTGCTGTTCATACATTCCGTATAAATTTTCGTAATCTCTATAAATATCTTTCTCGATGATATTAAACTCTTGATCTTTAGCAATTAAAAATTCGGTAGTATTTAATAATTCTCCTGTTGAAGTTGAAAAATCAGAGCCTTGAATCTCTAAAGGTAAGCTTACCTCTGAACCTAACTGGGTTTCTATAGTTGGCTGCTCTGGTGCAGCTTGATTTTTATAAAAATGGAACTCATCCATTAATTGATTATTTTTCCACTGAAAAATACTTCCTATAGAATAACTTTCTACATCCATTTTACCATTAACCACATCTATATCTACTATTTGATACATCCAATTAGAAATTGTTTTTTGTACGTCTTCAAAATCTTCTTCAGTAGACATTCCCCAATATTGATCCCACGCGGTTCCCCCTGAAATAATATTATAAACTTTATCATCTTTTAACTGTCCACGATGGTATAAGTGATGATGGGCGCCAATATGCAATACAAATTTATCGGTTTGTGTAAGCATGGGTACCGCCGTATTTCTTATCCATTGAGAAATATCACCTACATATTGTTCTGCTTGATAAGGTCTATGACTTAGCGAGAAAATCCAATCTACAGAACTGTCATCTTCTGCTGCGTTAATTACAGACTGTAGCCAAGCTGTTTGTGAAGTCCCGGTATGCTCTGAACTTAAACTTATAAACAATACATTTCCAGCTTGGTAGACATAATAATTTTCTGTTCCAGAAGAAATTCCTTGATATTCAAAATCATCCAAATAAAAATGATCGTAATAAGCTTGCATCCCTAAAGTACCGTAGGTTTCGTGATTACCAACTGTAGTTTGAATAGATAAAAACTTAGAAAGTTTCCTATTCTTTTTAAAATGAACATTATCATAATGATCTAAAGTACCTACATCTACTTGATCTCCTACCATAAAAGTAAGAGCAATATTCTCTTCTGGCGAACCACCGTATTTCTGAATTATCTTACGCTTCGCTGCAGAAACTAAAGAATCATAACGAGGCTCATTTTTTAATTGGTTATCCCCCATAATTAAGAAACGAATGTGACCGTCTTCTGTGGCTGCTTCCCCAGGATTGGGAAGTGTTTTAAACGATGCTATTTCAGAATAATTACTTCCGGTCTTAGTTCTATAAAAATAACGTGTATTAGGTGATAGGTTCACTAATTTAACGGAATGGTAATAGTAATTACCCGGGTAGCCGGCATCTGTAAAAATATTGGTATTACCAGTTACAGTTACGTTCAAATCACTTTCAGACAAACCATACTCGACTACCGATTCTGAGTCTGAAGAAGTTTTCCAGTTTACATAAATAGAGTTTGGGGTTACCGCTTGTAGATAAGGGTGTAACTCTTGTGCCATTAGCTTACCAACACCGATGATAAGTAGTAAAAAAAGATAATTTTTTTTCATAAAAAAAGGGTTTTATTTTGCAGCCAATTTACCCTTCCTCTAAATGATCTATTTTAGCTTATTATCAAATAAACCATAACTATTACTTATCTCAATGTTACCTTTGTTATCTAATTATCAATTAAAATTTCAAATTAATTGATTAGCTTTACTAAAAACAATTCTTATGAACTTTCAACAAAAAATGTTGCGTGATGACGCCCTAAAAAATAAAAATATTGTGGTTACCGGTGGCGGAAGTGGTTTAGGAAAAGCCATGACCAAATACTTTTTAGAATTAGGAGCACAAGTAGCTATTACTTCCCGAAACTTAGAAAAACTTCAAAATACTGCTAAAGAATTAGAAGGAGAAACCGGAAGCAAATGTTATGCAATTCAGTGTGATGTAAGAAATTACGATGAAGTTGAAAAAATGAAGGATGAGGCCATTTCCCAAATGGGAAGTGTAGATGTTTTACTAAACAATGCTGCAGGAAACTTTATCTCTCCCACCGAGCGACTTTCAACCAATGCTTTCGACACCATTATTGACATTGTTTTAAAAGGAAGTAAAAACTGCACGTTAGCTTTTGGTAAACATTGGATTGATAAAAAAGAAAAAGATAAAACCGTTTTAAATATTGTCACCACTTATGCTTGGACAGGTTCTGCTTATGTAGTTCCTTCGGCAACAGCAAAGGCTGGGGTTTTGGCGATGACGCGTTCGCTTGCTGTTGAATGGGCAAAATACGGAATAAGATTTAATGCCATTGCTCCAGGTCCTTTCCCTACAAAAGGTGCTTGGGATCGACTTTTACCCGGAGATTTAAAAGAAAAATTTGACTTGGCTAAAAAAGTTCCGCTCAAACGTGTAGGTGAACATCAAGAACTTGCCAATCTTGCCGCTTATTTGGTTTCAGACTTTTCAGCCTATGTAAATGGAGAAGTAATTACCATTGATGGTGGTGAATGGTTAAAAGGAGCCGGACAATTTAACCTACTGGAAGAAGTACCTGAAGAGATGTGGGATATGCTCGAAGAAATGATTAGAAAAAAGAAAAACAAATAATTAACCCCAATTGTTAAAAAAACATCTTTAAGTTATTCATTCAAGCGTTTTCAATTGGAATAATAAATCGTATTTTTACCGTCTAAATCTTAAATAATTAATGGGCAAAATCATTGCAATTGCTAACCAGAAAGGCGGAGTAGGTAAAACCACTACTTCGGTTAATTTAGCTGCCGCTTTAGGGGTACTGGAAAAAAAAGTTTTGTTAATTGATGCCGATCCACAGGCCAATGCTAGTTCCAGTTTAGGAATTGATGTAGAAAATGTGGAAGTCGGGACTTATCAGCTCTTGGAACATACCTTAAAAGCTGAAGAGGCGATTACCGCAACCAATTCTCCTAACGTAGATATTATCCCGGCACATATAGATTTAGTGGCTATTGAAATAGAATTAGTCGATCAAGATCAACGGGAATCAATGCTTAAAAAAGCAATCATTCAATTAAAGGAAAAATACGATTTCATTTTAATTGATTGTGCACCCTCACTTGGCTTATTAACATTAAATGCTTTAACCGCTTCAGATTCTGTAATTATCCCGATTCAATGTGAGTATTTTGCTCTTGAAGGTTTAGGAAAGTTATTGAATACCATAAAAAGCGTACAAAAAATACATAACAACAAATTAGATATAGAAGGGCTTTTACTCACGATGTACGATTCCCGCTTACGTCTTTCCAATCAAGTGGTAGATGAAGTGAAGAAGCATTTTGAAGCGATGGTTTTTGAAACTATTATTCAGCGTAACGTACGCTTAAGCGAAGCTCCTAGTTATGGTGAAAGCATTATTAACTATGATGCAGGAAGCCGTGGAGCCAATAATTATTTAAGTTTAGCTGAAGAAATTATAAAGAAAAACAAGTAAGGTTTATGGCGAAGGCAACGAAGAAACAAGCGTTAGGACGTGGACTTTCAGCTTTATTGAAAGATCCCGATAACGATATTAAGTCGGCTAAAGATAAAAACGCAGATAAAGTTGTAGGAAATATTGTTGAACTGGATATCGAATCTATAGAAGTAAATCCTTTTCAGCCCAGAACTAGCTTTAACGAAGATGCGCTGCAAGAATTGGCCACCTCTATTCGAGAGTTGGGAGTTATTCAACCCATTACCGTAAGAAAAATAGATTTTAATAAATACCAACTTGTTTCCGGGGAGCGTCGTTACCGCGCCTCTAAATTGGTAGGTTTAAAGACCATTCCTTCTTACATCAGGATTGCCAATGATCAGGAATCTTTAGAAATGGCGTTGGTAGAGAATATTCAGCGACAAGATTTAGATCCAATTGAAATTGCACTTTCTTACCAACGTTTAATCGATGAAATAGATCTTACCCAAGAACAACTGAGTGATCGTATTGGAAAAAATAGATCGACCATAGCCAATTACCTTCGTTTATTAAAGTTAGACCCGATTATTCAAACCGGAATGCGAGATGGTTTCCTTTCTATGGGACACGGGCGTACTTTAATTAATGTAGAAGATGATGAAATTCAACTTAAAATTTACGAACAAATAATTGAAGAATCTCTTTCGGTAAGAGCGACAGAACAATTAGTAAGATCGTACCAAAAACATGGAAAGAACTTAGGAAAAGAAAAAGCTTCTACCCCGAGCGTTCCTAAAGAAATAAAAACCACCGTAAAAGATTTTTCTGAATACTTTGGTGCAAAAGTTGATGTAAAAGTGAACAAAAAAGGCAATGGAAAACTAATCATTCCGTTCTCTTCAGAAGAAGATTTTAAACGCCTTAAAAAATTAATTCAGGGTGAAGCTTAAACTGTTATTTTTCCTTTGCATTAGCCTATTCACATTTAGTAAAGTTTTTGCACAACAAGATTCGTTAGCATTAAGAACACAAAGCATTGCTAAAGTGGATAGTATTCAAGGTAATTTTAAAGAATACAATCCATTAGCTCCAGCAAAAGCCGCTTTTTTCTCTGCTATTTTTCCGGGATTGGGTCAGATTTACAATGGTAGTTATTGGAAGTTACCTATAGTTTATGGAGCTTTAGGTACTAGTGTTTATTTCTATATTGAAAACGACAAGCAGTATAACCGTTACCGCGATGCCTACAAAAGAAGACTGGCCGGTTATAATGATGACGAATTTCAAGATAGACTGGACAATGATGCTTTAATCAATGCTCAAAAACACTTTAGAAGAAATAAAGAAATATCCATTTTAGTCACCGCCGCTTTTTATATTTTAAATATTGTAGATGCCAACGTAGATGCGCATTTACAGCAATTTAATGTAAGCAACGACCTTTCCATGAAACCCAATTTTAAATACGATCAGTTTACGGGAAGAACTAATTATGGATTATCATTCAATTTAAATTTTTAATGATGAAAATTGCAATTTTAGGTTATGGGAGAATGGGTAAAACCATCGAACAAATTGCGCTTGATAGAAATCACGAAATAGTTTATAAGACTTCAGAAAAAATTAATACTGAAGAACTTCAAAAAGCAGAAGTAGCCATAGATTTTAGTATTCCTGATGCTGCTTTTGAAAATATAACTACCTGTTTCAAGAATAACATCCCAGTGGTTTCCGGTACAACCGGTTGGTTAGACCGCTATGAAGAAGCTGTTAAAATTTGCAATGAAAACAAGGGTGCTTTTATTTATGCTTCTAATTTTAGTTTAGGGGTCAATTTATTTTTTCAATTAAATGAAAACCTGGCTAAACTAATGAGTAAGTTTAAAGAATACACGGTTGCTATTGAAGAAATTCATCATACCAAAAAACTGGACAAACCCAGTGGAACTGCTATCACCTTAACAGAAAGTATTCTTCCATATACCCAAAAAGAAGATTGGAAATTGGTAGAGGAAGACGAAAAAGCTTCAGCTAATCAAATTCCTGTGGTTGCCAAAAGAGAAGAAGATGTAAAAGGAACACATAGTATTAAATATTCATCGGCTATCGACGATATCGAAATTAAACATACCGCTCATTCCCGCGAAGGTTTTGCCTTAGGAGCTGTGATTGCGGCAGAATGGCTAAGCGATAAAACAGGAGTATTTACAATGAAAGATGTATTAGGTTTATAATCGTGTAACATTTAGCGCAACAGACCTACTCATATAAAAACTTTAAAAGATGACAATAATTCAGTGGTTTATATTTTTTTTATTGGTTCAGGCCATTCACGGTGCAGGAACTTGGAGACTATATAAAATTGCAGGCAGACAAGCTTGGGAAGCATTTGTACCCGTTTACAACGCAGTAATATTAATGAAAATTATTAATAGGCCTTGGTGGTGGACCATTCTGCTTTTCATACCTATTGTAAATTTAATTATGTTTCCTGTGATTTGGGTTGAAACCGCCCGAAGTTTTGGCAAACATACAAAAGCAGATACTTGGCTTAGTGTACTTACTCTTGGTTTTTATTTGTATTACATTAATTATACCGCTGATGTTACACATATCTACGACAGAAGCTTAAAACCAAGAACAGAAGTTGGCGAGTGGGTAAGTTCTATTCTTTTTGCGGTAGTAGCAGCTACCATTGTTCACACCTATTTTATTCAACCATTTACCATTCCTACTTCATCGTTAGAGAAAACTTTATTGGTAGGTGACTTTTTGTTTGTGAGTAAATTTAACTACGGAGCAAGAACACCACAAACTACAGTTTCTTTTCCAATGGTTCACGATACTATTCCGGGACTTGGCATAAAATCGTACACCAATTGGCCTCAACTCCCCTATTTTAGGTTCCCGGGCTTTGAAGATATTGAACGTACCGATATTGTGGTATTTAACTGGCCGGTAGATACGGTTCCTTATTTTGGCTACCATGGACCTATTTCTTATAAAAAACCTGTCGATAAAAAATCCAATTACGTTAAAAGAACAGTTGGTATCCCTGGCGATTCTTTAAAAATTGTAGATGGAAAAGTTTATATTAATAATCAGCCTTTACAATTACCTGATCGCGCCAAACCTCAATACTCGTATCGTGTAAAAGGAAAAGGAAGAGGTTTTGATTTACGTAATTTAATTAACCGTTACAGCATCACCGATGGTGTGAAAGGCTATAATAAAGAAACGAGGGAATATGATTTTGTCGCTATTTCTGATGAAGCGGTAGAGAAATTTAGAAATCACCCAAATGTAGCGTCGATTACTCGAATTATAGATCCTGTGGGAGATGCAGATCCAAAAATTTTCCCTTCAGCTAAAACCAATTGGAATGCCGATCAATTTGGTCCTATTTATATTCCTGAAGAAGGAAAAACCGTTGCGATTACTACCGAAAGCCTTCCTTTTTACAAACGTATTATCGAGGTTTACGAAGGTGAAGAAATGGGCATTGAAAATAAAGTCACTACTAAAGGGAATCAGATTTTCTTAAATGGTGAACCTCTTTCTGAATATACTTTCAAACAAAATTATTATTTTATGATGGGAGATAACCGTCATAATAGTGAAGATAGCCGTTTTTGGGGTTATGTTCCCGAAACTCATATCGTAGGAAAACCTATTTTTATTTGGATGAGTTGGGATAGTAATGCCGATGGTTTCTTTAATAAAATTCGTTGGGACCGCGTATTTACTACCGTTGGTGGTGAGGGTAAACCAGTTTCTTACCTTTACTATTTCCTTATAGGATTAGTGATTGTAATTGGTTTCAATTTCTTTAGAAAACGTAAGAAAAAGGCTTAAGTTTTTTTGATGAATTCTATTCTTATACATCCGGCTTATTTTGGATCAATTCTTCAGTTTTGTCATATTTCACAAGCTGAAGAATTAGTTTTTGAAAATGAAGATAACTACCAAAAGCAAACCTATCGTAACCGACAGTACATTTACGGTGCCAATGCTAAATTGCTATTAAATATTCCTATTAAGCATACCGGCAAAAAAAATATTCGGCAAAAATACAAAGAGGTGAAAATTGAGAACGATTTTAAATGGCAAATCATTCATTGGCGATCGTTAGAAACGGCTTACCGCACCTCTCCTTTCTTTGAATTCTACGAAGATGAATTAATTCATCTCTATGAAAAGGAATACAAATACCTCCTCGATTTTAATTATGATTGCTTCGAGGCTGTTTCCGAATGTCTTCAATTAGAAAAAGAATACCGAAAAACAGAAGAGTATCAATTGGAAATCCTAGAGGAAAAAATTCAAGATAAACGGTATTTAATAGATGCAAAACGCAAACAGCTACCTACTTTAGAAACTTACACCCAAGTTTTTGAAGATAAATTTGGTTTTATTCCTAACCTTTCCATTTTAGATTTGTTATTCAACGAAGGTCCTAATTCTTTAAATTACCTTCAGCAACAACTCGTAGATTAATCCTCAGGTAAATGAATGGTAGTGGAGATTGGATAATGATCTGAAAGCTGCACATCGTAGTTATTAAACTCATTTACCTGAATAGTTTTATCTACCAAAAAGAAATCAATGCGCAATGGGATAAAATCAAAATCAAAGGTTTTTCCCGTTCCGTTCCCGGCAATTTTAAAGGCATCTTTATAGCCAAAATCTACTAATTCATTATAAATATAAGAGAATGCGCTGTTATTAAAATCACCACAAATTATACTTTTATAAGGCGTTTGCGCTAGTTTTTCTTTCAGAAGGCTAACTTGTTCTTCTTGTTTTCTAAAAGAAGCCCCTACTCTATTAATGAGTTTTTTCTTGTTTTCTTTTTGAAGGCTTTTTACTTCCGGAATAATCTTCAAACTTTCAAAATGAACATTAAAAATGCGTAAGGTATCTTCCTTCACCTTTATATCTGCATAAATACAATTATTCCCAGATTGGAAATCTAAAGAGCCTTTATTAATAATAGGGTAATTAGTATAAATGGCTTGTCCTATACTTTTACTCTGGACGCTTTCTTTTATATAATGATTTTTAAATTCATCAAAAACCACTAAATCATGCATATTGTACTCTTGAGAGCAGAAAATATCTACTTTTTCTTTTTTAACAAAATCAATAATCTCCCCGGCAATATCACCTTCCAACCATTTATACTTATTAAACTGACGCACATTATAGCTCATCAATTTAATTTCAGCTTTATCAGTAACCTCTTGTGCTTCAGAAAATTTATAAAGAGAAAAAATATGATTAAGTCCTAATAACAGCACAAAGGTGGAAAGTAAAAACTGGCGCTTAAATTTAATAAGCCAGTAGACCAAAAAGATAAAATTCACCAATAACAAAACAGGCATTCCCAACGCCAGTACAGAAAGAAAAGGAAAAACACTTGGCGGAATATAAGGCAGTAAATAAGCAAATAAAAGCGCTGTAGCAAACAACGAATTAAAAAAGAAAACTATCTTATTGAAAATGCTCAGCCGCTTCATAGACTTCAAAGTTAATCTTTGCCGGCATTAAATAAAAAATCTTTTTCAGACTTACTCAAACTCTCGTAACCACTCTTACTAATTTTATCTAAAATAGCATCTACTTTTTGTTGTTGCTCAGTTTTAGACATCCCATTTTTGGTAGAGCTTCTTCTGGAAGAAGTAGTTTTATTTCGCTTAAAATCTTTGTTTTTATATACTTTTTTAAATGGGGTGGCTTTCTCTTTTTTTGAAAACAGCCCCACCAGTCCATCTACTAATTTTTCAAACCAAGCTCCAATATCATTTCCTTTCTGTAATTGAGTCGTATACACATATCCCAACAACGCTCCACCAAGATGGGCCAAATGACCACCTGGATTATTAAAAGGCATTTGTACGATATCTGAAATCACAAAGAATGCAGCAATCCACCAAAGTTTGATATTTCCTAAGATGAACAACCTTACTTTCATATGAGGAGCTTGTGTGGCTACCCCTACCAAAACAGCCATAACTGCTGCTGAAGCGCCTAGCAAATAAGAGCGTCCAATTCCGGCAAAAGCAGGAAAAATATTATAACTCAGCATAAATACCAAGGCCCCTGCAATAGCCCCCAAAAAGTAATAATTCAATAAGCGCTTAGGCGTATAGAAGGTAAGGAACAATTGCCCGGCATAATAAAGAAGTAACATATTAAAGAAAATATGAAATATCCCTGCATGCATAAACGCATAGGTAATAATAGTCCACGGTTTGTAAATATATTCCCCTATTTGTTCAGGAAAAACCAACCACTCATTTAAAAAATTAGAAGGTAACTGAAATAAAAATGCGATTGTATTCACCAAAAACACCAATACAAAAACAAGTACATTTACCGCGATAAGTTTTTCAACCACACCGGCCATATTGTATCTATATTGCAATTGATCTCTCCAGTTCATCTTAATTCCAGCGATTAAATTGATTCTTTTTCCAATAATACATCGTAATAAAACCGATCACCGCTCCTCCAATATGCGCCCAATAAGCCGTATTAGATGGACCAAATAAACTTGTTCCTGTTACCGCTGAATATACATTGATTAAAAAATATCCTCCAATTAAATATTTGGCCTTAATAGGAATAGGAATAAATATTATATATAAAGGCAAATTAGGATAAATCACTGCAAAAGCGGCCAATACTCCAAAAATAGCTCCCGAAGCACCGACCATTGGTGTAATATAGACATCGGTAAGTTGCTTTACTGTTTCTTGAGAAACGCCAGGAATAAACTGATACTGATTAGTCCTTACGGCTCGATCAAGACTTTCAAAAATAGTATTTGAATCTACACCTGCATCTATACAAGCTTGATAAGCCGAATTAAATTGTAAATAAGTAAACAAAATCTGAAGTCCTGCAGCTGCTAAACCCGATGAAAAATATAAAAACAGAAACCTATTTTGACCTATAGACTGTTCCAGAACACTTCCAAACATATATAAAGCAAACATATTAAAGAAAATATGCGAAACACTTGCGTGCATAAACATATGGGTCACCACCTGCCAAATACCAAAATTTGGATTTTCAGGAAACCAAAGCGCTAACATTTTAATGGCATAATCACCCAAAAACTGACTTCCTACAAAAAATATAATATTTGCTATTAAAAGTACTTTTACCGTTTCTGTTATTCTCCCCATTTACATCAATTTTTTTTCTAAATCGCCTACCGATAGCGTAGTAAATATCTTTCGGTTACTCGGTGTTACATTAGGCTCTTTACAAGCAAAAAGACCATTTACAATCGCAATCTGTTCTACCGTATCTAAAACCGCGCCTGTTTTTATAGCCATACTTTTTGCCAAAGATTTTGCCAATAAGTCAGTTTGTTTAAAACCGCTTTCGGGAATTTCATTTTCAAAATCTGCCAATAGCTGTTCTATTAAAATAGAAACTTCACTCTCTGAAATTAAATTTGGTATCCCTTTA
Source organism: Mesonia oceanica (assembly GCF_902499555.1). Taxonomy (GTDB): domain Bacteria; phylum Bacteroidota; class Bacteroidia; order Flavobacteriales; family Flavobacteriaceae; genus Mesonia; species Mesonia oceanica. The sequence continues at coordinate 136,669 of NZ_CABVMM010000012.1, forward strand.
ATTTCTATTTCATGTTCTTCTATTCTTGAAAACAAAAAACCTGTTTGCTCTAAAGATTCCTTTAACTCGCTAAGCATTGCGGTTTCCTGTTTCGAAAATTGCAATACTAACGGAAACAATAATTGCTGACTAATTGCTGCCGTCACTGTAATGCTTTTCAAAAGTTCTTCATACAAAATACGGGTATGGGCTCGATGCTGATCGATCACCAATAAACCGGATTTTAAAGAACTAATAATATATTTTTTCTGAAGTTGAAACGTATTAGCCGATTCAGATTTCTTATCATCTTCAAATAACTTGCCTGTAACTTCTTCACTTTCGAATTCTATATTAGCAAAATCGGTTTCTTTTTCGTTTTCAAAACCTGTAGTATATAAAGCTTCCCAAGAACCTTCATTTTTCTTCGGAAAGGAACTACTAAAACTTTTCCCTCCGGAAGTATTTTTTTCTCTTTTTGAAAAGTTTTGCTCACTTTCAAAAGGATTGAAATTTCGATCGACTTCAATCGTAGGATTAGAAATGGGCTTTTCTTTATAATCGTAAGGTGTATCTAAATTGGAATCACGCTCAAAATCCAATACCGGTGCTACATTAAACTGACCTAAACTATGTTTTATTGCACTTCTTAAAATGGCATACAACGAATGTTCATCGTCAAATTTAATTTCAGTTTTAGTGGGATGAATGTTAATATCAATGCGTTTCGGGTCGATATCCAAATACAAAAAGTAGGATGGATAGGATTTGTCTTTTAAAAGTCCTTCAAAAGCAGCAGTTACCGCATGATTTAAATATGGACTTTTAATAAAGCGGTTATTAACAAAGAAAAACTGTTCTCCTTTCGATTTTTTAGCAAACTCCGGTTTTCCCACAAAACCTTCCACTTTAGCTATTTCTGTTTCTTCTTGAACAGGAACTAACTTCTCATTGGTTTTTCCTCCAAAAATATTAACTATGCGTTGCCTAAAATTAGTAGCGGGAAGCTGAAAAATCTCACTTCCGTTATGGTGAAGCGAAAATGCTATCTGCGGATGCGCCAAAGCCACGCGCTGAAATTCATCAATAATATGTCGGGTTTCTACACTATTCGACTTTAAAAAATTCCGGCGTGCCGGAATATTAAAAAACAGATTTTTCACACTCACTACAGTTCCGGTGGGTGTAACACAAGGTTCTTGTAATTCTACTTTACTACCATTGATTTTTATCTCGGTTCCCAGTTCGGCTTCCGGCTGTTTTGATTTTAAATCTACATGAGCAATAGCTGCAATTGATGCTAAAGCTTCTCCACGGAAACCTTTTGTTTTTAGTTGAAATAAATCTTCAGCTAATTTTATTTTAGAAGTAGCATGACGCTCAAAGCTCAAACGAGCATCGGTTTCACTCATCCCCTTTCCGTTATCAGAAACTTGAATTAGTGTTTTTCCTGCGTCTTTTATAAGTAAGTTAATAGAGGTTGCTTCTGCATCTATTGCATTTTCAAGTAATTCTTTCACCACCGAAGCCGGCCGCTGAACTACTTCTCCTGCAGCGATTTGGTTAGCAACATGATCTGGAAGTAATTGTATGATGTCTGCCATTAATTCCCTAAGAAAATTGATAAATCGAAATCGATGATGAATAGAAAAATTAAAATAAGAATCAATGCGATATAAAGAATTCTTCTATTGGTATCTTTATCTGATTCGTCTTTAAGTTCTGACCAAGCAGACTTAAAACGCGCCACAACCCCACCGGGGCTTTGGCCAACGGTTTTTCGATACCTGTCGAATTTAGATTCTATTTTATAAGGATTGCCCTCGCCTTTATCGTCAAAATAGCGTGGACTGTAACTAAATTTCTTGTTCTTTTTTTGTTTCAAAATTCCCATAACCCGATATTATTTCAAAGTTACTAAAATCAAAAACAATGCCGAGCTAAAGAACCGAATTTTGTTAACAGGAAGTGATTAACCTTTGTAAAAATTAGCGTCTTTACGTAATTGAGCCATTTTTATTGCCGCAATCGCTGCTTCAGCACCTTTATTGCCATGAATACCTCCACTACGCTCTATAGATTGTTGCTTGGTATTATCGGTTAACACACAAAAAATTACTGGAATATCTGACTGAACATTTAAGTCTTTAATGCCTTGGGTAACGCCTTCACAAACAAAATCGAAATGTTTAGTTTCTCCTTGAATCACGTTGCCTACTGCCACAATAGCATCTAGCATTTCAAAAGATTGTTGCATTTTTTTACAGCCGTAAATCAATTCGAAACTTCCGGGCACATTCCACCTTACGATGTTTTCTTTTAAAACTCCGTTATCCATCCAAGCATCAAAAGCACCTTGAAAAAGATTTTCGGTGATGTCGTCATTCCATTCTGAAACAACAATCCCAAACCGAAAATCTTTCGCGTTTGGGATTGTATTTTTATCGTAATGTGATAGGTTTTTACCTGCTGTAGCCATTATTTAAGTGCTTTTGCCTCCCCCATATAAACAGCAACTTTTTCAGCCTCGGGAGCATCGGCATATTCATCTTCAATCTTTGTTAAGTATTCTTCTGCTTTAGCACCTTTCTTTAATTCTATGGCGGTGATAGCTGCTTTTAATAAGAATTTAGGCGTAGTAAAACTATTGCTTCTCATATTAGCCGCACTTTCGTAATAGCCTAAAGCTTCTTCAGGTTGCTCTAATTGCATAAAAGCATCACCAATAGCTCCTTTTGCTAATGGGGCTAAAATTTCATCTTCACTAGAAAAATTCTCTAAATGCTCAATCGCCTTATCGTATTTTCCGGTGTTTAAGTAAGCCATCCCTGCATAATATTGTGCTTGGTTAGCTGCGCTTGTTCCTCCGTAATTATCGATAATATCAATAAAGCCATATTTACCATTACCACCGGTAAGTGATAAATTGTATAAAGAGTCCTGAACTTTACCAGAAGCGTCTAGAGCATTCTCAAAATAGATTTGAGATTGAGCAATTTCGTTAGCTGCTTCATCCTGTTTTGGTTGGTTCACAAATTTCTGATAACCAATATATCCAAAAACAGCTATAACCACTACTCCAATAAAAATGAAGATTCCTTTTTGGTTAGATGCTACCCACTCTTCTGTCTTATTAGCGGTTTCATCTAAATTTTCGAAAACCTCCTGTGTAGTAGATTCACCTTCTACATAGGCTTTTTCATCTTCATTAATATCTTCTTGTTCTTTTTCAGATTTTGGCTTGTAGCCTCTTTTCTTATATGTTGCCATAGAATTTCGCTTAATTGATGCGCAAAAATAAAATTTTTATTTATATATAAAAGATAATTTTTTTGTTATTTTTCAATACTTTGCAGTCGCAAGATAGACAAATTTTAACAATCACATCAACTTTTAAAAAACACTGTTTACCAATACTTTATGCATTTAAAAAACCTTTCTTTAATTAATTACAAGAATTTTGAAACAGCTAATTTTGAATTTGACACAAAAATAAATTGCTTGGTAGGTTTTAATGGTGTTGGAAAAACAAACATTTTAGACAGTATTTATCATTTGGCTTACGGAAAAAGTTATTTTAATCCGGTTACAGGTCAAAACATCAATCACGATGCCGATTTCTTCGTAGTAGATGGTGAGTTTGAAAAATTAGAACGTCAGGAAAAAATTGTAGTCAGTGCCAAAAAAGGGCAGAAAAAAATCATAAAGAGAAATGGGAAGGCTTATGAGAAATTTAGTGAGCATATAGGGTTAATCCCTGTAGTCATTATTTCTCCTGCAGATCGAGACCTTATCGTTGAAGGTAGCGAAACGCGCAGAAAGTTTATGGATAGTATTATCTCTCAAAATGATAAACGCTACCTTGATTTATTGGTAAAATATAACAAAACCCTTTCGCAACGAAATTCATTATTAAAATATTTTGCCGCCAATCATACGTTTGATGAAGCGACTTTAAGTATTTACAATGAACAGATGAATGAAATGGGAAAAGTAATTCATCAAAAAAGAATAGAATTTTTAGAAATCTTCAAACCTATTTTTGAGCAACGCTACCAAAGCATCAGCAACGATAAAGAAACGGTAAACCTAAAGTATAAAAGTCAGTTGTTTGAAAATGAACTTTCAAATTTACTCGCTCAAAATCTTCAAAAAGATCGGGCTTTACAATATACCAGCGTCGGAACGCATAAGGATGATTTAATTTTAAAAATTGAAGGACATCCGGTAAAAAAATTTGGTTCACAAGGGCAACAAAAATCTTTTTTAATTGCTTTAAAATTGGCTCAATACGATTTTATGAAAAATCAAAGTAAAGTGAACCCCATTTTACTTCTAGATGATATTTTTGATAAATTAGATGAAAATCGTGTAGCACAAATTGTAGATTTGGTAACAAAAGACGATTTAGGTCAATTGTTTATTAGTGACACGCATGCAGAACGTACTGAAAATGTAGTAAAAGCGAATGCTGAACAATACAAAATGATACCTTTGAAATAATTTTCAATACAATTTTTTCGCTATTGCTTAAAAATGATTAAAATAAACTTTTTTAAAATTTAAATGAAAAACTAACTTATGAAACTTAAACTGTTCCTTTTCTTAATTTGTTTTGGAAGTTTACTAGGCTGTCAAGGAATTCAAGAAGAAGACCTTTCTCAATTAAACGGCTATTGGGAAATTAAAAATGTAGAAAAACCTAATGGTAAGGAGCTTCAATATAAATTTAATGAAACCGTAGATTTCTTAAAAATCGATGGAAAGAAAGGCATTCGCAAAAAATTAAAACCAACTTTAGAGGGTAAATACATTACGATTGGAACAATAGAGACCTTTACCATTACTAAAGAAGGAGAAAAATTTGTTTTTCATTATAAAACCGAAATGGACGAATGGCAAGAAACACTGCTAGAACTTGACGAAGATAGTTTTCAAGTAAAAAACGATCGTGATATTACCTATACTTACCAACGGTTTAAAGGATATTTAGATGGCACGGAATGATGAACTCCAAAGTTTAAGCGAAGTTTTAAAAAGCTTTGTGAATGAAAACCGCTTACAAAAAGGTTTAGATAAGGTAAATGTAAAAGACATTTGGCAACAACAAATGGGGCCGGCTATTAATAAATACACCTCTTCAATCCAGTTGAATAATGATACGCTATATGTTTCTCTAAGTTCTTCCGTACTCCGAGAAGAATTAAGTTATGGCAAAGAAAAAATCATTAAGATGATGAATGAGGAATTAGGAAAGGAATTAGTAAAGAAATTAGTTTTTAGATAAATGAAAAAACATCTCCTATTTATACTTAGCATTTTAGCTATTAGCTATTCCAATGCTCAAGACACTCAAAAAAACTCAGCAAGCGTTGAAGAATCCATAGTTGGAGTTCAATTAGGAATAATTGGAGTCTCCGGTTTCTATGAAGCTAAACTAGCCAATAATTGGACATTAAGAGGAGAATTGGGTTTATCCGGAAATTTAACTATTGTCGTAGACGGCGATAATGATTTTTATGCTCAACCAGAAATAGCTTTTTCACCTCGTTATTATTATAATTTAAAAAGAAGAGCAAAACAAGGAAAAAATATTGCGAACAACAGCGCGAATTTTTTAACCTTATCTAATAGGTATAATCCAGATTGGTTTTCAGTTTTTAATGATAACGATAGAAATCTATCATCAAGTTTATCAAGTATTCTAATGTGGGGGCTTAGAAGAAGCTATGGTAAACATTTTCATTTAGAATTTGCCGCAGGACTTGGCTATTATAAAGAAATTGACTTAAAACCGTATATGAAAGACGATTCCGGGGTTTACCCAGCATTAGATTTTAGGATAGGTTATCAATTTTAACTCTTTTACCAAAACAAAAAACCCGTTAGATTTCTCTAACGGGTTTTTTAAATTATAAGGTAATTTAATTAAAAATGCTCTCTTCCTGCAAAGTGGAAAGCTGCTTCAATTTCTGCATTTTCATCACTATCACTTCCATGAACCGCATTTTCTCCAAGAGAAGTTGCATATTTTTTTCTAATGGTTCCTTCAGCCGCATCTTCAGGATTGGTAGCTCCAATTAAAGTTCTGAAGTCTTCCACTGCATTTTCTTTTTCAAGAACAGCAGCCACTATAGGTCCGCGGGTCATAAATTCTACTAATTCACCAAAAAACGGACGCTCTTTATGTACAGCGTAAAATTCTTCAGCGTCTCTAGTAGTCATTTGGGTTAGTTTCATTGCAACGATTCTAAATCCAGAAGCGGTAATTTGTTCTAAAATTGCTCCAATATGGCCATTCTCAACCGCATCAGGCTTAATCATTGTAAAAGTTCTATTTCCTGCCATGGTAATCTTTTTAAATTTTGCTGCAAAAATAAGCAAAACATCTGCAAAACCTAAACTTATAGGGCTTTAATAAAACTAAAAAGAAATTTATATATAAATTGTATCTTCGTGGGCTATGAATTCAACCGAAATAAAAGAACTAAAATCACTATTGGCACAACCCAAAAAAATAGTGATTATTCCGCATAAAAATCCAGATGGTGATGCTATTGGCTCAACCTTGGGTTTGTATCATTATCTAAAAAGTCAAAACCACGAGGCAGTAGTGGTAACTCCTAACGATTATCCCGATTTTTTAAAATGGGTTCCCGGCGAAAAGGAAATTGTCAATTTTGAGCAAAAAAACGATCAGGCTAAAAAGTTTATTAGCGAAGCTGAGCTTATTTTCACGTTAGACTTCAATCACTTTTCGCGTACCGGTCAAGTTGAAGAAATCCTCAACAATACCAACACTACTTATGTCATGATAGACCATCATCAGCAACCTGATGATTATGCTAAATTTACCTATAGTGATGTAAGTTGTTCTTCTACCTGCGAAATGGTTTATCATTTTTTAGGGATGTTAGAAGCTACAGCGCAGATTACTCCTGAAATTGCCAGTTGTTTGTATTTGGGAATTATGACCGACACCGGATCTTTCCGATTTCCTTCTACCACGAGTACTACCCATCGTGTGATTGCAGATTTAATTGATAAAGGGGCAAAGAACAGTGAAATTCATCAGCAAACTTTTGATACCAATTCCTACAACAGGATGCAATTATTGGGAGTGGCTTTAAATAATATGAAAATTTTACCTCACTATCATACCGCCTACATTACTTTATCACAAAAAGAACTGGACGATCACAATTTTAAAAAGGGAGATACCGAAGGTTTCGTCAATTATAGCCTTGGGATAAAAGGAATAATTTTTGCCGCAATATTTATAGAAAATGAAGCCGAAAAAATTATTAAAATATCGTTACGTTCTAAGGGAGATTTTAATGTAAATGAATTTGCCCGAAAGCATTTTGAGGGTGGCGGACATATTAACGCGGCCGGAGGAAGAAGCTTGATGAGTTTGGAAGAAACCCAACAACATTTTGAGGAACTGCTATCCAATTATGAAAAAGAACTGAATTATGAAGATTAAATTTTTAAGTCTAATTATTATAGCTGCTACACTTTTTAGCTGCAAAACTCCAGAACCACGAAAACCTGTTTCACGCTCTTCCGGCTCTTTTATAAAAGAATCTATAAAAAGAAACCAGAAATTGGTTGCCAAAGAAGAAAAAAGGATTTCAGAAATTATTCAAAAAGATTCCATTCATAATTATATTTCTTCCACTAATGGTTTTTGGTATTATTACAATACTAAAATTGAAAAAGATACGCTTACCCCTGATTTTGGAGATTTAGTTAACTTTGAATATGATATTTCTACCTTAGAAGGAACTCCTATTTACAGCAGGAAAGAAATGGGAGGAAGGGAATATAAAATAGACCAAGAAAATGTATTTAATGGTTTACGCCAAGGTTTAAAATTAATGAAAGAAGGAGAAACAGTTACCTTTTTATTTCCTTCGCACAAAGCCTTTGGTTATTATGGCGATACTCAAAAAATTGGTAGGAATGTACCTATACGTTCTACCATTACTTTAAATAAAATCACGGAAAGTGATTCCCTAACTAAAAATAATTTAAACTAGAATTAAAACCATGAAAAAACAAACATTAATCCTGCTTTTCGCAGTTGTTTTAAGTGCTTTTGCTTGTCAAAAACAGGCTTATCCAGATTTAGGAGACGGTCTTTATGCCGAATTTAAAACTAACAAAGGTACTTTTGTTACTGAACTCTTTTACAAAGCCGCTCCCTTAACAGTAGCTAATTTTGTTTCATTAGCAGAAGGAACCAATGAAAATGTAGATTCTACCTACAAAGGTAAAAAATACTATAACGGACTTACCTTTCACAGAGTTGTCAAAGATTTTATGATTCAAGGAGGAGATCCACAAGGAACTGGCCAAGGTGGACCGGGATATAAATTCCCAGATGAGTTTAACGATACGCTTGTTCACGATTCTAAAGGAATACTTTCTATGGCTAATGCCGGACCGGGAACTAACGGAAGTCAGTTTTTTATTACTTTAAAACCAACTCCTTTTTTAAACAACAAGCATTCTGTGTTTGGTGAAGTAGTAAAAGGTCAAGATGTGGTAGATTCTATTGGAAATATAGAAGTAGCTCAACGAAGTAAACCTACAGAAGATGTAGTGATGGAAGAAGTGAACATTATTAGAAAAGGAAAAGACGCCAAATCTTTTGATGCCCCTATGGTTTTTAAACAGGAAATCAATAAAGAGGAAGAAAGAAAAGCTGCCAAAAAAGCCGAATTAGAAAATGAATTGAATAATCTAGGCGAAGGTTATGAAAAAACAGAAAGCGGTTTACGTTATAAAATAATGGAAACCAATGAAGAAGGTGAATCTCCCAAACGTGGACAAAATGTAAAAGTTCATTACACCGGTACTTTAACCGATGGTACTAAATTTGACTCTTCGTATGATAGAGATCAGCCCATTGAATTTCCTGTAGGAACCGGACGTGTAATTCCAGGATGGGACGAAGGGATTATGTTGCTAAAAACAGGTGAAAAAGCACGTTTCATCATTCCTCCATATTTAGGTTACGGAGAACGTGGGGCTGGTGGCGGACTTATTCCTTCAAATGCTATTCTAATTTTTGATGTTGAATTAGTTAGTGTTGGAAAATAAGTACATAAGATAGAATAAAAAGAAAACCCTCATCAATTTGATGGGGGTTTTCTCTCTTTCATAGCAATCTTGAAGGTTTCTTATAAACTTTCAATTTCCTTTTTCAATTCTTCCTTAGATTTTCCTGTTTTCTCTTGTAGGCGACCAAGCATCTCATCGAATTTTCCTTCTGAAAAAGTTACATCATCATCAGACACTTCTCCATACTTTTGCTTAAATTTCCCTTTTACTTGGTTCCATTTTCCTTCTAATTCCATCTTGTTCATAGTTTTTTGTTTTAGTGGTTTTACAATAGTAAATTTACGCCTAAATAACCTCCTGCTATGCTAAAGGATTCCCATTTTTCTCTTAATGCTTTGTTATTTTATTGTTTTCAAAAATTTAAGCCTCTTTCTTTAATTATTTTATGTTGTGCTTTATGGAGTTGTGGGGCAGGAAAAGCGTCCAAATCGGCAATTATTCAATTCAATTACTTAGATGATTATATTATCCCGGAAAATTTATATTTTGAAAACACGGAGATAGGCGGACTTAGCGGAATCGATTTTGATGGTGAAAACTATTATGTGGTTTGCGATAATTCTTCCAAGCCAAGATTTTATCAAATTCAAATCAAAACCCATCAGGAAAAAATTGATACGATAATTTTTGATAAGCTTATTCAACTTCAACATAAAAGTGATTTTATAAAAAAGAATAAATTCGACTTAGAATCAATATTGTTTAATGCTGAAAAAAATCAATTTGTTTTAAGTAGTGAAGGTTCCATAAAAAATAAGAAAAATCCTTCCATAATTACTGTCGATGCTGAAGGTAATTATCTTTCTCATTACCCACTTCCCTCCTATTTTAAAGTTGAAGGAAAGCAGCAACCAAGGAGTAACCGAGTTTTTGAAAGCCTATCCCACGCAATCCATAAAAAAGGAATATGGACGGCTACTGAATTTCCGTTAACCGAAGACGGCCCTAAACCTAAACTCTATCGAACAAAATCACCGGTAAGGTTCACCTTTTTCAATGAAAAACAAGAAGCAGAATTTCAGTTTTCTTATTTATTAGCTCCTATTCAAAAAATTCCTTACCTCCCCTTTTCTATTAATGGAGTAACCGATATCTTAGAAATTGCCCCAAAACAATTTTTAGTGCTGGAGCGGGCTTTTTCTGCCGGAAGGGGAAACAGAACTTATTCGGGTTTATTATTTCTAGCAGATGCGTCTAAAGCTACCAACACTTTGGATGTGGAACATTTGAAAGGAAAAATGAAAAAAGAAATTCGACCGGCAGAAAAAAAATTGGTATTCAACTTTAAACAAATTAGAAAAAAACTTCAAGGAAAAAGAATTGATAATTTGGAAGGAATTTGTTTTGGTCCCAAGCTTCCCAATGGCAATTCTACTATTTTTGTGATCTCTGATAATAACTTTAATAGTTTTGCGCCTCACCTCAATCAAGTAATTTGGTTAGAAATGGTTTGGAAATAATTTAAGTTTCCTTTAATGAGAAGTTGCCAACTAATGGTTAACTTTAGTTCAACTAAAAATAAAAAATGAAATATTTATCCTGTATTATCGTATTGTGCTGCTTAGTAAGTTGTAAGGAGCAACAAAAGGAAAAAGAGAAAGAAGAAGAAATGGCCACTATGGAAGCAGATATTGATTTTAAACCTACAGATACGACGGTTTATTACTTTATAAGACACGCTGAAAAAAACCGAAAAGCCAATACCAACGATCCTCATTTATTATCGGTTGGAATGCGACGTGCCAACCATTGGGCAAAAGTGCTAAAAGATAAAGATATTGAAATGGTTTACAGCACCAATTACCAGCGAACCCTTGAAACTGCTCGCCCTACTGCTGAGCAAGCCAATGTGAAAATCGAACTTTATAAAGCCAACCACTTATATAGTAAAGACTTTCAGGAAAAAACCGCAGGAAAAAATGTGTTGATTGTTGGACATCAAGATACCACACCTCAATTCATCAATAAAATTTTAAAGAAAAAGAAATATAAACGAATTGCCGATGATGAAAATTCAGAATTATATACGGTAACTATTTATCCTAATGGCGAGAAAACGAGTAAGGTAAAAAAATACCCACTAGCGGAATAGGCTTTTCCTTTCGTCATAATTTGAAAGGAATAACAAATCTTTCGATTTGAGTTTCAATTTAAAAAGATGGCTCTCTGCCTCAAAGGCAGACAGAATTTAGTGGAATGAAAACTAACATTACCTAAAACCTATTCTATTTCCTAATTTATCCACACTTCCTGTCTAAGACTTCTACTTTTATGTCTTTATTTTCAATTGTGGAATAAAGCTCTAGTTCACCTTTTTCAAATAGTTCATCTAACTCATTTAGTTTAGGTGAACTTCCCTTTTTAGGAGTATAATTTTTATAATCTACAAAACGGATTCCCTCTACTTCTCTAGGGTTTATTGCTTCCCTAAAACGCATTCCTCCCCCATTTGTTTCATAAGAATAAGCTAAATAATCTACTTTGTAGGTATTTTTATTTACCCAATAAATATAGGTATCGTGATAATCTTCTCCGCCTCCTTGTTTTTTAAAATTCACCTGAATTTCATCATAAGCTTTTCCCTGAATACTATCTTCAGCAATTAATTCTTTTCGTACCGCCGGATCGTCCAAACCAAAAGGAAGTTGCACAAAATAATGCACGGAGTTAACTGAATTTTTATACTTATTCGCCATAGAATCCGGAAGTGTTTTTTGTTCTCCTTTTTCTTTATAAATAAAACCCATATTGGTAATTATGCTTTCGGTTGGAGTTCCGGTAGAATCGGTTCTGCTTCTGGAAAGTTCAAACATTCCGCAGTTGCGTACACTTTTATAAGCAGCATCCCTGAATTTAAATTCAATGGTTGCCGTTTCGTAGCGATGACCACCGGCAGAATCAATCACACGTTTAATGATTTCCGCTCCTTTGCCTCCATCTTTTGGAGTAGTATCTTCTACTTTAACTTCTTCAACATTTTCTTGTTTAGGATCATTTTTACAAGCCCAAATAGTAAGAAGGACAAGGGCCAATAGAGTAATTTTTTTCATCGGGATTCTAATTTCTTACACAAATGTAATTAAATAATCGCTTTCAATACTGTCTTAAATATTATTACTGTTCATTTTTTCCATTGATAAAAAAACGAACCAAACCCGCCTGCCGGACGGACAGGAAATCTAGACTTCCGAATCTTTATCTAAATTTTAGGAACTCCCCCAATATCCATTGAGATCAAACAGCTCAAAATTTTACGGAGTCTTCACTTCAAACCCGTAAGACGGCTGGCAGGTTTTACGATAAATTTTCGGTAGGCCATAAAAAAGCAAACTAAAAACCAAACACTCCTTTGAATATCAATTATATAAATATCCAAAAGAAGTATTGAAAACATTTTGAGCTCAATTTAATTATTTCATCAATCTTCAAAATCTTGTAACAACAAAGTCTTAAAGAAGTCTTATATTACAGAAGAGTTATTCTAATTTGAAAAAAGCTTACTATTTTAGCAGCCACTATGCAACAGAATAAGATTAACATAAAAAATAGAAAGGCAAAATTTCAATACGAAATTCTTGATAAATATACCGCAGGTATAAAACTGGCAGGAACCGAAATTAAAGCCATACGAGAAGGTAAGGCCGGTATTGCCGAAAGCTTTTGCGAATTTCACCGAGGGGAATTATATGTGATTAATATGCACGTGGAAGAATATTCTCATGCCACGCATTTTAATCACAATCCTAAAACTGAACGCAAACTTTTATTGAACAAGCAAGAACTTCGTAAACTGGAAAAACAAATTAACCAATCTGGTTTAACTATTATTCCGCTTCGTTTATTTATTAATGAACGTGGATTGGCCAAATTAGTGATAGCTCTTTGTAAAGGTAAAAAAACACACGACAAACGGGAAACCATTAAAGACCGTGAGAACAAACGTCGTTTAGACCGAATTAAAAAAGAGTATAACTAAAACCATTTTAAAAATTATATTATCGTATATAATCACATCAATTTTCACATCTTCTGCGTTAAAAATCCTCGTCGTAGCTAAGGCTATGCCTACGTTTTTTTCCTTGAATATGAAAAAATTAATAAGTGAATCCAATACGACATATAAAATCTAAAATGGTCTAAAAACCTATTCAACTTGAAAAAACTTTTACTGCTTTTACTTTTCTTTTGGGCAGGAATTGCTGCTGCCCAAATTTCAGGAAAAGTAACCGATGTAAACGGAGAGCCACTACCTTACGTTAACATTTACCTAGAAAATAGTTTTACAGGAACTACCTCCAACCAAGATGGTAATTATGTATTAGAACTCAACCAACCCGGAGAATATACGCTGGTATTTCAATTTTTGAGTTTTAAAACTGAACGAAAAAAAATTACTGTTGAAAAATTCCCCTATCAACTTGATGTTAGCCTAAAGGAAGAATCGACCAGTTTAGAGGAAGTGGTGATTAATTCTAATGAAAATCCTGCCTATCGGGTGATTAGAAAAGCGATTGAAAACCGAAAAAAGAACCTCAACAAAATTGAATCTTATAAAGCCGATTTCTATTCACGCGGACTTTGGAAGATTGAAAATGCACCGGAAAAAATCCTCGGCCAGGAAGTAGGCGACCTTGGGGGTGGATTAGACTCTACCCGAAGTGGAATTGTCTATCTTTCTGAAACAAAATCGAAAATCAAGTATCGTTCCCCGAACGATTTCCACGAGAAAATCATCGCTTCTAAAGTAAGTGGTAACGATAATGGTTTTAGTGTGAATAGTGCAAAAGACGCCGATTTCAATTTCTATAAAAATACTATTGAATTAAATGCTGAATTGGTTTCGCCCATTGCCGAATATGCTTTTAACTACTATGATTATCAATTAGAAGGAGTTTTCTATGATGATTTTGGAAATCTGATCAATAAAATAAAAGTGATTCCTCTACGGAAAAAAGATCGTGTTTTTTCTGGTACTATTTATATTGTAGAAGAAGCTTGGGAAATTTACGGACTTGAATTAACTACCACCGGACAGGCTATCCAAGTTGCCCCAATTGAAGAGATTGCATTTAAACAAAATTTCACCTATTCTGAAGAAAATGACTTTTGGGTAAAGTTTTCCCAAACCGTTACTTTTACTTGGAAAATATTTGGTATTGGCGGGAACGGAAGGTTTTCTGCTGTATATAACAATTATGACTTTGAGCCCAATTTTCAAGAAAACGATTTTAGCCAAGAGATTTTAAGTTTTGCTGAAAATGCCAATAAAAAAGATTCCCTCTACTGGCAAGATATTCGTCCCATTCCTTTAACTACTGAAGAGATGAACGATTATGTAAAGAAAGATAGCATTCAGGAAATTCGGGAATCTAAAACCTATAAAGATTCGGTAGATCGGGAACGAAATAAATTTGGGATTACCGATGTGATATTTGGATACGGTTACAGAAATTCTTTCAAACAATATTCGTGGAATATTAGTGGTCCCGTAGAAGGTATCCGTTTTAATACCGTACAAGGTTGGAATACTACGCTTTCTGCCAATTTCACCAAATGGAAAGATGATTATAACAAATATTGGAGTGTAAACGCTTCTGCCAATTATGGTCTTGCCGATGAAAGATTAAGGCTTGCGGGTGGAATTACCAGAAAATTTAATAACCAGTCAAAACCTTATTTACAAGTTCGTGGAGGTATTGAAGCCAAGCAAATCAACAACACCGAACCTATTTCTTCTTTAGTTAGCACTGCGGCTTCGCTTTTATTTGATAAAAATTATTTAAAAATTTACGACCGTACTTTTGTAGAAGCTAATTATTCAGAAGAACTTTTTAATGGATTCCGTTTCTATGCTTCCACTTCTTTTGAAAGACGGGAAGCCTTATTTGATGATCCTGAAATTATTGAAGATGAAGAAGAATATACTTCCAACAATCCATTGGCTCCAAATGATTTTAATTCAGCTCCATTTCAAGATCATAACATCGCGAAAGTTAGTGTAACGGGAAGAATTAATTTTGACCAAAAGTATTATAATTATCCGGACGGAAAATATAATGTAACCAATAGTGATTACCCAACTTTATACCTAAGTTACGAAAAGGGTTTTGCTTCTACGATTGACGATTATAATTTTGATTTGTTTAAGATTTCTGCTAGACAGCAAGTAAGTTTACAGAATAAAGGAGATTTGGAATATGCCCTAAACGCAGGAAAATTCTTAAATGGCGATGATATTTCCTTAATTGATTATAAACATTTCAACGGAAATTTAACACATATAAAATTAGACCCGACGGTGAGTCAGTTTAACTTACTTCCCTATTATGGTTATAGCGCCAACGATGCTTATGCAGAACTTCACGCCGAACATAATTTTAAAGGCTATATTTTAGGAAAAATACCAGGACTAAATGCACTTAATTTTAATATGGTGATTGGTACGCATGCACTTTGGAGTACAGGCTTGAAGCCTTATTCTGAATATTCGGTAGGAATTGATAATATTGGTTTTGGCAAATACCGTTTGTTAAGGGTAGATTATGTAAAAGCTTATCAAGGGGGTTGGCTTGACGGTGGCGTCATGTTTGGCCTAAGCATTGGTTTGTAATGAAATCGCAGAAGTTTAAATGTTTACGGAAATTAGTCTGGTTATGCAGTATTCTTTTGCTGGCTTTATCACTATTACCTAACCTGATTCCTGAATATTGGTTGATTGATATTTTTTCAAATTTTAAGCTTCAATATTTAGCGGTTTCTATTTTTTGCTTTGTGATGGTTATTTTTCTATTCCAAAAAAAATGGCCGGCAATGCTAGTTTTATTAATAAGTATCGGGTGGAATTCCTATTATATTCTCCCTTACTATTTCAGTAATAAAAATGAACACAAGGAAGCTGAACATCAACTAAAAATTAGCAGCATTAATTTACTTTCCAGTAATGCTGAAGTAAATTTGGTTGAAAAATACATTCAACAAGAAAATCCAACTGTAATCATTTTAATGGAACTTACTCCACAGTGGGAAATTCTTTTAAAGGATATTATTCAGAATTATCCTTATCATCATTTAGTTCCCCGAGAAGATAATTTTGGAATTGCCGTTTTAAGCAAACATCCTCTAAAAGCTAAAACAGCTTACTTTGGGATCAATCAAAAACCTTCCATAGTAAGTGAATTAAATTTCAATGCTAAAAAGCTCACGATAGTCGCCACACACCCTGCTGCACCTGTAGATGAAAAAGCCTTTGAGCTAAGAAATCTGCAGATGAATAATCTTATGGAAAGTCGATTGAATTTTTCAGATTATTTGGTAGTGATAGGAGATTTCAATAATTCTTCTTTTTCCAATCATTTTCAAAAGTTATTAGAAGCGAATTTAAAAGACAGTCGACTAGGTTTTGGGTTACTTCCTACGTGGCCGGCCAATTTCACTCCACTTCAAACTACGTTAGATCATTGTTTAGTTTCTAAAAATATAAATGTGATCGATAGAACGGTTGGGCAAAATGTAGGTTCAGACCATCTTCCTATTTCTGTAACAATAGAGTTCTGAGAAATAGGTCTTTCAAATTTTACTGAATAAAATTCTTCAGTAAACTACATAAATTATAATTTAATATCTTTAAAGTTCATCGAAAATTTCCTTTTTACTATGAACTATTATTTCAAAATAATTTTTATCGTTTTAGCCATAAATTTTGTTAGCTGCGAGAAAGAAAAGGATTTTGTGGTCATTAACGGAAAAATAAGTGGCGACATTCCCCAGCAAATAGAGTATAGCTTACCTATTAACGGTATCGATTTTTTTGGAATTAAAGATTCGGTACAGCCCGATTCATTAGGTAATTTCAAAATAAAACTCCAGTTAGAAAAAACCAGTTTTGTAGAGTTTTTCAATGACCTGAAATATTATGGCACTTTAATTACAGAACCACACAAAAATTATAATATACAAATCAATATTAGAGATTCAATAGATTTTAATGTACAAGGTAAAACTAGTCAAGCGCAGAAAACTTATAACAAGTTATCTAGCAAAACTTTATTAGATGGTTATTTTTCAGAGGAGTCCTCTAAATATAAAACCGATTCTATTGCAAAAAATATAAAAGAAAAGATAAATAAGAATAAAAATAAAGAGCTAGCTCAATTTCAACAACTTTACAAACAAAAGAAGATTTCTAACAACTTTTATCAACTTATAAAAAATGACAGGGAATATTACTATGCAGGAGCTTTAGTAGATATTGGTTATAATAATTATAGACTAGATAAACTTGGTAGAAATAAACTAACGGAAAAAGAATATTCAAAACTTTTGAGAGATGCGTATAAAATTAAACCTGCCACTAATGAAAATCTAATGAGTTCTCCTTGGTTTTATTTTTATACACAACTATTTTTAATATACAAAGATTATTATGAAGAAAAAAACAGCGTGGAAGATATCGGTAGAATGATGGCATCAGGAAAATATAATTCACATTTCATGAATTTAGCTAATAAATATCTACCTCAATCTAATTATGAATATTTCTTTGCTGCTCATTTAATATTTGTGAGTACGTACAATAACTTTGAAAAAGAATTGATTGATCTCTTTGAAGTATTTAAAAAAGAATTTCCTAATAGTCCCTACACCAACTATGTAAAAACTTATATAGCTCCAGTTATAGCTTATCATGAAAAACAAAAAGAAGATTTTAACAAGGACACTATTTTCTTAGATCATCAAAAATTTACTTCTTTAAACAGCATCGCCCAAGAACTTCAAAGCGAACGGATTTATGTTGATATCTGGGCCAGTTGGTGTGCTCCCTGCAAAGAAGAGTTTAAACATAGTGATGATTTATACAACCTATTGCAATCCAATAATATTCCTGTAGTCTATATTTCTATTGATGAAGAAAATAGAGTCACCCAATGGAAGGAAATCATTAAATTTTTTAATTTAAAAGGATATCACCTAAGAGCAGAAAAAGCTTTAGTGGATGAACTCAAAGAATTAAAAGGAACCAAAAATTTTGGAGTCCCTTGGCATTTTGTAATCGATAGCGAAGGAAATATTATCGAAAAATATGTAGATGGTGCTTCCAATACCACAAAGCTAAAAAGCCAATTAAAATTATAATTAGATGCCCAAAAAAACCTTCAGCTATTTTTAACTGAAGGTTTTAAAATTCATTTATTATATCAAAATGCTAACAAATTAAAAGCTTCGGTACAAAATCTTTTATAAAGATTTCACTCAGCCTCCGATATTTTCTTAAATCAACTCATTTCTAAAAGAAAGAATAGCCTAAAGCTAATGAAATTACTTTATTCTTTCCATCTACACCATCAAAGGTATCATTCAATCCTAAATTATAACGAGCATCTACGCGTAAGCCAAAAGGTAAATCGTAGCCAACTCCTAAGGCTGCCGACATATCAAAATCATTAGCTTCTATTTGACTTTCTATATCATCAGCGGCAGGAAAATCATCATTGACCACAAACCCGAACTGAGGTCCTACTTGTAAATTGAGTCCGCCAATTAAATAATATTTTAAAATTACCGGTACATTCACATAATCTACATGAACATCACCAAAATCTGAATCTCCCCCTTGTTGTGAATAGAG
This sequence comes from Mesonia oceanica, assembly GCF_902499555.1. Taxonomy (GTDB): domain Bacteria; phylum Bacteroidota; class Bacteroidia; order Flavobacteriales; family Flavobacteriaceae; genus Mesonia; species Mesonia oceanica. Next base: position 155,402 of record NZ_CABVMM010000012.1, read on the forward strand.
TAATTCTGGTTGAATTGCCCAATTATCATTAAATTTTAATGCTACAAAAGCTCCGGCCAATATTCCTGTTCTATTATCTATATTATCGGCATCACTCAAATTTGAAAAGTTGGCACCGGCTTTTAATCCGAAATCAAATTCTTGGGCTTGAGCAATTCCCATACTTCCTAAGATAACTACAATTGCAAATAATTTTTTCATACCAAATGGTTTTAAGTTTTCAATAAAAGTAAAGAACAACTTCTTTAACTTTCTTATTAAATTCTTAAATAATCAGGACGTAAATGCTAATTTTTATCTTCTAGCATAGGTACAAACCGAAACTCTCCAAATTCCTTTTTCTCAAATTCTTTAGCAGATTTACGTATAAAAAGCGTCATAATTTGGGGGTCGTCACCAACGGGAATAACTAACTTCCCTCCCACTTTTAATTGCGCCAATAAAGGATTGGGCACAAAGGGAGCGCCGGCGGTCACTATTATTTTATGAAAAGGTGCATAATCGGGTAAGCCTTTATACCCATCACCAAAATTTAAATATTTAGGTCGGTAGCCAATCTGAGTCAAAAAACGTTTGGTTTTACGATACAATTCTTGTTGACGTTCAATAGAATAAACCTTTGCGCCCAACTCACACAAAACAGCAGTTTGGTAACCACTTCCTGTTCCAATTTCCAATACTTTTTCTCCCGGTTTTACTTCTAGCAATTCAGACTGAAAAGCCACCGTAAACGGCTGTGAAATGGTTTGATCTGCGGCAATAGGAAAAGCTTTATCCTGATAGGCGTGATCTTCAAAAGAGCTGTCCATAAACAAATGTCGCGGTATTTTAGCAATGGCCGCCAAGACTTTTTCATCTTGAATGCCTTTTTCTTTTACCACTTCCACTAGTTGTTTACGTTTTCCCTGATGTCTAAATGTATCTTTCAAAAGCTGATTATTTAAGACAAAAATAGCTAATTTTAACAAAGAATTTCGGCTATTCAATTTCAAAAAAACGAGTAGTTTTTAACAGTCGCGGTAAACAATTCAGAATGAATTAATTTTAAGTAGGGTTTTACATACTCATCGCTAAACTTCCATTTTTGTAATAGCCTTTCTCTTCTACCTGTCCTTCTTTATCTAAATAAAAACCATAACCTTCCTGATCGCCTTTTTTCCAAAAACCAATATATTTTCTGCCACTAGGGAAAACATAAACACCAAACTGCTCTCGGATCCCCAGAATAAATTGCCCAAAATACTGACCGTTGTCGCTATAAGTAGCTAAAGCCGGATATTTTACACTTTCGAAAGCAAAAAAGCCAATGGTAATCGAATTAATTTTCGTGTTCTTCTTTATACCGAAGCCATTTAAACAATCACCTATACAATTAGCAGCGTTGGCTTTTTTCTCTCGGTACATCCCTAAATTGTCTTCAATAGAAGTTCCGTTTTTAAAAGTTTTGGCCCAAACAATATTGCCATTCTTTAATTGAAAAGCTCCTCCTTCAGGCACTCCTTTTCTATAATTTTCAAGTGTTACCGTAGCATCTAATTGGTTAAACGTGATCATAGAACCATCTATTTGATGCTTTCTATTATAGTTTTTATATTCTAATGTACCATCGGCTCTTTTCAACATATAAGGCCCCACCGCCAAATTATCCATAAAAAAACCGTGAATCACATCACCATTGGTATTCGTTATACTTTTAAACGTAATTTCATCAAAATCTTTCTTTTTTATTTGCTTGGCAAAATCGATTTGAGCATTTCCAAAAAGAGAACTAAAAATTAATAGTAACAGAAGTATTTTTTTCATCATAAATTATTTAGATGCTAAAATTCTGAAGAAATGATAGGTAAAGAAATACGGCAATTGACCTATTTCTATAAAATTACTACTACAGCTTTAAAAGAAATAGTATTTTTGTGTAAAACATTTAATAAATATGCTGAAAGTAGGAGTTTTAGGCGCCGGTCATTTAGGAAAAATTCACCTTCGTCTATTAAATCAATCTGAAAAATATGAACTCATCGGTTTTCATGATGCCAATGAAAAATACGCTGAAGAAGTTGCTAAAGAATTTAACTATAAAAGTTTTACTTCCCTCGATGATTTACTTCAAGAAGTAGATGTAATCGATATTGTAACTCCTACCTTTTCTCATTACAATACGGCGGTAAAGGCGATTGAAGCCGGAAAACATTTCTTTGTAGAAAAACCTATTACCAACACAGTAGAAGAAGCCGAGCAACTTACCAAAATGGCACACGCCAAAGGCGTAAAAGGCCAAGTAGGTCATGTAGAGCGTTTTAACCCGGCATTTCAGGCCGTCAACCATAAGATAGACCACCCGATGTTTATTGAAGCACACCGGTTGGCAGAATTCAATCCACGGGGAACCGATGTTCCTGTAGTACTCGATTTAATGATTCACGATATCGATGCGATTTTAAGTGTGGTAAAATCAAAAGTGAAAAAAGTAAATGCCAGCGGAGTTTCTGTAATTAGCGACACTCCAGATATTGCCAATGCGCGTATCGAATTTGAAAATGGTTGCGTAGCCAATCTTACGGCAAGTAGGATTTCCTTAAAAAACATGCGTAAATCAAGGTTTTTTCAGCGGGATGCATACATTTCAGTAGATTTTCTAGAGAAAAAATGTGAAGTGGTAAAAATGAAAGATGCTCCAGAACAACCTGATGAATTTGCGATGATTCTTCAAAATGCGGAAGGCGTAAAAAAACAAATCTATTTTGATAATCCTGAAGTAGATGAAAACAACGCCATTTTAGACGAACTGGAAACTTTTGCCGACGCTATCAATAACAATACTACGCCCATTGTAACTTTAGAACAAGGTACGCAAGCACTTCGGGTAGCGAAAATGGTTATTGATAGTTTTGATAAATAAAAATCAATCTTAAATAAATTTATAATGAAAAATATAGCAGTTATCGGAGCCGGAACTATGGGAAATGGTATAGCACATACTTTTGCCCAATTTGGTTACGAAGTACAACTTATTGATATTTCTGAAAAAGGAATTGAAAGAGGAATGGCCACTATTTCTAAAAATTTAGATAGAATGGTTGCCAAAGAAAAAATTACCGAAGAAGATAAAAAACAAACCTTAGCCAATATTACTACCTCTACTTCTATTGAAGAGGGTGTAAAAAATGTAGATTTAGTAGTAGAAGCTGCTACGGAAAATGAAAAAATTAAACTGGATATTTTTAGAACGCTAGATGCAGCTTGTAAAGAGGATGCGATTTTAGCTTCTAACACCAGTTCTATTTCTATTACTAAAATTGCCGCCGTTACCAAGCGACCTAAACAAGTAATCGGGATGCACTTTATGAATCCGGTGCCTATTATGAAATTGGTAGAGATTATTAGAGGTTATAACACTAGCGACGAAGTGACCAATACAATTATGGAGCTTTCCACCAAACTGAATAAAGTTCCTACCGAAGTAAATGATTACCCTGGGTTTGTAGCAAACCGTATTCTTATGCCAATGATTAATGAAGCCATTGAAACACTTTACAATGGCGTTGCCGGTGTTCAAGAAATCGACACGGTGATGAAATTAGGAATGGCACATCCTATGGGACCTTTACAATTAGCAGATTTTATTGGTTTGGACGTTTGCCATTCGATTTTAGAAGTGATGTACGATGGCTTTAAAAATCCAAAATATGCACCATGTCCATTATTGGTGAATATGGTAAGAGCCGGAAAATTAGGTGTGAAATCCGGTGAAGGTTTTTACGACTATTCAGAAAGTAGAAAAGCAGAACATGTTTCCGCTCAATTTAAAGCTTAACTAAATTTATGCCCAACATACTTCCCTTTCGAGCTGTACGACCCACACGCGATAAAGTAAGTTTAATCGCATCGCGTTCCTACCAAAGTTATACGCAGGCCGAAAGGGAAGCTCGTTTAGATAACAATCCTTTTTCGTTTTTACACATCGTCAATCCGGGTTATAAATACCATAAAGAGATTTCGGGACCAGAACGTTTTCAATTGGTAAGAAACCGTTACCAAGAATTTAAGGAAGACGATATTTTTATTCAAGACCCGAAACCTTACTATTATGTGTACCGAATTATCAACCGTGAAGGTGAACAGTTTACAGGGATCATTGCCGCAGCCAGTGTTGAAGATTATAAAAGTAATTGTATTAAACGGCACGAAGACACGATTTCGTTTCGGGAAGAAACCTTTAAAGACTATTTAAAAACAGTAGGTTTTAATGCAGAACCAGTCTTACTCACACATCCTGAAAATTCGGTTTTAGCTGAAATTATATCAGAAATTACGCAAACCCGAGCTGAGTTTGAGTTTACCACAACTTATCGTGACACCCATTATTTGTGGTTATTAGAAGATGAAGCAAAGATTGAGAAAATTAAGCAAGAATTTTCGACGATGGAATGCTTGTATATCGCCGATGGTCATCATCGTTCGGCTTCTTCATTTTTATTAAGGGAAGAATTGAAAAATCAAAACCCAGAACATTCGGGCAATGAGGCGTACAACTTCTTTATGACTTATATCATTCCGGAAAGTGATTTGCGTATCCACGAATTTAACCGTTTGATAACCGATCTTAACGGACTTTCAAAAGAAGAGTTTCTCATTCAATTAGATGCTAAATTCAGAATTGAAAACCGCGGACTCGAATATTTTAGACCTAAAAAAAAGCATCAGTTCAGTATGTATTTAGAAGGGGAATTTTATTCGCTTCAACTTAGAAAATCAGAATATAATTTTGACGATGCTACCTCTCAACTCGATGCTAAAATTTTGTATGATACTATCTTAAATCCTATTTTAGGAATTCAAGATTTACGCAACGACAAACGCATCGATTATTCCCATGGAAAAAATGGAATGGCGTACGTTAAAGGAAAAATAGATGAAGGCGTTTTTAAAATTGGTTTTGGAATGTTGCCGGTTAATGTAGGAGAGATGAAATTAATTGCAGATGAAGGTTTAACCATGCCTCCGAAATCAACCTATATTCAGCCTAAATTACGAAGTGGCGTCACGATTTATGAGTTTCAATAATTCAGAAAAAGAATTTAATTTAAATGGCTAACATAAAAGAAAACATCAACAAATACCGAGAAGAACTTCCTGAAGAAGTATGCTTAGTAGCAGTTTCTAAAACCAAACCAAACGAAGATCTTTTAGAAGCTTACGAAGCCGGACAACGAGTTTTTGGTGAAAATAAAATTCAGGAAATGACCGATAAGTATGAGGCACTTCCTAAAGATATTGAATGGCATATGATTGGCCATGTACAAAGCAATAAAGTAAAATATATGGCGTCTTACGTTCATTTGATTCACGCCGTACATAAATTAAAATTGCTCAAAGAAATTAATAAACGTGCCAAAGAACACGATCGGGTGATCGAATGTTTATTACAGGTTAAAATTGCTGAAGAAGACACAAAATACGGAATGGACGCTATAGAAGTGGATCACATTTTAGCTTCTGAAGCCTACCAACAAATGGAAAATGTAAAGGTAGTTGGGCTCATGGGAATGGCAACTTTAACCGAAGATGAAAGCCAAATTGGTCAAGAATTTGCTTTCTTAAAAAAGAAATACGATGAAGTTGCTGCCAACAATCCCGATTTTAAAATTTTATCAATGGGGATGAGTGGCGATTACCCAATCGCCATTAAAAATGGAAGCAATATGGTAAGAATAGGCAGCTCTATTTTTGGAGCTAGAAATTATAATTAGAGGAGAGATTTTTTGTACGCAATTGTAGATATAGAAACCACCGGCGGAAAGTATAATGAAGAAGGAGTCACAGAAATTGCCATCTATAAATTTGATGGGCATAAGGTGGTCGACCAATTTACTAGTCTGGTAAATCCTGAACGCCCCATTCAGCCTTTTGTGGTGAACTTAACAGGAATTAATAATGAGATGCTTCGTAATGCACCTAAGTTTTATGAAGTAGCCAAACGCATCGTAGAAATTACAACCGATTGTACCATTGTTGCCCACAACGCCAAGTTTGATTACCGAATTATGCGTTTGGAATTTCGACGCTTGGGTTACGAATTTCAGCGACAGTCAATTTGCACGGTAGAACTTTCTAAAAAGCTAATCCCCAATATGCCTTCGTACAGTTTAGGCAAGTTGGTGAAGAATTTAGGGATTCCACTCACCGATCGTCACCGAGCAAGTGGTGATGCATTAGCGACGGTTAAACTTTTTAAATTACTGCTTCAAAAAGATTCGCAAAAAGAAATTATTACCCATTCGGTACGTAGTAATCCTAAAATTCATCTCGACACGAAACTGATTCGGATTATTGATGAGCTCCCCTCTTCTACCGGAGTTTACTATATGCATAACGAAGAAGGCGATGTGATTTATATTGGGAAAAGTAAAAACATAAAAAAACGAATTAATCAGCATTTCACCAGTGATAATCATAAATCTAAAAAAATCCAGAAGGAGGTCTATACCGTCACTTATGAAAATACCGGAAATGAATTATTGGCTTTGCTGAAAGAAAATGAAGAAATTAAAAAGAATAAACCTAAATACAATCGTGCGCTAAAAAAAGATATTTTTAGCTACGCACTATATCAATCGAAAGACAAAAAGGGTTACCTTCAATTTAAAATAGGAAAAGCTTCTCCCGATAAAGAAAATATCACCACTTTTACCAATAGTGCCCAAGCGAAAAGCACAATGGAGCGAATTGTAGAAGAATTTGAGCTTTGCCAAAAACATACCGGACTGCATAAAACCAGTGGAAGCTGCTTTAATTACAGTATTAAAGAATGCTATGGTGCTTGTGTGGGGGAAGAATCTGTAGAAGATTACAACCAACGTGCAAGACAAGTCATTGATAAATATTCTTATGAAAACAAGAACATGTTAGTGATAGACCGCGGTCGTGATGTCGATGAAAAAAGCGTTATTCTTATTGAAGATGGAAAATTCTGTGGAATGGGATATTTCAATTTAAATTATCAAATGAATAATATTGATATGATAAAAAATATCATCACTCCCATGAAGAACAATCGGGATAGCCAGCATATTATTCAGAGCTATTTACGAAAGAACAAGCCTTTTAAAATTATTGAGTTTTAATTAAAAATTTTATTTATCGGTAATTTATAATATTTTCGAAGTTGTCATGCAGGAAACAATCCTACTGTTCATTCAATTTTTATAAAAAATTAGTATTAATTAAAATACTTCGACTGAAGTTTATTCTGAGTAAAGTTGAAGGGCTCAGTTTGACAATTAGGAAAATAGAAAAACTAACTTTTATTGAAAACTACTTCTAAAAATAACTCTTGGCGTGAAAAATTACACGAAGTAATTTACGAGGCCGATACGCCTGCAGGAAAAGCTTTTGATGTAGTTTTATTGGTGATCATTTTTCTAAGCATCCTTTTTGTGATGCTCGAAAGTGTAAAAGGACTTGATGCGTGGATTTATGACTATATGTATGCTGCAGAATGGGTCATCACCATATTGTTCACTATTGAATACATTTTACGGATCATTTCCATAAAAAAACCCACGAAATATATTTTTAGTTTTTACGGTTTAATTGATTTTTTCTCTACCATTCCCCTCTATGTTTCGTTTTTTCTTCCTGGAAGTGGCAGCGCGCTTATTACCGTAAGGGCTTTACGCCTGTTGCGTGTATTTAGGATTTTAAAAGTTAGCCGCTACATTGGAGAAAGCAATAAATTAATACAGGCCTTAAAAGATAGTCGGGCAAAAATATTGGTTTTTTTATTTGCTGTACTTATCCTATGCCTTGTTTTTGGTACTGCCATGTATATGATAGAAGGTGCAGAAAGTGGTTTTACCAATATTCCTGTAAGTTTATACTGGTGTATTGTTACGCTTACTACCGTTGGCTTTGGTGATATTCACCCAATTACTCCACTAGGACAATTTTTAGCTTCTGTGATTATGATTTTAGGTTATGGCGTAATTGCTGTACCAACTGGAATTGTAAGTGCAGAATATTCTAAAGGTGAAAAAAACACTTCAAAAAGTTTGTCTACCAATACCCAATCTTGCTATCATTGCCATGAATCAAAGCATGTAGATGGCGCCGATTATTGCCACAATTGCGGATACTCTTTAAATCGTGAAAAATAAAAGCCTTATTTCTGTAGTTGGCCCAACAGCTATTGGCAAAACTTCCATTGGTATTGCCTTAGCTCAACATTACCAAACCGAAATAATTTCAGCCGATTCTAGACAGTTTTTCAAAGAAATGGAAATAGGAACCGCGGTTCCTTCTAAAGAAGAACTGGCGGCTGCCAAGCATCATTTTATTCAGCATATCTCTGTAGAAGATAATTATTCGGTAGGTGATTTTGAAACGGAAGCGATAGAGAAGTTAAACGCATTATTTCAACAACATGATAAAATACTGATGGTTGGTGGTAGTGGTTTGTATGTAAAAGCCGTTTTAGAAGGTTTAGATTACTTCCCGAAAATAGATGCCTCCATACGGCAACAATTAAATCTTCAATTGGAAGAAAAAGGAATTGAATCACTTCAGCAGCAATTAAAAGAATTAGATCCAGTTTATGCTAAAAAAGTAGACTTGGAAAATCCACATCGAGTTATTCGAGCGTTGGAAATCTGTATAGGTAGCGGAAAGCCTTATTCTGGTTTTTTAAATAATAATTCAGCAGAAAGAAACTTCAACTCCATTAAAATTGGGTTAACCGCTCCACGGGAATTAATTTACGAACGTATTGAAAAACGAGTAGACGTAATGATGGAGCAAGGTTTATTGGAAGAGGCTAAACGTGTTTACGAGAAACGTGAATTTAATGCGTTAAACACAGTTGGATACAAAGAATTATTCCAATTTTTTGATGGAAATTGGAGCCTTGAATTTGCAATCTCTGAAATTAAAAAGAATACCAGAAGATTTGCCAAACGACAATTAACCTGGTTTAGAAAAGATAAAGAAATTGAGTGGTTTAATTACAATACTGCTATCGAGCAGGTAATTGATTTCATCGATTTCAAAACATCCCCGAGATAAAGTTTTACCTCGGGAAAGTTATTGAAACTGAAACTTATAATTACCAATAATTAAGCTTTAGTTTCTTCTTGATTTCTTATTACAAGTCTAAATCCTTCTCCGTGAATATTTAAAATCTCCACGTCTTCATCCTTTTTAAGGTACTTACGCAGTTTAGCAATATAAACATCCATACTTCTAGAGGTAAAATAGTTATCGTCCCTCCAAATTTTGGTCAATGCTAATTCTCTTGGCATCAAATCATTTTCGTGTAATGCCAATAAACGTAATAATTCATTCTCTTTTGGAGAAAGCTTGATAGGCTCCTCTTCTCTAAAAGTTAAGAACCTTAATTTAGAGTTTAAGTGAAAACCACCTATTTGGAATTCAAATTGTTTGCTATCTGCAATGCTATCGGTAGCTTTACGTTGCATAATAGCCTTAATTTTCATAAGAAGTACTTCACTATCAAAAGGTTTGTTCAGGTAATCATCTGCCCCTACTTTATAACCTTTTAATACATCTTCTTTCATCGCTTTTGCGGTTAAGAAAATAATAGGCACATCTTCATTTTTCTCTCTGATTTCTTTGGCTAGGGTAAAGCCATCTTTGTAAGGCATCATTACGTCTAAAATACAAAGATCGTAATCATCTTTTTTAAACTTTTCAAAGCCTTCCATTCCATTTTTAGCATGAGTTACTTCATAGTCATTCATCGCTAAATAATCTTTTAATACAATCCCGAAATTTGGATCGTCTTCTACTAATAAAATTTTCTTGTTTTCAGTTTCCATATATTAAGAAATTAGTGGTAATTTAATTATAAAGGTACTTCCTTTTCCTTTGTCACTTTCTACCATCACTTGCCCGTGATGATCCATAACAATTTGTTTCACATAAGCGAGTCCAAGACCGTGACCTTTCACATCGTGAATATCTCCGGTATGTTCTCTATAAAATTTTTCAAATACTTTTTTCTGAACTGATTTGCTCATTCCTTTTCCTTGATCTCTAATTTTAAGGATAATGTAGTTTTTTACATTTTCGGTATAGATATCAATTTTTGGTTTTCCCGGAGAATATTTTACAGCATTATCCAGAATATTTACAATCACGCTAGTAAAATGCGATTCGCTAGCTAACACAGAAGATTGTAAAGCTCCAAAATGAGTTTGAACATAACCATGACGGTCATCTACAATCAATTCAATATGATTTATCGCTTCTTCTACTAATTCATGAAGGTCTAAGCGTTCTTTTTTAATATTTAATTCGTTTTTTTCGAGTTTAGACATACGAAGCACATTTTCTACCTGCGCATGCATCCGCCTATTTTCATCTCTGATCATTCCCATATACCTTTTAACCTTGTCAGGATCTCCAGAAATTTTTGGGTTTTTAACTGAGTCTAAAGCTAAATTGATAGTGGCAATTGGCGTTTTAAACTCGTGCGTCATATTATTAATAAAATCTGTTTTGATCTGAGATATTTGACGTTGTTTTATAAGTTGTGATAAGGCACTTGAATAAGCTATAATAATAATTAATGTAAAAATTATACTTAATAATGCCATTAAAGCGATTGAGCTTAGTACTTCTTTTTTCTTATCTATGAAATTAATATATAACTCATAATTCGTTTTTTTAGATTCAAAAATGGGAATTCCGTATGTCCCCGGTGAATCTTTTTTAAATTTTTCACTTTTTATTTTAGTGGCTAAACCACCGCTATAAATGGCATATTCATAATCAGAATTGATATCGCGTGCCATCAATTGAGCTTCAATTAAATCTTTTATAATTGAACTATCTACCCGTTTATAGATAGGCAATTCTGCAGCTTTTTCTTTAATGGCCTCTAGCAACAAAAGCTTTTCATTTTCTTCTAATCTAGAAATACGCTCAAAACGTTCTTCTGCGCTTAATTTCTTTGTACTATCAAATTGATCGTTTCTAACAATACGAGTTACCTTACTAGAGATCAGTTTTTTAAAATCTATCGAATCTTTCTCTTCTGTTAAAAAATTAGAAGAAAGCTTATAATCCTCTTGTAATAGACTATTTGAAAAATAAAAGGTTTCATTGGTAAGCTCACTTTGTTTTATTTGAAACAACTCACTTAACCTTGCTGTAGTTGGCATAGTAGAATCTGCCAAGGTAGCATATTGTACGTAATACTTATCTAGCTCCTGTCTTTCCAGTTGTTCTGAAACATTAATGAGGACTTGCTTTGCGTTGAAAGAAAACTGTTCTTCATTGGTTTCAACGGAGTTTTTAATCCAATAACCTTGAACAAAGATTATCCCTATTAATGATAGGCTCATCAGTAGTATGAGGATTAAAAACAATTTTTTATTCATACCGCCAAATGTAAAGCTTTAACATTTACAGATTAAACGGTTTAACCAAATGTTAACATACAGTCAAATCAAGCGTTTACAAGGCTTAAGAGATGTTTATGAAGTTGGAGAACATTCTTTTTTGTGAGTTCTAAATCTTTATTTTCTATTTGAAAATCGGCAAGCTTAATCTTTTTGTTATCAGACCATTGATTTTTCATCCTATCCGCTACTTCTTCTTTAGAAATTTGATCACGTTGAACTACCCGCTGAATCTTCACTTCCTTGGGAGCGGTGACGATAATGGTATAATCAAATCTATCTTGAAGTTTTTTTTCAAAGATGATGGCTGCTTCGTAAATAATATAGGGAGTGTTTTGTTTTTTCTTCCACTTTTGAAAATAGTCTGCTACCCGTGGATGGATAATCTGGTTTAATTTTTCTAAGAGTTGTTTGTCTTTAAATACTTTACCAGCGATTAGTTTTCGATTGGGCAAACCATTTTCATCGATCACTTCTTTTCCAAAAAGACCGATGAGCTCTTGATGAATTTCAGCAGAATTTTCCATTAGCTTTTTAGCTTCGGTATCGGCTACAAAAATAGCTATGCCCAATTGTTGAAACATTTTGGCTACAGTTGTTTTTCCGCTACCAATACCTCCGGTTAAGCCAACAATCATCACTTTTTAATTACAAATTGAACTTTATTAATATTTAATCTGGAAGAAGTGACTTCTTTCGGTTTTTCTACAAGTTCAGGAATTAAAAAGGTTTGGTTTCCTGACACTTCACTATAATCACAAATTACCCTAAAACCATTTTTATTGAGCTGCTTATAGTTTTCTAAACTTACCACATAAATAACCACTGCTTGTCTGGGAAATATACTTAGATTAATATTGGGAGGTGCATTGATAACTTCAATGGGAACTTCTGCCCTACCCTCTGTAAATTTTTCGACTTTTAAAGAGTAACTGACCTGATTTCTATAGAAAGTAATATTTTTCTGATCGAGGGTGTCTAAACTAACCTTTCCATTTAAATCATTTTTAACATTGGTGAGCTTTAACTTTTCAGTGTAAATATATTTTAAAGAATCTATTTCTGTGGAAGCTCCACTTACTTGTATGGAATCGGGTTTGATTACCAATTCTTCATTAGAAGAATAACCTGGAGCGAAATTGACCTCTATTCTAGATTTTATAGGTATTTTTTTTACTTTTTTTTGCACAAAAGGAATAGCTAATGTGTCTTGCAAAAATGTTAACTCATCAATATCTATATCTAATTGCTGTTGCAATTCAAGTTTATCTTTTTCGATATTATAAATTAAATCATTTCCTTGAATTGGCAAATCGTCCAATACCACTTTTACAGTAGGTTTTAAAAAGCTAAACCAAGCAATATTAAATCCGTTATCGTTCATCCTTACCTCAAAGGCATCATTCTTCTTTTTTACAATTTTATCTTTAGGGATATCGATATATTCAACATTTATACTAATTACTTGACGGTAGTTTTTACTGAACTGAACAAGCACCCATATAAGAACTGAAAAAAACAAAAAGAAGAAAAAAGCCTTGAAATTGGTCTTTTTGAATACGGTAGATCTAAGCCTTTTAAAAAAGTTCTTCATAGATTAAAAAAATAATTCAGGAAACACCTGTTTGGGGTCTTTACCTAGTAGTCTAATATAGTAGGTAGATTTAAAAAAGCCAAAACCGTAACCAAAAAACTGTGTTAATGTTGCCCTTAGACTGAATAAACCTATTTTTATAGATTTATTTTCAATGGTTGATAAAATGAAAATTAAAAATAAATATATACTATAAACTAAAACGGGCCATATAACTTGAAAAATCGCTAAAACAATACTAGCAAATAACCCTAAGGAAAATAGACTAGGAAACCAAAAAACCAAACTAGCGGTTTGTGGATGCCAAGAATTAAGGATAGGTCTTACTTTTCCAAATTTATTTACCTGTATGTAGAATTTTTTCCAGCTAATTCTTCTTTTGTGATAAACGTAAGCTTCTTTTATAAATCCTATTTTAAAACCTGCTTTTATAATTCTAATGGATAAATCGGGATCTTCTCCAGGATGTATCGTACCGAAACCTCCTGTTTTTTGAAATGCTTCTCTAGAAATACCCATATTAAAACTACGGGGTTCGTAATTTTTTACTGATTTTTCTTTTCCTCTAATTCCGCCGGTAGTTAAGAAAGAGGTCATCACAAAATTAATGGCTTTCTGTATTTCTGAAAAGTTTTCTTTGGCGGCATCTGGCCCTCCAAAACAATCGACAGGGTTTTCTTCTAAAAACTCTTCTACTGAATTAAGATAATGATTAGGCATCACCACATCACTATCTAAAATAATAAAGTATTCACCGGTGGCTTTCCTCATTCCATAATTTCTGGAATCGCCAGGACCGGTATTTTCTTTTTCTAGGTATTGAATGTTTAAGACAGAACTATATTCTTTCACAATTTCATCAGAAGAGATGGTGGAGCCATCCTCTACAATTACAATTTCATAAGAAATTTGAGTTTTCATTTCATAAAAACTCTGCAACAGTTCACTTACCTCTTCAGGTCGGTTATAAACTGGTATGATAAAAGAATACTTCGCTTTCATTCTGCTAAAATACATAAACTAAAAAACCCGAAATGTATAATTTCAGGTTTATATAATTTAAATTAAAAGATTATTTATTCTTTTATGATTTTGAAAGTTTTGATTTGATTTTCTATCGTAATTTTCATTAAATAAATACCAGCGGCCATTGATTCTAAATTGATTTCTTTGCTTAAAGAATGGGGTTGAAAGAACATCAACCTTTTTCCTGTAACCGAATAAATTTCAATTTGACTTATTCTATGACCTGCTTCCAGATTTATAACAGAGCTTGTTGGATTTGGATAATAATTGAAACTACTGAAATTAGATTCATTTACACTTAGACCTTCTGTAATAAAATTTTGTGAAATAGAGAGCTCTGTTTCATTATCTAAACACAAGGCTTTTACATAAAATTCATAAGCGGTATCAGGTGAAAGATCCGTTAAATTAAGTTCGGGATTATTGGCTACTAAAATACTTTCTCCTTCGGTTAAAGGATTAAAACCTGATTCCCCATAAATAACTTCCCAAGAAGTGGCATTACCGTTCTCCATCCAGCTTACACTTGCTGAATTTTCAGTGATACTGGTTACACTTAGATCGGAAGGTGGATTACAGGAAAATTCTAAGGTTGTGAAACTTGCTGCTTCTGATAGTTCTGTTTCATTATCTGAACACAAGGCTTCTATATAAAATTCATAGGTAGTATTCGGCGAGAGATCAGTTAAATTAAGTTCGGGATTATCGGCTACCAAAATACTTTCTCCTTCGGTTGCAGGATCAAAACCTGATTCTCCATAAGTAACTTCCCAAGAAGTGGCATTGCCATTCTCCGTCCAGCTTACATTTGCTGAATTTTCAGTGATATTAGTCACATTAAGGTTAGAAGGGGGATTACAGGGTAATTCTAAGGTTGTGAAACTCACTGCTTCTGATAGTTCTGTTTCATTATCTGAACACAAGGCTTCTATATAAAATTCATAGGTAGTATTCGGCGAGAGATCAGTTAAATTAAGCTCGGGATTATTGGCTACTAAAATACTTTCTCCTTCGATTGCTGGATCAAAACCTGATTCTCCATAAATAACTTCCCAAGAAGTGGCATTACCGTTCTCCATCCAGCTTACACTTGCTGAGTTTTCAGTGATATTGGTCACATTAAGGTTGGAAGGAGGATTACAAGGTAACTCTAAGGTTGTGAAATTCTCTGATTCTGAAAGCTCTGTTTGCCCTTCTGAACATAAGGCTTCTATGTAAAATTCATAGGTAGTATTCGGTGAAAGGTTGGTTAAATTGATCTGAGGATCATTTTCCACAAGGATACTTTCTCCTTCGGTTGCTGGGTCAAAACCTGATTCTCCATAAATAACTTCCCAAGAAGTGGCATTACCGTTCTCCATCCAGCTTACACTTGCTGAATTTTCAGTGATGTTGGTTACACTTAGATTAGAAGGTGGATTACAGGGTAATTCTAAGGTTGTGAAATTCTCTGATTCTGAAAGCTCTGTTTGCCCTTCTGAACATAAGGCTTCTACATAAAAATCATAGGCAGTATTCGGCGAGAGATTCGTTAAATTAAGTTCGGGATTATTGGCTACGAAGACGCTTTCGCCTTCGGTTGCTGGATCAAAACCTGATTCTCCATAAATAACTTCCCAAGAAGAGGCTTCTCCGTTTTCGGTCCAACTTACACTTGCTGAATTTTCGGTG
>NZ_CABVMM010000013.1 GCF_902499555.1 Mesonia oceanica
GGAAGATCGGCTTCCTTAGAGAAGAAAATGAATCAAAAATTTAAGTACAAATCATTATCTTCTGAAATAATTGACGAAAGAATTAAAATCTCAAATAGAGCCATTAAAGGCAGTTTATATGTAATTTATATAGATAAAACTCCTGCAACCCACGGCGAATATGGAACAATAGTTAAAATTATAATTAAATTATAATTTATTCCTTTACTTAGGTAAACAATAACTTTTGAATGATTCAAATATTATTATGGAACAACAACTATCGTCAATATTAATCGACAATGAAAGCGATAATTTAAACTTGTTAAATGAATATATTGAGACCTACTGTTTTGACTATACAAAAGTAATAGGTACTTCCACAAAATTTGAAGATGCGGTAAGGTTAATTAATCAAAAAAAACCAGATCTACTATTCTTAGATATCGAACTAGATCAAGGAACGGGTTTTGATTTGCTCTTAAAAATTGATCCTTATGATTATGTTGTTATTTTCGTTTCTGCCCATGATGAATATATCCTAGAGTCTTTTAAATATAATACGGCCTCTTTCCTGATGAAGCCCATAAATATTGAAGACTTAAAGTTTGCTTGTAGTAAAGTGTTTAAACAAATTAAAGCAAAAAGGTTTACTAACCTAGAACAGATTAAAAGTTTAATAGGTTCTATAAATGTAAATGATCATAGCAGAGAAGGGGTAATAGGGATCATGACTATTCCGGGTGTTTATTCTACCAAATTTATTCGTACGGAGACTATTGAGTATTGTCGTGCAGATGGAAGGTATACCGAATTTTATTTAACCGATGGGACAACGCTGGTTTCTTGCAAAAATATTGGAGACTATGAAAAGCTTCTTCCTTCCAATGTTTTTTTTAGGATACATAAAACTTATATCATTAATCTAAATGTCATCATAGAAATCACTAAAAAGAATGGATATGCTTGTGAACTAAAGAATGGTCAATCACTTCCCATATCAAAAAGAAAATACCTGGAGCTTGTTAAATTTCTCAACATGAGTGTTTAAGCTTCTCTTAAAAACCCACCTGTTTAAAAGTAGAATAATTATTTAAATTTAAACCGTATTATAAGACGGATAGTAAATTTCACCGCAACAGATGGTGAATATTTTAAAAGAATTTGATAAGTGAAAAGCGTACTGATAAGACCTGCCTTTCACAAGACATCTACCCAGCCCTTTTATAAGTGGCGTTAAATATTATGCAGGTATGAACTTTAAAAAGCTTGGTATCTTGAAAGAACTAAAAGAAAAAAAACACAGGTCTCCAATAGATAGATATAGACCGCTTTTTTTTCTTTTGACCAATGGTTGATCAAAGAAGTGCTAAACCCAGCAGAAACGAGCTTAAAACAGCTTTAAATCTGCTTCGTTTAGCACTTCTTCTTTACTGTGCAAAACTTAAACCTGATGGTTTTCATTTAATAAATCAACTACATTCTTCACAGGGTTAAAGGTAATTATTGGAACTTCGACAAACATAGTATTCCAATAGGCCATACCACCGTTCCATAACCCGGGAAGCTCTAAAGCTTTTAGGTTTCTCCCAAATTTAGATTTTTGAGTGATAAAACCTTTCTTTGGATTTACATATTTTGTAAGGTCAAACTTTTCACCTTTATAATTTCTGACGCTACACACTAAATCTACCGGATTAAAATGTGTTGCATTCTGTGCTATTTCATTTTGTGCAGGATCATCTGTATCCATTTGGGCACCTTCAATAATTTGCAAAGAAATATTCCCTTCTCCGTCTTTCACCCAAAATGGTCCTCCGCCGGGAGCTCCTTGATTTTCTACCATCCCACAGATACGAATAGGGCGATCTAAAAAATTACGAACATCTTCTTCGGTTTCGAGTCTTGTTTTCACACTTAATTTTTCTTCGAGCAAATCGTTTGCTGCCGCTAAAATATGCTTGTTAAAGCCATCTTGATCGATTCTGTTGAGGACTTCAAAAATTTTCTCCTGTACATTAATCAATTCTCCGGCTAAAACTTTTTTATAGGAAACAATGGTTTCTAAGTTTTCTTGTTTGATGACATTATCAATATTCTTAATAAAAATAAGGTCGGTATCAAGATCGTTTAGATTTTCGATTAATGCTCCGTGACCACCCGGTCTAAACAAAATTTTCCCTTCATCATCCCGAAAAGGTCGGTTATCAAAATCTACCGCAATGGTATCGGTAGATTTTTTCTGAAAGGAATATTCAATCTCAAATTCTGTTTCGGTTTGTTTTTCTACCCGGTCTTTAATTGCTTGAAAGGTGCTTTTAAATTTTTCCAGATGATCTTCCGTTACCGTAAAATGAAGTTTAGCTTTTCCATCTTTTGCGGCGTATTTAGAAGCTTCTACTAAATGCTCTTCAAAAGCAGTAGCGGAATAATTTTCATAGCCGTGGAAAGGCACTAAGCCTTTAGGTAAGTTAGAAAAATTGAGTCCGTCTTCTTGCAAAAGGGTTTTTACAAAAGTGTATTTTTGTTCATCTTCGGTAAGTTCATGATCATTAGCGTTGCCGTTTTTCACCTCCCCAAGCACTTCTTTATAAAAGGCGAAATTGTTTATTCCATCAAAAAACTTCTTCAGCAAATCTGAATCTTGTTCAGCTAAAAATTTCTCTAAACTTGTATTTTCCGGCCGGTAATCTGTTAAAAACTGATGCAAAGCCTTAAACATTCGGGAAGCGGCTCCACTTGCGGGTATAAATTTAATTCGTTCTAATTTAGAATCGTCATATTTGTTAGAGAATAACTGCACTTCTTCTTTGCTAAACGCTTGAATTCCATCTCCAACATTTGCAGCGCTTACCAATTCTACTTTAGGGATGCCTTCTTTAAAAGTTTCCAATTGATGAATCACGGTTTCTTTATTTAACCCATGATTTTTTATCTGCTCTACATCTTCTTTCGTTAATTCTACTACTGTCATTCTTCTAACTTATGTTGGTTAATCAATAATTGTATATTCAATTAAAATTGAATATGTTTTATTATAATAAATTCGCTTTGGATTTATTATGAAAAGCGGAATGGTAAGTTAAAAAATATAAAGTATTCGTAAAGATGAAGGGGTACTTTTTAACAAACAATTGATAAATAAATGACTTTACTTTCAATAAGTATGAAGTTATTTTATTTCAATCTCTTGGGACTTTCGGCTTACGTAAGAACTTCTACTTTTTTATAAAGTAGTTTTTTCCAAGAAAAATATCCATAAATCGCAATTATGGTTAAAATTAAATAAAGAATAGTACTAAACATTAAACCTTTATAAAAATAAAGCGGAACAGAGATGATATCGCCTACAATCCAATAGATCCAATTTTCTATTTTCTTTTTAGCCATGAGCCACATGCCTACAAAGAAAATAGCGGTGGTAAAAATATCGGTGTACGAATACCAAGCTTCCCATTTATCGAAGACTTCATAAACCAAAACTATGGCTAACATCGTTGCAAAGAAAATCCCAACAGATTGTATATTTTCCCTTTTAGTGGTTTTGGTAATAGGTGTCACATGTTCACCATCTACTTTTCTTGTCCAGACATACCAACCGTATATACTCATAGAAAAATAATAAACATTAATAAGCATATCGCCCAACAGACCATATTGCTGAAGGATATACACGTATATAAGCGTACTTATGATTCCCGTAGGATAAACCCAAATGTTGTTCATCTTCGAGAAAACCACACTTAAAATTCCAAAAACCACTCCGAAGAGTTCTAAAATTAACAAATACGTAGGGATGCCTTCGTATTGTGCAAAAAGCCAATCAAATAGTTCGTTCATTCTTTGTGTGATTTTCTAAACGGGAATAAATTTCTTGATTTTATTTGGAAACCTCAACAGTTTTTGAAGTGGAAGCCGAATTTGAGACCAAAAAAGCGGGGTTATCTTCAAAAGCGGTTCCAACCACCACCATCGTTGCTCCGGCTTGGTAAGCTTGCTTGATTTCTTTTTCAGACCGAATCCCACCTCCTACAATAATGGGAATTGAAACTTCCTTTTTTACGGCAGAAATAACAGCGGTGGAAACTTTAGTTGAAGCACCACTCCCCGCTTCTAAATAAATCAATTGTTTCCCGGAATATTCTCCGGCTAAAGCGGTATTTACAATCGCCTGAATATTTTCTTGTGCCATCGGAAGCGTTTGACTCACACGCTGCACCGAGGTTTCTTTTCCTCCATCGATTAACAAATAAGCCGTCGGGATAATTTCTAAAGAAGTATTTTTTAATTTTTCTACTGATTTTACTTGCTGCTCAATCAGGAACTCAGGATTTCTACCGGAAAGTAATGACAAAAACAAAAGTGCATCGGCTTCGTTGGTGATTTGCGTATAATCTCCCGGAAAAATAATAATAGGCAATTCAGTTTGTTTTTTTAAAAGAACAACCAGTTCTTCCGTCAGCTTTTCTTCTACCTCACTTCCGCCCACAAATAAATGGGTTGTTGCTTTTGGCAAATGCTGAACTAAATTTTCAACTTTTGAAAGATCTACTTTATCGGGATCCATAAGCATTGCCAATAATTGGGAAGAATCCTGAAAGGCCTGTAAGAAATCATTTTTCTTTCGCATACTTATTCTGCTAAAAGTGTATAGACACAAGTAAACCCTTCAAACTCTATATATTTGAGCTTAAAATTGGTTTGTTCGCCTTGGTAATTTAAACGCGCAGTTAATTCTTCATCTTCAAAAGAAAAATCTTCTACATAAATATGATGTAAAAACAATAATCCGGGAATGCCTACCAGTTTATAAATCCCTTCTTTGGCTCCCCATACAATTGTGAGTTTTCTAATTAAAGCTTCTTCATTGGCTAGCGTATGATATTCATCTAACGGTGTAAACTTTTGGGCAATTTTTAAAATTTTCTCCCGCTGCTTTTCAATATCAATACCAATAGGTTTTTTACCAACAATAATCGCAGAGAATTCAAACGAATGGGTAATAGAAATATAATTCCCATCCCGTAAATGGGGTTTGCCTTCATTATCGTAATACAAATCAAAATCGGTATAACCGGCTTGTGCCAATAAGTGCCGAATACTCATAAAACCACGTCGGTGAATTTCTGACTTCATACGATCTACCCGATTCTGGCAATGTTCCGTTAATTTCACATCTTTTGCCAACCATTCATACGGCTCTTCAATCTTCCAAATGAAGACCTTAGTATGTTCGTTTACTGTTATAGTTTTATAAAGAGCCATAAAATTTATAAGATATTATGTATTTTTGCACCAGAAAAATTGCGAAATAACAAATATAAGAATATGAGTACGAAAACAGTGCCTTACACGGCTTATAAAGTAAAAGATATTTCCTTGGCAGATTGGGGACGTAAAGAGATTGAATTGGCTGAAGCAGAAATGCCAGGCTTAATGTCTTTACGGGAAGAATATAAAAACGAACAACCGTTAAAAGGCGCTCGTATTGCAGGATGCTTACATATGACCATCCAAACAGCTGTTCTTATCGAAACCTTAACCGCATTAGGTGCTGAAGTTACTTGGAGTTCTTGTAATATTTTCTCTACACAAGATCAAGCTGCCGCTGCTATTGCTGCCAGCGGAGTTCCTGTTTACGCTTGGAAAGGAATGAATGAGGAAGAATTTAACTGGTGTATTGAGCAAACCCTTTTCTTTGGTGAAGAGCGTAAGCCTTTAAATATGATTTTGGATGACGGAGGTGATTTAACCAATATGGTTTTCGATAAATATCCTGAATTAGCTGAAGGCATTCGAGGATTATCAGAAGAAACTACTACCGGCGTTCACCGTTTATACGAACGTATGAAAAACGGAACTTTAGTGATGCCTGCGATTAACGTAAACGACTCGGTGACCAAATCTAAATTTGATAACAAATACGGATGTCGTGAAAGCGCAGTAGATGCCATTAGACGTGCGACCGATGTGATGTTAGCCGGAAAACGCGTCGTAGTTTGCGGTTATGGTGATGTTGGAAAAGGAACTGCACAATCGTTTAGAGGAACCGGAGCCATCGTTACCGTTACTGAAATTGACCCAATTTGTGCTTTGCAAGCAGCGATGGACGGTTTTGAAGTGAAAAAACTAGAAAATGTTCTTGACAAAGCAGATATCGTGATCACCACTACCGGAAATAAAGATATTGTACGTGGAGAACACTTCGAGGCGATGAAAGATAAAACCATTGTTTGTAACATCGGTCATTTTGATAATGAAATTGATGTCGCTTGGTTAAACAAAAACCACGGAAGCACAAAAGTGGAAATTAAACCACAGGTTGATAAATATACCATCGACGGAAAAGATATTATTTTGTTAGCTGAAGGACGTTTGGTAAACCTTGGTTGCGCTACGGGTCATCCTAGTTTTGTAATGAGTAACTCATTTACCAACCAGACCTTAGCTCAAATTGAATTATGGAACCGTTCAGATAAATACGAGAACAAAGTGTATATGTTGCCTAAGCATTTAGATGAAAAAGTAGCAGCGCTACACTTAGAGAAAATTGGTGTTGAATTAACCGAACTTTCTCAAGATCAAGCGGAATATATTGGTGTGGAAGTAAAAGGACCATTTAAACCGGAATACTATAGATATTAATCTAAAAATAAATATTCTATAAATAGACAAAGCCCGCAAAATTGCGGGCTTTGTCATTTGAAAGTAAATGAAAGAGATTTTATTTGGGTATCTCAACTTTATAAGTTACTTCTCCTTTCCAATTCACTGCTTGAATAAGCATTTTCGAAGATAGCAAACTAATTATCAAAAAACCTTGTTCTGAACGAGAAAATTTTGTGAAATCTGAAATCCCCGTAGGGCGCACTTCAGAACCTGCTCCAGAAACAAAATGGTGGGTATACACCCCAGCCGGTTTTAAATGTTGAATGTCATGCTCGTGCCCTGCAAAATAAACCGGCACCTTATATTTTTCAAACACTTCCTCTAAATGATTGCGAACGTAAGGTTCATCATCTACTCTTTTTCCTGAAGTGTAAAGCGGATGATGCCCGATAACAATATTCCAATCGGCAGTAGAGTTTTTTAAGGTTTTCTCTAACCATTTCTTCTGCTTTAAGGTATCTTGTGTTTTTACCTGTGCATATTTTTCTGCTTGATAATAATCGTCTTCAAACGGATTGGTATCTAAAAAGATGAATTTAGCTTTCGTTTGATCGTCTTCCAACGTCTTTTCAACTTCATAATAATGAGCCGGCATTTTCCAGCGCTGACTTTTATGGGTATAATCGATTTGCGCTTGAACGTTACCACGGTAACCGTGATTTCCTAACACCACATACCACGGACAAAACAGGTTAGAACCGTAATAAATATCTTCGTAACTGCTTTTTAAAAAGGGGTCGTCTATCGAAGCGATCCCGTCGGGATAAAAATTATCACCAACCGAAATAATAAACTCCGGTTCCAAGATAAATCCGGCCTGTTGCATAATATCGGCAACTTCTGCTTGTTTAAAATGTCCGTTTCTACCCCAATCCCCAATCACATAAAAATGATAACCGTCTTCTTCAACCTGAAGCTCTTTTAAATTTTTATTCTCATTTTTATTGTAATATTTTCTTTGTGCTTGAACCCCTAGCGAGCTGAATAATAAACAAGCAATTATTAAATTACTTAGCTTTAACAATCTTTGATAAATCATAGAAATAGAAATTTTTATTATCATTCATGGCTACGAAAAGTCCGTTGGGAAACTTTTCATTTAAATAACCGGTATATACTTCACAACCATCGGTTTCTGTAGTTCCTAAATTTTTAGCAAACAAAAACTCGTTGGTTTTTCTGTCGAAAACATTAAAGGTCCCTTGCTGCTGATCTGAAACAAGAATGTAGCCTTCCCCATCTTTATAAGTCGCAATGGCAATTCCTTCAATATCCCTATTGAAATTTTCTTTTCCAAAGCAAGAAAGTTCTTCGTTACCGGCATCGGGTTCTGCGTAGTATTTCTTTACACAAACTTTTTCATCTGAATAATAAACATAGCCCAATTCTTCATCTACCGCGATAGCTTCAATCTCTTTTTCACCACTAAAGTTTCCAAATTCCCTAACTAATTTAAATTGGATATGATCACCTGCGGGAACTAATTCAAATTGTTGCAAATAGTTGGTTTTAGGTCCGTTTTTTCTTCCCACGATGGCGTAGGCTTTTCCGGTTTTTGGCGATTTATAAATAGATATTCCCATGGGAAAGTTCCACTCATTTTCACGTTTTTCTTGAAAAACCTTAAAACCACCTCGGTCTAAGGGTTTCATATCAGGTACAGAAAATAAGCGGATTTGCTCCCGCTCTCTTTCGGTAAACATTAAAATATCGGTTGTTACAGAATCATTGAGCTTCACCTGATATTCTACATCTACATTGTTAGGGCGCTTCATTCCGCGAAGTGTTTTTTCTTCAATGATTTTCCCGTTTAAATCAAAGGCATAAATGGCCCCATCGGTTTCTTTATCGGTTCCAAAAACAATACTTTCTTCTGTATTCTCTTGATTCACCCAAATGGCAGGATCATCTGTATCGTGCAAAGTGGAATCTGTAATTATATCCGGTTTAATTTCCGGAAGCTGTGTTCCGCAAGAAATAAGACTAATACTTGCTATGGCAATAAATAATTTTTTCATATAAAACATAAGGGTTAAAAGAAAGAAATCATTTAAAAAGTAAGCTACTTCAAGCTGAACTTTTCAACTTCTCCTTAAAATTGTCATGGGATTCTGAAACAAATTCAGAATGACGTATTTTAAGGAATAGCCTTTCAACAATTTCCTTCTTTCATTTTTATTTTTAGGCTTAGTATAAATTGTATTTGAGACCTACGGTTAACCTTCTTTCATAATACTCCATTTGCATGGTTCGGTTACTAGCTCCTTGATAATAACGTAACGGCTGATTGGTAATATTATTTAAGCTTCCGTAAAGACTTAAGTTTTTATTGATGGAAAAGTTGACGTTAAAATCTAAAAAGAACTGTTTATCGTAATAGCGATCTTCAAATGCATTTCCGCCTAATTCATCTAAATAAGCATCAGAAAAGTTAGCTGATAATCTAGCACTGAATTTCTTATCTGAATAGGAAAGCGAAGCGTTAAACATATTAGGAGAAGATCCCGGTAAATCTAACTCGCCACGCTCATCACCGTCTTCGTTTCTAATACCGTTAGCGGTAGAATGAAGGAAGGTATAGTTCGTGTAAATACTAAAGTTTTTAGCAAAACCGGGCAAGAAGTTTAATTGACGCTGAAAAGAAACTTCTGCTCCATAAATGCTTGCATTATCACCATTTAAAGGTTGGTATATATCATAACCGGTAGATTCATCCTGTACTACATAGGTATAAACAAAATCGTTGATGTCTTTATAAAAAACACCTCCTGAAAGCAAACCAACAGATCCAAAATAATATTCTGCCATAAAATCGAAGTTCATTGAGGTGGTCGGATTTAAGTCGGTATTTCCTAACGTAATTTCTTCATCTTCATTATTAATCGCTTGGTAAGGTACCAAGTCTAAATAATTAGGCCTAGCCAATGTATTAGTCCACGCTAAACGCAATACGGTTTTATCGTTAAGATCATATTTAAAATGAACTCCCGGCAATACGTTGGTATAATTACTTTGGTCGTTCACTTGCATTGAACCATCAAAATCACCTTCCTCATCATAAATTACCTCGTTTCCGTTGCTTTCAATATGAGTAGCTTCCACACGAACCCCAGCAAGTACACTTAATTTATCTGATAACTTTTGGTTAGCCATAACATAACCGGCATATACATTTTCTTTTACCTTAAAGTTCTCACTTAGGTATTCATCTTGAACATCTATTTTTTAAAATAAATTTTTATTATCAAAATCTAAACTTCCTAAAAACTCAGGGGAAGCAAAAGTCCCTGGATGGTATTGTTTTCCTGCCAAGAAATCGTCACCCGTATAAGTTCTTGTTCCTACATCTGCCAAAGTTTCTATGTTTAAACCGCTATTTTCTAAGGGTTCGTACTCAAAGAAATTATTATCTCTGTGTTTATTTTTAAATCTTCCACGAATACCAAATTTAATGATACCATCACCGTTACCAAAAAAGTCTGAAGCTAACTCTGCATTAGCAAACATGTTAAAATCTTCTTCTTCGGTATATTGGTATTCTTCGGTTAATTCATCTAACTCAAAATCTGCCAATGAAGGATTTCCAACGGCGGTATGCAAAGGTTTTTTTGAATTGGAAACATCATTATTCACTTGGTATTCTGATGCATAAACCACATAACGTTCATGAGGACGCTCTTCTGAAGCTTTTGCGTAAGAGCCCATCCAATCAAATTTCACATTTCCTAAGATATGATCTCCTCCTAAGGTATAGTTTTGCATACGCTGGTCTTCCAATCTACGGTTTTGAATTCTTCCTCCGGGAATTCCTCCTTTAGTTTCCCGAGTTACTTCTGCAGGAAATCGCGTTAAATTTCCATTGTTAATTTCAAAATCGCCAGCTGCAATATCTTCACCATCTAAAATCTCTGAAGTCATGGCAAATCGGTTCTCACGATCGTCTCTCCAGTTGTACATTGATTTGAAATAGATAGAGTTATTTGGGTTAAAACGATAATCAAAATTAGCCGAGAAACTGCGACGCACACGCTGTACTAAATACTTTCTAATTTCAAATTTTTCGGCATAAGGATTTACCGCTCGTTCTTCTAGGATGTCATCTCCATTGGCATCTAGCAAGCCAGTATTATATTCAAACTCATTGGCCCAATCTGCTTCCACATTATCAGACCCGAAATCATTATCGTTGATGGAAGCCGAAAGCATATACCCGAATTTACCGTCTTTGGTACGGTCACCAATTAAAAAAGAACCATTTAAAATTCGTTTATCGGTGATAAAATTAAGTCCGGAACCTAAGGTAGCCGAAAGCCTAAAACTTTCTGGAGCAGAACGGGTTACTAAATTTACAGAACCACCCAATGCATCACCATCCATATCTGGAGTAACGGCTTTATTAACTTCAATGGTCTGGATCATATCTGACGGAATTAAATCCATTTGAACGTTACGATTATCTCCTTCTGCAGAAGGAATCCTGCTTCCGTTTAAGGTTACGGAGTTAAGTTGCGGAGCCAAACCTCTCACAATAATATTCCTGGCTTCTCCTTGATCAACTTGCATCGTAATCCCCGGAATTCGCTTGGCTGCATCCCCAATATTTGCATCGGGAAACTTCCCAATTTGCTCGGTAGAAACAATGTTGGTAATATTGGTTTTGTTTTTTTGTGAGTTTAATGCTTTGGCCTGGGCACTTAATCCGTTTCCTATAATTTGCACGGTTCCCAAAGTAGTTTCAGCAGCATTCAATACTAATTTTACAGTCGTAGTTTTACCGGCTTCTACTTCTACTTCTTTTGTGATGGTTTCGTAGCCTAAATATTTTACAGCTAATTCGTAGGTTCCTTGAGGAATTTCCAATAAGGTAAATTCTCCGTCAAAATCGGTAACCGTTCCTTTTTTAAGCTGTTGAATCATCACCGAAGCTCCCGGAACGTAAATTCCGTTTTCATCGGTAATCGTACCTCTTACCACCCCTTCTTGAGCGTATAAAAAGCAACAATTGAAAGCAA
Source organism: Mesonia oceanica (assembly GCF_902499555.1). Taxonomy (GTDB): domain Bacteria; phylum Bacteroidota; class Bacteroidia; order Flavobacteriales; family Flavobacteriaceae; genus Mesonia; species Mesonia oceanica. The sequence goes on from NZ_CABVMM010000013.1 coordinate 11,661, forward strand.
CAAATAATGTTACAAGTGTAATTTTCAAGTTCATAAATAGTCTAGTTTAGTTTGCGATTAAAAACAGCACAAATGTATATTTACCAATTAGTTAACTGTAATTTTAAGCAGCAACAAACAATGAACAAGCGGTGAATTTTATGGCTACTTTAAGGCAACAATTAAGATTTATTTACATTACACTAACAATTAATCAAGACAGTCTCCATTTTTTATAAATTCATAAGAAAATGCACTAATTCTTGTTTGGAATTGATGGGTAACTTTTTTCTTAACCTATACCTGGCGACTCGAACACTATCTGGAGTGACCCGTAAAATGGAAGCGATTTCTTTGGAAGAAAGATTTAAGCGGAGTAACATGGCCAATCGCAACTCAGCAGAACTCAATTTAGAAATGGCCGCTTGAGCAAGATCTTTAAAAAATTGCGGATGTACGTCTTCAAAAAAGTTCATGAACTCATCCCATTCATCTTCTTGCTGAAGGGCAAAATCCAATTCTTTTGCTAAATCTTTAATTTTTGACTGAGTATCCATTTTAGAACGGGAGCTCATTTTTTTTAACGTAGCAGAGAGATCGGAAAGCAATTTGTTTTTCTGAGCAATGTTTAAACTGTATTTAGAAAGCGAAGCGGTTTTTAGCTGAATTTCATCTTGAAGTTTTTTCTCTTCAATGGCTTTTTTCTCTAGCTCTGCTTGTAAAACACGTTGTTCGTATGCCTGAAGTTTGGTTTTTTCTTTTCGTTTTCTATTCATGAACAAAAGCGAAATACCGGAGACCAATAAAACTGCTCCGCCTCCCAGTAACATTAAATTTTGATTGGCTTTGTTAATGGTGTTTTGTTGGGTAAGCAGTTCTATTTTTGCTTCTTTTTGTTCTGTTTCATAAATGGTTTGTAGCACATTTAACTGCCTAAAGTTTTGGGTATAAAATTGCTGCTCTTGAATTTGATTGTATTCCCATAAATGCTCGTAGGCTTTTTTATGGTCTTCCAACAAAGCATAGGTTTTTGCCAAATCTTTATGCGCACTTTCTATTTGGTGTTTCTCGCCAAACTTTTCTGCTAAACGCATTGATTTTTGCGTATACCCCAAAGCCTCTTCGTACCGATTTGTTTTTCGGTACACGTCACCTATATTATTAAGCACATTAATTTGCTTTTCGCTTTTTATTTGCTGAAAATAGGCATACGACTTTAGAAAGTATTCGTGGGCTTTTTCAAACTGATTTAAATCTTCGTAAATACTGCCAATATTTTCGTTAACAATCGCAATCCCTTCTTCATCATTTAAACGGGTAAACAATTCTAAGCTTCGCTGCTGATGTTCTAATGCATGGAGGTAGTTGCCTTCTTTTTCAAAACAGCTTCCTAAAATCTCTTCAGCAATGGCTTCTGCTTTTGTGAATTTTTGCTTTTGGGCACTTTCTATACTTTCCATTAAAAAAGTTTCTGCCTTCTCGTAATTTTTAATAGACAGGTAAATTTTGCCAATTCTGTTTTTCAAAATAACTTGAAGCGAATCTAAGTGCTGTTGTTCAGCCATTTTTAAAGCTGAAGTATATTGATCGATGGCTTCGGTGTAAACTTCCGTTTGCTGAAAAAAATCACCCAACTGAAGATATTTTTCTGTAATCTTTAAAACTGAATTACTTTTCTTGGCAATTTCCAATTCATTTTTATATTGGTAAAAAACCGAATCTTGCAATTCATCATTCAAGCGAAAATTATTTTGCCCTTGCGCTAGAAGATTTACAGAAATTAAAAAGCAAAAAAAAAGTAAAAATGAAACTTCATTATTAAAAATTATCGTGGGGAAATTTGAGTATCCAACAAACTTAACAAACCATTATTATTTCTAGGTTAGAGCAGTATTAACCTATGTTTACTAAATTTTAAATTCACATACAAAACACTCAAAAACAATACCTTACATGATTGTTAATAACCTCTTTAAATCTTTTTTAAAGGAGTTGAAAAATCAACAGAATCATCCCGTAACTTAGTTATCCCGAATTTGTAAAGAAATTTTTCGGCACTTATTTTTCACAAGCCTGATTTCAAAATCTTTACAAAAATGAGGGACAAAATAAACTAAAAACTATATATGCTATGGCCATCTTTGACAGAAGAATTAACTACAAACCGTTCGAGTATCCAGATGTATTACAATTCACAGAAGCGATTAATAAATCGTTCTGGGTACATAGTGAAATTGACTTTACTGCAGACACCCAAGACTTCCATTCTCACTTGGATCTAGCAGAGAAAACTGCTATTAAAAATAGTTTATTGGCCATTGCGCAAATTGAAGTTGCCGTGAAGACCTTTTGGGGAAATCTTTATCAACATTTCCCAAAACCGGAATTTAACGGACTTGGTAGCACCTTTGCTGAATGTGAGTTCAGACATTCTGAAGCTTACTCTCGCCTTTTAGAAGTTTTAGGCTATAATGATGAATTTAGGGATTTATTAGAAGTTCCCGTAATTAAAGATCGTGTAGAATATCTTTCTAAGGCACTGCAAAATGCAAATTCTGAAGACAATAAGCAGTACGTAGTTTCTTTAATTATGTTCTCCATTCTTATAGAAAATGTATCCCTATTCAGTCAATTTGCTATTATTTTATCGTTTACCCGTTTTAAAGGTTTAATGAAAAACGTAAGCAATGTAATTGCCTGGACTTCTGTAGACGAGCAAATTCATGCGAATGCAGGAATATATTTGGTCAATAAAATTAAAGAGGAGTATCCAGACTTTTTTGACGAAGAAACCCTAGCTCATATTCGTGCGACGGTAAAACATTCGTTAGAAGTAGAAAGCAATATTTTAGATTGGATTTTTGAAAATGGAGAATTAGAAAACATCAAGAAAAAAGATCTATTAAATTTCATGAAATTCCGTATTGATGATAGTATGGAGAAAATTGGGATGGACAAAATTTACCATATTACTGCTGAAGAATATGCGCCTATGCGTTGGTTTGAAGAAGAAGTTTTTGCCAATAGCTTAGACGATTTCTTTGCAAAAAGACCGGTAGATTACACCAAGCACGATAAAAGTATTACTGCAGACGATTTATTTTAATTAAAAAACCTGAAGAGAAAAATGTTTACAAGCGAATTACCACTAATACAAGAGAACGATTCACTAAGGAAAAAACTTTGGTGGAAAAATGAAGAAAGCGAACAGATTCTTAACCGCGGTTACCTTTTAAAAGGAGAAACCGTAGAAGGAGCCATTGATAGAATTACTACAGCTGCCGCTAAGAGGTTGTATAAACCGGAATTAAAAGAATCTTTTCAGGAAATGATTGAACGCGGATGGATGAGTTTAAGCTCTCCCATCTGGGCAAATATGGGAACCGAAAGAGGGCTACCTATTTCTTGTTTTAACGTACATATTCCAGATCATATTGAAGGAATTACCCATAAGCTTGGTGAGGTAATTATGCAGACCAAAATTGGTGGTGGTACTTCAGGTTATTTTGGTTCTCTTCGTGCTCGTGGTAGCGCCGTAACAGACAATGGTAAAAGTAGTGGCGCCGTAAGTTTCATGAAACTTTTTGATACCGCTATGGATACCATTTCTCAAGGAGGTGTTCGTCGTGGTGCATTCGCAACTTACTTAGATATTGACCATCCGGATATTGAAGAGTTCTTAAAAATCAAGAATATCGGGAACCCTATTCAAAATCTATTCTTTGGTGTTTGCGTATCCGATTATTGGATGCAGGAAATGATTGATGGCGATAACGACAAAAGAAGGGTTTGGGCCAAAGTATTGGAAAGCAGGCAACAAAAAGGCTTACCTTATATTTTCTTTTCAGATAACGTAAACAGAAACAAGCCTCAAGTTTATAAAGATTTAGGAATGCAAATTAACGCCAGTAACTTATGTTCTGAAATTATGCTGCCTTCTTCTGAAAATGAATCGTTCATTTGCTGTTTATCTTCTATGAACCTTGAATTGTACGATGAATGGAAAAACACAGAAGCGGTTAAATTAGCTACTTTCTTTTTAGATGCGGTGCTGGAAGAATTTATTCAGAAAACAGAAGGGAATTACTATTTATCTTCTGCCAATCGTTTTGCAAAACGCCACAGAGCATTAGGATTAGGAGTATTGGGATGGCATTCTTATTTACAGAAAAACAACATTCCGTTTGAAGGAATGGAAGCCAAAGCAAAAACTACTGAAATCTTTAAACACATTCGCTCAAAAGCAGATAAAGCAACCGAAGAATTAGCAAGGATTTATGGTGAACCTGAAGTTTTAAAAGGTTACGGAAGAAGAAACACCACCACATTGGCCATTGCGCCAACTACTTCTTCATCGGCTATTTTAGGACAAACTTCTCCAGGAATTGAACCTTTCAGCAGTAATTATTATAAAGCAGGTCTTTCTAAAGGAAACTTCATTAGAAAGAATAAATACCTTAAACAATTACTTCAAGAAAAAGGACTTGACAATGAAGATACATGGAGAAACATTATGCTAGATAATGGTAGCGTTCAAAAATTGGAAGAGCTTAGCGATCATGAAAAAGCAGTGTTTAAAACCTTCAAAGAGATAAGTCAGTTAGAGATTATTCAACAAGCTTCTATCCGACAAAAATATGTAGATCAGTCACAAAGTTTAAATATTAATATTCCTTCTGCCGTACCTATTAAAGAAGTAAATAACCTTTTAATCGAAGCATGGAAGTTGGGAGTAAAAACACTTTATTACCAAAGAAGCCAAAGCGTTTCTAAAGAAATGGTTAACAACTTGGTAAGTTGTAGCAGTTGCGAATCTTAATTTTGTAATGTTAAAAAACCAACATAAACAGGCTACCCAGACGGGTAGCCTGTTTACATTTACGCCCAACCCAGTGTTTTATTAAGAAAGACACAAAATTCTTAACATTAGCCTTTATAATCATTCTAAACAATAACAGTTAATTAATAAATTTAACTTTGCCTTAAGGTTTTTATCACTTAAGCTAGAAGTCCAATTAACCTTCTCAAGATCATTTATAGGTAGTTTTACCCAAATCTTAAAAAACTAAAACCTATTCAAAAATGATTACATTTAAAAGACTAATTTTAAATTTTATGTTGCTAAGTGCAATAGCAACTTTCATCACTTCATGTGATGTAGAAGATGGAACTGACGGAATTGATGGAACCAATGGAGTTGATGGTAAAGATGGAACTGACGGCCAAGATGGTGAAGACGGCGAAGACTTTACTCCGGAACCAGGGATGTTTTCAGACAAATCTAACCTAAAGCCACTTGTGGCAATGAAACCACAATTTAACTACGTAAATGCTTATTCATTATTAAGTTCTTCTGATACTTTAAGTAATGATTTTAAATTGGTAGGCGCACAAGATGGTGCAGGATTTTTAAAAGACCCTAATAGTGATGGCTATATGTATATCGTAAATGCAGAAGACACTTACGCAGTTTCAAGAATCATGTTAGACAAAAACCTAACCCCTCTTACCGGTGAATGGTTACTCAACTCTAGCGTTGCTGATTACGCGAGACAATGTAGTGGTACGATGTGGGAAGCAGACATCCACGGAGGCTCACAAGATTTATTCTTATCTGCTTCAGAAAGTATTCATTACGATGTTAAAGGTATTGATCCTCACATGACACCAAACCCAGGTGCAGATTATGGTTTAGATGCACTAGGTGAATTTTCTTGGGAAAATGCAGTACCGCTTCCTCAAGGAGCTTATCCAGGGAAGACCGTAATCATTGGTGGTGATGATGATTCAAGCGGTTCAGAAGGTCAAGTTTCTCTTTACCTATCTGAAAACGGAGATGCCGATCTAGAAAATGGGAAAATTTACGTACTTCGATTCAAAGAGATTTCTGATGGTAATGGCGGAATAGCATCAGCAACTTCTAATCAAATATACAATGAAAGCAGTCTTGATTTCCAACAAACCTATGATGTTGAATTTGTAGAGATTCCTAACGGAAAAAATTTAACTAAAAATGAAATGGAAGATGCCTGTATAGCCGTACAAGCTTCTGCTTTTATGCGTGTTGAAGATGTAGATTACCAAAAAGGATCGACTGCAAACAATCGTAATGTATATTTTGCTGTAACAGGTCGTGGTCCGGGCGCAGGAACTTATAATGACTGGGGTACAGTTTACAAGCTAGAATTAGATGAAAACAACCCTCTTGAAGGGCAGTTAACACAAATTATCAGCGGTAACACCAATAGCAATAATGCTGATGGTAACTTATCTCAATTACAGAGTCCTGACAATATTTGCGTGACTGAAAATTTTGTTTATTTCCAAGAAGATCCAAACTCTTTTAGTAGAGGGCATTCCGCATACATCTATCAATCAGATTTAAACGGTAACAATATTCAGGAGGTACTTGAATTTGTGGTAAGACAAGATCTTGCTCCAAATGGTAGCACTGGTTTAAGCGGTGAATATGGAGCTTTAATTGATATTTCAGATAAAGTTGGAGAGCCAGGTACCTTCATCCTAAACCTTCAACCTCATTACTGGAAAGACGATAGTTTTAAAGGTAGAGACGGCCACACTTTTACAGACGGTACTTACGAAGACAATCAAGGAGGACAAATTGTTTTATTACAAGGTTTACCAAGATAAACTTCTTGAACAAATAAATTTTATAAAACCTCCGTTTCCAACGGGGGTTTTTTCTATAAAAATAAATTTTTGAATAATGAAAATACCTTTAAAATTAGTGCTATTATCAGTCACGCTAGCACTAACATTACTTTATGCTTGTAAAAAAGAACACCAAAAAGAAGAAGAAGAAACTTCTACCTTAAAAGCCCGGGTAGATTGGACAGCAGCACAAGATTATTATTTAAAAAACATCCAAAAGACGTTAGCGTATTTAGACAGTTTAAATCAAATCTCTGTTAACTCTCCTAATGCTAAAAATTATTTCATTGAAGCCCGTAAGGCTTTTAAAGAAGCAGAGCCTTATGCATCTTACCTAAATCCTGAAGTTGGCCATCAAGCAAATGGCCCTGCACTACCTAGACTAACCGACGATACCCAGCGTGTGCTATTACCTATTGGACTTCAAAAAATCGAAGAATCTATTTATGAAGGAGGAGTCGCCGAAAATGATTATAAACGAGAGGTTGAATTAACACGAGGGCTAATGGGCGTATTACAAGATGCCATTGAAAAGAGAAAACTCAATGCACAACGCTTTTTTATAGCTACCCACCAGCAATTAATGCGCATCGTAAGTTTTGGAATTACCGGCTTTGACACACCTATAAGTGAGCTAGGCCTTGAAGAAACAAAAGCCTCCTTAAAAAATTTGCTTAACGTTTATAAGTTAAGCCTTCAAAATATCATTATTTCTAAAGATAGTAGTCTCGATAAAAAATTTCAAAAAGAAGTAAACGAGGCTATAAATTTTATAGGAGAAAACCCAGATTTTGAAACCTTTGACCGTTACACCTTTTTAAGGGACTATTTTAATCCCGTAATGCGTAGTTGGGTTAAAATAAGAAAAACTTCCGATATTTGGGAGCCTGTAAACAATAAGCCGTTCAATTTTGATGCACCTACTTTTTTTGAAGATAATTCTTTTAACATAGATTATTTCCGTCAAGTAGTAAACAACAACCCATCTAAAGAAAAAATAGCCTTGGGCAAGCGCTTATTTTTTGATGAAAATATATCGAACTCAGCAAACATGTCTTGCGCCACCTGCCATATTCCCGGAAAAGGCTATGCAGACGGTTTAGTTGCAAACCTTAGCAACACCGGAAATCCATTAAAAAGAAACTCCCCTACATTGATTAATTCTGCTTTTCAAAAAGGATTCTTTTGGGATGGCAGAGCAGAAAGTCTGTTGGCACAAATTTCCGGAGTATTTACCAACAAAGAAGAGTTTAATACCTCAGTTCATGAATTCTCCGGTGATATTACCAAAGATTCTAGTTATGTAGAAGCATTTGAAAAAGCTTTTGGCTCAAAAGCTAAATGGACAAACGCCGAAACCATTAAGGCACTATCGGCATACATTTCTACCTTAAATGGCTTTAGCTCTAAATTTGATAAAAATATGAGAGGACAAGAAAACACCTTTACCCCACAAGAGAAATTAGGTATGAATTTATTTATGGGGAAAGCTTTATGTGCTACTTGTCACTTTATGCCCCTTACCAACGGTACGGTTCCTCCTTTTTTCTCTGAAACTGAAAAAGAAGTTATTGGAGTACCAAAAACCGCTGCAAACAAAAAGTTAGATGATGATACCGGCTTTTATTTTATGTATGAGGAGCCTATTCAAAAAGGAATGTTTAAAACCCCTACCGTACGTAATGTGGCTATTACCGCACCCTACATGCATAATGGTGTCTATGAGAACTTAGAGCAAGTTGTTGATTTTTACAACCAAGGTGGTGGTGCCGGACTAGGTTTTGACCTGCCCCACCAAACGTTACCTTTTGACAATTTGAAACTCACAAAAGAAGAAGAACAAGCATTGGTCGCTTTTATGAAAACACTTACCGATGTGCCCGAAGAGAAATCATATTAAAATAATTATTTTAAAATAAAAAAGGTTGCAACAATGTTGCAACCTTTTTTTATTTCGAATCAACTAGACTCTATATCTTAAGCCTCAAAAGGCTCAATAGATACGTAAGATTTGTTGTTCTTTTTCTTAGTGAATTTTACGATACCATCTACTTTGGCATGTAATGTATGATCTTTTCCTGCATACACATTCTCTCCTGGATTATGCGCAGTTCCTCTTTGTCTTACGATGATATTTCCTGCAACAGCAGCTTGACCGCCAAAAATCTTAACACCTAATCGTTTCGATTCTGACTCTCTACCGTTCTTAGAACTACCAACTCCTTTTTTGTGTGCCATCTTGTTTTAAGTTTTTGAGTAGATTAATATTATTTACTTAATGCTTCAACTAATTCAGCTTTCTTCATAGAAGAGTATCCTTCTAATCCTCTATCTTTAGCCATTTCTTTTAGTTCAGCTACGGTGTGCTTGCTTAAATCGTCGCTATTAGACTCTTTTTTCGCTTCCGTTTTTGGAGCTTCTTCTTTTTTTGATGAATCAGCTTTTTTACCTCCTTTTAAAGAAATATCGTTAATTACGATTTCTGTTAAATATTGGCGGTGACCGTTTTTCTTACGGTAACCTTTACGTCTTTTCTTTTTGAAAACAATTACCTTGTCTCCTTTAAGGTGACGATTAATTTTTGCTCCTACTAGAGCTCCTTCTATAACCGGGGCGCCTAAAGTAACATTGCCACCGTCTTCTGCAAGAAGTACTTTATCAAAAGAAATACTATCTCCTTCTTCTCCTGCTAAACGGTTAACAAAGACTTTTTGGTCTTTCGCAACTTTAAATTGCTGCCCTGCTATCTCTACAATTGCGTACATGGCGTAACGTTTATTAAAAATTAGTTATTTTAAAAATGAGTGCAAATATACTGCTAAATAATTAAAAAACAAACGCCTGTAAATTTATTTAAATTACTTTTCTTTAGTATTACCAACAGTATATGTTTTTCCCGGTGTAGTGTTCCAGCTATCTTTCATAATCTGCATAAGCGCTAAACTTAAAACCACGGTACTAGCAAGTCCCATTAAAAACACAATAAAACTTATCGTACCTACACCAACATCATAACCAGCATCCCACTTCACAGTCATTTTTGGAATAAAATCAGGTTCTATATTACTTACATAAATCGCAAAGAACACAGAAAATATAATAGTAGCTATAAATCCTGTTACTAGTCCAACACGAAATCCTTGTTGATACGTAAAGGTTTTTAGGTTATCTTTTTGATGATCGGTTTTGTAAACCCTAATCGCACTATAAATCCCTATTCCCATAAAAACCATATTTGCCATACTTAAAAATGGCTTCATATGTAAATCAAAAATAGAAAGTATAAAAAAATAGACAATTAAAAGTATCCCAATCCCTACTCCATATTTAACCGATACTGCTTGATTTTTCATAATAAAAGTTTTTTCATTGATAAATTTCACAAAAAAACCAGTAAATCTATTGTAAGAGGTTGTTAATTTTATAAATAGATAGCCATTCAGAGGAAAATCTGCGAATAATTCATACATACCTGTAACAAATCCTTATTTTTGATGTCAAACACTTAGGAACAAATCAAAATCTAATTAAACATGATGAGAAGAATTAGCTTAGCAGCTTTTACTCTTATATCTGCATTTGCAGGCTTTGCTCAACAAGTAGAGTTTGAAGAGTATAAACTAGACAATGGCTTAGATGTAATTTTACATCAGGATAACAGTGCCCCAGTAGTTACCGTTGGAGTAATGTATCACGTGGGAGCAAAAGATGAAGAAGAAGGAAGAACAGGGTTTGCCCATTTCTTTGAGCATTTATTATTTGAAGGAACTGAAAATATCGATCGTGGGGAATGGTTCAACATTGTTGCAGCCAACGGAGGAAGCAATAATGCCAACACTACCCAAGACCGTACTTATTACTATGAAACTTTCCCTTCTAACAATCTTAAATTAGGGTTATGGATGGAATCTGAAAGAATGTTACATCCAGTAATCAATCAAATTGGGGTAGATACTCAAAATGAAGTAGTGAAAGAAGAAAAAAGAACCCGTGTAGATAATGCTCCTTACGGAAAAATCATCTACGGAACAGGAATCAATCACTACATGTTCGATAAGCATCCTTACAAAAACACCACCATAGGAACTATGGAAGATTTGGATGCCGCTAAATTAGAAGAATTTAAAGCGTTTTTCGATAAATATTATGGCCCTAATAATGCAACCTTAGTAGTAGCCGGTGATATTGATAAAAAACAAACCAAAGAATGGATTAACGATTACTTTGCTTCCATTCCAAAAGGTCCAAAAGTGGAACGCGTAGATATTCAAGAAGAGCCTATTAAAGAGACTATCGTCGCTAAAGAATTTGACGATAATATTCAGATTCCTGCTAAAATCTTTGTTTACAGAACTCCACCAATGACTTCCCGAGACGCCTATGTACTCGATATGATTTCTTCCATCTTAACTGGCGGAAAAAGCTCTCGTATGTACAAAAAAATGGTAGATGAAAACAAAGAAGCACTTCAGGTACTTGCTTTCCCGAGATCCCAAGAAGACTATGGTATGTACACCATTGGCGCATTAGCGATGGGAGACACACCACTAGAACAATTAGGAGAATCTATGGATGAAGAAATTCAAAAGTTGAAAACAGAATTAATTTCTGAAAAAGAATACCAAAAACTTCAAAATGAGTTTGAAAACAATTTCGTTAATGCCAATAGTAGCGTTCAAGGGATTGCAGCTTCTTTAGCAACTTATCACACTCTTTATGGAGATACAGATCTAATTAATGAAGAAATTGAAATCTATAGAGATATCACCAGAGAAGACATTAAAGAAGTAGCGAACAAGTATCTTAATAAAAATCAACGTTTAGATTTAGATTATTTACCAACACCAGAAGCTGAATAACAATTGCAAAAAGTTAAACAAATGAAAATTAAAATAGTATCACTTTTTATTTTGTGCTTAACAGTTTTGGGAGCACAAGCACAAATAGACCGATCTAAACAACCTCAACCTGGGCCGGCCCCTAAAATTAATTTAGAGAAACCGAGAACCTTCACCCTAAAAAATGGCTTGACGGTAATGGTCGTGGAAAACCACAAGCTTCCCCGCGTAAGAGCAAGCTTAATTATAGATAACAAACCCCACTCAGAAGGCAACAAAGTAGGTGTTAAGTCACTTTACAGCGCAATGATGGGGAATGGAACCAAGTCTATGAGCAAAGACGAGTATAACGAAAAAATAGATTTTTATGGTGCAAATGTAGGTTTTGGAACCGAGAGCGCCTACGCAAGCTCACTTTCAAAATTCTTTCCGGAGATTTTTCAATTAATGGCAGATGGACTTTTAAATCCTTTATTCACGGAAGAAGAATTTCAAAATCAAAAAGACAGAGTCATTGAAGGTATTAAAGCTGAAGAAAAAAGTGCTAGCAGTATAGCAAGTAACGTTAGCGGACTTTTAGCCTTCGGAAAAAACCATCCTTATGGCGAGTTTGAAACAAAAGCTTCTGTAGAAGACGTTACCCTAGCCAATGTAAAATCGTACTACAATAATTTCATTTCGCCCAAAAATGCTTATTTAGTAGTTGTAGGAGATGTAGATGACACTGAGGTAAAAAAATTGGCTAAAAAATATTTAGGAGATTGGTCAGAAAGCACTCCTCCGGTAGGAGCCCTTCCAAGCCTTCCTAAAGTTCAATACACGCAAGTAGATTTTATTGATGTACCCAATGCTGTTCAAAGTGAATTAAGAGTGCAAAACACCATCGATTTACAAATGGCAGATGAAGATTACTTTCCGGTGTTAGTAGCTAACCAAATTCTAGGAGGAAGCTTCGGAAGTTATTTAAACATGAACCTTCGTGAAGAACACGGTTTCACTTACGGAGCCCGTTCTTATACGGGAGCAGATAAATACGCAAGTAGATTTCAAGCAATGGCAAGTGTTAGAAATGCCGTTACCGATAGTGCTATTGTAGAAACTTTAAAAGAAATTAATAGAATTAAAACTGAAAAAGTTTCTTACAAAGACTTAAGCAACGCTAAAAACAAATTTGCCGGAGATTTTGTACTAGACCTAGAAGACCCTTCTACTATTGCAGATTACGCTTTAAAAATTGAAACCAACGATCTTCCTAAAGATTTCTACGAAACTTTCTTAAAGAAAATCAATGCAGTAACCGCAGAAGATGTGATGCGCGTAGCCAACAAATACTACAAAACCGATGAAATGCAAATTGTAGTAGCAGGGAAAGGAAGTGAAGTAGCCGATAAGTTAGAAAAGTTAACTTATAATGGTAAAACAATTCCGGTAATTTATTATGACAAAGAAGGAAACCGTATAGAAAAACCGGTTTACAACAAAGCGGTGCCTGAAGGAATGACCGTAAAAGATGTATACGATGCTTATTTAAAAGCTATTGGAGGAAGAAGTGCTGCTGAAGGTATTAATTCTGTAGCTATGTCTGGTACTGCTTCTTTTCAAGGTATGAATTTAAATTTCATCACCAAACAAACCAAAGAAGGTAAATCCTTACAAACAGTTACGATGAATGGCATGACCCTTAGCAAAACTGTTTTTAATGGAGAAGCCGGTTATACCGAAGCTCAAGGTCAAAAAATGGATTTTACTGAAGAGCAAATTCAAGACGCTAAAAACAATGGCGGTGTCTTTCCTGAATTAAGTGTTTCTGAAAATGCAGAACTAACGGGTATCGAAGCCGTGAATGGCGAAGATGCTTATGTGGTAAAAACCTCCGACAAAACCAAAGAGTATTACCTTACAGAAAGCGGTTTAAAAGTTCAGAGCGTAACTACTCAATCACAAGGCGGACAAACCGTAACCAATACTACAGGTTATGAGAATTACAAAGCAACAGAAGGAGTAAAATTCCCTCACACGATGAACGTGAGCTTTGGACCACAAGAAATTGAAATTTCAATCACAGAAATTAAAATAAACGATGGCGTAAGCGAAGCTGATTTCCAATAATCATCTTCACTACTATTATTCTAAAGCCGATTCTTTTGGGATCGGCTTTTTTATTTTCCTTTTTCTATTGGACATATAAACCCCAAATAAAATAATGAATGCCGAAAGAAGTTGAAGAAATTCAAATTTCTCTCCGTCTAAAATCCCCCAGCTTAAAGCCACCACAGGAATCAAATACGTAACCGAGGTAGAAAAAACAGGTGTAGAAATTTGCACCAATCGGTTAAAAAGAATCTTCGCAATTCCTGTTCCTACCACCGATAAAATGGCGATATAACCAATAGAAGTTTGAGCAGCAGAGTTGCTTAATAATTCTGGACTAAAAAAGTCTGCCATTATTAATATAATTGTTGCCGGCAACATTAAAATAGTAAAGCAACCTACGGTAATACTAAGGGCAGGAATTTCTTGTAAATATCGCTTGATAATATGTACGTTAATCGCATACATACTCGTCGCTAATAATGGCAAAAAGGAATACAACAAGTGCTGTTGATTGTCAAGTTGAATTCCACTTCCTATTAAACACACAGAACCTAACAAACCAATCAAAACTCCTATAATTTGATTTTTAGTTGATTGTATTTTGAAGAGTAAAAAGCCAAAGACAATAGAAAGAATGGGTACGGTAGAATTTAAAATAGAAACAATAGCGCTATCTACTTTCAATTCAGCAAAGGCAAAGATAAATGCAGGAAAAAATGTACCTAGAAAAGCAGAAACGGCAATCCATTTCCATTGATGTTTTTTTATTTTTTTCAAGCTTTTAAAGCCTATCAACAATAAGAAAATACCTGCCAAAAAAGTTCTCAAAGCTCCCAATTGAATAGGACTTAATCCTACCAATCCTTTTTTAATAAGAATAAAAGAACTTCCCCAAACCAACGAAAGCCCTACAAGGTAAATCCATTTTAACTGCTGCTGATTCATAGCCAAAACTTTTTGCAAAAGTCTTACTATTTATTCAAATGAACTAAGATTTCTAGTCTTGAATTTTCGCCCATTGTAACGACTCCATAATACGGCGGATATCTTTCTCTAAATAGGCCGCTGCCGGAACAATGCTGTCAAAATTGGGTTGGGTTTTAAAGTAAATAGAACCGGTTAAAAAATGACGAACACTATCGGTTAAGTAGAATTGCGCCTGCGAAGCTGCATCACCTTTCACTTCATAAAAAGTTCCGTATGTACGATGCTTATCATTGATATACGTATCTCCTTCAATTTCATCTGCTTTAATAGTATGTTGCAATGGAAGTCGCTGTGCATCAACAAGCAACTTTTGAAGGTTATCGGTGACCGGCTTGTAGGTAATAAAAATAGTTCCTCTTAGCTCTGGATATTCAATATCCAACCAACAGGGATTGTTGGTTTTAGAAGCCTTTATATCGGCATTCTTATTAATCTGAAAGGAATACGGACAAGGTATTTGTGCTTTCTTATAACTCGCTTCCGGATAGTTTAAAGCTAAAAAACCTTTAGGTTTAGGCTGATAGCTTTTCTCACAAGAAGCAAAAATTAAAAATAAAGCACTAATTATTATTGCCTGCGTTAGCTTCATTACCAATATTCAGTTTTACTTGTTTAATTCGTTTATTATCGATTGCCTCTACAGTAAACGTATAATTCTCAAAAATTATTTTCTGGTTTTTCTTCGGAAACTCACCGGAGATTTCTAATAAGAACCCGGCCAAGGTTTCTGCCTCACCTTTCTTTTCTTCAAAATATACGGGATCTTCCAGCTTAATAACTTTATAAAAATCTTTTAAGGCCGTTTTTCCTTCAAAAACATAATTATGCTCATCTAACTTAGAAAAAATCAAATCTTCATCGTCAAACTCATCACTAATGTCGCCTACAATCTCTTCAATAATATCTTCCAAAGAAATAAGACCGCTGGTACCTCCATATTCATCTACCACAATTGCCAAATGGTTTTTCTTGTCTTTAAAATCATTCAGTAAATCATCTAATTTTTTATTTTCAGGAACAAAATAAGCATCCCGAATCAAACTCTGCCAGTTGAAATTTTTAGTATCCAGGTAAGGGAGCAAATCTTTGATGTAAAGAATTCCTTTTACGTTATCTATATTTTCTTCGTATACCGGAATCCTAGAATAACCGTGCTCCATTACTTCGGCAATGACTTCCTTAAAATCTTGTTCCATTTTTAAGGCAAAAACATCAATACGAGGCTTCATCGCTTGCTTCACCTCTGTATTTCCAAAAGAAACAATTCCCTTTAATATTTTTTGTTCTTCTTTGGTGGTGTCTTCTTCAGAAGTAAGTTCTAAAGCTTGAGAAAGTTGGTCTACACTCAATGCCGATTTTTGTTTCCCCAAACGCTTATGAATTAATAAAGTTACTTGCCTCATGGGGATGCTAAATACACTTAATAACTTATCGAGAACTGAAAGCGGATAAGCCATAAAATGAGAAAAAATAACTTTGTTTCTACTGGCATAAATCTTAGGCAAGATCTCGCCAAATAGCAAGATTAGAAAAGTAACGACAATTACTTTTAAGAAAAAAACCAAATCTAGTTGAAAGTAATACAGGTTGATGGAAGAATTTACGTTCTTAAACCAACTATTACTTAGCGACTCAAACAAAAGTACGACCGCTATATTTACAAAATTATTGGCCACCAAAATGGTAGCTAATAGTTTTTTAGGTCGGTCTAAAAGCCGAATTAAAATTTGTTGTTTTGAGGAAACATTTCCGTCTTTTACATCAAAATCTGCAGGAGTAAGCGAAAACAAAGCTACTTCTGAACCGGAAATCAAAGCCGAACAGACTAACAATAAAACAAGGACAATTATCCCAAAAAAATGGGAGAAATCTACCGCTAGAAATAAAAATAAACTGGAAGGGTCAGGGTCCAAATTTTTGTGTTTAATTCAACTTAAAATGGTAAATCGTCTTCCTCGTCATCCTCCATCTGTGGCGGATTTACAGCTCCAGCGTTTGATGGTTGCTGTGAAGGTTGTTGATATTGTTCTGGATTGCCACCATTAGATTGTTGTTGCATTCCACTACCACTACCACTCTGTTCTTTAGGCGTTAAAAAGGTAAATTCTGAGCATTGCACTTCAGTAGAGTAACGCTCCGTCCCTTTGTCATCGGTCCACTTTCTGGTTTTTATTCTACCTTCAATGTAAACCTTATCGCCTTTATTTAAGTATTTTTCGCAGACCTCAGCGGCCTTATTTCTCACTACGATATTATGCCACTCGGTATTGCTCACGCGTTCTCCGGTAGTTCTGTTCACATAATCTTCGTTGGTTGCCAAGGGAAAACGCCCAATACAACCACCACCTTCAAAATAGTGCATTTTCACATCGTCACCGGTGTGCCCAATTAACATAACCTTATTTAATGTACCTGATGCCATTTCTTTGCTTTTAAGTAAATGTAAGGAAAAAGTCTTATTTGTTAAAATAGAACTGCTCTATAAATTTTTCTATTAAAACGGGAACCGGATAAAGTCGGATATTTTCTTGCTGAATCACTTCAAACTCTTTTGTTTTAAAAGCAGAAGAAATTTCAGGCAAATCCATTACCCAGAACTTAACCATTAATTTACGGTGCGAAAGTACATGTTTTATAGGTTTTTTATTGAATAAATTTACTTTTTCGGCAGGAACACTTAGTAATTGCAGAAAGTTTTCCTCTTTCAGGAATTGTGTTTTACTTACTTCCTTTTCAGTTTCTATAAGTGGAAACTGATAGAGGTTTTTCCAAATCCCATTTCCTCTACGTTGCTGAATCACTGTTTTCCCTTCAGAAACCACTACTAAATAATTGAAATGTTTAGTTTTCACTTTGGTCTTTTTGAGTTTTATGGGCAATTCTTCAATTTTTCCTTGTTGAAATGCTACACATTCCGCTTGAAAAGGACACGTGATACAATACGGATTTTTGGGTTTACAATGCAATGCTCCAAATTCCATAATGGCCTGATTGTAAACACTTGCATTCTCTTTATCAAGTTTTTCTTCTGCTAAATTTTTAAATTCTTTTATCCCTTCAGTAGAATTAATAGGTGTATCTACGCCAAAAACCCGGGACAACACGCGATAAACATTCCCGTCAACCACGGCCACCGGTTCGTTAAAACAAATGGAAGCTATAGCACTAGCGGTATAATCGCCCACTCCTTTTAGCTTTTTTAACTCCTTATAAGTATGAGGGAACTTACCATTTAATTCATTTGCTACATATTTTGCGGTAAAATGGAGATTTCTTGCTCGGGAATAATAACCTAAGCCTTGCCAAAGTTTAAGTACTTTTTCTTCACTAGCTTCAGCTAAGTCAAAAACGCTCGGAAATTCTTCCACAAAACGCAAATAATAGGGCAATCCTTGGGCAACTCGTGTTTGTTGAAGCATAATTTCACTCAACCAAATATGATAAGGCTGTTTTGTTTTTCTCCAAGGCAAATCACGCTGGTTAGATAAGTACCAATCAATCAGCAAATTATAAAATTTCATTCTTCTATTTGTTAAAATGCAATAATAAAAACTTTATTTGGTTACTATTTAAACAATTAGGCTTGATTAATTGAATATTAAATTCTTATATTTGCGCCCTTGAAATTTGTAACCCTATTTATAACAAAAATAACTGTAAGATGACGAAAGCAGATCTCGTAGCGAATATTTCAGAAAAACTTGGAATGGAAAAAGGTGATGTACAAGCTACTATTGAGACCTTTATGCAAGAAGTAAAAGATTCTTTAGAAAGCGGAGATAATGTATATCTAAGAGGCTTCGGAAGCTTTATCATTAAAACAAGAGCAGAGAAAACCGGTAGAAATATTTCTAAGAATACAACTATCAAAATTCCCGCACACAATATTCCTGCATTTAAGCCTGCTAAGGTTTTTGTAGAAGGAGTAAAATCTAACGTAGAAGTTAAATAAAACTAATTATTAATTTAAAACACACTATTTATGCCAAGTGGTAAAAAGAGAAAAAGACATAAGGTAGCCACGCACAAGCGTAAAAAAAGAAGAAGAGCTAACCGTCACAAGAAAAAGTAGTTTTCTAACTACTTTTTTTGTTTAGAAAAGTTCATTGACATAAGAAGTGTTCATGGAAAAAGGACACTTCTTTCAGGATTAAAAACCTGTGATAATTTTTGTTTAATCCATCTATACTTGCCTATGTGGGTATGGATAAAAATCTAATACGCATGAAAGATGAATAAGGAATTAATTATTAGATCCAATTCTTCTGCTATTGATTTTGCCTTACTAAAAGATGGAAAACTTATAGAATTACACAAAGAAGATGATAACAACAATTTCTCTGTTGGCGATATTTATTTAGCCAAAATCAGAAAAGCTGTTCCCGGTCTTAACGCAGCCTTCGTTAATGTAGGTTACGAAAAAGATGGTTTTTTACACTATCATGACTTAGGACCACAAATATCTTCTTTGCTGAAATTCATAAAACGTGTAAGCACAGGTAAACTAAAAGATTTTTCTTTAAAGAATTATCGATTTGAAGATGATATTGATAAAAACGGAAGTATTACTGATGTTTTAAAATCAAATCAATCGATTTTGGTACAAATCGTAAAAGAACCTATTTCTACCAAAGGCCCAAGAATTAGCAGTGAACTTTCGCTTGCCGGAAGATACATCGTGCTAGTTCCTTTTTCTAACAGAATTTCTGTATCACAGAAGATTGAAGATAAAGAAGAAAAAGACAGGCTTAAAAGACTTGTAAAAAGTATAAGGCCAAAAGGCTTTGGAGTAATAGTACGTACCGTTGCAGAAGGCAAAAAAGTAGCAGACCTGGACAAAGACGTTCAAAATTTAATGAACCGTTGGACAGGAATGTGCAAAAAACTGTATAAAGCCAGCACACCATCTAAAGTTCTAGGTGAACTTAACCGGGCAAATTCCCTGTTAAGAGATATGTTTAACGACACCTTCACCTCAATTTGTACAGATGAAGAAGCGCTTTATACGCAAATTAAAGATTATGTTGGCGAGATTTCTCCCGACAAAGAGTCGATTGTAAAATTGTATCAATCTAATGTCCCAATCTTTGAAAAATATGGTATCGAACGGCAAATAAAAACCACCTTCGGAAAAACTGTTTCTATGAGTAGAGGCGCTTATCTGGTGATTGAACACACCGAAGCTATGCACGTCATAGATGTAAATAGCGGTAACCGAAGCAATAAAGCAAAGAACCAAGAAGACACTGCTTTAGAAGTGAACCTAATAAGTGCTACTGAAGTGGCCCGACAATTACGTTTACGTGATATGGGTGGGATCATCGTTGTAGACTTTATAGATATGAATAGAGCAGAGAACCGTAAACAGCTCTACAATCATTTACGAGATGAAATGAGTGACGATAGAGCAAAGCACAAAATTTTACCTCCTACAAAGTTTGGACTGATACAGATTACTAGACAACGCGTAAGACCGGAAATGAACATCAAAACCCGCGAAAAAAATCCTAACGGAGAAGGGGAAATAGAAGCCCCTATCGTGACCATTGATAAGATTAATGCCGACTTACAGAAAATTATTAAAAAAGGTCATAAAAAGGTTACCTTAACGGCACATCCTTTTGTGGCAGCCTACTTAACAAGAGGCATTCCATCGCCCAGAAGCAAATGGTTTTTTGACCACAAGCGATGGGTAAAAATTTTACCAAGAGACGCTTACACGTATTTAGAATATCATTTTCACGACAATAGTGGTGAATTGATAGAATAAAATTTTCCAAACGCCTTTCAATTTAAATTGAAAGGCGTTTTTTATTTATACCCATTTATTCTCTACATATTCTGTTTATTTTTGCTGAAAGATGAATAGATATAATTATACCACCTATACGCTACAAGAAGCTACTGCCAAAATGATGAAATTTTGCGCGTACCAAGAGCGCTGTCATCAAGAAGTTGAAAAAAAACTCATTGAAATGCGGATGATACCTGAAGCACGTCAAGAAATTACCTACCGACTTATTCAAGATAATTTTTTAAACGAAGAGCGCTTTGCCAAAAGTTTTGCCCGGGGAAAGTTCACCCAAAAAAAATGGGGAAAAGTAAGGATCCTAAGAGAATTGAAACTTCGGAATATTTCTAGGTTCAATATTGATAGTGCTTTAAAAGAAATTTCCACACCTTCTTATTTAGAGACTTTTGAAGAACTTTCTGTTAAAAAATGGAATACCACAAAAGAACCTAATCTCCTTAAAAAGAAAAAGAAAGTAGCCGATTATTTGTTTTACCGTGGCTGGGAAAGCGAACTAGTTTTTGAAAAAATACAAGAATTGGCAAAAACAGACAACACTTAACCAGCTTTTTGATGCGTTCTTTTAACCGCTTGTTTATTTTTATAATCTATCCAAGCTTGTCCTTTCCACTTTCTCATTAACACATCAAAATGGCGCATAATTGCTAGGTTGTAAAACGCTTTAGCAAGGTTTCTAGGTTTTCTAGGGATTGCCCTTAAACTCATGGAAAACCCTGGGGTTAAATAGCGCATGTAGTGCCAATAGCCTTCCGGCATATACAAAATATCACCATGATTCAAATTAGCCACATATCCCTTTGCTTTCTGTAAAGCAGGCCATTTATTAAAATCAGGATTAGAAAAATCTATATCTTCCCTCGTAATTAACGAGTGTGGAACTTTATATAAATAATTATTTTGCTGCTGATCAAAAAGGATACATTGCTTCTTTCCTTCAAAATGAAAATGGAAAATATTGGCTAAATCTATATCGTAATGCATAAAAGTATAGGAATCTTTCCCTCCAAAAAAAAGCATAGGAAGTTTTTTTAAAAGCCTTATCCCAAAGTCGGGGAATTCAAAATCGTTTTGAAGCTCCGGGACTTCTTTTAAAATGTTCCAAAGAAAAATCCTGTATTTGGTAGGCTGAGATTTTAATAAATCTATATAATCACGCATTTTCATTTCTGCGTGAGCTTGATTAAAACCTTCTTCATGCCTTACCGGACGATTATCGTATAAGGGTACAATTTTATCTCCGGCAACTTGTTTTATGTAATCTAAAGACCACTTCTGATAAGCCGGCCAATTGTTAATGTAGTTTTCAATTATTACCGGCTTTTGAGGTTGAAAGTAATTTTTTAGAAAGTTTTCTTTAGTGATATTTTTTACTCGATCTACTTCTTTCAGGTTTAACCCCTCTCGCTTCATAAACTATCTTAAATATTTTTATTGGTATTTTCTATCGTAATTCTGTTTTTGTAATCTATCCACTTCTGCCCTCTTAACTTACGCATCAAATTATCGTAATTCATCATAAAAACGACGTTCTTGATCAGCTTTAATCTCTTTTTCAGAGAAGTGGGAAATGCACGCAGGGTCATAGATATACTTGGCGTTAGATAACGCATATAATGCCAATATGCACTTGGTATAAATAAAGTTTCTCCCGGCTGTAAGATCACCCGATAACCTTCAGCGTATTGTAAGGCAGGGTATTTTTTATAATCAGGTCGATCAAATTCGATTTCTTCCATCGAAACAATGGAGTATGGAACGTGATAAAGATATTTTCGCTGATCAAAAGGAAACAAGATAATATCTTTTTTTCCGTGGAAATTAAAATGCACATTATTGGCTAAATCTATATCATAATGTAGAAGTACCCTGGACCCTTCTCCTCCAAAAAACAGTACCGGTAATTTTTTAAAAAACTTTAATCCAATAGCCGGATAAGTAAAGTCTTTTAATAGTTGTGGACATTTTTGAAGAATGTTGAAAAAGAAAATACGGAGATCGGTAGGACCAGATTTCAGTATTTCTACATAATCCTTCATTTTCATTTTCGCAGCCGGTTTTCTTGAGTATTCTTTTCCTTTCGCAGGTTCACTATTATATAATGGAACTTCTACTTCTCCCGCCTCTTTTGCAAAATAATCCAATGACCATTTCTGATAAGCCGGCCAGTCATGCGATAAATTCTTAACAACTACCGGCTTATTTGTCTTGACATAATTATTTATAAAATCTTTGGCACTAATCTCATCTACCCGATCTATCTCCTGCAATTTCATCTGCCAACGATTAAAATTAAGCTTTTACTTTCTTCCCTTGGGCTTCTAAGTTGCGTTCTATTTTATGCCCAGGCCTAGACCATTTAGGTTTTTCTCCTAAAGCTTCTACTTGAGATGCTTCTTTCTCCACAGATTTGCGTTGCGCATGCTTCTCGAAAGGTTTTTGAACATTCAACCCAAGATCTTGAAACATTAGCATGTCTTCACTTACATCTGGGTTTGGCGTAGTAAGTAATTTATCTCCGGCAAAAATAGAGTTTGCTCCTGCAAAGAAACACATCGCTTGCCCCTCTCTACTCATATTGGTTCTTCCGGCAGAAAGTCTTACCTGTGTTTCTGGCATGACGATACGGGTAGTAGCCACCATTCTTACCATATCCCAAATAGGGACAGGCTCTTGTTCTTCCATCGGAGTTCCTTCCACAGGAACCAATGCGTTAATAGGTACCGATTCCGGTTGCGGATTTAATCTTGCCAAAGCTACCAACATTCCCGCCCGGTCTTCTTTACTTTCACCCATTCCAATAATTCCTCCACTACAAACCGTCACATTGGTTTTTCTTACATTGCCCAAGGTTTCTAAACGATCTTCATAACCCCGTGTTGAAATTACTTCCTTATAGTATTCTTCTGATGTATCTAAGTTATGATTGTAAGCATATAATCCTGCTTCTTCTAAACGCTTGGCTTGATTTTCCGTAAGCATTCCCAACGTACAACAAACTTCCATATCCAGTTTATTAATGGTTCTCACCATTTCTAGTACGTTATCAAACTCAGGTCCGTCTTTTACATTTCTCCAAGCCGCCCCCATACAAACACGTGAACTTCCGGAAGATTTTGCCCGTAATGCTTGAGCTTTTACCTGATTTACACTCATTAATCCATTACCTTCAATATCGGTATGGTAACGAGCAGCTTGCGGACAATAACCACAATCCTCAGGGCAACCACCTGTTTTTATTGACAACAAGGTAGAAACTTGAACGGTATTGGGATCGTGATGTTTTCTATGAACTGTAGCTGCTTCATAAAGCAACTCCATGAAAGGTTTATTATAAATCGCTAAGATTTCTTCTTTTGTCCAATGATGTTTTATAGCCATAAAATCTAAATTGATAAATCAAAAATACTAAAACAGGTCTTGAAACACTATGCGTTTCAGGAGGATTTACTGTTTTAAACTCCCCACTAAAGTAATATTTTATTGTTTAGAAACAATAATACTTACCGCATTTCCGCCAAAACCAACTGCATTCACCATAATGTTCTTTAAACGACTTTGGGTATCATGAATATTTTCAAAAAAAGGATTCTCGATAAATTCTTGTTGCTGAAGCATTAACAAAGCCATTTCTAAACTCATTGCTCCGGAAGCTCCAAAAGTATGACCTATTAAAAATTTGTTGGACGTGATAAGCGGAAGTTCTTCTCCAAAAACAGCCTTTATTGCATTTAACTCTGCCCAATCTCCTTTTTTTGTTCCAGGAGCGTGCATAATCACCATATCTACATTTTCTAAGCCTGATTGAGCTAAAGCCATTTTCATTGATTTTTGTAAACAACTAGCATCTTTAGAAATCGAAATACTATGTACTAAAGTTTCAGAAGCGTAGCCCCAACCCGTAATTTCAGCTATTGAATTTTCAGCGGAAGTAGAAATGCAAAAACTAGCGGCAGCTTCTCCTAAAATCATGGTGTTATTATTCTTATCTATCTCTAGACTCCTGTTAG
This sequence comes from Mesonia oceanica, assembly GCF_902499555.1. Lineage (GTDB taxonomy): Bacteria > Bacteroidota > Bacteroidia > Flavobacteriales > Flavobacteriaceae > Mesonia > Mesonia oceanica. The sequence goes on from NZ_CABVMM010000013.1 coordinate 36,050, forward strand.
GGAATTTTTCATTTTCGTCATACTTCGCATATAATTTAACGGCATTCATCTGGGCGATGGTAAACGGCGTTAACGGTGCTTCGCTCCCTCCCACTAAAAACTTATTCACCATTCCGCTTTTTAGCCAAGCAATAGCATTGGTTATGCTGTGCAAAGCTGTAGAACAGGTAATAGAATGACTAATTTCAGGACCATTTGATTGCAAATCCTGTAAAACCCAAGATGAAATATTCCCTAAAGTTGTCGTTGGAGAAGCTAAGGTAGAAGTAATTCCTTCTTTCAAAAATTGTTGGTGGTATTTTTCAAATAGAAAAGTAGCACCACGGGAAGAACCTATATTTACTCCGAAATCTTCTTGATTCCAGTTAGCATTTTGAAACGCTTTTCTGGAAGCCAGCATAGCATATAATACCGAAGGATCTAAGTCCTTATATTTTGAATTTTCTATTTGAAGTGCTTCAATTTCGTCTTTAGCTTCTATGGACAATTTTGAAACATAAGTTTTCTTCCCTTCAAATTCTTCAACTTGAAATAATGGTTGACCTAGTTGATAGTGCTTCCAGATTTTTTCTGAAGTATTTCCCAGTCCAGAAATAGAAGCAAAAGAATTAATGTAGATGTTATCTTTCAAAAAAGTTTTTATGCAAATATCAGAAAGAATAAAAAAACTCCGAGCAAGAATGTTCGAAGTTTTAAAATTAGGATACCCCAACCCTAATTTTTACATTAACCCTTAATAAAATTACATTGATAATATTACATTTATTTAATTAAAATAAAAAGAAAAAGTCATCAATTTAATTAAAAATAAATATATTTCACACAAAAACACACTACTCCTTAACAAACATCTTCTCTCAATTCATCCAATAAATTTAAAATAGCTTCATAAATTCTATGGAGCTGACTTTTTGAAATCACGTATGGACAGGCTATATAAATGGTTTTCCCTAAGGGTCTTAAATAAATGCCTTTCGACATAAAATAATTATATATTTTATCTCTTAAATTCCCGTAACGAGACATTTCTACCGAAAGGTCTAAGGCAAAAATGGTTCCCTTACAACGGGTATTTGCTACCAACGGATGATTTTTTACTTGCTCGTTAAAAGCTAAATGATGTTGGTGAATTTGCTGAATATTTTGCTGCATCTCCGGAGAAGTCAATAACTTAATCCCTGCTAATGCAGCCGAACAAGCTAATGGGTTGGCCGTATAGGTATGCCCATGGAATAAACCTTTGGCAATATTGTCATCATAAAAAGCATCGAAAACCTTTTGCGTACAGGAGGTGGCTCCCATTGGCAACAATCCGGCGGTTAAAGCTTTAGACATACAAACGATATCGGGTTGGGTTTGTAAATACGCTGAAGCAAAGTTTTTTCCGGTTTTACCGAAGCCGGTCATCACCTCATCGGCCACCAAGATGATATCTTTCGATTTACAGAACTTTAAAATTTCTTCCAATCCTTCTTCATGATGCATTTTCATCGCAGCAGCACCTTGCACTAAAGGTTCGTAAATAAACCCTGCTAAAGGGCTTTGCTGATGGATTTCTTCTAACTGCGATAAAATCTCTTGAGTGTTTTCTCCATTAGGAACGGGAATACGTTTTACTGCTATAAAATGTTCTTGAAAAGCCCCATTATAAACAGAAAGGTCTGAAACCGACATCGCTCCAAAAGTATCGCCATGAAAACCTTCTTCAAAAGCCAACATCACTTTACGGTTGTTTTGTTGGTTATAATGGTATTGCAAGGCCATTTTTATCCCTATCTCTGTCGCGGTAGATCCATTATCGTTGAAGAAAATTTTCTGTTGTCCTTCCGGAAGAATATTCACTAAGGCCTCCGCTAATTGGATAGCGGGTTCATGGGTAAAACCGCTAAATACCACTTGGTCCAATTGCTGCATTTGTTCTGTAACTTTCTGGAGAATATATTCGTTACAATGCCCATAAACTGCCGTGTACCAAGATGAAATTCCGTCGATGTATTCTTTTCCGTTTTCATCGGTCAAAATCACTCCTTTGGCTTTTTTAATTGGCAGCATTTTCTTTTTCAATTTGTGCTGCGTTAAAGGATGCCAAATATATTGTTGGTCTTTTTCTATTAAATTGCTCATAGACTTTTCAATTTTTCCCGAAATAATTCAGCATATTCTTTGACCACATTTTCATCAAAATAAGGTTCTTGATCGATTCTTCCCAACACTGGAACCTTTGTCATTTTTTCAATAATCGCTTCAGTAGTAGGATGTTTTTCCCCACTAAAAATAATTCCACTACAAGTTAAGCCCCTGCTTTTTAAGGCTTCGATGGTTAAAAGTGTATGGTTAATGCTTCCTAAATAATGACGGGAAACCACGATAATTTTATCTTCTTTCTGCATTAAATCTGCAATGGTTTCTTTTGAATTTAACGGAACCAACACCCCTCCAGCCCCTTCAACTACTAAATATTCATTTTTAGTTTGGGGACGTTTTATATTTTCAACGTTAAGTTCAACCTCCTCAATTTTTGCAGCAGCGTGCGGACTCATAGGTGTTTTTAACGCATAAGCATTGGGATGAAACTTGGTGTGGCTATTGCTAATGAGTTTTTCAACTTTATGAGTATCAGAATTTTCTAAATCGCCGGCTTGAATAGGCTTAAAATAATCGGCCTCCAACGCTTCGGTAATAATAGCAGAAGCTACCGTTTTACCGACTTCGGTTCCGATTCCCGTCACAAAAATATGTTTCATTCTAGTTTAAATTTCGTTTTGCAATCTTCACAACGGTATTCGTATTTCGTATAAATTGGGTAAAGTCCGAAAAGCAAAAAATTAAATACAAAGGCTAAAAATGATTTTACATCATTCACATTGGTAAAATAATCGATTTTGGTACTCTCACAATTTGGGCAATGAATGTGATGCCCTTGATCGTCTAAAGAATATTCGCTTAATTCTTCTAAAACTGCTTTAGCTCTCGCTTCGTCTTTTGCCGCAACAAAGAGTTTAACTCCACCAATCGCATTACTCACCAAAGGATCTGTATCAATCGTGTATTGGTCTGCCATATAAACCTGAATTTCTTCTGCTTCTAATCTGCCTTTAAAGATCTGGGCTTCCGTAGAAAATTGATAAGTGGCAATTTTCACTAAGTTTTCTTTCATTTCAGTTCGCTTTTCAAACACTGCAAAACTGAGAAAATTTCTTCTTTAGAATTATAACTATGCAAACAAAAACGCAAGCGCTCTTCTCCCTCCGGAACGGTTGGTGATAAAATGGGTTTCACCATAAATTCTTGCTGTTGGAGCGCTTCAGCAATATTCTTCACCTCTTCGTTCCCAGGTATTAAACATGACTGAATGGAAGATTTGCTTTTGATGAATCTTGAAGTAAGTTGAAATTCTTCTACTTGTTGCTGAAAATAGTGAATGTTTTGCTGAAGCTTTTCTTTTGCGGAAGAACTTTCTAAAACTTGATAAGCGGAAGAAATAGTAGCAACCGCATGTGGTGAAATGGCCGTAGTGTACATAAAGCTTCGCGCAAAATTGATAAGGAATTCTTTTAGTTGAGCGTTTCCTATAACTGCTGCCCCGTGAGCTCCCAAGCCTTTCCCAAAAGTCATTATCCTAGCAAAAACCTTGTCTTGTAAATTTTGCTGTTGAATAACTCCTTCTCCTCTTGACCCAAAAACTCCTAGTGCATGTGCTTCATCTACTATTAAAAAAACATTTCTCCTAGAACAGTAATTGACAAGTTTTTCTAAATCGGGAGTGTCTCCATCCATTGAAAAAACAGATTCGGTTACTATAAAAATATCCCCACTTGTAGTTAGCTTGTCTACTTTTCGTTTGAGTTCGTTTAAGTTATTATGCTTGAATTTATAGGTTTTTGCTAAACTCATTTGCAAACCGTCACGAATGGAAGCGTGAATTAATTCATCATAAAACACAACATCGCCTCGTTGTGGAACGCTACTGAAAAAACCTACATTCGCATCGTAGCCCGAGTTAAATAATAAAGCAGTTTCTGCTTGATGAAATTTTGCTATTTGTGCCTCCACTTCTTCATGAAAATGGGTGTTTCCCGAAATTAATCGTGATCCGGTAGCACTATTTACTTCCAGGTTTTTCTTTTTAAGAAGCTGAATAGCTTCTGTATAAATGGTTTTGCTTTTAGCTAAGCCTAAATAATCGTTCGAGTAAAAATCAATGCCCTCTGCGTTCACAGAAAGCGAGCGAAGTGATTTTTTTTCTTTACGTTGTTGGAGTTTACTTTGTATTCCGTGGGGATACTTCATTTTAAATTAAATCTGATTCCCTATCGGGTTCTTCTTTCATTTTTTCTACATCTTCTATATCCTCTCCACTAGAGAGTCTGTGAGAATTGGGGCGGTATTTTCCTTCCAGCTCATCCATCACTGATTTTTCCCACATTTTATTTCCTGAAAAATAGGAAGCCCTTGCAATTAAATGCGCTCCTACAGGTGAGGTTAAAATAATAAACAGAATGATTGCCAATACTCTTGAAGTCACTGATAGGTCATTAAAATAAATAGCTGCACTTGCCAATAAAAGTCCAACACCCAAGGTAACAGCTTTCGTCGTTACCGATATCCTCAGGTAACTATCGGGCATTCTTACAAAGCCTACTGCCGCCAATAATATAAACAAGGCGCCTAAACTGGAAAGTATGATGATTAAAATATCACTCAGCATTATCTTCTTTCTTTTTCTTTTCTCTTTTTTTTCTATTTCTCTTCTCTAAATAATAAGAAAACGCAACGGTACTTAAAAAGGCGATAAGCCCCAAGATCATAGCGATATCTAGAAAGGTAGATTGATAGTATACAATACTATAAACTGCAATAATGGTAATACCAATAGTGATCAATAAATCTAGCGCCACTACCCGGTCTGCAATACTTGGCCCGAGTACAAATCGGCAAAAAACCAAGAGTACAGAAATGGCTAAAATAGGCAATATGATATAGTATAAATATTCTTCTATCGTCATCTTAAAATCTCTAATAAACGCTTTTCAAATCCGTTTTTAATATCATCAATAAAAGCCTGTTTATCTTTTAAATACATCGCATGTACGTAAAGTACTTTTCTATCATCTGAAACGTCTAGACTTAAAGTTCCGGGAGTTAGGGTAATTAAATTGGCCAGTAAAGTTATTTCTAAATTGGTTTCGGCTTCTAAAGGAACCCTTACAATTCCGGGCGTCATATAAAAAGTGGGGGTAATCACATCGTAAGCTACTTGCAAATTTGCCTTTAACAATTCCCATAAAAAGAAAAATACAAATCCAATGAGCTTCGGAAGAATTTTGAAATACTTAGCACTTCCCCTTCCTTTAGTAATCACATACAGAATGATAAAACTTAATACAAAACCAAAAAAATAATTGGCAAAGGTGAAATCCCCTGTAATGGCCACCCAAATAAACGTAAGCAATATGTTAGATAAAAATCTGTTTTTCATCTTATTCTGTTTGTGGCATTACTGCATCAATATATTGTTGTTTGTTCATTAATTCTGAAGCTATCCTTTCTGAAACTTGTTGAATATGTTCCGCTCCAAAACCAATATACAAAGTTACCCCAGCCAGCATAACAATAGGCAAAATAAATTGTACTTTTTTGGCTTTCGTCATTTTTTCAAAATATAAAAAATGGGGACGAGGTTCAAGCACTGCTCCTTTTTTCCAAAACACTTCCGACCAAAGTTTAGCAATCACAATTAAGGTTAATAAACTAGCCACAATAATTAAGGCCAACAACACATAATTATCAGTGTTTAATGCAGCTGTAAGTAATGAAATTTTTGGCCAAAAACCTGAGAAAGGAGGAATTCCTATTAAGGATAGAAACGGAATGAACATCAATAAACTTAACTTCGGGTATTGGTCATATAGATCTCCCAAGAGTTTTACATTGCTGGTTCCTTTAATTCTATAAATCAGCCCACTTATCATAAACAAGTTGGTTTTTAAAACTATATCGTGAATAAGATAGAAAATAGTCCCTACTAAAGCTACTTTAGTAAACATTGCCAAACCACCAATCATAAAACCAATATGACAAATGATTAAGTAAGAAAATATCTTTTTAATATTCTTCTGTACCAATGCTCCTACACCTCCAGAAAACAGGGTTAAAATAGCAATCACTAGTAAAATTTGTCCTAAGAAAACATCGTTGGTAAAAATTAAACTAAAAATCCTGATTAAGGCATAAACCCCAACCTTAGTGAGCAAGCCTCCAAAAATCGCAGAAACGGCTGAAGGCGGTGTATGATACGATGCAGGCAACCAAAAGTATAAAGGAAATACCGCTGATTTAATTCCGAAACCTACTAGAAACAAAATAGCCGCTACTTCTACTAGTCCACGATTTTCAAGTTTTGGTACTAAAACCGATAAATCTGCCATATTCAACGAACCAGCTAAGCCGTAAAGTACTGCAATAGCTGTTAGGAAAATAATAGAAGCTAAAATGTTTAACGTAAAATATTTTACAGCACCTTCAATTTGTGCTTTTTCCCCGCCTAGCGTAATTAACACGAAAGATGAAATAATAATAATTTCAAACCAAACATATAGGTTAAAAATATCTCCGGTTAAGAAAGCTCCGGTTAATCCCAATAGCAAAAAGTGATAAATAGGAAAGTACCCAAAACGCAATCTAGCCGGAATTACAGAAGCCGAAGAAAAAAAGGAAACAGCTAAACCAGAAATGGCTGTTAATAGCACCAAGGTAGCTGCTAAAGTATCTGCTACAAAGGTAATCCCGAAGGGTGCTTTCCAACTGGCGGCTTGAACGGTTTGCGTACCTGAAGTCCAAACTTCATAGAATAAAAGTCCCGACAGAAATACGGCTACAAAACCTCCTACTATACTAATTACTTTTTGCACATTGATTTTCGTCCAGAAAAACATGAGCAAAATAGCTAACAGCAATTGAAATAATAATGGATATAATAAAAGTTGCTCTGTCATTTACTTAATATCTTCGTCTATAGTGTTCATTTCATCTAAATCATCTGTCTTCACCACTTGATAAGCTCTTTTTATCAAAATAATAGCAAAAGATTGTAAGCCAAAACTAATCACAATGGCTGTTAATATTAACGCCTGCGGAACGGGATCTGCATAAATTTCAGTAAAAACTTTAGAACCTTCCGGGATGATTGGCGGATGCCCTTTGGTAATTCTACCTAACAGAAAGATAAGTAAATTCGCTCCGTTACTAATAATGATTAAACCTATAATGAGCTTCACCAAACTTCGGCGTAGCATCATATACAATCCTGCCGCATAAAGTAATCCTGTTATTATTGCTAGTAAAAACTCCATATTAAGCAGATTCTGAAATTGTAAAAATTATAGTTAAGGTTACACCTTGCACCACAATATACACCCCAATATCAAAAAATAAAGCGGTATTGAGCTTTCCTATCACAGGAATTGCGTGGTGCATCCAAAGGCTTGTCATAAAAGGCTCGTCTAAAGCTAATACAGGTAAGATACCGCTCAAAAAAGCTACCGACAAACCTACCGGCATTAAGAAGCCCGGATGAAACTTTAGTAATCGTTTTGTGTTTTTTAATCCATTGGCAAACGCATGCAACACAAAAGCGATAGAGGCAATTAAACCTCCCACAAAACCTCCTCCCGGTAAATAATGCCCTCGTAACAATATAAATATTGAAAAAAGCAACAATATGGGAAGCAAGTAATTAGATGCTGTTCTTAATATAAGTGTTTTCATTATGCTTTTTCCTTACTTTTGATAACGTTCTACACTTTTTAACCTCAACTTTAATAAACCAAATACACCAATTGCCGAAATTGCCAATACTGAAATTTCTACCATGGTATCTGCCCCCCTAAAATCTACCAAAATCACATTCACTACGTTTTTTCCGTGTGCCAATAGATATGCATTTTTCGCATAAAAATCAGAAACTTCAGAATTAACGGGCTGCGCAAGAACTTCTAATGCTAAGATGGTAATTAATCCTCCAAACGCCAAAGATAAAATCCCATCCCTTATCCGCATCTTATAATCGGAGAGCTTTAAATATTTGGGTAATCTATACAATACTAATACAAACAGAATTACCGTAAGGGTATCAATAGCAAATTGCGTCATTGCTAAATCTGGCGCACTGTAAAATACAAACAACAAACAGATACAATAGCCCATAATTCCGGTAGCAACTACCGCTGCTAATCTTGATTTAGCAAAAACTATTAAGCCGATAGCTAAAATTAAGATCGATAGAATGACGATTTCATAAACCGTTAGTTTCGCAAAAGAGGAATAGTCTACTCTATAGGTGGTTTCTTGCAATAAGGTAAATGCCATTAAAATGATAAGAAACAAGGTAATGGTAGAAACATAATTTCTTAAATAGCCATTTTGAAATACATTCGTCCAAAAAGCAGAAAACCTAGCAAAAGCCCATGTCATCTTTTCCATAATGTACTTCGGGGAAACTTTGTCAAATTTCGCTATAAAACTTATTAGCTTATGAGAAGGTTTCAGTAGAAAATACAGTAAAATACCAGAACCAATGGTCAAGGCACTTAAGCCTAAAACCGGAGTGAACCCGTGCCATAATTTTAAATGCACTTCTGAAGCTTCTAAACCTATTGACCAAAGTATGGGTTTAATTAATGTATTTTGAATAAGCACAGGAAAAATCCCAAAGACAAACCCTAAAGTTCCTAGCAGAAGCGGAGGGAACCATAACCAAAAAGGAGGTTTTTTCACATTTTCATAGCGTTTTGGAAGCTTGCCCACAAATGGCTTTATACCCGCCACATAACCTGCATAAGAAATCAAGACATTGGTAATAATAGCCAATGCGGTAAGCAATACCACTGAATTTTCCATATGAAGTGTTCCTTCATAAATTAAGTCTTTCCCTACAAATCCCACACTTGGTGGAATCCCGGCATTTGAAATTGCGGCTAACAGGGCTGCAATAGCCACTATCGGCATCACTTTTCTCAATCCTGAAAGCTGAGTCACATCCCGCGATTTTGCTTGATGATCTACCGCTCCGGTAATTAAAAATAAAGTAGCTTTATAAAGGGCGTGTACAATAATAAATACTGCTGCCGCCAAAAAAGATTCGTGGGTACCCAATCCTATGAGAAACACTAAAATCCCCAATGCTGAAATGGTAGAATAAGCTAAAATCCCTTTCATATCGGTTCTAAAAAGCGCATGAAATGCTGAATAGACCATCGTAACTAACCCTACAATAGTTAAGGTGGTATTCCAAAAATCGGTTCCACCCATCACCGGACTTAATCTAAACAACAAATAAACTCCTGCTTTCACCATCGTTGCCGAGTGCAAATAAGTAGAAACAGGGGTGGGTGCTTTCATCGCACCGGGCAACCAAAAATGAAATGGAAATTGAGCAGATTTGGTAAATGCTGCTCCAAAAATTAAGCAAGCTGCCAATATATAATATTCGTGACCTAATATTAAATCACGATTGGCCAACATTTCCGAAATATTATAGGTACCGGAAATATTCCCTAAAACAATTCCACCGGCCAATAGTAACAATCCGCCTATCCCTGTAATTCCTAAAGCAGTCAAGGCTGATTTTCGAGATGCAGGATTATCGTTATTAAAGCCAATTAAAAAGAATGAACTTATACTGGTTAATTCCCAAAACACAAATAGGGAAATAATATTTTCAGATAGCACCAAGCCCAGCATTGCCCCCATAAATACACTAAGATATCCGTAAAATCGGTCTAGGTATTTATGCCCTTTTAAATAGGCTGAAGTATAAGCAAAAACCAAAGTTCCTATTCCGGTAATCATTAAACAGAAGAGCAACGAAAGGCCATCGAGCTTAAAACTTAGGTTAACGCCCAGACTAGGAATCCAAGAAAAATTTTCTTGTATAAAATTATGGCTCGATACATCACCGATAAATCGAGCAAAATAGATAAACAACCCTAAAGGTATTAGTGTAGAAAGTATGGAAAGTTTGCCTTTTACTAATTTGCCACCAAAAAGCAACAGTACAGCAAAAGCAAAACCCGTTAAAATGGCTATTAGCATATTTTTTCGACTATAGCTGCAAATATAAGGGTTATAAATGATTTTAAGACACGATACGAGTTCTTCGAACTAGGGTTTAACAACTTGATAACATTCTCAAAGTTTCTTCAATTTATATAAATAAAAAATAAAAATTAAGGAATATTATTGTTTTTCAATAATTAATTTTATTTTTATTATCGTTAATCGATAATTTTTTAACCATGAAATCCATACGTATATTATATTCCATTATAAATATTCTTTGCTTTTTAATAGGCTTTCATATTATAGCTGCCCTTTTAGCTATCTTTTTGGCCATTATATCCTTAGATTTAGATGCTTTACGACATCTAGCTACTCCATATAAGCATTATAATCACTGGGTAATTATAGTATCTATCTTAAATATAGGAGCTTTAATTCTGTTTTTTTTAGGCTTATATGATTTACGATTTATTATAAAGACATTTTTAAAAGGTTCTATTTTTTCACAGAAAGCCTCTACATATTTTAAATATGCAGGGATATTTTTCTCCATTTCTGCTATTGCCGGGATTAGCGCAAGAATAATTTATACGCTAACAGGTATCAATTTTAAAACCGATAATGTTCCTGAACTTGCTCCACGCTACTTTTCGCTTCTCTTCTTTGTTCTAATCATTGGTTTAACTTTTACGATGATTTCTAAAATAATTAAGAAATCTGCCGAACTTAAAGAAGAAAATGAACTTACTATCTAATTAAATCAGTTATGGCGATTATTATCAACTTAGATGAACTATTACAGCAACGTAATATGAAATCGAAAGATTTGGCGGAAAAAATAGGGATCACCACCGCTAACCTTTCCATCTTAAAAACAGGGAAAGCCAAAGCGGTACGTTTTTCTACCCTAGCGGCTATTTGCGAAGTGTTAGATTGCCAACCCGGCGATATTTTGAGCTATGATAAATAAATTAAAACCAAGCTGCCCATGGAATCATGGCCAAGATGGCGATAAGCGCTAAGGGATAAAATATAGCAAGCATTTTAAATTTAGGAGCAGACGATAATTTCTTCTTGTGCTTTGAATAACCAATAGTAATTAATACTACGGCAATAATCATCATTAACGGATGTTCTACATTATACATTCTTAAAACACTGTCGCCCATAATCTCTTTTACAGGAACGCCTTCTGTAAACCAAACGATCTTTGGTGAAATAAAGAACAGCACAATTCCTATCAACAATTGAATATGTGTACAAATAAGAGCAAATAATGAAATCCTGAAATCACGCGGGCCATAAGAACGTTTAGAAATCACTCCCGTAATTGCATTTAACGTAGCTAGAATCACTACCAATAATACTAAATATGCCCAATACGAATGAAGGTAATAAATTGCTCTGTACATAATAATTATTTAGAAGTGTAAAGATAATTTTTTTGAATAAAAAAACCGCTACAAACAGTAGCGGTTTTTAATTTCTAAGAAAAGAATTTTAGAATCTATATTTTACGGAAAAGTTCCAAGTAGTTCCATTTCCATAGAAATAGCCATAATTATCTTTTTGACTAATGTATTCGTGATCTAAAACATTATACATATTTCCTGTAATGACAAACCTTTGCCCTCCTAAATCTAAATTGTAAGATGCTCCTAGATCAAATAAAGAGTAAGAGTTTAATTCTTCCGATTGATAGGTTTCATTGTTTAGACTTGCTAAAGCAACATCTTCCACATCTACAAAACCATACAGATCTGTATAGTAATTCCAATCTAGACTTACTGATAACTTTTCTGGAATAGCAATAAAGTTAGCTCCTAAACCAGCTGATGTTTGTGGTGCTTGACCTACCTTAACATCTTTTAAATCTATGTTTTTAGTTTCAACTAAACTATTAGTATCATCATTATTAATTCTTACAGGAGTTGAGCCATCATAAACCCAATCCCCTAAAGTGGCATAACCTCTAATCATCCATCTAGTGTTTGGCTTATATGTAGCATCCAATTCTAACCCTTTGTGAACCTGAGCAATATCGGTAAATAAAAACCTTGCGTTTTCAATATCCTGGTATTCTCCGGTAGAACTCAGGAACCTATTTTCCCAACTTGTATAATAAGCATTTAAGTTTAACTGAAAATTACCTTTTTCAAATTTATACCCGGCTTCAAAACCAACAATTTCTTCATTATCAACTTCAGGATCTGCTAACTGGGTATTATCTGCATAGCTAGGAAATACATTATCTAAAAATGGTTGTCTAGAATAGTTTCCTGCATTCGCAAAAACTGTATGTCCTTCTATAAAAGTCCAAGAAGCACCTCCTTTAATATTATATCCTGTTTTATTAATAGTTTTAGATTCTTTGGTTCCTTCAAAATTCCCCCTATCTTCTCTCTTATAAGATTGATTGGAAATAGCTCCTTGAGCGAATACTGAAAATTCATCGTTGGCCCATTCAACTTGACCAAATCCTCCTTGGTAATTAATATTTTCTGAATAATCATAATCGATTCTTTGATTTTCATCGGCAAAATCAAATAACGCAGCCCAAGGGTCTGGATTAAAAGTCTTGGTAACAATATTATTATCATTACCACCAAAGCTTTCTTGAACCCCATCAAGACCTAGCAAATCAGTTATTTGTCGAAAATGATCTCCTTTATAAAATCTAAAATCTGCACCTACATTAAAAGTAAGGTTTTCAGAAATATTATTTTCATAATTCATCACCGTTCCATACCAAGCATGATTATTCACTGATGCTCTCAAAACAGTACCTTCATAACTTCCCGGTTTTGCATATCTATTCCCATTTGCATCTGGAGTGATAGAAGCATTGTAAACATTTTCAATGTATGTCCAATCTATTAAACCATTACTTGCATTAAAAGCACCTCTTTGTAAGTCTTCATTTCCATTAGGATATCCACTTATATAACCAGGGCCATTCCCATAAGTACCGGTTCCCCCTCCTCTACCAAAAGAAGCATATAGTACTGTAGAAAGATTTGACTTTTCTGAAATATCCCAATCCCAGTTTAAGTTAAGAACTGGTTTATGATAATAATTTCTTCTAGAAGTTAAATAATCTCCATTATTAAAACCATAGTTATTATTATACTTTAATCCATATTCATCATATAATTTTAAGTCTTTAGAAAAGTTTTGATCGTGCCATTGTGGAGCTCCTGTTAGCAAAAAGTTGAAATTATGATTTCCTGCTTTTTTACCTACAGAAAAGAAATAATTTTGACCTTGACCTTTTGTTCCGTTTGCCCATTTACTATGTGCTTGCCAGTAATCTAAAAGAAAAGAAAAGCCCCATCCATTGTCATTAATACCAGTATCATACGAAACGGTACCTTTCATATAGCTACCATTTCCCACTAAAAATCTAGCAAAACCCCCTTCTGTTCTATTTGTAGCTTTGGTTACAATATTAACAGTTCCTCCTACTGATGAAATTGCCAACTTTGATGAACCTAAACCTCTTTGTACTTGTACAGCATTAGCAATATCTGCCAAACCTGCCCAATTCGACCAGTACATATTACCGTCTTCCATTCCATTAATGGGCTGACCATTTAATAAGAAAGCTGTATTAGACTGTCCAAAACCCCTCACGAACATTTGAGAATCACCGTATCCGCCAGAAGCATTGGAAACATAAACGTTCGGAGTATTCTTTAAAATTTGAGGAAATTCAACGTTCCCTACTGCCCTTTTTTGAATCTCTTCACTTGTTACAGTAGAAACAGCGATAGGTGTTTTTCTATCTTCCTCTAAATCTATCACCCCTTTTCCAACTACTACTATTTCCCCAAGAGCATTTGCATCTGCTTCTAGGCTAATTTCCCCTATGTCTATAGTTTCTCCATTGTTTACCGAAAAACTAACTCTTTTTTTAGCAAAACCTAAATAGGATATCACCAGCTCTCCTTCTGAATTTTGTACTTCTAAGGAAAACACTCCATCAAAATCTGTAGTTGTACCATTGGAAGTTCCTGCCTCCATAACATTTGCTCCTGGTAACGGCATATTTGTTTCAGGATCTGTAATGGTACCTGTAAGTTTACCTTGAGCAAAAATCACACTTGTTGCTAAAAGCAACATTATTGTAAATAGCTTTTTCATTTTGCAGTTTATTATTTAAAATTAGTTTGCACTGCAAATGAAGCTACATATTACTTTTTAAATTTTAAGAAGGCATTAATAGTAAGAAAGCGGGTTTTAAAAAAAAGTTATGCAAGCATTGAAATTTTAATATTTTCATAACATTCAAGAAGCTTACTTTGGCATTTTTTTGAAAGGAAGGCTATCTAGCTCTTTCTTTAAACTTTCAATAGCCATAAAATAATCAGGCTTTAATTCTTCTTTTAAAGGCTCTGAACTTGGTAAGTTTTGTTTGAAAGGATCTACTTGTTTCCCGTAAACCCAAAAACGGTAACAAACGTGCGGACCGGTAGCCAAACCTGTACTTCCCACAAAACCAATGATATCACCCTGTTTTACACGCTGCCCTACTTTTACATTCCGTTTGGTCATGTGTAAATACTGTGTCGTATATTTTTCGTTATGTCGAACTTTTACATAATTACCGTTTCCACGCGTATAACTGGATTTAATGACCACGCCATCTGCAGTGCTCCAAATTGGAGTTCCTGTAGGAGCGGCATAATCTGTACCTAAGTGCGCTTTCCATCTTTTCTGTACGGGGTGAAACCTTCTTTTGGTATATCGGGAAGAAATCCTCGAAAATTTTAAAGGGGCTTTTAAAAAGAAGCTTTGCATAGAATTGGCCTCTTCATCATAAAATTTAGGGAAACCACTTAAACTATCCTTTCCAAAGCTAAAAGCATAATAAGGGCTGTCGTAATGTTTAAAAACAGCAGCTTCAATGTTTTTAACTCCGCCATAAATGGTATCGTTAATCCAACGTTCGTTATAAATTAATTTGAATTGATCTCCTTTCTGGATTTTAAAGAAATCTATTTTCCATTGGTATATATCTGAAAGCTTATCGGTAAGTAAAACGCTTAAACCAGCATTATCCATCGCTTCGGAAAGACTGGAAGTAATAACTCCAGAAGTCATTTTTCTTTTCACCGAAACGGGTTTTTTATTTTTAAAAGAACGAACAGAATCCTGCAAATCAATGACCGTGTAATTAATCCGGTCGTTTTCGTAAATAAATGCTTTTACCGTTTCTGAAGTATCTTTCGACTTTAAAATGGTATATGGTTTTCCGGCTATAATTCGTGCCGGGTTAAAGGTGTCTTTTACTTTTTCTGAAATTAAATAAACCTCTCCTCGGGTTACGCCATTGGCATCCATAATTGCTCCAAAACTATCCCCTGGCCTAATGGTATCTCTCACCACTTTATAGTCATTCAATACAAAACCATATTCCTTAATTTGTGGAGGAGCTTTCTTTACTTCTTTAGTTTTCTCTGCAATTTCTTTTTTAGGTTCTTCTTTACAGGAAATAATTAATACGCAAAAACAAAAAAGTGTAAGTATAGAATATAGTTTTCTCAAAAGCATAAAATTTTAGGCAACAAAATTATTTAAAGCAATACTGTTTTACAACTCGAAACCATGTATTTTATTACTTATAAGAAAATATTTATTTCATTTCTATCGTAAAAGGGTGTTTTAATTTTTTAAAAGCTTCTAAATCGGCGTCTAATGAACCTACCGCAAGATCTGCTTCAATCTTTAAAGGCATTTTATTTTTATCGTCGCTTACCCAAAACGTTAAACTTTCTTCTTCTTTAAAAATGCGGTCTGCTTGCACGTATGGTCGAAACTTCAGTGCTTTCATTTTACCAAACTTAGTTTTTATGGTTTCCCTTCCTAGAAAAACCGTCTTAAAACGGTAGTTTTCTTCATCAAAAAATAAGTCTACCATAATTTCATCTCCTTCTTGAATAGTCTCGGGGTCAATTTTATTCCGAAGAAAATAAAAAACCGACATCATATCCTGCACATTATGATGTATGCTGAATTTCTTTTCTGAATTATCTTTTAAGTTCTTTACCAAAGCTTCATTGGATGCTTGGTCAAAATAAATAACTTTATTCTTGGTATGTCCACCTTCGTTTATATCCCTTTTAAATTTTAAAGGAAGCTGCGAAGTTTCTTCAATATAAGTTTCATAAGTGTCATCTACTTTAAAAAATAAATCTAACAGCCCTGTCGATTTTCCTTTTCCTACTACGTGGTAAACATTTTTACCTTGAAAGGTTTCTTCTTTTACTTCCAACGTAGCAAAACTGGCATTAAACCATCCATAATGAATTCTAAATTTAAACCATTCGCCATCTTGATAGGATTTTTCTTGTGCGTGAAAAGAAAAAGTAGTGACAAAAAATATAAGTAAAAAAAGTAGTTTTTTCATAGTATTAATAGCTATAGGGTTGGTTCTTTAGTATTCTCATTTTCAAATACTATTCCAAAGGTATTAAAAAAGAAAAAGCCCCATCAAAATTTGATGGGGCTTTATCCTTATTAACCAACTAAAACTTAAATTTATGAAAAAAATCTTCTCAAATCATTTTTGGCTAACCACTTCCAAAAATGCTGCGCAAAAGTACTGTACAAGTACCTTACACACAACAAGAAAATTATATTTAACTATTCTCAAATCAAATAATTACCAAAAAATCATTTTAGCTGACAATTCATTAAAATTTTTAATTTTTTATAACGTTCCTCGTAATTGCTGCTCTCGTTCAATAGACTCAAAAAGGGCTTTAAAATTACCTGCACCAAAGCCTCTAGCCCCCATTCGTTGAATAATCTCGAAGAAAAGTGTAGGTCTATCTTGTATTGGTTTAGTGAAAATCTGTAATAAATAGCCTTCTTCATCGGCATCAATCATAATTCCGAGACTTTGAAGAAGCTTGATATCTTCATTTAATTCGTGGCTAAATTCTTCTAACCTACCGGGTACCGCATCGTAATAAGCTTCCGGTGGATGAGAAAGAAACTCTACCCCTCGAGCTCTTAAATCGCCTACAGTTTTTATAATATCGTCGGTAGCCACGGCAATATGCTGAACCCCGGGACCTTCATAAAAATCTAAATATTCTTCAATTTGAGATTTCTTAACTCCTTCAGCAGGTTCATTTATAGGAAATTTAATTCTACCATTCCCATTACTCATCACTTTACTCATTAAGGCAGAATATTCAGTATGAATTTGCTTATCGTCAAAAGATAGGAAATTGACAAAACCCATCACATCTTCATACCATTTTACCCAAGTGTTCATCTCGTTCCAACCTACATTTCCTACCATATGGTCTATATATTTTAGCCCTACCGGCTCGGGATTATAAGGAGAGACCCATTTTCTATAACCGGGTAAAAATTCACCCTTATAGTTTTTACGCTCTACAAACATATGAACGGTTTCTCCATACGTGTAAATTCCGGCTCTTATAACTTCACCGTCTTCATCTGTTTCAACTTTCGGTTCCATAAAAGATTTAGCGCCCCGCGAAGTGGTTTCTTCCCACGCTTTTTTAGCATCTTCTACCCAAAGTGCAACTACCTTCACTCCATCACCGTGCTTTACTAAATGCTCATTGATAGGATTTTTAGAACTTAAGGGTGTCGTAAGTACCAGTCTAATTTTATCTTGTTGTAATACATAGGAAACAGAATCTTTATTCCCTGTTTCCAATCCTGAATAAGCTTTAGATTGAAAACCGAAAGCTGTTTTATAGAAATGGGCTGCTTGCTTTGCATTGCCTACATACAATTCAACATAATCGGTTCCCAAGAGGGGCAAAAAATCTTGCGCTCCTTCAAATATTTTTTCTAATCCGTAATTAACTGATTCTATTTTTTTACTCATTTTATTTCTTTTAAATTTTAAATTATTTCCCATTAAAACACTAGCTGGTTGGTTACCACATCGCTCTTGCTTGCGCGGAAATATTTAATAATTGCTTTTCACTAATCATGACTTCCGTCTAACCAAGATTTATGATACGAGTCGTCTGCGATTTTCAAACCTTCTTCAGTCACTTGCAGCGGACGAAAGGTATCTACCATTACCGCTAACTCCTCGGTTCCGGTTTGGCCAATACTTCTCTCTACAGCTCCGGGATGCGGACCGTGCGGAATTCCCGCCGGATGCAAAGAAATATGCCCGGCTTCAATATCATTTCTACTCATAAAATCGCCATCTACGTAATACAAGACCTCATCACTATCTATATTACTATGGCTATACGGCGCAGGAATAGCTTCAGGATGGTAATCATACAATCGCGGACAGAAAGAACAAACGACAAATGCATCGGTTTCAAAAGTTTGATGTACTGGTGGCGGTTGATGAATTCTTCCTGTTATCGGTTCAAAATCGTGAATGGAAAAGGCGTAAGGATAGTTGTAACCATCATACCCCACTACATCAAAAGGATGCGTAGCATAAACCATATCAAAAATTTCGTTATTCTTTTTAATTTTGATTAGAAAATCCCCTTTTTCATCATTGGTCTCCAATTCTTGGGGTTGCCGCAAATCACGCTCACAAAAAGGAGAATGTTCTAACAATTGCCCAAAATAATTCCGATATCTTTTTGGCGTATAGATAGGCCGGTGAGATTCTACGATAAATAAACGGTTGTTTTCATCATCAAAATCTAGTTTGTAGATGGTACCTCTAGGGACCAGTAAATAATCTCCATATTTAAAATCTAAGTTCCCGAGCTGGGTTCTTAATTTTCCGGTGCCTTGATGAATAAAAATAAGTTCGTCACAATCGGCATTCTTATAAAAATAATCTTCTGTTGATTCTTGTGGAGCTGCTAAAACTATACTACAGTCCTGATTGGTAAGTACAGTTTTTCTACTTTCCAGATAATCTGGCGCCGGCACTACTTGAAAACCTTTAAACTTATAAGACTTCAAATTATTAGCTACTGCAATTTTTGGACTTACATCGTAACTTCCTTTAATTTCTTTTACCTGTGTGGGTCGGTGTTCATGATACAGGTTAGACGACATTCCATCAAAACCAATGGTTCCAAATAATTGCTCGTAATACAAGCTTCCATCAGGTTTTTTAAAAATTGTGTGCCGCTTATGGGGTATCTTTCCTAATTTATGATAAAATGGCATAATTCACTTGTGGTTTTTACAAATATCGCAATTTTTTTTCGTTTAATTCAAACGTTTGAAATGCTTGTTCCTAAAATTTTTCGATACCTAAAATCTATTCCATCATTTATAAAATTGAAGGCTATTTCTGTAATGAAAGAACATCTTCTTCGATTAATTGATAGAACTAAATTTCTAGATGAAAGCTATTTATTTTTCTGTAAAAAAAGTGAATAGTTTATCTGTTAACCTCAATCAATTTTAAATGAAAGATATAAAAATAGGCATCCTCGACCAATCTATTGTTCGACATGGTGCCACTGCCCGTGAAGCTTTATTGGAAACTATTGAAACGGTAAAATTAGCCGAAGATTTGGGCTATAACCGCTTTTGGGTTTCAGAACATCATAATTCACCATCTATTGCCGGCTCTGCCCCGGAAGTTTTGATGGTAAAATTGGCAGATGAAACCAAAACAATTAAAATTGGTAGCGGTGGAATTATGCTCCCCAACCATAGTGCTTTTAAAATGGCCGAAAATTTTAGAATGCTGGAAACACTTTTTCCCGGACGTATTGAAATGGGAATGGGACGTGCTCCGGGTGGCGACCGTGTTAGCGCCATGTTATTAAACCCTTCTAATACTTTTAAAGAAGAAGATTATTTGAAGCAGATTGACCATTTGCAACATTTTTTTAGAGATACGGCAGCTACCGAAAATGGCAGAATTTATGCCATTCCACAA
Organism: Mesonia oceanica; assembly: GCF_902499555.1. Classification (GTDB taxonomy): domain Bacteria; phylum Bacteroidota; class Bacteroidia; order Flavobacteriales; family Flavobacteriaceae; genus Mesonia; species Mesonia oceanica. The sequence continues at coordinate 55,977 of NZ_CABVMM010000013.1, forward strand.
GCAGAAAGTGTTCCCTCCCAATGGATTTTAAGTTCTAGTGGTGGAAGCGCAAAAATTGCTGCTGAAAAAGGACTCGGCTTAGCTATTGCTAAATTTATCAATGGAAATGTACCGCCGGAGGTGGTGAAAATTTACAGGGATAACTTTAAGCCTTCTGAAAGTTTACAAGAGCCAAAAGTGCTACTTTCTTCTTTTGTGATGTGTGGGGAAACGGAACAAATTGCCGCCAATATGCGAAAGTATATGGATTATACCTTGGTACAGTTTGAAAAAGGGAATTTTGGAAAACGCCCGGCGTTTAAAGAGGTGGAACAATATGCGTTTTCTACTTATGAACAACAGCGCATTGAAGCCAATAGCAACCGAATTATTTCAGGAACGCAAGACCGAGTAAAATCCGAATTAGAACAACTTGCTGAAACATATGACGTTGATGAATTGGTGATCACCACGATGAGCTACGACAAACAACTTCGATTAAAATCTTTTAAGTTAATTGCCGAGGCGATGGATTTGAAGCCTAAACTTACAGAGAACAAACTTGCTTAATAAAAACGTCCGGCAATTGCCGGACGTTTTTTAAAGATTATTTTATTTATTCTTCAACTCTAAACTCCACCCAAGGAATACCTTGCCAAACTATACTGGTATCTAACCTATAACGATTGCAATCTTCTCTTCCGATTACATAAATACTTGCATCAGCAAGAAAAGCATATGAGCGGTTTTTTTCCAATGTGATGTTAATTATCAGTTCATAAATCCCAATTTCTTGATTATAAACCATATAATACCTATTTGATGAATCCCCTTTCTTTCCCTTATTAATTAACACTTCATTCTCTGAGAATAATTCTTCAAAATGAAACACCAATAGTGGTGATTTATCTTGGGTCTCCATATAAAAATCTACTTCATCCCCTAAATAGGTGTTGCTTGAAGGTAAATTTAAGGATAAAGTTAATTCATCCCCTACTTCATACACTTCCTGTTCTGGTGAAAGGCTGATTAAGCCATCGACTAAAGCGCTTGCGCCCCTATCGTCACAGTTTTCTTCTCCGGGGCAAGCCATACATAAAAAACATAGGCTTACTATCCCGAAAAGTCTACAAGAGTTTTTAAAGTTGTGGAATACAGTATACATAGCTATTAAATACATTATTCTTCAACTGTAAACTCCACCCAAGGAATACCTTGCCAAACTATACTTGTATCCAAAAAATACCTATTACAATTTTCCTTTCCAATTATATTTAAACTAGCACCAGAATGAAAAGCATAAGTAGTAACTTTCTCTAAAATAATTTTTACCTCTAACTCATAAATTCCTGTTTGGTCATCGTAGTCCATATAATACCAGTTATTATATTTCCCTCGTTTACCTACAATAACATTTACCTCATTATCTTTGAATAATTCTTCGAAATAAAAATATAATAAAGGCGATTTATCTCGGGTATCCCCATAAAAATCTATTTCATTTCCTAAATAGGTATTGCTTGAAGGTAAATTTAAGGATAAAGTTAATTCATCCCCTACTTCATACACTTCCTGTTCTGGTGAAAGGGTAATTAAGCCATCGACTAAAGCGCTTGCACCCATATCGTCACAGTTTTCCTCTCCAGGACAGGCTACACATAAAAAGCATAAGCTTACTATCCCGAAAAGCCTAAACAAGTTTTTAAAGTTGTGGAATACAGTATCCATAGCTGTTAAATAATTATTCTTCAACTGTAAACTCAATAATTCCATATTCGCTCCATTCTATATTTGTAGCTATCAGATATTCATTACAGTCACTTTTACCATTAAAAATTATATAATCATCACTAACGATGGAATAAAAACCTATTCTATCTAAAATAATTAATATTTCTAATTTATAATTACCTTCCGACTCATCATTATCCAATATTAACCAATTATCAAATTCACCCTGATTTCCCGAAATAAATTCTAACCTATTATCTTTAGATAGCTGCTTAAAACCTATCATTGTTAATTTAGGACTATTGCCATCTATTACATTATTGATATTCAATTGATTTCCAAAATAATTATTAACTACTGGTATAGTCAGCTTTAGCGTAATAGTATCTGACTTTTTATAAACTTTTTTTTCAGGTATTAATTTAATCAGACCATCAATTCTTATACTACTACCTATATCGTCACAGTTTTCTTCTCCGGGACAGGCCACAAATAAAAAACATAGGCTTACTATCCCGAAAAGTCTACAAGAGTTTTTAAAGTTGTGGAACACAGTATCCATAGCTATTAAATAATTGGTGAAGAGCATTGCTTATTGTAGGATTGTTGTTTAGCAAACGGTTTTTAAGGTCACAAACATTAAAGGTTATTTTGTGATTCATAGCTACTACTCTTTTTTTCTTAAATGGAGAATCCGGTACGTGCAGGTTATAATAATTAAAAGCTGCCTGCATATTCTCTACTGTATAAGGGTTTTTTAATTTTTCACCCAATTTAATCTTAGTGTGTACATCAGGTTTATCTTCTGATTCTTCTACCGAAAAATTAGCTTCTGTAGGAGCGAAAGAGTTTTCCTCTAAATCTTCATAATCCTCACTACAAGAATAGGCACTTAAAATTATAAGTAAGCCAAGTAACAATTTGTTTTTCATCTGTTCTTTTAATTTTTTTGTTTAAAAATATCTTAATTATGATCTAATTTTGGCTTCTCTTTTTGCTTTGAAGATTTTGGCTTACTTTTAATTTTCTTATACTCAAAAAGTCGCGTCTAATGTAATCTAAAAATCAATATACAAAACATTTATTTTTATTTTTTTCAATAAACAAAACAGTAACATGAAGAATAACCATAAAGGTAAATTATAGAATACTTTAAAGTTTCAGATTATATTTAGCGCATTGAAGCCAAAGCAACCGAATTATTTCAGGGACGCAAGACCAAGTAAAAGCCGAATTAGAACAACTTGCTGAAACATATGACGTTGATGAATTGGTAATCACAACGAGATGAGTTACGATAAACAACTTCGATTAAAATCTTTTAAGTTAATTGCCGAGGCGATGGATTTGAAGCCTAATGCTAAAATTTTATTGTTTTTTACTAAAGAAATAAAATAAAGACCATGACTTAAACCTGAAACATAAACAGTATTTAGATTATTCAAATGAGTTATGGTTTTTATTTTTTTAGCTTTAAAACCAAAACCCTAAACTAAAAAACCACTCACTTTCAGAACGCTCGGGAGAATAGGTATATTTAAGCTCAATGGGACCTAGAAAGGTTTCTAAACCATACCCTAAACCAAAGCCTGTATAATCGGGTGCAGAAAACCAGTTCCCGGTACTATATAAATCATCTTCCACGTTTGCTATATTATAGCCAAAGCTAATATGGTTTTTTTCAAAAGGTTCAAAATCCACTTCCACCAATCCCTTTATATAACTATCTCCAGAAATGCTTACAAAATCATATCCGTAAAAAGGAATTAAATTATTCACCAAATGGTTACCATAACCACCTAACGTAAAATTAAGCGCGTTCATTTCGGTTTCGCCTATTCTAAAACCTGTTTCGGCCTGCACGCGAAAAGAAAATTTATGTATTGGAGAAAAAGCATACCCAAGATAACCTTTAGCTATGTAAAATGGGGAAAAATCAAAACTAGCCTTAGACTCAAAAAGGTAAGCGTGAAAATCTCCCATAAAACGTAACCCATGACAAGGAAAGTAAGCATTGTCATACTTATCGTATTCTAAATAACCAAAAGCACTAAACAAGTTACTTTGTTCTAAAATGGTGAATGGCACCTCTTGATTGTCATTGTTTTCAATAATGGTTTCTGTCTCTAAAGCCGTATATTTATGTTCTGCTCCCATCCCAAACTTAAATGATTTTAGAAAGAAGGTTTCGGCATAAATCTGATTGGTAAAATCTTGAGAATCTACGGTTATTTTGTTGACATTGTAATCTCCTAAATTAAAATTATTAAGGACAAAACTATAGGGAACACTTTTACTAAACTGGTCGTACCTAGAATGCAACCCAATGCTCCAGTAGCTTCCTTTATCTATGTAGTAACGCGCATCGTACCTAAAATTATCGCCTGCAATAAAGTCTAGGGAAAGAATATCGTTCTTCAACAATAAACTTTTGCGGGTAAAGTTAAGTAAGGCTCCACTACGGTATAATTCATCGTAATGCAATGCTAAACGCAAACTGGTATTATTTTCATTCTCGGTAACAATAAGGTTCAAATCCTTTTTATTTTCTCCTACCTCCTTCAATTCATACGCTACCCGTTTAAAATTCCCTGTAGCTGAAAGGTTATTGATCCCTTCACTTATATCTTGATAAGGCACTTTAGTATCGGTATCTATTTTTAATTTTCCGCGGATATAATTACGGGGGTAATTATTATTTCCTGAAATACGAATATTATGTATATAAACCGAATCTGAAAGCTGAATGCGTCGGGGTTTCTTTTCAGATGATTTCTGCCGCTGCGCTAACAATTCTAAATCGGCTGTAAACTCCTTTGCTTTTTCTTCTCCCTTGTTTATAATCGCTTCCCCTTCATCAAAAGACAAAATAGTAAATGCTGTAATATCAGGTTTGATGTATAAATCGGTTTTCTTCCTTTTGGTTTTCATATCCTTAATGGTACGAAAATTATTTACTTGCGTTAAAATCTCGAAAGCCGATTGCAGTTTTTTTCGGTTGACCAAACTATCCTGTACATCTATGCCAATAATATAATCTACCCCACGTTTTTTCATTTCTTCTATAGGGTAATTATTGGTAATCCCACCATCTGAAATTAACTTCCCATTAATTTCTACCGGACTAAATAATGACGGAATTGCTCCACTAGCTGAAACCGCTTGTGGTAACGAACCTCGATCTAACAATACTTCTTCCCCGGTTTCTATATTGGTACCTATACAAAAGAAAGGAATAGGCAGCTCCTTAAAATCTTTTACATTTTCTACCGGAGCCATTAAATAAGCCAATAGATTATAGATGTTTTGACCTTTAGAAAGGCCCGAAGGAAAGCCTATTTTAAATTTGTCGAAAGGAAGTGTAATCGCATAACGCTCAGAATCTTCCCGCTCGTAAAAAGATTTTACCCCTCTCGGTAAATCGTCCTGAATTAAACTATTAAAATTAGTCTGCTTAAATATCGAATCTAATTGATGTGGCGTGTAGCCTGCTGCATATAAAGAACCTATAATTGCTCCCATACTGGTACCTCCCACATAATCTATTCGCACACCCGCTTCTTCAATTACTTTTAAAGCGCCAATATGTGCCAAGCCTTTTGCTCCACCACCACTTAACACCAAGCCTACTTTTAGATCTTCTTGAGAAGGCGAAGTTTGCCCCCACAAAGAAAAACTAACAAGTACTATGGCAAACTTAATAAGTTGTTTCATGGTATCACGAATGATAATGATTATGGATTAAGGTAGCTTTTGCATTGCCTACAACTTCTGTTAAATCTTTTTTCTCAGCTTCTTGAATCCGTTTTACCGATCTAAAATGTTTTAGAAGTTCAACAGCTGTTTTCTCTCCAATCCCGGGAATTTCCTGTAATTCTGTTCCCAAAGCGGCATTACTTCTTTTGTTACGGTGAAAAGTAATCCCAAACCGGTGCGCTTCATTCCGTAATTGTTGAATTACTTTCAAGGTTTCTGAACGTTTATCGAGATACAACGGAATGGAATCTCCCGGATAAAATAACTCTTCCAAACGCTTTGCTATCCCAATAATAGCAATTTTTCCGCGTAAATTTAAAATTTCCAGTGCTTTTACTGCGGAAGAAAGTTGCCCCTTTCCCCCATCAATAATAATTAACTGCGGCAAAGGTTCTTCTTCATTCAACAATCTTCGGTAACGCCTAAACACGACTTCTTCCATGGAGGCAAAATCGTTAGGGCCTTCTACCGTTTTTATATTAAATTTACGATAGTCTTTCTTACTTGGTTTCCCATCTTTAAATACGACACAAGCCGCCACGGGATTACTCCCCTGGATATTTGAATTATCGAAACATTCAATATGCCGAGGTTCTTCGCTTAAACGTAAATCCTTTTTCATTTGCCCCATTAACCTATTCACATGGCGATCAGGATCTACAATTTTCATTTGTTTAAAACGCTCCTGGCGATAATATTTTGCATTCCGTAGGGACAAATCTACAATCGATTTTTTATCGCCCAGTTTAGGGACAGTCACTTTTATATTTTCACCCACATCGACTTTAAAAGGTACAAAAATTTCAGGAGATTTAGAATTGAAGCGTTGCCTAATTTCTGTAATGGCCAATTCTAACAACTCCCGGTCACTTTCTGCCAACTTCTTTTTCATTTCAATGGTATGCGATCTAATAATCGCCCCATGCGAAAGTTGAAGGAAGTTTACATAACCATAGCCTTCATCACTCATAACTGAAAACACATCTACATTATTGATTTTAGGATTTACTACTGTAGATTTAGCTTGATATTTCTCTAAAATATCAATCTTATCTTTTAGACGCTGCGCATCTTCAAATTCCATTTTTTCAGCATGCGCTTGCATTTGGTCTCTAAACTTATGAAGGGAATCTTTAAAATTACCTTTTACAATTTGTCGAATTTGCTCAATGTTGTTATGATATTCCACTTCCGGCTGCAAGGCTTCACAAGGACCTTTGCAATTACCTAAGTGATATTCTAGGCAAACTTTATATTTTCCGTTTCTAATTTTTTCTTCAGAAAGGTCATAATTGCAGGTTCTTATTTGATAAAGCTCCCGAATAAGTTCTAATAAAGTATTGACCGTTTTTACACTGGTAAAAGGCCCATAATATTCGCTTCCGTCTTTTATTAAACGTCGCGTAGAAAATACGCGAGGGAAGCGTTCATTTTTAATGCAAATCCACGGATAGGTTTTATCATCTTTCAGCATCACATTAAAGCGAGGCTGGTATTTTTTAATCAGGTTGTTTTCAAGCAATAAAGCATCGGCTTCAGAATTCACCACAATGTGCCGAATTTCCTTAATCTTTTTTACCATCACCCCAATTCGATGGCTATCATGCTTTTTATTGAAGTAGGACGAAACCCGTTTCTTTAAATTTTTAGCTTTTCCAACATATAGGATTTTTCCATTCTTATCGTAATACTGATAGACTCCCGGACTGGAAGGTAAGGTTTTGATTTGAATCTCAATTGCAGGTACATCCATAATTCAAAGATAAGCTATCTGCAATTTTTAATAAAAATCTTTCTTGAAATCTATGATTGCCCTTATTAATTTTTGACGAATAGCAAAATAGGCCCGTCTAACTCTGGTTTATCTTCTAATCTCAGGGTATCAGATTTTATAAAAAACTTATAATTATAATTAAATGAAGAATTAGGGTTGTCAATAAAAAGACTATCCCCTTTAACCATATAACTATATTCTCCGTTAGCTAAGTAGGGTTCTGAAACATTATTGGTAACCTTTAAATTTTGCTGTTTAGTTTCAAATTTCCATACTTGATCGCCTGCGGGTATGCTTGGGTTTTCATCACAAAAACATAATATTTTTGTCAAGATCCATTCCCCGGCTAAGGTATTGTCATTTAAAGTTGCATCGTCATCCTTAGAACAAGCATAGCAAAAAAGTAAGAGAAGGATAATAGAAGTTGTGTATTTTCTCATAAAGCCTCGTTTATAAAAAAGATGCTTTTTTTTGTTTTGGTTGCGTTAAACCTTATCCTATTTTATGTTATTTTTAGAACTATGTATTTTTTTAATAGTTTCATAAAACAAAAAGCATATATCTAAAAATGTTTAGTTTTGTTATATGACCAACAAATCGAAAAAAACGATAGGAAGAGTAGATAAAGCCGAATTTCCCGAACTTGGTTTAAAGGAAATCGCTGTAAAAATTGACACCGGGGCTTACACTTCTTCCATCCATTGTGAAGATATTCACGAGGAAAACGGAGTTTTATACTGTAATTTCTTAGACAAAGAGCATCCGAACTACAACCATAAGCCCATGGTTTTTAAGGAATACAATACCATAAAAGTACGAAGTAGCAACGGAATAGCGCAAAAACGCTATGAAATAAAATCTACGATTAAAATATTTAAGAAAGTTTATAAAATATCGCTTTCTTTGAGTGACCGAAAAGAAATGAAGTTTCCGGTGCTTATTGGAAGAAAATTTTTAAATAATAAATTTGTGGTAGATCCGCAATTAAAAGATATTTCCTTCAACACTCAAGAATAAAAATTATGAATATTAAAATATTATCCCGAAATCCTAAACTGTATTCCACTCAACGTTTAATTGAAGCGGCCAAAAAGCGTAAACATGAGGTTGAAGTAATCGATCCTTTAAAATGCGATATTGTTATCGAAAAACGTAGACCCAATGTTTATTACAAAGGTGGTTATATTGAAAATGTAGATGCGATTATTCCGAGAATCGGCTCTTCTGTAACCTTTTACGGTACGGCAGTAGTTCGTCAGTTTGAAATGATGGGTGCTTTTACTACCACAGATTCTGAAGCCCTAGTAAGAAGCCGCGATAAACTGAGAAGTTTACAGGTACTTTCCCGAGCAAAAATTGGATTGCCAAAAACGGTTTTTACCAATTATTCCCGTGATGTTGAAGGCGTAATTAAACAAGTGGGCGGCGTTCCCTTAGTGATTAAATTACTAGAAGGAACACAAGGTTTAGGAGTTGTTTTAGCTGAAACCAAAAATGCTGCAGAATCGGTAATTGAAGCGTTTAATGGGCTACAAGCTAGAGTAATTGTACAAGAATTTATTAAAGAAGCCAAAGGAGCAGATATTAGGGCCTTTGTAGTAGATGGACACGTAGTGGGTGCTATGAAACGTCAAGGAAAAGAAGGAGAGTTTCGTTCTAACCTTCACCGTGGCGGTAGTGCAGCAGTTATCGAATTGACTGATGAGGAAGAAATTGCAGCGGTAAAAGCTACAAAAGCAATGGGATTAGGAGTAGCCGGAGTAGATATGCTACAAAGTAGTCGAGGCCCGTTAATTTTGGAAGTAAACTCTTCTCCTGGATTAGAAGGCATTGAAAAAGCTACTAATAAAGATATTGCCAAAAGCATTATAAGATACATCGAAAAAAATGTATAAAAGTATGGCAGGCATCGACGAGCAAAATATTCTTACTTTATTAAATAAAAAAATTAAGCCGGGAGAAAGTGCTAAAATCAACTTTAACACGGCAAAACTTTATACCACTACCGCAGTAGAAGTTCCTATTATTGTGGAACGCTCTACCGAGCCGGGACCGGTGGTTTTAATTACCGGCGGAATTCATGGCGATGAAATTAATGGAGTAGAAATCGTACGGCAAACCATTGCTAAAGGAATAAATAAACCTGCCAAGGGAACCATTATTTGTATTCCCGTGGTCAATGTATTTGGTTTTTTAAACCTGAAACGTGAATTCCCTGACGGAAGGGATCTGAACCGAATGTTTCCCGGAGCTAAAAAAGGACCATTGGCAAGTCGCGTGGCATATCAATTTACAGAAGAAATCTTACCGGTAGCCGATTATTGTTTGGACTTTCACACTGGCGGCTCCAGCAGGTTTAACTCGGCACAGATAAGAATTGATAAAAATGAAAAAGAGCTTTTAGAATTAGCACATATTTTTAATGCTCCTTTCATTGTTTACTCCAAAACCATTGCTAAATCTTACCGAAAATCGTGTATGAATCTTGGCAAGTCGGTTTTGCTTTTTGAAGGCGGGAAATCTTTAGACAGCAATAAAGAAATTGCCAAAATTGGCGTAGAAGGTATTCAACGGTTTTTATCTCATTTGGGAATGCTAAGGGAAGGCTTTACGGTACCCAAAGCAAATCAAAAATCTATCATCATTGAAGATAGTTCTTGGATGCGTGCTAAATACAGTGGTTTACTTCATATAAAAATCCCTATAGGGAAAAAAGTAGAAAAAGGAGAATATATAGCTATTATCACCGATCCTTACGGAGAGTTTCGCCATAAAGTAACTGCCTCACAAACCGGTTATATCATCAACGCCAATCAATCACCCATTGTTTATCAAGGAGATGCTATTTTTCATATTTCTAAAGGGTAAACCATGAAGAAGAAAGATATTAGAATAGCCTATAGAAAGAAGAGAAACGAGCTTTCTGAAGAGGATATTGAAGAGAAAAGCTTAAGCATTGCCAATAAACTCCTAGAGCTCCCTATTTGGAACTATTCTTTTTATCATATTTTTCTATCTATTAAACATTTAAAAGAAGTTAATACTGAATTTATCCTGCATATTTTAAACGGTAAAGATAAAAATGCCGTGGTTTCTAAAAGCGATTTTAAAAGCTTAGGGATGCAGCATTATTTACTAACCGACGCCACGCCCCTCAAAGCCAATAGCTGGGGAATACCGGAACCTATGTTTGGTATTGAAATCCCTCCTCAAGAAATAGATGTTATTTTTATTCCGTTGTTAGCTTTCGATAAAAAAGGAGAACGCATCGGGTACGGAAAAGGTTTTTATGACCGCTTCCTTAAAGAATGTAAAGGTAATTCGGTAAAAGTTGGGCTTTCTTTTTTTGAAGCTTTAGACAAAATTAGTGATATCGATGTCAACGATATCGGATTGGATTATTGTGTGACTCCCGATAAAATCTACACGTTTAATCAATAAGAAAAGATTCTCCCGCTATTCTTCTTTCTTCTCTTTCGGAAAAGCCTTTTTATTAAAGATAATCAATATTGCAACGCCAATGGTAATAGCTGAATCGGCAATATTAAATACCGGTTCAAAAAAGGTGAAATACTGTCCGCCCCAAACCGGGATCCATTCTGGCAGGTAACCACTCCAAAGCGGGAAGTAGAGCATATCTACTACCTTTCCATGAAACAAAGTTCCATAGCCTCCATCGGCAGGAAATAAAGTGGCTAGTTCTCCGTGACTATCGCTAAAAATCATTCCATAGAAAACAGAATCGATAATGTTACCAAAAGCACCTGCAAATATTAATGATATAGCTACAATTAAAAAGGCAGAACTCTTTTTCCTAACAGAATCCCAAAGCCAATAGCCTATAAAACAAATGGCAACCAACCTAAAAAGGGTAAGGATGAGTTTACCGTACTGTCCCGGGATTTTTGCTCCCCAAGCCATTCCTTCATTTTCAACAAAAAGTATTCTAAACCAATCGAAGACTTTTACTTCTTCGCCCAATACAAAATTTGTTTTAATATAAACCTTAGAGATTTGATCTATAATTAAAACAAGTATAATAAAGAGTGTAGCTTTCTTTAACGACATCTCATTGCTTTTGGCGGTAAAAATACATTTTTTATTGAGTTTTCATCACTTTTATATCTCCTGAAATAGATTTTATATGAATTGGCTCTCCTGATTTTAGACTTTTATCTACTTGTATTTTTCCGTGATTAGTTTGAGCATCTACATTTGCCCTGTTGGTTTCCACCCACACATCACCACCATAAGTATTAATTAAAGCTTCTCCCTGAAAATTAATAAGCTCGCAACGTCCTGATTTTAGTTCTACTTCGAAATAGCGGAAAATTCCCTGAGCATAAACAGAAGCTAAGTTAGAAATTACAGTAACTTTTAAATTTTCTGGAATGCTCAGTTGAAGGTTTACCGCATACACTTTATGGGCACTCAACTTATCGAAACCACTAGTTAAAATTTCTTGATACGTAGAAGTCAATACTAATTTTTCTCCTGCTATTTTCGATTGCAAATGAATATGCTGAAGGTACTCCCCTTCAGAAATACTTTTAATTTCTAGGGAATTTTTGGAAGCTGTGTTTATTTCAACCTGAAAAATTTCATCGGCCAGAATTATTATTTCCTGAATACCTTCAGCATCGATTGTTTCTATATTCTCTCGTTGAGCAACTAATGAATTACTGAAAATGGATATAAAAAGAATAAGTAGTTTTTTAAAAAACATAAATTTTATAATCAATAAACAGAATCTTGAGAATAAGACCCTGAATCAACATTTCGACTCCGCTCAATGTGACAATTTAAGGTGACGGCACCTAAGTATGATTCATTACGTATATTCAATTCTATAAAACAAAAAACGCTCCAAGATAGGAACGTTTTTATTATTCAGCTTAAAAAGCTTTTGTTTATTTCTGCATATTTTTAGCCTCGATACTAAGTGTTGCGTGAGGAACTAATTTTAAACGATCTTTATTGATTAATTTACCGGTCACACGACAAATTCCGTAAGTTTTATTTTCAATACGGATTAACGCATTTTTTAAATCCCTAATGAACTTTTCTTGACGGGTGGCCAATTGAGAGTTTGCCTCTTTGCTCATGGTCTCGCTCCCTTCGTCAAAAGCCTTAAAGGTAGGGGAAGTATCATCGGTTCCATTACTACTATTATTAGTATAAGCACTTTTATACAAATCTAATTGAGCTTGCGCTTTTTCAATTTTTCCCAAAATAAGCGACTTGAATTCTTCTAACTCTTTATCACTGTAATGTTCTTTAAATTCTGTTGCCATAGATATTTAATGTTTATTAATCAATAGCTGGGTGTTTACATCATCAAAATTAATCTCTTCCCCACTATCTAACTTATCTGCTAGTTCGAGATTCGCAGTAAGTGTTTCATTCTTAATGTACTCCAAATTATCTTGAACAGCGTTCTCGACCACGCCATCTTTTAATAGTTTAATATCAATTTTATCGGTTACCTCAAAACCAGAATCTTTACGAAGGTTTTGAATCCTGTTCACCAATTCTCTTGCTATCCCTTCTTTTTTCAATTCTTCATTAATGGTCACATCCAATGCAACTGTTAAACCTGCATTACTTGCTACCAGCCATCCTTCAATATCTTCTGAGGTAATTTCTACATCATCGAGCTGCAAAGTAGTCATTTTTCCATTAACCTCCACATTCAGTTCTCCATCCCTCTCTATTTGAGCAATATCAGCGGCTTCTAGTTGATTAACAGCAGCCACTACGTGTTTCATATCTTTCCCGAATTTTGGTCCTAAGGTTCTAAAATTCGGCTTAATATTTTTCACCAAAATACCTGAAGCATCATCGATCATTTCGATTTCTTTTACGTTTACTTCAGATTTAATCAGTTCTGCCACTTCTAAAATTTGCTCTTTTACACTAGGGTCTAGCACAGGAACCATTACCCGCTGCAAAGGTTGCCTTACTTTAATCATTTCTTTCTTTCGTAATGATAAAACCAAAGAAGAAATAATTTGCGCCATTTCCATTTTCCGCTCTAGCGATTTATCGATAAACGATTCATCTTGAACCGGAAAAGCGGCCAAATGTACACTTTCAAAATCTTCTTTCTGCGTAGCTTTCGTTAAATCTTTGTAAAGTCTATCCATGTAAAATGGAGCGATAGGAGCCCCTAATTTCGCCACTGTTTCTAAACACGTATAAAGTGTCTGATAGGCTGAAATTTTATCTTGCTGGTAATCGCCTTTCCAGAATCGTCTTCTACTTAAACGTACAAACCAGTTACTTAAATTCTCTTGCACAAACTCTGAAATTGCCCGAGCTGCTTTTGTGGGCTCATAGGTGCTATAAAACTCATCTACTTTACCTATCAACGTATGTAATTCTGAAAGAATCCAACGATCGATTTCTGGTCTATCGGCTAATTTCACATCATCTTCCGCATAGGTAAACTCATCGATATTTGCATAAAGCGAAAAGAATGAATAGGTATTGTATAAAGTTCCAAAGAATTTTCTACGAACCTCAGAAATACCTTCAATATCAAATTTTAAATTATCCCAAGGATTGGCATTGGCAATCATATACCAACGGGTTGCATCGGGACCAAAGGCCGCTAAAGTTTCAAAAGGATCTGCAGCATTCCCTAAACGCTTCGACATTTTTTGACCGTGTTTATCTAACACCAATCCGTTAGAAACTACATTTTTATAGGCTACATCGTCAAAAATCATGGTAGCAATAGCGTGTAGCGTATAAAACCACCCTCTGGTTTGATCTACTCCTTCTGCTATGAAATCGGCTTTTTTGTCGCCAGCTTCTACTTGTTCTTTATTTTCAAAAGGATAATGCCATTGTGCATAAGGCATGGATCCTGAATCGAACCAAACATCTATCAAATCGGCTTCTCGCTTCATCGGCTTCCCTTCTGAAGAAACCAAAGTGATTTTATCTACTACATTTTTATGAAGATCTACTTTTTCGTAGTTTTCTTCACTCATATTACCCACTTCAAATTCAGCAAAAGCATCGGCTTTCATCAATCCGGCATCTACTGCTTTTTGCATTTCTTCTTTCAATTCTGCAATCGAACCAATGATTTTTTCTTCTTTTCCGTCTTCAGTTCTCCAGATAGGGAGTGGAATTCCCCAAAAACGGGAACGAGAAAGGTTCCAATCATTGGCATTGGCCAACCAGTTACCAAAACGACCTTCTCCGGTAGATTTTGGTTTCCAATTAATGCCTTTGTTTAATTCATGCATACGATCTTTCACCTCGGTTACTTTGATAAACCAAGAATCAAGCGGATAGTATAAAATAGGCTTATCGGTACGCCAGCAATTTGGATAACTGTGGACGTATTTTTCTACATTAAAAGCCCTGTTTTCTTCTTTTAATTTAATGGCAATTTCTACATCTACCGATTTTTCGGGAGCGTCTTCTTCATCATAATATTCATTCTTCACATATTTGCCGGCAAATTCTCCCATCTCGGGTCTAAACTTCCCTTGAAGATCAACAAGCGGAACTAAATTTCCGTTTTCGTCTTCTACCAACATCGGCGGAATTTCAGGAGTAGCTTGTTTAGCTACCATGGCATCATCTGCCCCAAAAGTTGGTGCTGTGTGTACAATCCCGGTACCATCTTCCGTGGTAACAAAATCTCCCGAAATAACTCTAAAAGCATCTTCAGGATGGTTATGCGGTTTTGCATACGGCAATAATTGCTCGTATTTAATGCCTACTAAATCTTTTCCTTTACATTCACTCAGCACTAAATAAGGAATTTTTTGATCGCCTTGTTTATATGAATTTAAAGTCTCTTCATTTTCAACTTGATGAAACTTTTTATTAAAGTTTTTACTTACTAGGTTTTTAGCCACTATGATATTAATCGGCTCAAAAGTGTACTGATTATAAGTTTTCACCAATACATAATCAATTTTTGGCCCAACCGTTAGTGCCGTGTTACTTGGCAATGTCCAAGGTGTGGTTGTCCAGGCAATAAAGTAAACCGGTTCATCTTGAATTTCATCAATCTGCCCTAACACCGAATTTTCAAAAGCTTCATTTTTCACAGCTTTAAACTGTGCAGTAACAGTAGTATCGGTAACATCTTGATAGGTTCCCGGTTGGTTAAGTTCATGTGAACTTAAACCGGTTCCTGCTTTTGGGGAATACGGCTGAATAGTATAGCCTTTATAGATCAAATCTTTTTTATAAATCTGAGAAAGCAGCCACCAAACGCTTTCCATATATTTGGATTTGTAGGTAATATATGGGTCATCCATATTTACCCAATAGCCCATTTTTTCAGTAAGGTCAGACCACACATCGGTGTAACGCATCACCGCGTTTTTACACGCATCGTTATATTCTTCCACAGAAATTTTAGTACCAATATCTTCTTTGGTAATTCCGAGTTCTTTTTCTACACCAAGTTCTACCGGAAGCCCGTGCGTATCCCACCCGGCCTTACGTTTTACCTGATAGCCTTTTTGGGTTTTATAACGACAAAAAATATCTTTAATACTTCTCGCCATCACGTGATGAATACCGGGAAGACCGTTGGCTGAAGGAGGTCCTTCAAAAAATACAAAAGGTTCTTTTCCCTCTCGGGTAGTTATACTCTTATCAAAAATGTCTTGTTCTTTCCAAAAATGAAGGATTTCTTCTGCAACTTTTGGAAGGTCAAGCCCTTTATATTCAGTAAACTTCTTACTCATTTGTACGCATTTTCTAATGGTTTGCGAAATTAAGGAATTTTATGCAACCGACTTTCAATATTTTAAAAAAAACTCCCTGATTAAGAATATGATAAAGTTCTATTTTCTTCAGCTTCACAGCTTAGCAGAAATCTAAAAATAAAAGCTAAATTTTATAAATGCATTATTTATATTTGCCCATCAAAAATTATAATTATGTCATTTTCAGATTTATTTGGTTCAGGAGAACACACCAAAAATCTTGGGCACTTTGCGGCCATTGTTAATATAGCTGCTGTTGACGGTGAAATTAACGAGGAAGAAAAACAGGTGCTGGAACGTCTTGCCAGAAAATTGGATATTCACGAAAGTGAAGTAAAAGAGGTTTTAAAGAACCCAAGTAACTATCCTATTACTCCTCCGCACACAACTGAAAAAAGGTTAGAAAGGCTTTACGATTTACTGACCGTAATTTTCGCTGATCACGATATGGACGAGCAAGAAGCTTTTTTACTTAAACGCTATGCAGTTGGTTTAGGTTTTTCTTCAGAGAGTTCTAAGGAAATCATCGAAAAGTCTATCAAAATATTAGGCGGAAGTCTAAGTTTTGATGATTATAAATATTTACTAGACAGAAAGTAAGAGTTGATCTTACTTTCTGTTTTTTATTTTTCTTTTGCGTTTCGCATACATTCTTCTGCTTTCTCAACCATATTTTTACTTCCGCAGAAAAATGGAACACGTTCGTGCAGTTCAGTTGGTTTAATATCCATAATCCGTTTAAAACCATTGCTAGCCTTTCCTCCGGCTTGTTCTGCAATAAAAGCCATCGGGTTACATTCATATAACAATCGTAATTTTCCATCAGGATATTTAGAACTTCCGGGATAAATATAAATTCCCCCTTTAATCATATTCCTATGAATATCAGAAACTAACGATCCTATATATCTTGAGGTGTACGGCCTATCGTCTTCTTCAGCCTGACAATATTTTATATAATCTTTTACCCCTCGAGGAAATTGCGCATAATTTCCTTCATTCACCGAATAGATATTTCCGTCTTCAGAAAATTTCATGTTAGGATGCGAAAGGTAATAGGTTCCAATTGCCGGATTTAAGGTAAAGCCATTTACTCCGTGACCGGTTGTATAAACCAGCATGGTAGAGGTTCCGTAAATAATATAACCGGCCGCTACTTGCAAATTACCGGGCTGCAAGAAATCTTCCATGGTTACCGGAGTCCCAATTGGAGTAACACGGCGATAAACTGAAAATATAGTCCCTACAGACACATTTACATCAATATTTGAACTACCGTCCAACGGATCCATCAAAACCACGTATTTATTTTTGTGATCTTTGTTGTGCCCTTGGATGGTTATATACTCATCATTCTCTTCGGAAGCGATTCCGCAAACGATTTCGCGATTGGTTAAAGTTTGAATAAATTTTTGGTTGGCGTAAACATCTAATTTTTGTTGTTCTTCCCCCTGAATATTGGTGTCTCCTACTGCTCCGGTGATATCTACGAGACCGGCTTTATTCACTTCGTGGTTCACCACTTTGGCCGCTAACCTTATCGAGTTAATTAGCCTTGAAAGTTCTCCGGAAGAATAAGGGAAAGCCTGCTGGTTTTCAATAATAAATTCACCCAGCGTTTGGTTTTTTTTAGACATATTTCATTTGTTTCTTCAACAAAAATAGAAAAAAAGTGATTGTATTGCTATTTTTGTTTGCAAAGTGCAAGATATGGATTTTCAAGTAAGAAAGGCATCCCAAGAAGATATGCCTTCCGTTTTAAGTTTAATTCAACAATTAGCCGTTTACGAAAGAGAACCTGATGCGGTAGAAGTTACCGTGGAAGATTTAGAAAGAGATGGTTTTGGCGAAAACCCATTATTTAACTGTTTTGTTGCCGAAACTGAAGGAAAAATAATAGGAATGGCACTTTTTTATTTTAGGTACTCTACTTGGAAAGGAAAAACCGTTCATTTAGAAGATTTAATTGTCAATGAAGCTTATCGAGGTCATGGCATTGGTTTTCAGATTTATAAAAAAGTAATGGAGTTTGCTGCTGAAAATAACCTAAAACGGGTAGAATGGGTTGTTCTAGATTGGAATGCACCGGCCATCAATTTTTATAAAAATACGGGAGCAACTATTTTTTCTGAATGGAACACCGTTCAGTTTGATGAAGATTCGATTCACAAATTTCTGAAAAGCAATTCATGAATATATTCAAGTTTGGAGGCGCATCGGTAAAAGATGCCCAAGGTGTAAAAAACGTTGCCAAAGTCTTACAAAAAACCGGCATTACCCATAAAGTTGTGGTGATTTCAGCTATGGGAAAAACCACCAATGCTTTAGAGAAAGTCATTCATAGTTATTTTGAAGAAGACACCAGTCTTACTGAGAATATTCAGGTAATTAAAACTTATCATCATCAAATTTTAATGGAGCTTTTTCCTGATAAAAGCCTTCCTGTTTTTCATAAAGTGAAACATTTATTTGAAGAACTAGAAACTTTTCTAAATCGAAATAAATCACCTAACTACGATTATGTTTACGATCAAGTAATAGGTTTTGGAGAATTAATCAGCACCACTATCGTCAGTGAATATTTAAGTTTTCTCAATATTGAAAACACGTGGCTGGATGCCCGAAACCTTATCAAAACCGATGCTACTTATCGCGATGCTAAAGTAAATTGGGTTTCAACAGAAAAGAAAATTCAGGAAAATATCCAAGGGAATAAATTGTACCTCACACAAGGTTTTATTGCTTCAGATCCCAATAATTTTACCACCACACTCGGCCGAGAAGGAAGTGACTATACCGCTGGAATTTTCGCCTATTGCCTAAAAGCCATTGATGTAACCATTTGGAAAGATGTTGATGGCGTACTCAATGCAGATCCCCGGGTTTTTAAAAACACCCAGCTTCTCAAAGAAATTAGTTACGAAGAAGCCATAGAGCTAGCTTTTTACGGTGCATCGGTAATTCACCCTAAAACACTTCAACCTTTACAAAAGAGGGAAATACCATTATTAGTGAAATCTTTTTATCATCCCGAAGCAGAAGGAACTGTTGTTGGTAGAGGTAAAATTATCACTCCGTATGTTCCTTGTTTTATCGTTAAGAAAAACTTGGTGCTTTTATCACTTTCTGCGCTAGATTTTTCCTTTTTTGTGGAAGAAAACATAAGTGAAATTTTTGCGTTATTTCACAAATACCAAATTAAAGTAGACCTTATTCAAAATTCTGCCATTAGTTTTTCGGTATGTGTCGATAATAAATTCAACAATGTTGATAAATTAATTACGCATCTAAAAGCAAAATATAAGGTAAAATACCATAAAAATGTTTCGCTTTATACCATTCGGCATTTTTCAGAAGAAGCTATCAATCAGCTAGAAGAAGGTAAAACCATTTTACTCAAACAGCTTACCAGAACAACGGTACAGCTTGTCACCAAAGAGTAAAATACCGATAACCTAAATTTATTATATTTGTAAGAAAACGTATGTATGGGGTTTGTTTCTGCTAAAGAAGTTGCAAAGGGACTTAATATAGAAAAGTTCGGGTTTTTAGGAACTGCTTTTGGAGCGGCTTTGATGCAGCTAACGAAGTTAAGTCATTTTAATAAAGTTTACGAGGACCGTAAACACCTTAGTGGAACTCAATTTATAGATTCTATTCTCAATTATTTAGAAGTAGATTTTGAAATTCCTGAAAAAGATTTAAAAAGAATCCCTAAAACCGGCCCTTTTATTGCTATTTCCAATCATCCGCTCGGTGCTATTGACGGAATGATTTTAATGAAAATACTTATAGAAAAACGACCCGATTTTAAAATAATCGCCAATTTCTTACTACACCGGCTAGACCCGCTACAACCTTATATCATGCCTGTTAATCCTTTTGAAGATAGAAAGGAAGCAAAATCAAGTGTAAAAGGTTTAAAAGAATCTATTCTGCATCTCCGAAACGGTAACCCATTAGGGATTTTCCCAGCAGGTGAAGTTTCAACACATAAAGAAGATAAAATTATTGTAGACAGACCTTGGCTTCCGGAAGCGATGAAACTTATTCAAAAATCTGAAGTTCCGGTAGTCCCCATTTATTTTCATGCAAAAAATAGCGCTGCATTTTATCGGTTAGCAAAACTGAATGATTCCTTTCGAACAGCGAAACTTCCCAGTGAAATGCTCACCCAAAAAAAACGTAAAATAAAAGTGCGGATCGGGAATCCCATTTCGGTAGCAGATCAGCAAGAACATGAAACGCTAGAAGATTTCACTAATTTTTTGCGCAGAAAAACCTATATGCTTTCCAGTGGGTTCAACAAGAAAAGCTTATTGAAAAACATTCATATCCCGAAGCAAATTAAAATTCCACGATCTCCCAAACAAATTGCAGGTGAAACGGAAGATTATTTGATGGAAGCCGAAATAGATTTTTGCCGAGAAAATGACAAACGCTTACTCCAAAGTAAAAACTACGAAGTTTTTCTAGTCACTAGGGAACATATTCCTAATATCGTAAAAGAAATTGGACGCCTACGGGAAATCACTTTCCGAGCTATTGGAGAAGGGACTAACAATGCTACCGATTTAGATGAATTTGACGATTATTACCACCATTTGTTTCTATATGATAATGAAGGAAAAAAAATAGTTGGCGCTTATCGCATGGGGTTCGGAAAAGAAATATTCCCAAAATATGGAATCGATGGGTTTTACCTTCAGCAATTATTCCGTTTTGAACCGGAATTATACAAGCTCATGAGTGAATCTATAGAAATGGGACGTGCTTTTATCGTTAAAGAATATCAGCAAAAACCCATGCCATTATTTTTGTTATGGAAAGGGATCGTTCATTGTACGCTTCGTTTCCCGGAACATAATTACCTTATTGGTGGCGTAAGCATTAGTAATAAATTCTCAGATTTTTCAAAATCGATGATGATTGAGTTTATGAAGTCTCATTATTACGATCCTTATGTAGCACAATACATTCGCCCTAAAAAAGAATACAAGGTCAAATTGAAAGATGCCGATAAAGATTTTGTCTTTGATGAAACCGAAGCCGACCTCAACAAATTTGATAAAATTATTGATGAGCTTGAACCTGATAGCTTAAGAATGCCGGTTTTACTGAAAAAGTATATCAAGCAAAACGCAAAAGTTGTAGCTTTTAATGTAGATCCACTTTTTAATAACTCGGTAGATGGATTAATGTACATCCGTATTGCCGACTTACCCGAATCGACTGTAAAACCAGTAATGGAAGAATTACAGGAAGAGTTGGAAAAAAAGATCAATAGTAATGAGGGTTAAAAAACATTATGTATTTATTTTTCTTTTATTAATAAGCCTCATTGGTTACACCCAAAATACGATTACCGGTAAAATTATAGATGCTGAAACCAAAGAACCTATCTACGGCGCTAGTATCTATTTTGATGGAACTACTATAGGTACGATATCAAATGACTCCGGAAAGTTCCAATTAACTATCAAAAAAGAATCTGATGTTCCACTTATCATAAGTTCCTTAGGTTACAAATCTGAGTTAATTCAGCTTCAGAAACAGTTAGAATTAGGAGTTATTGAACTTGAAGTAGATCGAGAATCTTTAGAAGAAGTATTTCTAGAAACCGATCCTTGGTCTAGAGAGAAAAAACTCAATTATTTTAAAGAATGGCTATTGGGAGGAGACTACACAAAGAAAGAATGCAAAGTTCTTAATGAAGAAGATATAAAATTACGTTTTAGTCCTAGTTCTCAAACCCTTACCGCTTATTCAGAAAAAGTGCTTTTAATAGAGAATAAATATTTAGGTTACAAAATAAATTACCAGTTAATGGATTTTGAACTAAAATTTAATAAAAGAAAAATTACTCAATACAATAACGATACCCTTATTGAATTTCATCCTAATTCTTTTTATTATGCTGGAAGCAGTTTCTTTCAAGAAATAAATAAAGACACAAAAAGAAAACATCTAAAAAGAAGAGAAAAAATATTTTTAGGGTCACTTACCCATTTTATGAGATCTCTTTCTAATAAAAAATTAAAAGAAAATAATTTTAAAATATTTCAAGAAGGTAGAGAAATCCCTCCCTATAGATATTTTAATATAGATTCTATATCAAATAACAAAAATAAAATTGATTTTTTAACCAAAAAAATTTCTGTTCTATACGATAATAAATATCAATCTTATATAAAATTAATAGATAACTTAACTAGCACATCCTTCTATACCGATAACTTAGGCAACTTTTACCCGAACAGGTATTTTTATATTAGCGGCTATATGAGTACTTTGAGAATTTCGAGTTTATTGCCTTTAGATTACAGGCTATAATAAACATCCCCATTCTGTTAATCCTTTGTTATTTAAGCTTTCTTTGAGAGAGCTTCTTCTGCTTCCTTAGTATCTTGAAAAGAAAAAACTTTATGGAAACTATTTTAGTAGCTGGAGCAAACGGTAAAACAGGAAGAGAAATTATTAATATTTTAAAAGATAATCCTAGTTATGAACCTATTGCGATGGTTAGAAAAGAAGAACAACAAGCTTACTTTGAAAATCAAAACGTAAAAGTAGAACTCGCAGATTTAGAAGGAGATCTTACTGAAGTTGTTAAAGGCAAAGACCGCGTTATTTTTGCTGCTGGGAGTGGAGGAAATACAAGCAAAGAAAAAACAACCGCAGTAGACCAAGAAGGAGCTATAAACCTTATTGATAGAGCAAAAGCTGCCGGAGTTAAGAAGTTTGTAATGCTAAGTTCTATGGGCGCAGACGATCCTTCTCAAAATGAAGATCTAAAACACTATTTGGAGGCCAAACAAACAGCAGACAAGCATTTAAAAGCAAGTTTTTTAGATTATAGTATTGTAAGACCAGGAGCATTGACCGACGGTGAAAAAAACAATCGCATCAAAGCCAAAGAGAAATTAAACGAATATGGTGAAATTTCTCGTAAAGACGTAGCTCAAGTATTGGTAGACTGCTTACCTCCAAATGTACTCCAAAATAAAACTTTTGAAATCTTAGAAGGTAACTTAGCTACAGAATTAGCCCTACAGGAAGTTTAAAAGCTCCTTCTTAATGTCTAATCACCTAATCGCTTTTCTATTAGCTAGGATTACTTTGGGAATCAAACTTTTCCTGCACGGATTTGTTCGAATTCCAAAACAGGAAGCATTTGCCTACGGAACCTCTCACAGGGTTCTAAAAGCAGAATGCTTCTTCTGGCTTTAGTAGCGATCTAAACTTTATATTCTAAATTCAAAAAAAGAAAAGATGGATTATCAGTTAAAAGATAAAAAAGTATTTATTTCAGGTTCTACCAAAGGTATTGGTCTAGCCACTGCGAAAACCTTGGCCAAAGAAAGAGCTGAAGTCATCATTAACGGGCGATCAAAAGAAAGCATAAACCAAGCCATTTCAAGCATCACTACCGAAATCAACAACGCTAAAATCTCTGGAATTGCCTGCGATTTTTCGAAAAAAGATCAAGTAGATAGCCTGATTGAAAAACTTGGTAAAGTCGATATTCTTATCAATAATGTGGGCATTTTTAATCCAAAAGACTTTTTTGAAATTCCCGATGAAGAATGGAAAGCTTTTTATGAAGTAAATGTACTTAGTGGCGTTCGACTTTCGAAAGCTTTACTCCCAAAAATGTTAGCGCAAGATTGGGGAAGAATCATCTTTATTTCCAGTGAAAGTGCCTTGAACATTCCCGTAGAAATGATTCATTATGGAATGACCAAAACCGCACAACTTTCCATTTCAAGAGGAATTGCCGAAATTACCAAAGGCACCAATGTCACGGTCAATAGTGTTTTACCCGGCCCAACCTATTCTGAAGGCGTAAAAGATATGGTAGATGCCGAAAATAATGATAAAAAGGAAATAGAAAATGAGTTTTTTGAAACTCAGCGTCCCAGTTCATTAATCCAACGCTTTGCAGATCCGCAAGAAGTCGCCAATATGATTGCTTATGTTGCAAGTCCGCTTTCCTCAGCAACCAATGGAGCAAGTTTACGGGTTGATGGTGGAGTGGTGAAGTATATTTAAGTAGTAATGAGAATTGAGTAGTGACAAATTAGAAAATAGACGATTAGTTTAATTTGGTAATTTTTTATTTTGAAAACCAATATCATTATTCTGAACCTGCGCGGCAGTCAGGTTTTTTCACAATGGAAAAAGAAAAAATGATAATAGAAAGGTGTTACTTATGCTCTAATTTCTAAAAGCGAAGCGATCTATGATCTAACTTCTAATATCTAAAAATAATAACATGGGAATAGAAGAATTTGATGTTTTTGTAATCGGTACCGGAACTGCCGGAAAAGGCGTAGCTAAAGATTGCGCAAAAGCCGGATGGAAAGTAGCCATAGCCGATAATCGAGAATATGGCGGCACCTGCCCCAATCGAGGTTGCGATCCAAAAAAAGTGTTGGTAGGGATTACCGAAATTATTGAGCGTTCCCAGAATATGCTTGGATTGGGAATTTCAAAAATGCCAGAAGTAAACTGGGAAGATTTACAGAAATTCAAGTATAAATTTACAGGTGCTATTCCCGCAGCTACCGAAAAAGATTTGGCTGCTCTTGGCATCAAGATGTATCATCAATCTCCTAAATTTTTAGACGAAAACACGCTTTCGGTAGAAGGCAAAACGGTAAAGACCAAAAAAATCGTAATCGCCACTGGTAATAAACCCATGCCGCTTAAAATTCCGGGAGCCGAATTAATGCTGAACAGCGATGATTTCCTAGAATTGGAAAAGCTTCCTGAATCGATGATTTTTATTGGTGCCGGCTATATTGGAATGGAATTCGCTCATATTGCCGCTAGACTTGGCGTTGAAGTTACGGTAATTGATACCGAACCCAGACCACTTTCAAATTTTGATGAAGATATGGTGGCGCATCTTACCGAAGCTTCCGAAGCTATTGGCATCAAATTTATATTCAATGCGAAAGCTTCAAAAGTAGAAAAGCTTAGGAAATACCTTCGGGTGACTGCAGAAACGAAAAACGGAGAAGAAATTTTTGCAAAAGCAGAACTGGTTTTTAATACAGCAGGACGTGTTCCTTCCATTGACGAATTAGAACTGGAAAAAGGGAATGTCGCTTTCAGTAATAAAGGAATTGCCGTAAATGAGCATCTACAAAACACCACCAACCCAAATGTTTATGCTTGTGGAGATGTTTCCAATAGTGAAGGTTTACCACTAACACCACTTTCTTCCCAGGAATCGCGAGTGGTTTCAGCGAATCTTTTAGGAAAATATAATAAAACCGAAGCGCATTATCCGCCGCAACCTTCTGTCGTGTTTACACTGCCCAACGTGGCTTCCGTAGGACTTTCAGAACAGCAAGCTAAAGAAAGAGGGTTTGATTATGTAGTAAAGCATAAATCGGTACCCAGCTGGTTCAATTCTAAGCGTATTGCCAATCAGCACTATGCCTTTAAAGTGATTAAAGACAAAGAAACCGAAAAAGTTCTTGGCGCTCACCTGGTAGGTCCAGATGCCGGAGAAATGATTAATATGTTTGTAATGGCAATGTGTGGCGGTCTTTCCTGCCACGACCTAAAAGCGATGATTTTTGCCTACCCGACTTGGAGTAATGATATTAAGGGAATGACGTGATTCTAGTAGTTAGAGAATATAGACCGCTAATGCTATTAGACTTTGTAAAATGTGTTCATTCTAAATCTAAACTATACGACCTTAGACAGGCTTTATACTTGATGACGAGTTCAGTTTTGTCATTACATCTATTGAAGTCTTATTTCGAATGATTTCGAGAAACTAGAAATTGTATCAAGAAGTAAATGGAAACCCTATCTCGATACAAATTTCAACTTATCAATTATAAATTTAATTGTTGATAGCAATTTTGGAATAAACTTACTCATATTTTATGGTTTTGACCTTCTTTTTGGATACATAAATTGCTTCTCTTTAAATTGACCTATTTCTTCCCTTAATGTCTGATTGATGTTTTGAATTAAATCGTTTTGGAATTTCATAATTTCCAATAAATCGTGCATTGCGTTTAAGTTCTCTAATTGTCTATAAACAATCTCTTCTAAATCGGCTTTAGTATATCTTTTTCTCATAATATATAAGTATCGATAATAATTCTTTAGACTTTCTAAACAAATATATCTAAAGTCTATAAAAATATAAAATAAAAATATAGACTTTCTATAGTTTTATTTCTAAGAATTAAATTTATCTCTACAAATTCGAAAGGTTTATGACTTCATTAGGGCTATACTTAACAAGAAAATCAGTTAATAGAGCAATGGTTTCAAGAAGAACAGGAATTAGTCAGGCAAGGCTATCTCAGTTAAGTTCAAATGAATCTACCAAACTAAGAGCTGATGAATTGTATTTAATTGCTTTAGCAATTGATATTGACCCAGGCGAAATGTTCAAAGAAATTTTTAAAGATTTAAAATTAGAGCTATAAGAACAGCTTGTAATATTTTGATGAGCCGTAATTCGCAATAATTTATATGTTCGCCGGTAAGGTTAGCGTGGGTCGTTTCTAAATCGCATAAGAGTGATGAGATACTGGATCAAGTCAAGGATGACGAGTTCAGTTTTGTCATTATAAATCTGTTGAAGTCTTATTTCGAATGATTTCGAGAAACTATAAATTGTATCAAGAAGTAAATGGGAAACCCTATCTCGATACAAACTTCAACTTATCAGTTAAAAATTTAAATCCGAAATTAGCTAGATTATACTAAAAGTTATTGTTAAACAAAAAATTCAATCTTCTTAAAATAGAATTAAGTATTTTTGTTATCATCTAACCTTTAATTCTTTATTCCATTATGCCGAGTAAAATTGATGAAGAGCTTAGGCAATATAAACTCTTCAAAATACAAGAAACCAACGTAAGGATAAGACAATTTCAGCAGGCTTATAGTAAGATAAAGGAAAATATAGCTATAAAGTTTTCTAAAAATGTAACATTTAATTTACTTAAAATAGCTTTCCTCCTACTTTCCATATGCTCCTTAGTTATTACTGTTTTTTGCTTTTTACCAGGCGAGTTTATTTTACTTATTGAAGAATATGAAGGACCACTTTCTTCTTCAGAAAAAAAAGGGATTGTTATTATTTTTAGGTATTTAAGATTTTTGTTTCTTGCAATAGCAGCTATTTTCTATCTACTTTCTTATTTACTTAAACTAAATAACAGAAAAAGAAACACTATTTATTCACTTTCCCATTTGCTTGAAGAAATGATTACTTACTTAGAGAAATCTTCTGACGAGGAAAAGAGAAAATACGAACAGTATGTCGATTTTTTAGCAAAAAAAGAAAGATCATCTTCTACTAAAAATAACAATCCATAGTATATTAAGAAATTAAAAATTACTCCGTTCAAGTGATTTTGTGCACTGAAACGATGTCACATGCATCCGGCAACAAACTTTAACTTCAAGCCCATTTTCTATACAAAAATCTTAACAGGTTTTTACGGGAATTGACGAGCTTGAAGTTATTACACGACAGCTAAAAATTGAGAATTATTTATTCGTCGGCTACAAAGCGTTTATCCACTGGCATTACTTCTCCGCAATTATCACAAGTGCGTAAGTCTTCGCTTCCGTAAAAATGTTTAAAGTGTTTTAAAAAGTCTTTTTCAATATCATGTAATGGAAAATAAACTTCATACAATTTATGGTTACAATTGTCGCAAAACCATAGTAAACCATCTTTTGCTTCTAGGTGAGCTCGCTTTCGCTCAATTACCAAGCCAATAGAGCCTTCCTTGCGACCGGGAGAATGAGGCACTTTTGCCGGATGTAAATACATATCTCCAGCGCCTAGTTTCATCGTTTTCTTCTCTCCATCTTCTTGAATATGTACTTCTATTTCGCCTTCTAACTGATAAAACAATTCTTCGGTTTCATTATAATGATAATCCTTTCTGGCGTTGGGTCCGGCCACAATCATTACAATATAATCGCCGGCGTCTTTATATAAATTTTTATTTCCTACCGGTGGTTTGAGGGTATCTCTATTTTCTTCAATCCACTTATTCAGATTAAACGGTTTTTGAATAGCCATAATTTTAGTTTTTTAAGCTCTTAAAGTTAAAAAATTTAAAGCTATATCTTGTTCATTTCAATGCTTTTTCAATAACGATTATATATTTCCACCTTTATTAAAAGTATGAGCCAAAAAAGTTATTCATTTATGTAGCTACTACTAAAATGATGAAGAGGTATTTTAATTAGATTTCAATATTTTTGATACGTGTAGGAGTCTGTGCACCATTTTCATAGTATTCTATCACATGATTTCCTGATTGAAAACTTATTATCAAATCACTAGCTTTTCCGCTCTCTTGTACTGTAAATGTTTGAGTTTCATTTACGTTATCATAATTGGATGCTTTCCAATTGATCGGTGCATTAGGTAATTGTACATAAGACCATTGTCCATTTTTAATTACTATTTTTAAAGAGGTTCCTCTTGGTAATTCAGCTGCCAAGCTAAGCTGATTAGAACTGAAAACTTCTTTATCTGAAAAAAGAACATTTTCACCATAATCTGAATATTCAGGATAATCAATATAATTGGTATAGGTATAAGAAGTACTATCGACGAAAGTATTCACGTAGGTTTCAAAATCTGGAATAGTCACACTCATTCCTAAGTCTTGATAACGATTTTCAACGTTATTTCTAAGTTCCGCTAAATCAAAAAGTCTTGCATCATTAATAAGCAAGCTTTGAGTATTTGAATCATCAAGGCTACCATCTTCTGTGATATCGGTACTTATGTTAGCTAGTAAATCACTTAATTCCGATTCTGTTCTATATCCTTGTGTAATTACAGAAATGGCCAACAAAATAGCATTATCATCTCCGCTTACCGTAATATCCAATAAATCAAAATCAGCTATATCAGGTTTCTCCATAGAAAAGATAGATAGTATTTCTTCCCTAGCTTGTAATTGTGCATCTAGATAAGAAAGATTTTCAGACTCCATTAAATATTTTACTCTATTTTTTGCCAAATGCGATAGGATATTAATATTAGAAGTCGTTTTATCGGCAACATTGGTTAATGTAGATAAGATAATAGGGGCACTAGAGTTGGCTCCTGTAACTTCGTTGAAGTAATACCCATTAGCCCTAAGCTCGGCATATTTCTCATATAGCGATATATTTGATAACTCAAATAATCCAGAATTATCTAGAATTTGAGAAGTGTAAACATTTCCCGTTGGGGATAAATTATTATCAAGTTCAAAAACATCAATGGAAGTACCATTTATAAACGGCCCTTTTTGAACTGCTCCTTTTAAATTGGTATTGGTAATATTTTTCGTGCTTTGAAAGTCGTTATCATCTTTATTACAAGAAAACAAAAAAATGGTCAACAAGCTTACTATTAAGTAGTGATTTTTCATAAAATTAAATTTTATAATTATTGAAGTTAACTATTTCAAATATAACTTAAATATACCCATAATGAATTGATTATTAAAATTTTATAAATTAATTAAGATTTTAATAATTAATAAAAAGGAGGATCTCCATCATTATTACGATAAACAATCAAAACAAATTAAAATACCCATAACCAACCAAGAATATTTAGAGCAAATGATTTAGATAACGTGTGGACTATTAAAATACACGCAAAAAATCCCTCTCCTTTTAAAAGAGGGGAATTTTTAATTACTGAACTGCATTCATTCTTAATAAGAAGAAAAGTTCAAAGCTTTTTTAAAGAGAATATTTTGGCAATTATTCTATTCCTTCTTCAACACCGTAAATATAATAATGGCAATTCTCCCAATCAAAAAAGTAATCATTCCAAAAACCGGAGCTAACGAAGCTACCTTAAGTCCACCGGCAATTAAAGCTGGCGATAAACTTTCACCAATCGCTTCAATACTATCAAAAGCAGAAATTAAACCGATAAGCTGACCTAAAAATCCCCATACCAAAGCAAAAAGACTTAAAGAACTTATCAAGCTCATGGTTTTCTGTAAATTTTTCCTTCGAATTAATTCAGCTACAAATAATATAACAATGGCCAGCAACACCAAGAGTATGGTATACATAAAAAGCGGACCACCTTCATTTAATCTATCGGTAAGTGAAAGACTAATTACATTTGGGATAAGATAAAGAGATAACGTTTGCATAATTTTCAGTTTTAAAGTTAAACACATTTCAAAACTAAAGGCAATTGCAAGCCGATTTATTTTTAATCGACCGACAACCTATTTCTACTTGGTTTTAACCGATTTTATGAGAAGCTCCTGAACACCGCATTTTTTCTGTTATCTGTAGAAAAATACATGTAATTGGTCGCAAAACCGCGGAAGTTTCATTGAAAATGCGGAAATTGTGACGGTTATGAAGCGGAATAAACTCTTAAAAAAACTTCTAGAAATACTCCTTCACCTGATTTTTTGGATGGGGATCTATTTCTTTTTCACCTATTTTTTGGGCTACGGAAGCACCAACACAGCTTATGTAAATCGCTTCACCTTCTTTTTAATGCCAGTGACAATGGCTGCCACTTATGTTTTTTCCTATTATTTAATACCTAAGTATTTAATACTCAAAAAATATGCTTGGTTTGCTTTGTATAGTTGCTATACACTTATTATTACTTCTTACCTGAGTATTCAATCTATCTTATATGCGTTGGTGTTTTTACAAGATTTTCAAAATGAAGGAATTACTCCCATCACTAAAACTTTACCATTTATTTTACTGGGAATTTTAATGATTATCTTATTCGCTATTGTACTTCAAGTAATCATTTACTTATATCAAACTTCCAACGAAAAAGAACAACTAAAACAACAATTTCTAACTACTGAACTAGAACTAAAAAAGCAGCAATTAGATACCTTGAAAATGCAAATTCATCCGCATTTTTTGTTCAATTCACTGAATACTATTTATGGTTTTACATTATCCAAAAAAGAGGAAGCACCAGAAATGGTTTTAAAACTTTCCAATCTATTAGACTACATTCTTTACCAAACCCAAAAAGAAAAAGTGAGTTTAGAAGAAGAACTAAATCATATTCAAGATTATATTGCGTTAGAGCAAATGCGTTTTCAGGATACGCTTTTGGTTGAATTCTCCCAGCAAATTGAAAGTCCTCACCGGCAAATCAGTCCGATGCTATTTCTGCCTTTTGTGGAAAACAGTTTTAAACACGGGAAAATCATCAACGGCTTTTTACAAGTTGAAATTAAGATTGAAGAAACAAAGCATCAACTTCATTTCTATATTGAAAATACTTGTCAAGCTAACGAAACTCAACAAAGTGGAATTGGTATTAAAAATATTCAGAAGCGTTTACAGTTACTTTACCCACAAAAACACGAATTGAAAATTCTTCAGCAGGAACAAAAATTTATAGTAGATTTAAAACTCAGCTTTTAAAACGATGGAAAAGAAAATTACTTGTTTGGTGGTTGACGATGAACCGATGGCGAGAGAAATTATTTGCAGCTATATCGCAAAAATAGATACCCTAGAACTGGTAGGGACTTGTAAAAACGGGATGGAAGCTTTTAAACGGCTTCAACAACAATCTATCGATTTGTTGTTTTTAGATATCAATATGCCGGAGCTTACAGGTATTTCGCTTGCTAAAGCCTTAGAAAAACCAACACAAGTGATTTTTACGACAGCATACCGGGAATATGCACTCGATGGCTTTGAAGTACAAGCATTGGATTATTTGCTTAAACCCATTTCATTTGAACGCTTTTTAAAAGCCATTCAAAAATACACTGATCTTCATCCAACTGAAAAAACTTCATTTCCCAAAGAAAGTAATTTAGCTCCCGAAGCCATTTATATTCGTGCCGACAGGAAGATGGTAAAAGTTGATTTAGCAGAACTTCTTTATGTGGAAAGTACCGGCGATTATTTAAAATTCCATACTTCTGCAAAAGTTTGGATCACACGCGATTCCCTTTCAGAATATGAAGAGAAACTACCCAAAAATTCTTTTCTAAGAATTCACCGTTCATTTATCATTAACCTACAACACATTCAAGCCTACACCCACGAATTTATCGAAATTCACAACCAAGCGCTTCCCATTAGCCGATCGTATAAAAATGAAGTGTTAGAAAAACTTAAGTAATTTTCAAAGATCAAGAAAAAAGCATTGGAAATGGCATGAAAGCGCCCCACCTGGCAGAGGGTTTCATTACTTTATTAAGAAAAGAAGTTTTATAAACAAACTCAAAATTTCACGGTTTCCAGCTAGTTTTTCTAGTGGAATTGTTCTTTATATTTACTAACTTTAAAGATCAACAAACCTCGTTGCTTCATGAAAAACGTTTATCGAGCATTTGCTTTGCTATGCTTATGCCTTATTTCCGCTTGTAAAGACAAAAATTCTACTTCAGAAAATACCGACAACTTATTTAAGTTTCGGGAGTATATTTCTTTCCATACGCAAGGAAGAACTTCTATTGCCAATCCTATTCGTATTGATTTAGCGCAACCTTTGGAGCAATTTGAAATGACGCAGGAAATTCCTTCAGAATATGTAAAAGTAACCCCTCCTACCCAAGGAAAGTTACTTATAGAGAACAGCTCCACCCTTCTTTTTAAACCAAAAGATTATTTAAAACCAGACACCGAATACACTGTAAAATTAGCATTAAATGAATTATATGATGATGTAAAAGATGGTTTTAAAACGTTTTCTTTTAGTTTTAAAACCATTCAGCCTAACTTCAAAATTAACCTCGATAATTTACAGTCTTACGATAAAGAATGGCAATACGTCACCGGAACTTTAGAAGCATCCGATGTGATTCAATTAAAAAATGCTAAAAAAATTATCGAAGCCCAACAAGACGGTAAAAATTTAAAAATCACTTGGCCGGATGAAGCAGCCGATGCCAATTATTTCTCCTTTACCATCGATAGCATTCAACGCCATATTGATGATTCTCAAGTAGAAATTTCTTGGGATGGAAAACCAATAAAAGCTGATAACGAAGGAAAAAATACGTTCCCCATTCCAGGACAAAATAACTTTACGGTTATCGATTTAAGATCGTCACGTGGTGAGCAAAGTTCTGTGTCGATTAACTTTTCAGACCCATTAAAGGAAAATCAAAACTTTGAAGGTTTAGTGAGTATTGAAAACCAAAACAAACTACGCTTTGAGGTGAATGGTAATGTTTTGCACGTTTACCCTTCTAACCGAATTACCGGCGCGGTAAAAGTCGATATTTTTAAAGGAATTAAAAATAGCTACGGATTTAACTTAAAAAAGAATTTTTCAGAAACGGTTTCCTTTCAGCAAATCAAACCGGCGGTTCGCCTAGTTTCTAAAGGTGTTATCTTACCAAATTCTCAACAAACACCTATTTATTTTGAAAGCGTCAACCTTTCGGCCGTCGATGTTCGCGTGATTAAGATTTATGAAGATAATATGCTTCAATTTTTACAAAATGCCGACTTGCAAGAGAATGATTCCTATAATATTCGTCGTGTGGGAAGAAGAATCGCGAAAAAAACCATTTCACTAAAAACCAACAGTGATTTTGAGTTGAATTCTTGGAAGGCGCACGCACTCAATATTTCAGAATTTATCAAAGCCGATCCCGGGGCGATGTATCAGGTAGAAATTAGCTTTAAAAAGGCCTACAGCACTTTTGACTGTGGAAACCAAACTGAACAAACCGAAACCGATACGGAAGAAAAGGAATACTATTACAATGCTAATATTACTGATGAAGAAGAACGCGAAGAAAAGTATTGGGATAACGAAATTTATGATTGGCGAGACACCCCTTACAACTGGCAAGAACGCGACAATCCTTGCAGCAGTTCATACTATCGTGAAAATCGTTTTGCCATCACCAATGTATTAGGTTCTGACCTTGGTTTTATTGTCAAAGAAAGCAGCAACCGATCCTACCATTTTGCAACTACCAATTTATTAAATGCTACGGCAGAACCCGGCGTAACAGTTGATATTTATAATTATCAGCAGCAACTTATCGCTTCAACAACTACAGATAAAGATGGTTTTGGGATTATCGATAGTGATAAAAAAGCTGCTTTTGCGATTGCGCACAAAGGAAAGAATTATGCGTATGCCAAATTAGATGACGGAAATGCACTTTCGCTAAGTAAATTTGATGTTTCCGGAAAAATTCTTGAAAAAGGCTTAAAAGGATTTTTGTACACCGAACGTGGCGTTCATCGTCCTGGAGACACCATTCACTTAAGCTTTGTCCTTAACGACCAAGCCAACCCACTACCTAAAAATCATCCCATAAAATTAGAAGTTACCGATGCTCGTGGCAAATTGGTAAAGCAGGAAATTTTAAGTGAAAATGTGAATCCACAACAAGCTAAAAAAGGATTTTATTATTTTCCTATTGCAACGCAAGACACCGATCCTACCGGAAATTGGAATGCTACGGTTCACGTTGGTGGTGCTAACTTTTCTAAAAGCTTAAAAGTTGCCACCGTAAAACCTAACCGGTTAAAAATTAAGCTTGATTTTGACGATGAAATTCTCGATGCCAATCAACCTATTGCAGGGAAATTAAGTGCTACGTGGTTACACGGTGCTCCGGCAAGAAATCTAAAAGCCGAAATGGAAGTCACGTTAACTTCAACCTCAAGTGCTTTCGATAAATTTTCACAATACGACTTTATCGATCCAGTTCGAAGCTTTGATAAAATTGAACAACCGCTATTAGAAACACAACTTTCTTCGGAAGGACAAGCCTCTTTCAGTAAAAAAATAGATTTGAACGAAAAAGCACCGGGAATGCTCAAAGCAACTTTTTTAACCAAAGTCTTTGAAGGTGGTGGCGATTTTTCTATCGATGTATTCTCTAAAAAATTAGCTCCCTACGATTATTTTGTAGGCTTACTCGCTCCAGAACCTCATCGCTACGGTTCGTATTATACTGATGAAAATACGGTTTTTGACGTGGTGAGTGTAGATGCGCAAGGAGAAATTGCCGGTAATCGCGAACTTGAAGTTAAAGTCTTTGAGATTGAATGGCGTTGGTGGTGGAGTCGTGGTCGCGATAATCTTTCTCGCTACGAAAACACCAATACTTACCGACCTATTAAAGATTTCACCGTTTCTACAGGAGCCAATGGAAAAGGCCAATTTACGTTGAATATTCCTGAACAACAAGGCGGTCGGTATTTAATTCGGGTTATCGATAAAGCGTCGGGGCATGCCACCGGAAAAACAGTTTATTTCTATCGTAATTGGTGGAAGCGCCCATCTGGAGCCAATGCAGAAAGTTCTAAAATGTTAGTGTTTTCTGCCGATAAAGAAAACTATAAAGTTGGTGAAGATGCCGTGATCACCTTCCCTTCCGGCAGTAAAGGAAGAGCATTTATTAGTATTGAAAATGGTACCGAAGTACTTTCTAAACAATGGGTAGAAACACAAAAGGGTGAAACCCAAGTTTCGATTCCGCTTACCAAAGAAATGGCACCAAATGTCTATGTGAATATTTCTTTATTGCAACCGCACGCTCAAACCAAAAATGATCTGCCAATTCGATTATATGGAGTAATTCCGCTCATGGTAGAAAACCCAAAAACGAAATTACATCCGGAAATTAGCATGCCAGAAGTTTTAAAACCGGAAGAAAATTATACGGTAAAAGTGAATGAAGCTCAAGGTCGGGAAATGACCTACACGCTTGCCGTAGTCGATGAAGGTTTACTTGATTTAACGCGCTATACTACTCCTGATATTCACGGTGCGTTTTATGCTCGCGAAGCTTTAGGTGTAAAAACCTTCGATATTTTTGACGATGTGATTGGTGCATATTCAGGAAGCGTAGATAATATTTATGAAATTGGAGGTGGCGATGCTGCAGCTGGTGCCAAAAACAGAAAAGCCGATCGCTTTAAACCGGTGGTGACGTTTTTAGGTCCATTTCACTTAAAAGCCGGCGAATCGAAAACACATCATCTATTTATGCCAAATTATGTTGGTTCGGTAAAAACGATGGTGGTTGCCGGAGATAATTCAACTTCTGCTTACGGAAATGCTGAAAAAGTAACTCCTGTAAGAAAACCCTTAATGGTATTAGCTTCCTTGCCTAGAAAACTTTCTCCAGGAGAAAAAGTGACTTTACCGGTGACGGTTTTTGCCATGGAAAAACAAGTGAAAAATGTAAAAGTGGAGGTAAAAGCCGATGAAGCTTTTAAGGCTATTGGGGAAACTTCCAAAAATATTTTGTTTAACGAGGTGGGCGAACAAATTGTAAATTTTGAATTTGAAGTCAACGCGACCAATCAGCCACAAACTTTTCAGATTTATGCTTCGGGTAACGGCGAGAAAGCAAAAACATTCGTGGAAATTGATGTAGAAAATCCGAATCCAATTACGCAAAAATCGACGACCTATACCTTAGAAAATCAGCAAACCCAAGAAATTGACTTGACTACTTTTGGTGTTGAAGGAAGTAATTCGGCTTCTGTAGAGTTTTCTACGCTTCCGCCGATGGATTTCAGCAAACGGATGGAATATTTAATACATTATCCTCACGGCTGCGTCGAGCAAACAACTTCAGGAGCATTTCCACAGTTATTTATGGAAGATATTTTTGATCTTTCATTTAACAAAAAACAAGAAATTGAAGAAAATATAAAACATGCTATTGATAGGTTAAATAATTTTCAAACCGCTAGTGGTGGCTTAAGCTATTGGCCGGGAAATACTGAAGCCGATGAATGGGGAACTAATTATGCCGGACATTTTATGCTGGAAGCTAAGAAAAAAGGCTACGCCTTACCTATTACCTTCTTGAGCAACTGGATACGTTACCAACAAAACCAAGCCCGACAATGGCGAAATGCTAGAACTCGATACAATTCGAGTCTTATCCAAGCTTACCGACTGTATACCTTAGCTTTGGCAGGACAACCGGAATTGGCAGCGATGAACCGTTTACGCGAATCGGGAGAAATGAGCAATGATGCTAAATGGCGATTAGCCGCGGCTTATGCCTTAGCAGGAAAAGAAAGTGTTGCAAAAGACATAGCTTCTACCGCCAATATTAATTTTAAAACGAAAGATTATAATTATTACACCTACGGATCTCCGTTTAGAAATAAAGCTATGGCTCTAGAAACTATGGTGATTTTAGGAGATCCACAACAACGGGAATTAGCTATTTCTTTAGCTAAAAATCTTTCTTCTTCAAGATGGTATAGCACACAAGAAACTGCTTATGCGCTACTAGCTTTAGCGAAAATGGCCAACAAAAACGGCGGAAAAGCGGTAGAAGTTAAGTATCGTTTAAATGGAAATAGCGAAAGTATTAAAACGAGTAAAGCCTTAGCAGAACGCAATTTGGCGGTGAAAATGGGTGCCAATAATCTGATGGTTGAAAATCTAAAAAACAATATTCTATATGTGACCGTTTCGCAAAGCGGAAAACTTCCGTTAGGAGAAGAATTAACCGAACAAAGTAAACTTTCTATAAAAACAGAATTCTTAGATGGCGCCGGTAACAACTTAGATATTTCTGAACTGCGACAAGGAACGGAAGTCATCGCCAAAGTAAGTGTTACCAATACTTCGATGGATCGTGTTGATAACATTGCGCTTTCGCAAATTTTCCCTAGCGGTTGGGAAGTGGTGAACACGAGTTTTACAGAGTTAGCCGGAGGTGCAGATGGGGATGCAGATTATAAAGATATTCGGGATGATCGTGTGAATTTTTATTTTGAATTAGGCAGTAAAAAAATAAAAGTCTTTTCGGTAAAACTAAATGCTTCCTATTTAGGAACTTATTATTTACCGGGCACACAGGCTGAAGCCATGTATGACAATACCTATTTGGCAAGGACAAAAGGAAAATGGGTTAAAGTAATACCTTAAATTTAATGATGATTGATCGCCTTAAGAGTTACTCCTCTAAAAAGGTCCTGCAATTGGTTTTTATATATTGATTTTCCAGAATATAAATTTTGGTATAATCGATTGGAATTTTATTGGTCATTAATTGGCATTTAAAAACCAGAGAGTCCTTTTCTTTTATTAGATTAAAATTCTTTGCAGGTAATGGTGACGGCAAGCAACTAACAGGTCTCGAAAAATCTTCTAATCCTTTATTGGATATAGCAGATAGTTTTTGCCTTATAATTTCAATTTGATCATCAGATAATTTTTGCCTTATAATTTCATCAGGAACCATTTCCATATTTCTACCAATCACTTTTCCGGTACGATATAGTGAATCGCTTATGGTAAATTCATTTCTAAAAAAGGTATGTATTTCGGCTATTTTTACAAAATTTGGATTTTTAGATAAATCTAGATCTTTATAGCTAGATTTCAATCCTGAAAAGGTATTGATAAATGAATCAATAGGCTGCTCATTTTTATCATACCAAATTTCGTGTTTTTGGTATTCTAAACCTTCCAATAAATCCCCACTACTCGATTTTTCTTTCATACATCTAGCATACATTCGAACCTCTACAGCTTGATAATGAAATCCTCTACTTTCCATATATAGAGGAATTTTATAGGGATTCTTTAAATGCCATATCCCTTGAAATTTATAACAAGGGTAATTACAATCATTAGGTAATTCATCTAGCTTAGTATAGGGATTTACAAATTTTGTATTAAATGCCCATTCTAGGGTATAATCTGCGGGCACTTCTTTAATTACCTCTTTTTCAATTATAGATGAACTTGGTTTCCATAAAATATAACCAATAATAAGAATTAAGAGGAATAAACTTAGTGGCCAAAGCCAATTTAGCTTTGAAAAAGTAGGTTTTACAGCTTTTTGTTCTTGAGGAATTTTAGCCTGAAGCTTCTCGAGTTCTTCAATCTTTAAAATTCGATTAATATTTAAAAGTGCACGTTGATATTCCCCCTCTGTTGCTGTTTGATTGATAAGTCTGGAAAATTGCGCATCACTATAGCCTAAATCTCTAGAAATCTTAGAATTGCTAGCCTTGTAGAATCTTTTGGTATCCTTATTAAAATCTCCATAAAGTTTTTGAAGTTTTTCAATAAAGTCTGTATAAAGTTCTTTCATGATTATATAATTATGAGGCAATAAAAATAGGTGATTAATTAATTTTCATCAATGTATTTTACAAAGAATTCAATAAAATTCAATAAAATGCCTTAAAATTTAATGAAATAACATTTTTTTGATTAATTATTGTTTTATTGCTAAAAATTTTATGGAAGATTTCTCAATTTCATAGAAGCTTCACATTACTACTTTTCTAATAAAATCTATAATTATGCTAAAAGAACATACTTTAACGAAAACGTTTGAGACGGAAGATTCTTCTTCAAATCATGATAAGATAGACGCTAGTAAAAAAACAAATCATTCCCAAACAGAAAAAAATGATAAGCCCTCCATTAATTACAAGTTTATAAGTTTAATACTGGGACCATTATCATTTGTTATTTTACAATTTATAGATCTTCCAGCCGGAATGACGCCAGAGGCATTCGAAGTGCTATCGGTCACATTATGGATGGCTATTTGGTGGGTTTTTGAGGCAGTACCTATAGCCATAACCGCATTGTTACCTATTGTGTTGTTTCCTGTATTAGGAGTTATGCCCTTGGGTGATGTTACTCAAGAATATGGGCATAAGTATATTTTCTTATACATTGGTGGGTTTATTCTAGCTATTGGCATTGAGCGCTGGGGGCTTCATAAACGCATTGCCCTAAATATTATTAATTTAGTTGGATCTAAAGTAAATAGTATTATTTTAGGTTTTATGTTGGCCACCGCATTTTTATCTATGTGGATATCCAACACCGCTACTTCGGTAATGATGCTGCCTATAGGAGTAGCTATTATTTCCCAATTTAATAAAAAACACTCTGGAGGAAATAATAATTTAGGTAAAGCCTTAATGTTGGCTATTGCTTATAGTGCTTCTATAGGAGGTATAGCAACACTCATTGGTACACCTCCTAACCTAATTCTTGCTGGAATTGTAGAAAACTTATATGGAATTAAAATTAGTTTTTTCCAGTGGATGATAGTTGCGCTACCTATTAGTATTATCATGCTAATCATATGCTGGTATTATTTAACAAGGAAAGCTTTTTCATTTGAGGAGATAAGTTTTCCAGGGGGAAAATCTGAAATTAAAAAAATGATTCAGAAATTGGGTAAAATCGGTTACGAAGAAAAAGCATTAGCCATTATATTTTCTTTAACCGCGATATGTTGGATTTGCCGACCTTTACTTCAA
Organism: Mesonia oceanica; assembly: GCF_902499555.1. GTDB lineage: Bacteria > Bacteroidota > Bacteroidia > Flavobacteriales > Flavobacteriaceae > Mesonia > Mesonia oceanica. The sequence continues at coordinate 96,225 of NZ_CABVMM010000013.1, forward strand.
CAATTAGTTCCTGCTATAGATGATACTATTATTGCTCTTACCGCGGGGATATTATTGTTTACTATTCCTGCTAAGAAAGAAAAAAGACCTCTTATTGAGTGGGACGAAGCAATCAAATTGCCTTGGGGTATTATTTTACTATTTGGCGGAGGTATTGCCTTAGCCGCAGGATTTTCTAAAACAGGACTTGCCGAATGGATTGCTGCACAAATGGTTTACCTGAATGGTTTGCCACTGTTTATATTGATTTTAGTAATGGTTACCATTATTAATTTTTTAACTGAGGTAACTTCTAACTTGGCCACTACCGCCATGCTGCTTCCCGTATTAGCTCCTATGGCACTCTCTTTTGGAATACATCCTTATATGCTTATGGTTCCTGCTACACTTGTAGCTTCTTGTGCTTTTATGCTACCGGTTGCGACTCCGCCAAATGCCGTAGTTTTTGGTTCTGGTTATCTTAAAATTCCAGATATGGTAAGAACAGGGCTATTTATGAATATCTTATCGATTATCGTCGTTAGCTTAATTAGCTATTTTATTTTGCCCTATCTATGGGACATAGACCCTTTTCATTTTCCAGAAAAATTTAACATCACAGAATCTATTCAATAAAAGCAATTAGCTTTCTGTGATGGCTTAACCAACCAAACCTTCACAGAATCATACATTTAACAGTTTATAAAAACTTATTTGAAGGTAGCTATAAATTATTAAAAGGGAATCTGTCGCTTTAACTTGAAGCTAAAATTAATTCAACTTAAACCAAAAATTATGTTTCATTCTCATTACAAAAAAAACTTTAATTTCTTGTTTATTAAACCCGTATGGCTATGTTCGGTTTGTTTTTTAATCATAGGGTTTGCAAATGCACAAGAAAAGGAAAACAGCTTTCAACCCACTTTTAATATATATGGGTCAGGTCAAATTTGGATGCGTTATGCTGAAGTCAATCCCGGGACTACGGTTAATGGTAAATCGATAAATGATTTTTGGGATATTTCAGTTCGCCGTTATCGCTTAGGGATTAAAGGGAATCTTATGGATAAGCTAAGCTATAAGTTTTTATTAGGAAATAATAACCTCAATACTTTTGAAACTACGAATGAGCCACGCCTACTCGAACTTTATATTACTTATAGCCTTAACGAAAAAATTAGTATCACGGCCGGTAAAAACCCTTATACGGGATTATCGCGCTATGCCGCTCCATCTTCATCAAATTCTTTAGGATTGGATGTTAACTTTGCTTCTGGTCCTTATTTAAATTTTCACGACGATCGCTATCGAAAGCTTTCTATTGCTTTTCATGGGCAATTAGGTAAGTTTGACTACCGCGCAGCTATAGCCAAGCCTGCCAATAGAGATAAACAGAGTGCTCTTAGTGAACGGTCACAATTATTTTATGACCCCCAAAGTTTGAATACTTCTGCTTATGTAAAATATGAATTCTTGGAAAATGAAAAAGCAGGAGCATTTACAGCGGGTACTTATCTAGGGGCTAAAGATATTCTTAATCTTGGAGCCGGGTTTATGTATCAAACCAATTCTTCCCGAAGTATCAATGCAGTAGGTGATACCTTGGTACACGATGGTCGTTCTTTTGCTATTGATCTTTATTATGAACAAAAACTCAAAAACAATCATTCATGGACACTTTATGGAGCATTTATTAAGCACGATATAGGTCCTAATTACCTAAGAAACATAGCCGTTGACAATGTAGTGGACAGCAGTTCGGGAATAGCTTTAAATGGTGCAGGAACTGCTTATGCTGCTAATGGAACAGGGAACATCTATTTGTTTCAAGTAGGTTACTTTAGAAAGTTTGAAAAGGTAAAAGATAGACTTAGTGGACTTCAGGGGTATTTTCAAATACAATATTCAGATTTAGAAATCATTGATGATCCTTTTGCGCTCTATGAAGCAGGTATTCACTATTTTTTAAATGGCCAAAACTCTAAAATCACGTTGGGTTTCCAAAATTGGGCGGTGTTTTTAAAGGATGAAAATCCTACCACCGACTTAAGAAGGTCAATGATTAATTTAATGTACCAATTTAAGTTTAATTGATAATGCAGATGATCGTATTGTGAGTGAATGATCTTCATCATTAAATTTTGATTATCCAGAATTTGTAATAAGGGGTTTTCTTCATTCCAGACCTTCCTGTTAGGCAGGTCTGGAATTTATACTGTATTGAAAACAAAAAATTGAGAGGAGATCCTGAATCAAGCCCGCCTACCAGACGGACAGGTTCAAGATGATAACGACTTACAATGATTCATTCCACCAATTCAAATTTACGACCAACAAAACCTATAAAAAATCAGGATCATGGCTTTTTATAGTTAATTTAGGGGAATCTGTAAATACGATTAACCTAGAATGCTTCACTTCCTCAAAAAACATCCTATTAAAATTGGTTTGCTGCTAGTTTTAGGGTTGGTGTGGCTTTTTTGTTTGCCAAAACAGCTCTTTAACGAACCGACTTCTACCGTTTTAAAAAGTCGGGAAGGTTTAATGTTGGGCGCTCGCATTGCCGATGACGGCCAATGGCGATTTCCCAAACAAGACAGCGTACCGCATCGGTTTGAGCAATGTATCTTGAATTTTGAAGATGAATATTTTTATTGGCATCCCGGTTTTAATCCGTTCGCAATTACCAAAGCGCTTTGGGAGAACCTTACTACGGAAGGTCGTCGTGGCGGAAGTACACTTACGCAACAAGTGATCCGTTTATCCCGTAAAAATCAAGAACGCACGTATTGGGAAAAAGTGATTGAGATTTTTCAAGCTACCCGATTAGAACTGAGGTTCAGCAAAAAAGAAATCCTTAATCTTTATGCAACTTACGCTCCTTTCGGCGGAAATGTAGTGGGATTAGAAACCGCTTCTTGGCGCTATTTCGGGATTTCTTCACAGGATTTAAGTTGGGGACAAGCAGCGGCTTTGGCGGTTTTACCAAACGCACCGGCTCTGATCTTTCCGGGAAAGAATGAGAAAATCTTGAAACAAAAACGTGACCGATTGCTTTTAAAACTTTTTAAAAATGAAGTCATCGATCAAACTACTTACGAGTTAGCTTTAGCAGAACAACTTCCGGGAAAACCTTTTGCACTTCCGGAAATCACTCCGCATCTTACTGAAAAATTACGAAATGATCATCAAGGAACACAGTTAACCTCAACAATCAACTATTCGCTTCAGCAGCAAATCAATGAAATTGCAAGGAAAAATTATGAGTCCTTACGCCAAAATGAAATTCATAACTTGGCTATTTTAATCCTTGACGTTCATACTCGAGAAGTTTTAGCCTATGTTGGGAATTCGCCTACAACTTCAGAACACGACCATTTTGTAGATATTATTCAGCGGCCACGAAGTACAGGAAGTATTTTAAAACCCTTTTTATATGCCGCAATGCTTGATGAAGGAAGTCTTCTTCCACACACCCTAATTGCTGATATTCCTACTTCGGTGAATGGTTACAGTCCACAAAACTTTGATAAAGTGTTTAACGGAGCCGTTCCCGCCAGTGTCGCTTTAGCAAAATCACTCAACGTCCCGGCGGTTCGCATGCTTCAGGATTACGGATTGCAAAAATTTTATCATCAACTGCAAAAACTTCAGCAGAAAAACATTAATAAACCGGCAGACTATTATGGACTTTCATTAATTCTTGGTGGTGCTGAAAGTTCGCTTTGGGATATCACCAAGGCTTATGCAGGAATGGCTTCGACCTTGAATCATTTTAATGTTTCTTCAAGTGAATATAAACCGAATGAGTTTTTGGAGCCTATATACAAGCTTGGCGAAAAAGCAGCTTTTGGAAAAAATCAATTTCAGCCTGAAGTGTTTAACGCAGGAGCCATTTATCACACTTTAAAAGCCTTGGAAGAGGTGAACCGACCTACTGGAGAAGAAAACTGGACTTTTTTCTCGAATGCACAAGCGATTTCTTGGAAAACCGGTACGAGTTTTGGTTTTAAAGACGCTTGGGCAGTGGGTGTAAATGCTCGTTTTGCCGTTGGTGTTTGGGTAGGTAACGCAGACGGTGAAGGCCGTCCCGGATTAACCGGTTTACAAGCTGCTGCACCAATTTTATTTGAAAGCTTTGATAAATTGCCAAAAGCTGAAGGTTTTAAAATTCCTTATGATGAATTAATTGAAACTGAAATCTGTACCAAAAGCGGTCATTTAGCTGGAATTTATTGTGATAAAACAGAAAAAGATTGGATTCCTAAAAATGGAACGAGAACTATGGTTTGCGCTTATCATCAGCAAGTGTTCTTAGATGAATCAGAACAATTTCAGGTGAATTCTTCTTGTTATGAATTGGCAGCAATGAAAACGAAAAACTGGTTTTCACTTCCGCCGGTGATGGAATATTATTATGCGCCCAAACATCCAGAATACCAAAGCCTTCCACCTTTTAAATCAGGTTGTTTAAAAGAAGGAGAACACTTGATGCAGTTTATTTACCCAAAGAAAAATGAAGCCATTTTACTTCCGAAGAATTTTAAAGAACAAACTAATCCCGTGGTTTTTAAACTAGCGCATCGTAACCCTGAAACGACTGTATATTGGTATATCGATAAAAAGTTTATTGAAGCTACACAAACTTTTCACGAGATCACTTACCAGCCTGAACCTGGCAAACATTTACTTACTGTTACCGACCAACAAGGGAATAGTTTATCAAGAAGAATTGAAATAGAAACCAATTTCAATTAAACCATCCTTGCTTCTATTAGTCCAAAACGAACAAATCTCTTCACAATTTATTTAACATTATTTTAAGTTTAGTTAGTTCGGTTAATTCCGAACTAACCATATCTTTGCAAACAAAATTCTAAAAACTCCTTAGTATGGTATGTTGTTCTGAAGAGAAAAAAAAATTAATAGAAGAAGTTGGGCTGCATTTTGAAAAGGTAAGCCAAATGGCTCCTTTAGCTGCGAGAATATATGCTATTATGATATTATCGCCCTATGACGGACATACGTTTGATGAAATATTAGAAATGACAAGTGCTAGCAAAAGTTCTGTTTCAACACAACTCAATCTTCTCCTCCAATTAAAGAAGGTAGAATATTTTACCAAATCTGGTGACCGTAAAAGATATTTTCGAGCAAGTAAAAGCTACTTAATCAACACCTTAAAAGAAGATTTAGAAAAAATTAAGAAAGAAATTATTTTAACCAGTAAGATTACAGAATTCAATTCATTATACAATCAGCATAAATTTAAAGAACACGGAGGCATCTCAGTTCTTTACAAAGCTTACTTAACCAAACAGCAAGAAAATATGAAAAGTACCATAGAAAAAATGTCAAAACTTAAAACCCAATAAATATAACCTACGTATAAAATGAGAAAATTATTAGTCAATATAAGTTTATTAGCAGGTGTTCTGCTTCTTGTATCTTGTGGTAATGAAGATAAGAACTCACAGCAACAAGCCCAAGCACAACAAGCAAAACCTTTTCCTGTAATTACTGTCCCCACAGAAACTGTTACAGGTTATAATTCTTACCCAACAAGTATAGAAGGTGTTGTAAACAGTCAGGTGCGCGCTAAGGTACAAGGATACATTCAAGAAGTATTAGTTGATGAAGGTGAAAAGGTAAAAAAAGGTCAAGCCTTATTTAAGCTTGAAACTCAAAGTCTAAATCAAGATGCTGCCGCTGCTAAAGCTAATGTAAATGCAGCTCAAGTAGAAGTAGATAAATTAAAACCTCTTGTTGAAAAAGAAATTATCAGCAACGTTCAATTAGAGACTGCTAAAGCAAAACTTCAGCAAGCTAAGAGCAGCTATCAAAGTATCGCAGCAAATATTGATTATGGTACGGTAAAAAGTCCGGTAGATGGTTTTGTGGGATCAATTAATTACAGACAAGGTTCCTTGATTAGTCCTACAGATGCTACTCCCCTTACGACAGTATCAGATATTCAAAAAGTTTATGCTTTCTTCTCGATGAATGAAAGTGATTATATAGATTTTATTCAAAATACCGAAGGAAAAACACTTCAAGATAAAGTAAATAACTTCCCTCCTGTTTTACTACAATTGGCCAATGGAGAGACCTATGCAGAAAAAGGAAAAATTCAAACGGTTACCGGGCAAATTAATCAGAATACAGGTACGGTAAGCTTTAGAGCTGTTTTTGAAAACCCCAATCAATTATTAACTAACGGAAATAGTGGGGTTATTAAAATACCTCAGACTTATGAAAATGCCGTAGTTATTCCTCAAAACTCAACTTTTGAACAACAAGGTAATATCATTGCTTACAAAGTTGGAGAAGAAAATAAAGTTACCAGTACAAAAGTAGTTACTAAAGCTGCGGTAGGTAATTTATACGTGGTAGAATCAGGATTAAAAAAAGGGGATAAAATTGTAGCTAAAGGAGTATCGAAGTTACGACCTAATACTAAAATTGAGCCACAAGAAGTAGCGTTTGATAGCGTTGCAAAACCGGTTAAACAATTATTTCAATAATTATTTAGATAGAAAATTATGTTAAAAACATTTATAGAAAGGCCTGTACTTTCTACAGTAATCTCTATTATTATCGTAATTCTAGGGGTGCTTGGGTTAACCACATTGCCTATTGAGCAATACCCAGATATTGCTCCGCCAACTGTAAAAGTTTCAGCAAACTATACAGGAGCAAGTGCCGAAACGGTTTTAGAGAGTGTAATTATACCCATTGAAGAACAAATTAACGGTGTTGAAGGTATGACTTACATTACTTCAACAGCGACCAACAATGGTACGGCAGAAATCACGGTTTATTTTGAACAAAATACCAATCCCGATATCGATGCGGTAAACGTGCAAAACCGAGTAGCTTTAGCCTCCCCGCTTTTACCACAAGAGGTAACTCAGGCCGGGGTGACCACTCAAAAACAACAGACCAGTGCATTAATGTTCTTGTCATTTTACAGCACCAATCCCGATTATGATGCAACCTTCTTAAACAACTACCTCAACATTAATGTGGTACCAGAATTTAAAAGGGTTTCTGGTGTTGGTGATGTGAATGTATTTTCGCGTCAAGATTATGCCATGCGTATTTGGTTAAAGCCTGATAAACTTGCCGCTTATAACTTAGTGCCTTCTGATGTAATTGGTGCTTTAAATGAGCAAAGTTTAGAAGCCGCTGCCGGTACGCTAGGGCAAAATAACGGAGAGACATTCTCCTATACCATAAAGTATCCTGGACGTTATAAAGAAGAAGGCCAGTATAAAGACATTATTATCAAAGCCTTAGGAAATGGTAAATTCTTACGTTTAAAAGATGTCGCAGATATTCAGTTAGATGCACAATCATACCAAGTAAGTTCAAACACATTAGGAAACCCTAGTGTGAGTATGGCGGTTTACCAAACTAAAGGCTCTAATGCACAAGAAATTATCGAGAACATTAAATCTCGATTAAGCGAATTAAAGAAAGATTTTCCGGAAGGAATCGAAGTATTTATTCCTTACGACACCAATGAATTTCTAGAAGCTTCGATAGACAAAGTAGTTCACACTTTGATTGAAGCCTTTGTTCTCGTATTTATTGTTGTATTTATTTTCTTACAAGATTTTAGATCAACATTAATCCCGGCAATAGCAGTACCGGTATCTATTATTGGTACTTTCTTCTTTTTAAGTTTGTTTGGTTACTCCATCAACCTACTTACGCTATTTGCACTAGTACTCGCCATTGGTATTGTAGTAGATGATGCTATTGTTGTCGTAGAAGCTGTCCATGCCAAGTTAGATGAAGGAGAAAAGGATGCTAAAAAAGCAACCATAGGAGCTATGAGTGAAATATCAGGAGCTATTATTTCTATTACATTAGTGATGGCTGCTGTATTTATTCCCGTAACCTTTGTACAGGGACCTACTGGGGTGTTTTATGAACAGTTTGGGATTACTCTTATTGTAGCGATCGCAATTTCAGCAGTAAATGCTTTAACATTAAGTCCCGCGCTTTGTGCTTTATTTTTAAAGCCTCACGATGAAGATAAAAAGAAAAACTTTTTACAGCGTTTTTATGCAGCTTTTAACCGTGGTTTTAATGCGACAATTACGCGATATGGGCAATCATTACATTTTCTATACAAAAACAAATGGATTACAGCCGTTATTTTAATTTTATCGGGTGTAGGTATTTGGTGGACAGCTAGCACTACTCCTACTGGTTTTGTTCCTAATGAAGATAGAGGTATTGTCTTTGCGAATATTGAATTACCAGCAGGTTCTTCTTTAGACAAAACCCACCAAGTAACTTCATTATTATACAATAAAGTTAAAGATTTACCCGGTGTACAGGGACTTAACATGGTAGATGGGTTTAGTTTATTAAATGGTCAAGGTAGTAATTACGCCTTAGGCTTTATTAAACTTGATAACTGGGAAGAAAGAGATTCTGATGACCTATCTGTAGAAGCGATTACCGGACAATTATTTGGTGTTGCATCAACCATTCCTGAAGCTAATATCATTTTCTTCTCTCCACCAAGTATTCCTGGTTTTGGGGCATCTTCTGGTGTTGAAGTTAATTTATTAGACCGTTCAAGTGGTAGTTTTGAAGAGCTAGATGCGGCAAACAAAGAATTTATAGGCAAGTTAATGGCTCACCCAGAGATACAATATGCACAGTCCTCTTTCAACACAAAATATCCACAATATCAAATGGATATCAATATGCCATTGGCTAAGCAAACTGGAGTCAATGTAGGTGATATTTTCTCTACCTTACAAGGTTATGTAGGGGGTATTTATGCCGCAGATTTTTCAAGATTTGGAAAACAGTATCGGGTTTATATTCAAGCTTACCCACAAGACCGGGCAGATCAACAAGATTTAAATAAAATGTTTGTAAGAACCAATAGTGGTTCTATGGCACCATTAACCGAGTATGTGAGTTTAAAAAGAGTATATGGACCACAATCTGTAACTCGTTTTAATTTATTTAACTCTACAAAATTAACGGTCGCAATGAACCCAGGATATAGTTCTGGTGATGGTATTGCTATTGTCCAAAAAGAAGCAGAAAGCTTAGGTACAAATTACACTACGGCTTATTCTGGTCTTACCAGAGAAGAGGTAAGTTCTGGTAGCCAAACCATTCTTATTTTTATGTTGTGTGTTGTGTTTGTTTACTTTTTACTTTCTGCACAATACGAAAGTTACTTACTGCCATTCTCTGTAATCTTTTCATTACCGCTGGGTATTTTTGGCGCATACTTTTCTACTAAAATGATGGGGTTAGAAAATAATATTTATTTTCAGATTGCCTTAATTATGTTAGTAGGCTTACTTGCTAAAAATGCGATTTTAATTGTAGAATTCGCTATCCAACGAAGAAGAAGTGGAGAATCTATCGTAGAGTCTGCGATTAATGGAGCCAAAGCCCGTCTACGGCCTATTTTAATGACCTCATTTGCGTTTATTTTGGGACTTATGCCATTAGTTTTAGCAAACGGTGTAGGTGCAGAAGGTAACCGTTCTATTGGTACAGGAGCTGTTGGAGGCCTTTTAATAGGTACTATATTAGGAGTGTTTGTTATCCCTATTTTATTTATTCTATTTCAATGGCTACAAGAAAAAATAGGGAAAAAACCAGAAGCCGTAACCGCTAATAACGAAGAATAAAAATTGCTATGAACATTATATATAAATATAAATTTGCAATACTTCCACTTGTTTTTTTAAGCTTACAATCTTGTTTTGTAGCGAAAGACTATGAACAACCGGAAATTGTAAATGAAGAAAATTTTAGAACCGACAATATTCCTCAAGATAGCCTTACTATGGCAGATGTTTCTTGGAGAGATATGTTTACAGATCCTGTTTTGCAAGACTACATCGAAGAAGGTCTTCAAAACAATATTGATATTCGGGTAGCGCTTCAGCAAATAGTATCTGCTGAAGCTTACCTGAAACAAGGTAAGGCGGGTTATTTCCCCTCTGTAACGATAAACCCCACCTACACTCATCAAGAACTTTCATCTAATAGCCAGTTTGGAAATTTTTTCTCTTCATTAAATCAATATGAACTAAGTGCAGACCTGTCTTGGGAAGCTGATATCTGGGGAAAAATTAGAAGCCAAAAAAGAGCTTATGAAGCTTCCTATTTGCAAAGTGTTGCAGCACATCAAGCGGTAAAAACCACCCTAATTGCTAATATTGCTTCTACCTACTATCAATTGCTTTCGTTAGATGAACAACGAAGAATAACCGAGCAAACTATAGAAACCAGAAAGAAGAGTTTAGAGACCAATAAAGCTTTAAAAGAAGCCGGGAACATTACGGAAGTTGGTGTAAAGCAAACCGAAGCTCAATTGTATACGGCACAAGCCATACTTATTGACACCAACAATCAAATAAGGTTATTGGAAAATACTATGTCTATTTTATTAGGCAAAGAACCGGAAGATATTAACCGAACTTCTCTTGCTCAACAAAATATAGATACAGAATTAAAAACCGGTGTTCCTGCTCAATTGTTAAGAAACAGGCCAGATGTAATTCAGGCAGAATATGGTTTAGTAAACGCCTTTGAAATGACAAATGTGGCAAGAGCTAATTTTTACCCATCCCTTACGTTAACAGCTACGGGAGGTTTACAATCATTGGATTTGGGAGAACTTTTGGATACAAATTCTTTATTTGCCACGATTATAGGAGGAATCACGCAACCTATTTTTCAAAGAAGACAAATAAAAACGCAGTATGAAGCTTCTCAAGCGCAACAAGAGCAAGCGAGACTTCAATTTAGGCAAGCTTTTTTAACGGCAACCAAAGAGGTAGCCGATGCTTTATATAACTATGAAGCTGCTACTGATAAGATTGAAGTAAAACAAAAAGAATTTGATGCTTATGATATTGCTACAGATTATTCTCAAGAATTATTAAATAATGGCTTAGCCAATTATCTTGAAGTTTTAACGGCTAGACAAAACGCACTTAACTCTCAACTTGATTTAATTACAGCAAAATACAACCAGTTAAATTCTATCGTCAACCTTTACCAAGCTGTAGGTGGAGGATGGAAATAAAGATTTATAGTTTGTAATTTTTGGTTAGTTAGAATCGCCTTGTAGAATTTATTTTTGCAAGGCGATTCCTTTTATCTAAACTTCTAGCTTTTATGATTTCCAAGTGGTATAGGGTTGTTGTGTTAAAGCTGAATTATAATACTTCCGTTCTCCGGTAACTTCAGTAGCTAACCAATGGGGAAGTTCAACCTTTTCATTTTCAGAATTCATTTCTACTTCAGCAATAATTAATCCTTCATTATCACCATAAAATTCATCTACTTCAAAAGTATGTTTTCCCGATTTTATCAAATAGCGAGTTTTTTCAATTTTTCCGGGCTCGCATAATTTCAATAAAGCTTCTGCATCTTCTACCTCTATTTCCTTTTCCCATTCGAAACGGGACAAACCATTCTCAGAAGATTTTCCTTTTACAGTAATAAAAGCTTTGTTTCCTTTAATTCTTACACGCGTGGTTCTTTCTGGATGAGCGTTTAAATAGCCTTGCTTGATGTGAAATGATTGATATGCTTCTTTTTTAAATTCTTCATTTTTCACCAAAAACTTTCGTTCTATTTCTACCATGTTGCTTTTCTTTCAAAAGTAAAATATTTCATTTTAATTTTTTTCAATCTTAATAAATGAATAATTTATTTATTTTTAACTTCATAATTAGCCACATTTATATGGCTTAAAACTTAGCGCTATGTTTTTTAAGCGATTTATTTTGCTTCTTTTTTTAAGTGTTATAAATTTCTCTTATGCTATAGTTTTTCCATCTGTTAGTCAAGATTCTATCGTGAAACAGGGAGGCTTTCCTGTAATTGGAAAGGCGGGTGAGGAATTGTTTTCTATCTATCATAAATCTGGGGACTTATCGGCAGCAGAACGAGCTAAAATTATTTCTGAAAGGATTAAAAAAATCGATGCCAATAGCTTTTCAAAAGATTCCCTCAACATTTTAACCGATAAGGAAAACCTAGAAATCGTATATGGTAATCAAACCCTACTTAATATTACGGATTTAGATACGCTTGAAACTCAAAAATCGAAAAAGGAATTAGCCCATTTTTATACGGATATAATTTCTGCTAATCTCGATATTTCTGAAAGTAAATACATCCCCAAAAACATATTTTTAAAAGTCGGTTTTGTCATTTTAATTCTTTTAGGATTATGGTTGGCACTTAGACTAATTGGATTTTTAAACAAAAAAACTATCCTATTAATCGAACGCAAAAAGGATAAATGGTTAAAAAGCCTGACATATAATAATTACACGTTCATCACTCCTGAACAGGAACTCAATGTCATTTTAGTTATAGTTAAAATCTTAAAATGGTTTTTAATTCTGCTAGTGGTATATATTTTCTTTCCGCTTATTTTCAGCGTGTTTGAGTTTACCCAAGGTTGGTCTAATTATCTTTTCGGTTTAATTTTTTCATCATTCGGACAGGTATTTACTGCCATTTGGAGCTACTTCCCCAACTTGATTAAAATTGCAGTGATCATTTTTGTGATGCGCTATTTTGTGAGAGCTGTAAAGTATATTTTTTCTGAAATTGAAGATGAAAAATTACAAGTTTCCGGGTTTCATCCCGATTGGGCCATGCCCACTTTTACTATTATTCGGTTTTTGCTGTATGCTTTTATGTTCGTGCTAATTTTCCCATTATTGCCCGGTTCAGATTCTAGTATTTTTAAAGGTGTTTCGGTATTTCTTGGAGTTTTACTTTCGCTCGGTTCTTCTTCAGCCATTGCAAACATGGTAGCCGGATTGGTTATTACCTATATGCGACCTTTTAAAATTGGTGACCGAATTAATATTGGCAATACCACAGGAAATGTGATTGAAAAAACATTATTGGTTACCCGGTTGAAAACTATTAAAAACGAAGAAATTACAATTCCGAACTCAGCGGTGTTAAGTGGAAATACCGTGAATTATTCTACCTTCACCAAAGAAAAGGGGGAAGGTTTAATTATCAATACTACAGTAACCTTGGGGTATGATATACCGTACAAAACGGTTTACGAAGCTTTAATTGAAGCTGCTTTGCGCACCAATCTTATTGAAAAACAGCCGAAACCTTTTGTGTTACAAACCAGTTTAGATGATTTTTATGTTTCATACCAATTAAACGCTTATACGAAACACGCCAACAAACAAGCGCTTATCTATTCAGATTTACATCAAAACATTCAAGACTGCTGTAATGAAATGGATATTGAAATTTTATCTCCACATTACCGTGCTCAACGGGATGGAAATATGACGACGATTCCAAAAGATTATTTAGATAATAATTATGAAGCACCCAGTTTTACTATTAAAACCAGAAAATCTGAAGATTAGATAAATTTTTCTGCTGAAGAAAAAAGTTAAGAAATTAAAAATAGGAGGAGATTTTGTGCCAAAAATAGTAATTCAACCAGAATTACTTTTCGCTCATTTCACCAATCATTTTATATAATAATCGATACAATTCTTTCGCTTCTTCCATGGATAATGGAATTTGTTCAGCCAATAGCCCCGGGACATCACACGCCTGATCTTTAAGTTTTTTTCCTTTTTCGGTTAACGTAATTACTATATTACGTTCATCGGTTTCAGAACGTTTACGCTCTAAAAAACCACGTTGCTGAAGTCTTTTTAAAAGTGGTGTTAAGGTGTTGGATTGTAATTGAAGTTTTTCAGCAATCGTGCTTAAATTCACTTCGTCTTTTTCCCAAAGCACCATTAATACCAAATACTGCGGATAGGTAATGTCTAAATCCTTTAACATTGGTTGGTAACGTTGAATCACTAACCGCGAAGCTGTATACAACGGAAAACAAAGTTGATTATCCAGTTTTAAAGCTTCATATTTTTCACTCATCTTTCAGCGATTTTGAAAATTAATTTCTTCAGAATTGAAAGTAATAAAAAAATTCCCTTTCTACAGCTAAGCAAAAAGGGAATTTTATTTTTTAAAAATGAATTATACCACTTCTAACTCAACTTCTATATTTCCGCGAGTAGCGTTAGAATAAGGACAAATTTGATGAGCTTGTTCTACCAATTCTTGCGCTTTCTCCTTCTCTACTCCAGGAATTTCAACGCTAAGTTTTACCGCTAATTGAAAGCCTCCTTCATCATTTGGGCCAATACCGACCGTTGCAACTACGGTTGTTTCTTTTTCTGGTTTCACCTTAGCTTTACCGATGACTAAATTTAAAGCGCTATCGAAACAAGCTGCATAACCTGCTGCAAATAATTGTTCAGGATTTGTGGCTCCGCCTTTTCCTCCTAGTTCTTTTGGCAATAAAATGTCAAAATCTACAAATCCATCTTCGCTTTTTACATGTCCGTTTCTTCCTCCTGTGGCAGAAACTGTTGTTTGATATTGTGTTTTCATAACTTAACTATTTTTTATCTTTTACGATTAAATCGTTCACGATACAAAAATATAGAATTATTTATTTCAATAAGTAAAAGACATGTTAAATTCTAGTTAATTGGATACTACTTGAGAAGAGGTATCTGGAGTTTTTAAAGGAATTAATTTTTTATAATGTTCATACCGGAGGAAAATTTCTTTTACATATAAATAAGGTTCACGTCCTCTTACAAAGCCGTATTTTATCTCTGGTCGATTAAAAAATTCCCGAGAACTCAACTTCAGTAAATAATCTTCTACATTATCATCCCAAACAAAAGGGTCTTCACCAAAAGCCTTGGTTAACCGTTGAGCATCTCTTACATGACCTAGTCCGCAATTATATGCTGCCAAAGTAAATTTAATTCGCTGTATGCTATCTTCAACCTTAAAGAATTTTTCATGTAACTGTTTTAAATACCGCGTTCCTGCATTTAAATTTTGAGAAGGATCGTTCATATTCTTTACTCCTAAATCCTTAGCTGTTCCGGGCATTAACTGCATCAATCCAACAGCTCCAGCCCACGAATTATCATTGGGTTCAAACCGAGATTCTTGATAAATCTGAGAACTTAACAATCGCCAATCCCAACCTAACCTTTCTACGTTATTTTTAATTAAATCGTCGTACGGACTTATTTTTCCTTGATTTTTGCTATAAAAATCACTTTTAATCCTTCTGCGATAAGACTTCTTATTTTTAAAATACTTGTTGTACACCACATAGTAAAAATCTTTTTTCTTAATATTTTTCAACCAAGAGTTGATTTCTACCAATAATTCTGGAGAGTTTTTTCTAACCGCCCAAGCAATTCGTTGAGAAAAACTTATTTCGGTATCAATATCTAAAATAGGGTTGTACGTCTTATTAATCGCAGCAATGTTGTAATCTGAAATGGTGTAATCAATTTTATCTTCGACCACCATTTTTATGATATCTTCTGTCGTTTTATCTCCGGAAACAAATTGAATATCAATCTTCCCTCCTATTTCTTTTTCTAAATTCTTTAATCGCTCGTAATAGGAAGAATTTTTTCTTACATACACTTTCTTTCCAATCATATCGATTGGATCATTAATCAGTTGCTTTTTTATTTTGTACATCGGTAACCTTCGCCAATTATCAGGACGCCTTTGCACCAATACTTGATGCGTTAAATAATGATAATCAGTAAAGGCTACTTGTTTTTTTCGGTCTTCCGTCACCGAAAGTCCAAATGCCACCAAATCCCCATCACCACGATTCAGCATATCAAACAAATGGTCGATATCATTGGCAACTTTAATATCCAATTCGAGTTTTAAATGCTCAGCCAATTTTTTGACCAGTTCATATTCAAAACCCATGGGTTTCCCTCGATATAAAAAATAGCTAGTGGAATTATAAATGGTGATGACCGTTAGCTTACCATCTTCTTTGATTTGTGAGAGATCTCTTGCTAACTCAACATTTTCAGAAATCAACGCAGATTTTTCTTCTGAAGTCACTACTTCTTTCTTACAACTGAAAGAAAAAATTAGAACACCAATGAATAAATAAAATGTAATTTTTCTTCTATACATTAAAAGTTTGATTTTCTGTAAGATACAAAAAAATTAACAAACCCTTAATTCGTATGCTCTTCAGCGGCTAATGTTCTACTACTATATGCTTTATTTCTTCTGACTCAATAATTGTCTTGGAATAGCTAATTTTAGTCAAAATATGCATACATTTTGCAATGGTTTCAGCTTTGATAGAGCGGTATTTTTTTAAAGGCCCCACCATTAAAAAATTAGCGGCTTTCATGACTTGTTTCCAAGCAAATTCAAAAGGTCTATTTTCTTCCCGATTACCGTCAATTAACGAAGGACGCAAAATATAAGCCTCTGAAAGTTTTTGGCCCAACACTTCTTCTTCCATTTCACCTTTGGTTTTATTATAAAAGAAACGACTGTTCTTATCGGCGCCAAGCGCTGAAATAACAATCATTTTCGGGATATTATTCTGCTTCGCTAATTTCGCAGCTGCTACAGGAATACCAAAATCTACTTTTCGATAAGTTTCATTGTCTGGACTTTTCTTTTGCGTAGTCCCTACACAGCAAAACACTACATCTGCTTGAAACTGCTCTTCGTATTTTTCAAGCTGAAATAAATCGATTAGGTATTCTTTAATTTTAGGATGCTGGTTATTGACGCTGCTCCTTGAAAAAAGAATGATTTTATGGAAGCTTTCATCTTTTAGCAATTGCTGAAGTAACAAACTTCCGGTTAATCCGGTCGCACCAAGAATAATTGCAGTTTTTGTTTTCATAAGGGTAAGTTATAAAATAAGGTTCAAATATGAAGATTGATTAACTTTGCATTGTGAATAAACAGCGCAAAATTATACATATTGATATGGATGCGTTTTACGCTTCTGTAGAACAATTGGACAATCCTGAATTACGAGGAAAAGCTATTGCGGTAGGTGGCGGCTCTAAGCGTGGCGTAGTAAGTGCTGCTAGCTATGAAGCCCGAAAATTTGGAGTGAAAAGTGCGATGAGCGGTGCGATGGCCAAAAAACTTTGTCCGCACCTTATTTTTGTAAAATCTAATTTTGATCGCTATCGGGAAATTTCACAACACATTCGAAGTATTTTTCTTGAATATACCGATTTGGTAGAACCTTTATCGTTAGATGAAGCTTATTTAGATGTTACTGAAAACAAAAAAGGAAACCCTAGTGCCACATTAATTGCCAAAGAAATACGAGAGAAGATCAAAGAAAAAACGGGATTGAATGCTTCCGCAGGAATTTCTATCAATAAGTTTATTGCAAAAATTGCTAGTGATTACAACAAACCCAACGGACAGAAAACGGTAAACCCTGAAGAGGTAGAGGAGTTTTTAGAGCAACTGGAAATTCGGAAATTTCACGGCGTGGGAAAAGTGACTGCTGAAAAAATGTATCAATTGGGAATATTCACCGGAAAAGATTTAAAAACCAAATCGGAAGAATTTTTAGCGGAGAAATTCGGGAAAAGCGGCCCTTATTATTATAAGGTGGTTCGAGGGATTCATTTAAGTGAAGTAAAACCTAATCGCATTCGTAAATCCCTAGGGGCAGAACGTACGTTTTCTGAAAATATCACTTCTGAAATTTACATGTTGGAACGCCTGGAACACATCGCAGAAGAGATTGAACGCCGACTGGCAAAAAGTAAGGTTGCCGGAAAAACGGTTACCTTAAAAATAAAGTACAGCGATTTTACCATACAAACACGAAGCAAAACTATTTCTTATTTTATTTCTACTAAAGAATTGATTTTAGAAGTCGCTAAGGAGCTTTTATATCAAGAACGAATGAAAGATTCAGTTAGGTTATTAGGAATTTCCCTTTCTAACCTTAACACCGATAAAAAAGACAAACCGGAAGAAAAAGAAGAAGTTTACGTACAGTTAAGGTTTGAGTTTTGACGCTCAGTTTCCAAAACATCTAAAATATACTGTGCTTTTTCTGTAATAAAATTTACTTTTTGATGCTGAAAATAGAATATTATAGATTGCTCTTTTACCTTTATATCATTCAGGTTTTGTAAGTCATAAACTTTACTTTGGTTGTAATAAGTCCAAATTAAATTTTGACCGGTAATCTTCAAATTTACTTTTTGAATAAAACTAATATTCAACATTCTTACTTCTTCATCTACAAAAATTTCTTCTCCATCTCCCAATTGATAAGGTTTTGATTTTTTCAAATACAAAACAAGCTTATAAGCATAAGGCAAGCCTACAAAATAAAAAATAGCAAAAAGCACCGATTGAAGAATTGAGATCTTAAAATTATAGCCAAATAAAAGGAAATTAAAAATGAAGTATATTCCGCTTATCAATAAAATTTGAGTCAAATAGATAATCATTATTTTCTTTTTCATCTTTATTTCATGTTTATTATAAATTTAAAGCATTTTTTCATTATCAAATACTTTATTGATTACTCTCGATTTTTTTTGAGCCTGTAAATATTTCACATTTAAAGGATTTGTTTGAGCTCTTCTTAAATTTATGTAGGCGATGATTTAAAAAAGCGCACCAAAAAGCACGGCGGGTTGCTTTTTCAAGCAACCCGCAACACCCAAGTTATATATAAACTCGTATTATTCGATTTCTGAAACACGTAAGGTGTTTACCATACCTTTGTTACCAATTGGCATTGCGGCAAGGTTCACTACAAAATCTCCTTTTTTAACTACTTTTTTATCTTTAGCAATTTGGTTTACATCTTCTACCGTATCATCGGTACTAACGAACTTATCGTAATAATATGCATTCACCCCCCAAAGAAGACTTAGTTGCGTTAAGATTCGTTTATTAGAAGTAAATGCTAAAATTTGTGCATCTGGACGCCAAGCTGAAATCTGAAAAGCTGTATATCCACTATTGGTTAAGGTACAAATTGCTTTTGCGTCTATTTCATTAGCCATTAAAGCTGCATGATAACATACCGATTTAGTAATGTACCTTTTGGTTTTTATATGTGGTGGATCATGAGGTACGGTAATTAATTTAGAATGTTCAACGCTTTGGATAATTTGCGTCATTTTCTTAATTACATCTACCGGATATTTACCTACAGAGGTTTCTCCACTTAACATTACGGCATCGGCTCCATCCATTACAGAGTTCGCTACGTCGTTTACTTCTGCTCTAGTTGGCGTAAGGCTGCTAATCATCGTTTCCATCATTTGGGTAGCGATAATTACCGGAATACGAGCTTTTTTAGCTTTTAACACTAATTCTTTTTGAATTAATGGTACTTCGTGAGCAGGAACTTCAACTCCTAAATCTCCACGGGCAACCATTAAACCATCACAAGCCTGAACAATTTCGTCAATATTTTTTACGCCTTCAGGCTTTTCAATTTTTGCAACAATTGGAATTTTATGATCTCCGTGCTTATTGATTAAATCCTGAAGCTTTTTAATGTCTTTTGCATGGCGTACAAAGGATAGTGCCATCCAGTCTACTTGCTTCTTTATAGCAAATTCTGCATCTTTTATATCCTTTTCTGTCAAGGCAGGTAAAGAAATATTGGTATTAGGTAGGTTTACTCCTTTTCTGGAACGCAAAGGCCCTCCTTGAATTACTTTGGCTTCTACCTCATCTTTTCCGTTCGTTTTAACTACTTCAAAGATAAGTTTACCATCGTCCAATAAAATTCTCTCTTTGGCTTTTACATCTTTAGGAAAAGTATCGTAATTCATATAAACGCGCTCGGCGGTTCCTTGAAATTCCTTTCCGGTAGCAAAAGTGATAATATCGCCTTTGTTTACCACCACTTCTTCCTTCATTACGCCTACACGAAGTTTAGGACCTTGTAAATCTCCTAAAATACCGGCATTAAAGCCATATTGCTCGTTTAATTCCCTAATCATTTTTATACGCTCTTCTACATCTTCATAATTGGCGTGGGAAAAATTAATTCTAAATATGTTTACTCCGTTTTCAAGCATCGCTTTTAAAGTCTTTTTAGAACTTGTTGCGGGGCCTAACGTGGCTACAATTTTTGTATTCTTAGATTTATGCATTAGCTAAATATTAAGTTTTCTATAGTTTTTAGTTGATTAAGCTCAACTTCGTAAGCTGTTACAATCTGATTTATTTTATTTATTTCCAGTAGTAGTTTTTTTATGTTTACCACTCCGGTATTATCTTCAATTTTTAAAAAGCAGTCCACATTTTTAAAATCGGGAAGTAGGTTGACCGTTTTTTTAGTTTCGTCTTCAAACAAAAACCCTTGGCTTTGTAAATGGTTGGTTTTGATTTTAAATTTATTAGAAACCAAGTAATAATCACAACCTTCTACTTCACTATAATAATTATAGAGTTCATAAAATGCTAATCCCTCCGGATAGCTATAATCTACATCTGTGGGTTGCCGCTGTAAGCTTATCCCAAGAATTTTGTTTAGGTTATAAACAACTCTATAAACTTCTGCTGAACAATGTATGGCAATAAGGGCAAATTCTTCTTCCACTAAATCGTCCAACCACAACTTATTTACCGCCATATTATTCAATCTATAAAATTATAACAAGATAACAAGTTTTACACGGGTACAAAGTTAAATAATCTTCAAATTTAAAGCTGAAACCCCTACTGTTTTGTATTAATTTTATTTTGAAAAGCATAATAAGCTCTTTTAGACGCTTTTTCTTCTGCTTTCTTCTTGGAGGTTGCCCTTGCTTTTGCTATTACTTTACCATCTATCCACAGCTTTACAGCAAAATGCTTTACTTCATTTTTACCTGTATCTTCATAAACTTCATAATTGAATTTATGTTTTTGCTTCTGGCACCACTCAATTAAAAGGCTTTTGTAACTAATAACTTTGCCTTCCAGTTGCTCTATATCTACATACGGATGTATGACCCGCTCATAAATAAATTTTTCACAGAATTTATAGCCTCTATCTAAGTAAATAGCTCCTATTAAAGCTTCAAATAAATTCCCGTGAATGTTTTGCCCAAAATGGTCTTTTGGAATATTGGTTTCTATAAACTGGATGAGATTTAAATCATTCCCTAGTTCATTTAAATGTTTTCTACTTACTACCTTAGACCTCATTTTGGTAAGGTAACCTTCATCTCCTTCAGGAACTTCATTAAAAAGATAGGCAGCAATAATGGCACTAAGCATCGCATCACCTAAAAACTCTAAGCGTTCGTAATTCAAATCGTTCCCCAAGGAATCTTTTTTATTTAGGGAGCGATGAACAAAAGCTCTTTTGTAATTGGTAATACTTTTAGGCTTAAAGCCAATGATATTTTGTATAGCATCAAAAAAATTCCCGTTCTTACCAGAACGGGAATTCAATATGTTACGAATAACGTTCATTAAACGCTTATTCGTTTATCTTTTTAAATAAAACACAAGCGTTGTGACCACCAAAACCAAAGGTATTGCTCATCGCCACATTTACTTCTCTTTTTTGCGCTTTATTTAAAGTTAAATTTAGTTTCGGGTCGATATTTTCATCTACTGTTTCATGGTTAATCGTTGGCGGTATCAAACTGTGTTTCATTGCCAAAATTGAAGCAATTGCCTCAATAGCTCCGGCAGCACCCAGTAAATGACCCGTCATAGATTTAGTAGAATTAATATTTATAGATGGTGCGTGATCCCCAAATACTTTCCCTATAGCTTTAAGTTCTGCAACATCACCTAATGGTGTTGAAGTACCGTGCGTATTAATGGCATCTACGTCTTCAGGGTTTAACCCTGCATTACGCAAACAATTTTTCATTACCGCAACGACTCCTAGTCCATCGGGATGTGGTGCCGTCATATGATAAGCATCTGAAGAAAGACCTCCTCCTAATACTTCACCATAAATTTTTGCTCCACGTGCTTTGGCATGCTCATACTCTTCCAAAATTAACGAACCAGCTCCTTCTCCCAATACAAAGCCATCACGATTAGCATCGAAAGGTCGGGAAGCTTTTTGTGGATCGTCGTTTCTAGTAGAAAGCGCATGCATGGCGTTAAAACCACCCATTCCTGCTTGAGTTACGGCTGCTTCACTACCACCGGTTACAATCACATCACTATATCCCATTCTTATATAGTTGAGTGCGTCGATAATAGCATTAGCAGAAGAAGCACAAGCGGAAACAGTTGTGTAGTTTGGACCCATAAAGCCATGTTTGATAGAAATATTACCCGGGGCAATATCTGCTATCATTTTAGGAATAAAAAATGGGTTAAAACGAGGTGAACCGTCTCCATTTGCGAAATTTTTAACTTCTTCTTGAAATGTTTCAAGACCGCCAATCCCGGCTCCCCAAATTACACCCACGCGATATTTATCTACATTTTCCAGATCTATTCCGGAATCTGTAATGGCTTCATCGGAAGCTACCATCGCATATTGGGCAAATTTGTCTAACCTTCGGATTTCTTTACGATCAAAATATTCATTGAAGTTGAAATTTTTGATTTCGCAAGCGAACTTGGTTTTAAATTTTTCTGTATCAAAATAGGTAATAGGAGCACTTCCGCTTTTTCCATTAACCAATGCTTCCCAATATTCTTCAATATTGTTACCAATTGGTGTTAAGGCTCCTAAACCTGTAACTACTACTCGCTTTAACTCCATAAGTGGGTTTTCTTATTTTTTTGCGTCCTCGATGTAAGAAATGGCTTGACCAACAGTTGCAATATTTTCTGCTTGGTCGTCTGGAATTTGGATATCAAACTCTTTTTCGAATTCCATGATTAACTCAACGGTATCTAAAGAATCCGCTCCTAAATCGTTAGTGAAGCTTGCGTCGTTAACAACTTCGTTCTCGTCAACTCCTAATTTATCAACGATTATTGCTTTTACTCTTGATGCAATGTCTGACATAATTTTATTTTTTTAAATTTAAATAAGTGGCAAAAATAAAAAACTTTAGTTTAAAACAAGTTTTAGTTTAAAAAATGTGCCCCTAATTTATACAAATTTAAAGGAAGTAACTATTTTTATATTTTAATTATTTCTAAAATTTACATAATTCCTACTATGGATTCTTCAAATTCAGCCAAAAAAATTGTGATTTTCGCCTCTGGACAAGGTTCTAACGCTAAGAACATTATCTATCATTTTAAAGATAGAAATGATGTTAAAATTGCTCATGTCATGTCTAATAATATTCGGGCAAATGTGTTAAAAATGGCTCACGAACATGAAATTAGCTCGCTTTATTTTGATAGAATTGCACTTTACAACTCTAATGAAGTGCTTCATTTGTTAAAAGATGCACAACCTGACCTAATCGTTTTGGCAGGTTTTTTATGGATGATGCCCGAAAACATCCTAAATGAATTTGAAGGAAAAATAATTAATATCCATCCTGCACTCCTTCCTAAATATGGAGGAAAAGGAATGTATGGCAATTACGTGCATGAAGCCGTTTTAGAAAACGAAGAAAAAGAATCTGGGATTACCATACATTGGGTGAATGAAAACTATGATGAAGGAAAAACCATTGCGCAGTTTAAAGTAGATGTACACCCTAGCGATTCTGTAAAAACTTTACGGGAAAAAATTCAGCAATTGGAAAAAAAGCACTTCCCAAAAGTAATTGACCAAATCCTTTTTAAAGAATCTTAATGGCCAAGAAAAAGTTTTATGTAGTTTGGAAGGGAAACAAAACAGGAATTTTCAATTCTTGGGAAGAGTGTAAAAAAGCAGTAGCTGGATATAAGGGAGCGCAATACAAATCTTTTAAAAGCATAGAAGAAGCAAAAAAAGCCTTTAGCGTTTCTTTTTTTGAATACAAAGAGAATCACCAGAACTCTGTTCCGCTATATCAATTAGAGAAAAGAGCTCAAGAAGTTAATTTTAATTCTTTAAATGTAGACGCCGCTTCTAGTGGGAATCCTGGAAAAATGGAATATCGGGGCGTTTACACCAAAACCAATAAAGAATTATTTAAACAGGGGCCTTTTCCGCAGGGAACAAATAATATAGGTGAGTTTTTAGCTATTGTTCACGCCTTGGCTTTTCTTCAGAAAAAAAACAGTCATCTCCCTATTTATACAGATTCAAAAATTGCAATGGGTTGGGTAAAGAAGAAAAAATGCAATACTAAACTTCAGCCTAATGCTAAAAATGCAGAATTATTTCAACTTATTAAAAGGGCAGAAATCTGGTTACACAACAATACCTATTCTAATTCTATTTTAAAATGGAACACGAAAGAATGGGGAGAAATCCCTGCTGATTTTGGCAGAAAGTAATTATAAACACAGTAAAGCTGCCCTAAAGAATATTGAATATTTATCGATTAGTATTTTGAACCGACAATTTTTTAAGGCAGCTTTTTTGGCTTTCTAAATAAAAATAACACCTATTACAGCTTAACACCAACACCTAATCCAAAAAGCCAAGGATTAATATCTACATCTGCTCCTACTGTAGCACCTAAAGCAGAAGTAGCATTTACCGTAACATCGGTTTGTAAGAATAGTTTTTTCACATCCAGGTTAATAAACCATTTATCACTAATCATATAGTCTATACCCAATTGTCCGGCAAAGCCAAAACTATTATCATAGTCTAAATCATCTGCAACAGGTCCTTCATCTACACTATAAAAAATAGTATAGTTTAAACCAGCTCCTACATAAGGTTTAAAATCACCTAATGAAGTGTAGTGATATTGAAAAGTAAGGGTAGGAGGCAATAACCAAACACTTCCTAAATCAATATTACCTACAGCAGTATTAATTGCTTCAACATCGTGTTTGGTAGTCCCAAGAATAAGTTCCAGTGACCAATTTTCAGTAAAAAAATAGGTTATGTCCAATTCAGGAATAACCGTAGTAGAAATATCTGCATCCCCACCTATCGCTTCTATCGAAGCACTTTCGTCTGGTGAAACAACTACTCCTCTCAACCTAAATTGCCAAGGATTATCTTGAACTTTTTCACTTTCTTGAGCTTGAAATGAAAAACTAATCAATAATGCGGCAAATGTTGTAAATACAAATCTTCTCATGATTTTTAAATTTTATTATTGGTCAAAAATATTTCTATTTCTATCCTGAAAAACTGATAAAAATCAGCAATAGATATTATTTTTATTCTTATTACCTAAAACACTAAATGCAATTCTTTTTAAAAATTTGATCTAGAGAAAAGATTACTTTTTTAGAGATTAAAATATTAATCCACTTCAGCTTCCTATTAAGTTTTTATAAACACCTTATATTTGCAACAAATTCTAAGCAAGTAAAATGAATAAATTAGTAGTTGTAGGTACCGTAGCCTTTGATAAAATTGAAACTCCTTTTGGTAAAACCGATAAAATTTTAGGTGGAGCCGGCACATACATTGGCATTGCGGCTAGAAAGTTTGGTATAGATACTGCAATTGTTTCAGTGATAGGTGGCGATTTTCCTGAGGAATACATCAAAATTCTTAAAGAAAAAGAAATCAATACTGAAGGGTTAAAAATGGTAGAAGATGGCAAAACCTTCTTTTGGAGTGGCCGTTACCATAACGATATGAATTCTCGCGACACCTTAGATACTCAGTTAAACGTATTGGCAGATTTTCAACCTGTTGTTCCTTCATCTTATAAGGATGCTAAAATCGTAATGCTGGGAAATTTGCATCCTTTAGTTCAAATGAGTGTGATTGAGCAAATGGATAAGCCTGAGCTTATTGTTCTTGATACGATGAACTTTTGGATGGATAATGCTCTAGAAGATTTAAAAAAGGTAATCGCCAAAGTTGATGTAATTACTATTAATGATGAAGAAGCAAGACAACTTTCCGGTGAATATTCATTAGTAAAAGCTGCCCGTGAGATTGAAAAAATGGGTCCCGACTATGTAGTGATTAAAAAAGGTGAACACGGTGCTTTATTATTTCATAAAAATGAAATGTTCTTCGCACCCGCCCTTCCTTTAGAAGAAGTTTTTGACCCAACCGGAGCCGGAGATACTTTTGCTGGCGGTTTTGTAGGGTATCTAGCTAAAACCAATGACACTTCTTTTAAGAATATGAAAAACGCAATTATTTATGGTTCTAATTTGGCATCATTTTGTGTGGAAAAATTTGGAACTGAAAGGATGCTGAATTTAACCGACGAAGAGATAGAAGAACGCTTAAAAACATTTAAAGCATTAACCCAATTTAAAATCAACTTAGATTAACCTCAATATCAACAACACAACAACCCTAAATCTCTGCATAGTTCATGAGTGATGCTATTAAACACGAGTGCGGTATCGCACTTGTTAGGTTATTAAAACCTTTAGAATACTATAAAGAAAAGTACGGTTCATCTTTTTACGGGTTAAACAAGATGTACTTAATGATGGAAAAACAGCACAACCGAGGTCAGGATGGTGCTGGTTTGGCCAGCATTAAATTAGATACTTCTCCCGGTGAAAGATATATTAGCCGTGTAAGATCTAACCAAACGCAACCTATTCAAGATATTTTTGCACAAATCAATGACCGCATCAACGACGAATTGCAAAAACATCCGGAATATGCCGAAGACGTCGAAGCGCAAAAAAAGAATATTCCTTACATAGGTGAATTGTTTTTAGGTCACGTTCGCTACGGTACATTTGGTAAAAATAGTATCGAAAGCGTTCATCCATTCTTGCGACAAAACAATTGGATGCACCGTAACCTCATCGTTGCCGGAAACTTTAATATGACCAATGTTTTTAAACTATTTAACAATTTAGTTGAATTAGGTCAGCATCCAAAAGAAAAAGCCGATACCGTTACGGTAATGGAAAAAATAGGTCACTTCTTAGATTCTGAAGTACAAAAAGTTTATAAAAAATTAAAAAAAGAAGGCTACAGCAAAAAAGAAGCTTCCCCTCATATTGCCAATAGACTTAACGTTGCTAAAATTTTACGTAAGTCTTCCAAAGATTGGGATGGCGGTTATGCTATGGCAGGTTTAATGGGACATGGAGATTCTTTTGTATTAAGAGATCCTGCCGGAATTAGACCCGTTTATTATTATATAGATGATGAAGCTGTAGTTGTTGCTTCAGAAAGACCCGTGATTCAAACTGCTTTTAATGTAGATTTTGACGATGTAAAAGAATTAGAGCCGGGGCATGCTTTGATCACGAAAAAAAGCGGAAAAACTTCTATTAAAAAAATCATCGAACCTTTAGAGCGTAAAGCTTGTTCTTTTGAGCGTATTTATTTCTCTAGAGGAAGTGATGCTGAAATTTACCAAGAGCGAAAAAACTTAGGACGTTTTATTATGCCTGAAGTTTTAAAGGCCATAGATTACGATACGATTAATTCTGTATTTTCATTTATCCCGAACACAGCTGAAACCTCATTCTACGGAATGGTGGAAGCTGCTCAAGATGAATTGAACCGTCAGAAAAACGAAGCAATACTAGAAGAAAAAGAAACACTTACCGACGCTCGTTTAAAAGAAATTTTATCGTATCGTCTCCGTACTGAAAAAATTGCTATTAAAGACGCGAAACTCAGAACTTTCATTACCGAAGACAGTAGCCGTGACGATTTGGTAGCTCACGTTTACGATGTAACTTACGGCGTGGTTAAACCTGAAGATAACCTGGTAATCATAGACGATAGTATTGTTCGCGGAACTACCTTAAAGAAAAGTATTATTAAAATGATGGACCGGTTAGGTCCAAAGAAAATCATTGTGGTTTCTTCGGCACCGCAAATTCGTTATCCGGATTGCTACGGAATTGATATGGCAAGGTTAGAAGATTTTGTTGCCTTTAAAGCAGCACTAGCACTTTTAAAAGAAGCCAATCAATACGATTTAGTAGAAAAAGTTTACGAGAAATGTAAACAACAAGTTGATTTAGAAGATAGCGAAGTACAAAACTTTGTAAAAGAAATTTACGAACCTTTTACTTACGAGCAAGTTTCTAAAAAAATTGGTGAGCTACTCTCAGACGAAACTGTCAAAGCTGAAGTGGAGGTGATTTACCAAAAGGTAGATAAGCTTCACGAAGCTTGTCCCAAGAATTTAGGAGACTGGTATTTTACCGGAGATTACCCAACTCCAGGAGGAAATAGAGTGGTAAATAGATCCTTTATTAATTTCTTTGAAGGCAATAAAGAGCGTGCATATTTGTAATTAATCGAATTTATTTTAAAAATAAAATAAAAAAACAGCAATAATTTTCACAAATACATGAAAATATAATATATTTATAATTCCATAACAAAGTAGGTTAAGTTTATGGTAAAATTTGGGGCAAAAAAAAGGTGGTTTTTCAACCACCTTTTTTATTATTGATATTTATAAAAATATCTTATTTTTCTTTTGCATACTTAGAAGCAACTTCTTCCCAATCTATCACATTAAAAAATGAATCGATATATTCAGGACGCTTATTCTGATATTTTAGGTAATAAGCATGCTCCCATACGTCTAATCCTAAAATTGGAGTTCCACCGCATCCAATTCCTGGCATTAACGGATTATCTTGATTTGGAGTAGAGCAAATTTCTAATTTCCCTCCTTCGTGTACACAAAGCCAAGCCCATCCAGAACCAAATTGTCCGGCTGCCGCTTTTGCAAATTCTTCTTTAAAAGCATCAAAAGAACCAAAAGCATCTTCAATAGCTTTTCCTAGTTCTCCACTTGGTTTTCCGCCTCCATCTGGTGACATTACTTCCCAAAATAAGTTGTGGTTAAAAAAACCACCTCCATTATTTCTTACAGCAGAATTAGATTTATCTAGGTTCATTAGAATATTTTCAATGGTTTTCCCTTCTAAATCGGTTCCCTCTACAGCTGCATTTAATTTTTTTGTATATCCTGCATGATGCTTTCCATAGTGAATTTCCATGGTTTCTTTATCTATATTAGGTTCAAGTGCATCAAATGCATATTTTAGTTTTGGTTGTTCAAAAGCCATAATAGTTGTTTTTACTGTTAATATTATTTTCACTATCAAAATTAATTATTACAATTGGTATTTTAAATAAAAAAATGTTATAAAATACTTAAAGATTTTGTTTTTAATAGAGAAACATTATACCTTATCATTTTTGCTTATATTTTTACTCCTAAAAATCCCAAATTTTGAGCATTGAAATAAAACCAACACCTTTCCAAGTCTATAATGCATCAGCAGGATCTGGAAAAACATTTACCATTGTAAAAAAATACCTTTCCATTCTCTTTAAAGCTAACCGAACCGACTATTATAAAAATATTCTTGCCATAACTTTCACCAACAAAGCAGTGGCAGAAATGAAATCTAGAATTGTAAAAAGTTTACGCGATTTTGCTGCAGAAGAGACCCCAAGCAGTTCAAAAGCTCTTTTTGAGGAAGTTCAGCAAGAAACGCAACTTTCTGACAAAGAAATAAAAGAAAAAGCCGCAACCATACTCAAAAGTATTCTTCATAATTATGCCGCTTTTGATGTTTCTACCATCGATGGTTTTACCCATCGAGTGTTACGTACTTTCGCTAAAGATTTGGGATTGCCTTTAAATTTTGAAGTAGAATTAAATACCGACGATATTTTAACCCAAGCGGTAGATAAACTTATTTCTAAAGCCGGGAGTGATAAAAAACTTACACAAACCCTTATTGACTTCGCTATTGCGAAAGCAGACGATGATAAAAGTTGGGACATAGCCAAAGACTTATATGAAATTGCAAGGTTGTTGGTGAATGAAAATAATTTAGAGCCTTTAAAAGTACTTTCACAAAAAGACCTTGAAGATTTTCAGGCTTTTGAAAAAGAATTGAAAAGAGCCATTAAAAATTCTGAAGAAAACCTTCAGGAAAATGCCCTTCAGTTTTTTAAACTTTTACAGGAAAACGGACTCGAAGATAAAGACTACAACCGCCAATCCATTCCCAAACACTTTCGTAAGTTAGAAGATTTAAACTATCTAAAATCTACTTCTAAAAAAACAAAGTGGGAAACGGAAATAGATTCGGCTCCTCATTATACACAAAAGCAAACCGATGCCAAGAAACAGGTAATGGATGCTATTCAACCGCAGGTAGCCGAACTTTATTTTTCTTCTGAAGAAAAAATTCAACGTATCTCTTTTTACCAAAGCATCTTACAGAAACTTACTTCGCTTTCACTGCTCAACCTCATTTATAAAGAAGTAGAAACCATTAAAGAAGATAAAAACCTACTGCTCATTTCTGAATTCAACAATAAAATTAGTCAAAGCATCAAAGGGCAACCTGCTCCATTTATATACGAGCGACTAGGAGAACGTTACCAAGATTATTTTATCGATGAATTTCAAGACACCTCTGCCTTGCAATGGGAAAATTTACAGCCACTTATTGAAAACAGCTTGAGTTCGCAGCAACTCAACAATCAAAAAAACGGAAAGTTGTTTTTGGTAGGCGATGCCAAACAATCTATCTACCGATGGCGAGGTGGGAAAGCAGAACAGTTTATGGAACTCTGTGAAGGATACAACCCTTTTAGTATTGAAAAGCAAACGGTAACTTTGCCTAAAAACTTTAGGAGCCAACCGGAAATTGTTCAATTCAATAATAAGTTTTTCAATTTTTGTGCCTCTCAACTGCAATGGGACAGCTACCAAAAACTATTTGCAACTTCTTACCAAGAACCTCATCACCAACATGGTGGCTATGTAAATATTAGTTTTGTTGAAGCAATTAATAATGAAGAACGCGACGAAGCTTATCCGTTAAAAGTACTGGAAACTATTCAACACCTTAACAATAAAGGTTATCGTAAAAAAGACATTTGCATTTTAGTGAGAAAGAAAGCACATGGGTACGCGGTTGCCAATTATTTAAATGAACACAACATTCCAATTATTTCCACTGAAACCTTATTGGTTAAAAATTCTGCTGAAGTAAATTTTATTAGTGCTATTCTTCAATTATCCCTGAATCCAGCCGATAAAAATGTAAAATTCGAAGTGATGGATTATTTACTTCAGCAACAACCGGAAGCCAATTACTTTCACGAAATCTATTCACGCTTAACAAAAGAAGGAAATGATTTTTTTGAGAGCCTTCACTACTTCGATTTTTATTTTGACTTAGAAGTTTTACAGCGTTTACCGCTTTATGATGCGGTTGAATATATCGTTAGGGCTTTTCATTTAGAAGAGAAAGCCGATGCTTATTTGCAGTTCTATCTTGATTTTGTCTATGAATACACTCAGAAAAACACCGGAATAATTGCCGGTTTCCAGGACCATTGGGAGCTTAAAAAAGACTCGCTAAGCATTATTGCTCCTGAAGGTGAAGATGCTGTACAAATCATGACAATTCATACTTCTAAAGGATTGGAATTTCCAATAGTAATCTATCCCTATGCCAACCAAAGTTTAGAAGATACTCGAAATGATGATATTTGGGTTCCGCTTACCGAAGAACCTAATTTAATTCCGTTTGCTTATTTAAGCGCTAGCAAAAAATTAGAAGGCTTTGGAGAAATTCCCTCAGCACTTTACCAAAAACTATTATTTGAAAATGAATTTGATGCGCTCAACATTCTATATGTAGCACTTACCAGACCTAAAAATCAGTTATATGTGATTTCTGAAGTAAACCCTGAAAAGCCGGAAGAAGAGAAAAAAGATTTTACCGGATTGTTGAAAGGTTTTTTGAAAAAACAAGGACGCTGGCAAGAAACTGAACGAATTTATGAATTTGGAAATTTAACGAAAAATGACAAGATGGAAGAAGCTTCAGAAGAACATCGCATGAAGTTTATCTCCTCGGCCCCGACCAATCATAATATTAGTTTGGTCACCAAATCTGGAATGCTTTGGGATACTGAACAGCAAGAAGCCATCGATAAAGGGAACTTAATTCATAATTTATTAATGGAAGTGATGTATGAAGAAGATATTACTGATGCTCTTCAAAAAGCGATTAATTCCGGACTTATTCAATCTACAGAAAAGAAAGAATTTCAGCAAAAATTAGAAGAGATTGTTCATCATTCAACTTTAAAAGAATTTTTCAGCAGAAACTATGAGATTTTCAATGAAAAAGAGATTATCACTCCTAAAGGATTCAAAAGAATTGACCGACTTTGCCTTCAAGATAATTCAGCTGTAATTATAGATTATAAAACCGGGGATCCGCTCAAAGTTCACGAAGACCAAGTGAATGAATATGCCAATTATATTTCAGAAATAGGTTATCAAATTCAGAAAAAAATATTGGTGTACCTCTACCCTACAGTTACCATTAAGATTATCTAACTTTGTAAAAAAACTAGAAAATAATTATGTATAGTCCAGACTTAAAAAAGCATTTACAGCAAGAAATAGAAGAAATTAAGGACAGTGGCCTTTATAAAAAAGAAAGAATTATTACCACTCCTCAAGATGCCGTTATTAAAATTAGCACCGGACAGGAAGTGATTAATTTTTGTGCGAACAATTATTTAGGGCTTTCCTCACATCCGGAAGTAATTAAAGCTGCAAAAGACACCTTAGATTCTCATGGCTTTGGGATGAGCAGTGTACGCTTTATTTGTGGTACACAAGACATTCATAAAGAATTAGAAGAAAGGATAGCTTCATTCTACGGCAAGGAAGATACAATTCTTTACGCAGCTTGTTTTGATGCCAACGGAGGTATTTTTGAACCGCTATTAACCAAAGAAGACGCTATTATCTCTGATTCTTTAAATCATGCTTCCATTATTGATGGCGTTCGCTTATGTAAAGCCGCCCGTTACCGTTATGAAAACGGAAACATGGAAGATTTAGAAGAACAACTCAAAGCTGCGAACGAAAATGGAGCGCGGCACAAACTCATTGTAACCGATGGTGTTTTCTCTATGGATGGTTTATTAGCGCCCTTAGACAAAATATGTGACTTAGCCGATAAATATGATGCTATGGTGATGATTGACGAATGTCACGCTACCGGATTTATTGGAAAAACCGGAAAAGGAACCCCAGAAGTAAAAAATGTTTTGGACAGAATAGACATTATCACCGGTACTTTGGGAAAAGCTTTAGGTGGAGCAATGGGAGGTTATACTACTGCTAAAAAAGAAATTATTGAAATTTTGAGACAACGTTCAAGACCTTATTTATTTTCCAACTCTCTTGCTCCCGCAATTGTTGGAGCTTCCATTAAAGTTTTTGATATGTTGGAAAATGATACTTCCCTTCGGGATAAGCTAGAATGGAATACCAATTACTTTAAAAAAGCAATGAAAGAAGCAGGATTTGATATTATTGATGGAGACTCTGCTATTGTTCCTGTTATGTTATACGACGCAAAACTATCTCAAAAAATGGCAGATAAGCTATTGGAAGAAGGTATTTATGTGATTGGATTTTTCTACCCTGTAGTCCCAAAAGAAAAAGCGAGAATCAGAGTGCAATTATCTGCTGCTCACGATCAAAACCATTTAGATAAAGCTATTAAAGCATTCATAAAAATTGGAAATGAATTAGATGTTATTTAATAATATCTATGCCATTAATGAATTTTGTTAAGAAAAATTTATTAGTTTTATTTTTGGGAATAACCCATTAGCAATTACTTTTGCTTTAATTAACATTTAAAATTAAACACTTTTTAATATGAAACATCTTAGCAGATTTTTATTAGTAACAATTCTTGTTTTGGGGTGTACTACCGTACAGGCCCAAGACGAAAATAACCCTTGGGTTATCGGAATTGGAGTAAACGCAGTGGATTCTTACCCTGCAAATGAAGACAGTCCTTTTAATGGTTTTTTTGAAACAGACCACTATAATATATTACCTTCTGTATCTCGTATATCTGTTGCTCGTTATATTGGAGCAGGATTCTCTGGAGAACTTGCAGGTTCTATTAATAGAATAGATAATATAGACGGAGTGTCTGTAGATGATTTAACATACTATAGTGTTGACCTTACTGGTTTATATGGTTTTAGAAACCTTATTAACGAAGATGGTTGGTTTGACCCATACCTAGGCGTTGGTCCTGGTTATACTTGGTTAGATGAGGAAGGTAATTTTACTGTAAATGGAACATTAGGATTTAATTTCTGGTTTACAGATAACATCGCTTTCAACATCCAAACTACCTATAAGCATACTATGGATGACCAAAGCGAAGGAGGTTTCCGTCATTTTCAACACGTAGCTGGATTTAAAATTGCATTCGGTGGAACTGATACCGATGGTGATGGGATCTACGATGATGAAGATGAATGTCCAGAAGTTGCTGGTTTAAAAGAATTTAACGGATGTCCTGATTCTGATGGTGATGGTATCCCAGACAAAGATGATGCTTGTCCAGATCAAGCAGGTCCTGCTGAATTTAACGGATGTCCTGACTCTGATGGTGACGGTATTGCAGATCCACAAGATGAGTGTCCTAACGTAGCTGGAGAAATGGCTCTTAAAGGATGTCCAGATGCTGATGGTGATGGAATTAAAGATAGCGCTGACGATTGTCCAAATGAAGCTGGTCCTTCTGCTAATAACGGATGCCCTTGGCCAGATAGTGATGGTGACGGTGTTTTAGATAAAGATGACCAATGTCCTGATGTTGCAGGAACTACTGCTAACAACGGATGTCCTGAAGTTACTGTTGAAGTTATCAACGAATTGAATGAGTATTCTAAAACAATTTTATTTGACTTAGGAAAATCTTCAATCCGTGAAGAGTCTTACCCTGCTTTAACTTCTATCGCAGAGATTATGAATGAATACCCACAAACTGTTTTCCATATTGAGGGTCATACAGATAGTCAAGGTAGCGATGCTTTAAACTTAAGATTATCTAAAGAAAGAGCTGCTTCAGTGAAAAACTTCTTGGTAGAACAAGATGGTATTGACGCTAGCAGAATTACCTCTGAAGGTTACGGAGAAAGTCGTCCTATTGCAACTAACAAAACTGCTGCAGGAAGACAACAAAACAGACGTGTTGAAGTATCTTTAGAAAAGAATAGAGAGAAATAAGAAAATAAAATTCTTATAAATAGTAAAAACGCCTCAGAAATCTGAGGCGTTTTTTTATTTTTAGACTATGAAGAGTTTTATTGAAGAAGTATTAGAAAGTTTATTTAGAAATGAGAATTTCAATTTAAGCGAGACCGTTTTTATTTTACCCAGTAAAAGGGCCGGAAGTTTTTTAAAAGAAACAATTAAAAGCAAAACAACTAGCTCGCTTTTCGCTCCGGAAGTAGTAAGCACAGAAGAATTTATCGAAGATGTTGCTCAACTTCAACCCATCGATAATACACAAAGCTTATTTAAGTTTTACCAAACCTACCTAAAACTAACCCCAAAAGAAGAGCAAGAAGATTTTGAAACTTTTTATGGCTGGGCACAAACCCTTATTTACGATTTTAATGAGATAGACCGTTACCTTATCGACGCTAATCATTTCTTTGCATACCTCTCAAGAATTCAAGATATAAATCACTGGTCGTTGGCAGATCCACAAACCGAATTAGTTACTAATTACTTACGCTTTTGGAATCGTCTTCCGGAATTTTATCAACACTATCAAAATAAATTAGTAGAAAATAAAGAAGCGTATCAGGGTTTGATGTACCGCCTAGCTTCCGAACAAATTGAAAAACATTTAAAATCAACTAATAAAAACTATGTTCTTCTTGGTTTTAATGCATTAAATAATGCTGAACAAAAACTTTTTCAGACCATATTAGATAATAACAGAGGTCAAATCTTTTGGGATATCGACAAATATTTATACGATGATCAATTTCATGAAGCCTCCCTATTTATAAGAGAATACGCTAAAAGCTGGAACTACTATCAAGAACAAAAAACTTTCCAACATTTGCCCAGTCACTATAGCGAAAAGAAAAATATTGAAGTTATAGGAATTCCCAAAAACATTGGTCAAGCTAAACAAACTGCAGAAATTTTAAGCAAGCTCACTAAAGAGCAACTCAATAAAACCGCAGTAGTTTTAAACGACGAAGGTTTGTTAATCCCCTTGCTTAATTCTCTTCCAGAAAATATTGAAAAGGCAAATATTACCATGGGGTTACCTTTAAAAGAAACTCCTTTAGCAGCTTTATTTGAAGTAATATTCGAACTTCAGCTTCAGCAAGATCAAAACTATTATTACAAACAAATAGTTGAAATTTTAAATCATCCTGCAGTTTTAAGTCAACTGGGATCCAATTCTAAAAAAATTCAAGAGAAAATTCATGAAGAAAATTGGGTATATCTTTCCAAAGAGCAGCTTTTCAGTTTAGGTTCTTCAGTTGAAAAAATCTTAAATCCAATTATCACCAAGTATCAATCTCCGAGAGAATTATTACAAGCCTTTATTAATTTCATCCAACAGCTAAGACCTGAAAAAGCTTCAGAAAAACCATTAGAGACTGAATATTTATTTCATTTTCATCAGTTATTTGTCAAGCTTCAAAACCTGTTAGCAGAAAATCATCCCATCAAAACCATTAAAGCACTCCAACGGGTTTACCGAGATTCTTTAACAACAGAACAATTGGATTTTAGCGGCTCTCCTTTTGATGGACTTCAAATTATGGGAATGTTGGAAAGTCGGGTGTTAGACTTTGAAAACGTGATTATAACCTCGGTAAACGAAGGCGTACTGCCTGCCGGAAAAAGCACCAATTCGTTTATTACTTTCGACCTAAAAAAGGAATACGGCTTGCCTACTTATAAAGAAAAAGATGCTATTTACACCTATCACTTTTACCACCTATTGCAGCGAGCCAAAAACGTCCATATTTTATACAACACAGAACCCAGCGGACTAAATAGTGGAGAAAAAAGTAGGTTTATTACCCAGTTGGAAATAGAAAGCCCTGAACATAATCAACCAAAATTTAAATTCTTTAACCCTTATGTTCCTGCCAATAAAGAGCAATTAAAAAAGATTGAAAAATCTCCAGAAGTACTCGAAAAACTTAAAACGCTCGCTGCCCATGGCTTTTCTCCTTCAGCTTTAACCACGTACATTAGAAATCCATTAGATTTTTATAAAAATTATGTGTTAAATATCCGGGATATGGAAGAAGTTGAAGAAACCGTTGCCGCAAACACACTGGGAACGGTAGTTCACGATACTTTAGAACACTTTTATAAACCTTTTGAAAAGAAGCAAATTGTAAAAGAAGATTTGATAAAAATGAAGACTCAAATTGAAAAACAAGTAAAATTTGAGTTCGAAAAGACTTATAAACAAGCACCTATCAACAAAGGAAAAAACCTAATCATTTTTGAAATAGCCAAACGTTATATTTTTAATTTTCTAGAAAGGGAATTAAAAGAAGTTGACACAAATGAACTTATTATCAAGGAGGTTGAAAATAAACTTACCTGTGAAATTTCTATACCTGAATTAGATTTTCCTATAAACATTGGTGGAAAAGTAGATCGTGTTGACTATCTGAACAATCAACTTCGTATTGTAGATTATAAAACCGGAAAGGTAGAATCTCGAGATTTAAAATTAAATGAGTGGAGTGAACTCTCAGGTGATTATAAATATGCTAAGGCTTTTCAAGTACTATGTTACTCACGAATGATTTTTGAAGAAACGAAGTTTGAACATGCTGAAGCTGGAATTATTTCGTTTAAAAATTTAAAATCCGGTTTTATGCCTTTCATTCATTTAAAAAATAGTACAATTGATAAAGACACGTTAAAGCAATTTGAAACCGAACTGAAAAGCTTAATTTTAGAGATTTTCAACCCAAAAATTCCATTTGAAGAGAAAGAAGTTTAGCTATGATTAGAGAGAAAAATTTTTTATTAGAAGGAGAACACAACAAACCCATCGTAACCGATGTTTATTTTCAACCTACGCATCAACCTAAACCCATCGTTATTTTTTGTCATGGATACAAGGGTTTTAAAGATTGGGGCGCTTGGGATTTGGTAGCTGAAAAGTTTGCTGAATCAGGTTTTTTCTTTATTAAATTTAATTTTTCGCATAATGGTGGAACAGTGGAAGAACCCATTGATTTTCCAGATTTAGATGCTTTTGCACAAGACAACTTTACCAAACAGTTAGACGATTTAAAAACGGTAATTGATTGGATTACTACAACCAAACAATTTCATGCCAATGCCGATGTCCAAAATGTAAATTTAATTGGTCATAGCCGAGGGGGTGGAATTGTATCTATTAAAGCTGAGGAAGAAAGTAAAGTAAAAAAAGTAATTACTTGGAATGGTGTTTCTGATTTTGAAAGTAGATTCCCAAAAGGTGAAGATTTACAAAAATGGAAAGCGAATGAATTCTACTTTGTAAAAAATGGAAGAACACAACAACAGATGCCGCATCATATTCAGTTTTATAATGATTTTATGGCGAATAAAGAACGTTTCAATATCCAACGAGCCACTAGCAATTTAAGGAAACCTCTTTTAATTATTCATGCAAAAGATGATCCTACGGTGAATGTTTCTGAAGCGCAAAAACTTCATGAATGGAATAAAAAAAGTGAACTCTTTTTGCTAGAAGGAAGCAATCACGTATTTGAAACTAAACATCCGTGGGATGAAGAAAGATTATCCCCAGATTTAGAAAAAGTAACTCATAAAACTATTCAGTTTATTGAACAATAAATGGTAATAGCTCAAATTATATTAATTGGCGCCTTACTCCTGTTAGTGAGTATTTTGGCAGGAAAAACCTCGTACCGTTTTGGTGTTCCCACACTGGTACTTTTCTTGGCCGTAGGAATGCTAGCCGGCTCAGAAGGCTTATTAGGCATCAACTTCGATAGCCCTGTCGTAGCTCAATTTATAGGAATAGTTGCCTTAAACGTCATCTTATTTTCTGGAGGGCTCGATACGCGTTGGGATGCTGTAAAACCAATCATGTACAAAGGTGGAATTTTAGCCACCCTAGGCGTTTTTATCACCGCTGGCGCCGTTGGCTTGTTCACCTATTATTTATTGGATTTTACAATTACTGAAGCTTTATTGCTCGGCGCCATTGTGTCTTCCACAGATGCTGCAGCCGTTTTTTCCATTTTACGTTCTAAAAATATAAATCTCCGTGATGGAATAAGGCCGATGCTGGAGTTAGAAAGTGGAAGTAATGACCCAATGGCTTACTTTTTAACCACTCTTTTTACCGGCATCATAGTTGCACAAGACTTTAATGGTTGGGATTCCATTTTTCAGCTTATACTTCAAATTAGCATTGGGGCTATATCTGGCTTTATTATTGGAAAGCTTAGTAAGCTTCTTATTAATAAAATTGAATTAGACTTTGAAGGGCTTTATCCTGTTCTAGGTTTAGCGCTAAGTTTTATTGCTTATTCCCTCACCGAAGTTATTGGTGGAAATGGTTTTTTAGCCGTTTATATCTCTTCTGTTATTTTAGGAAACAGTAAATTAATTCGAAAAAATTCTCTTCGTCAGTTTTTTGATGGGTTTGCTTGGTTAATGCAAATTATTCTTTTCTTAACCTTGGGCCTATTGGTTTTCCCATCTCATATTATTCCGGTAATTTTAACTGGACTGGCAATTGCGCTATTCTTAATTTTTGTAGCCCGACCGCTAAGTGTTTTTATAAGCCTGGCTTTTTTTAAAATAAAGTTTAAAAGCAAGGTTTTTATTTCTTGGGTAGGTTTGCGCGGGGCAGTACCTATTGTGTTCGCCACTTTCCCCATGGTAGCCGGGTTAGAAAAAGCCGATTTGATTTTTAATATTGTGTTTATGGTTACACTTGTTTCCATAATGCTACAGGGCACAACTATTATTAAAATGGCTAAATGGTTAGGTGTGGAAGATACTACCGTTAAAACGCTTACCAAAGCGCGTGCGATTGAGTTTTCAGACGAATCAAAGACAGAATCTGCAGAAATACATCTTACAAAACACAGCCAAGGGGTCGGAAAAAAGCTTTATCAACTTAAATTACCAAAAAACACTTTAGTGGTAATGATTATTAGGGATGATAATTATTTTGTGCCGGAGGGTTCTACACAATTAGAAGCCGGCGATACACTTCAACTTATTTCTGCTAAAAAAAGTGATTTAGATTGGGTAGTAGAAAATGTTGGTTAAGATTCTTATCAGAATTAAATTTTTGCTTATTTTAGCCAAAGTTTTACGGGGGATTAGCTCAGTTGGCTAGAGCGTTTGGCTGGCAGCCAAAAGGTCATCGGTTCGAATCCGATATTCTCCACAAGAAAGCCGAAGATATTTTCTTCGGCTTTTTTATTTTTGATTTAATGTGAATTCAATTAGAAAAGGTCAGAGACTGAGTGAAATCTTTATAAAAGATTTTGTACCGAAGGTTCCATTTGGGTAACATTTCGATGCAAATTTTCCTTGAAAACTCACTCAATGACCAAAATGCTCTGAAAACTTTTTACATCAAACTTTCCTCTTACATCTTATAAATCCACAGTTCGGGATTGAGCAGATTGGTATTTCTAAACAAAGAGAAATAAAGTGTTGGCCTTCCGGTGGCGGTACTTTTACCAACTTTACCGATAACTTGGTTAGTAGTTAACTGATCACCAACTTCTACATTAATGCTCGATAAGTTTCGATATACACTTATATAATCACCGTGTCTTACCAAAACTAATTTATTAGAGCCTTTAATAACCTGAATTTGAAAAACCGTACCATTAAACACAGAACGCACAGGTTCATTTTCATTGGTTTCAATCCTAACTCCATTACTTTGGATTTTCGCAGTTTTTACCACTGGGTGCGGATGTTCTCCAAAACGCATAGCGATTACCCCAGACTTTACCGGCCAAGGCAATTTGCCTTTATTAGAAGTGAAATTGGCAGCCAATTCTTTAGCCTCTGGGGTAAGTTTAAACTTATTTGAAGAAGTAGAGCCTTGTTTTTTATTTTCAGCAGCAATGGCTTCCCTAATCAATCGGTCAATTTCTTTATCGATTTTAGTGATTTCTTGTTGCTTTTCTTTTATCTGGCTTTCGAAAACATTGGTCTTCTTTTTAATAGAAGCCACCAACTCTTCTTGTTGTTTTTTATCTTCTAACAACTTACTTTGTGTTACCCTATTTTCTGCCAGCAGGTTTTCTTTTGCCTTTTTTTGTTCAACTAATTCTTGATTTAACTGCTGAAGTTCTTCCGTTTGTGCTTTAATTTGAATTCCCTGCTCTTTTCGGTATTCCGTATATTGTTGCATGTATTGCAAACGTTTATAGGCCTGCAAAAAGGTTTCTGAAGAGAAAAGAAACATAATACGGCTTTGTTGCGATTTACTTTTATAAGATTTCTTGATCATCTTAGCATAATCTTCCTTCAGCTTTTCTAAATCCTTTCTAAGCTTATCTATTTTATTAAGATTCGTATTAATCTCTTTGGTCAACAAGTTCGCTTCTTGATTGGTTACCCGAATAAGATTTTCAGTAGCTCTAATTCGTTTATCTAAATCTTCTACCTGTGTTAATACCGACCGTTGCTTTTGTT
Organism: Mesonia oceanica; assembly: GCF_902499555.1. Taxonomy (GTDB): domain Bacteria; phylum Bacteroidota; class Bacteroidia; order Flavobacteriales; family Flavobacteriaceae; genus Mesonia; species Mesonia oceanica. Next base: position 137,570 of record NZ_CABVMM010000013.1, read on the forward strand.
TGTTATTTGAAATTAAACTATTGATTTCTTTGATTTCCTGACGTAAAGCCAAACGCTGTTTTTCAAGCTTTTGCCGCTCCTTGGTTTGAGAGAATGAATGAAAAGAAATCCCTATAAATAGGAAAATACAGGCGAGATATTTCAGCGAAAGTTGATTCATTCAATAGTAATTTCTTCGTAACCTGATGGAATTTCAAACGGAAATGATACCGGTTGGTTAAATTCTAACGAACGATAGTCTATATTTATTTTTGTGGTCGATTCTTTTTCGTTAGCAATAATAGTGATTCCTTTTGGCATAAAATACTCTTCTTTTCCAAAAAAATCATCGTAAGTAATGGTTACTCCTTGGTTTTCTGAAGCACGAATCAGTTGTTGTGCCTTTGTTCTGTAAGTCAATAAATCTATTAGAAAAGACTTGGCAATAGGTGATTTCTCGATGGAAGCTAACTGATAACCATTTTGTGTGGAAGAAAGCTGATATTCTTTTACAGTTGGCTCGTAAATTGGTTGACCAATTAACAAATCTTGTACTTTTTGAAAATCTAATTCTGTATTTAACCAACTGCTCAATAAGCTGAAATCACCATCAAAATATTTACCGTTTATTTTCTCGTAAAACTGAACCCGATTAGGCTCTACCAAGACTTTTGCCAATGGAATAATACCCGCTAGTTTAGCACTTAGCCAAATGGCTTTGTCTTTTTCCATTCGAATACTTACGGAAATAGACTGACTTTCTTCGCCATCATCATAGCTTCCTCTTAAACGCCCTTGTAAAGTTTTAAAGTCTGGTTCTGAGGCTTTATTTTTTTTAATAACGTTAACCTTATTTTCTTCTGCTTTTCTGGTGGTCACGTTTTTTTTGGTTCCGCAGGAGAAAAGTACACTACCAATAAGTGCCAGAATAAATATTTTTAGAATGTTTTGCATTAGTAACTAAAGGGTTTTCTGAATGTTTTCAAATTTCTGCTGAAATCTCTTTGCTTCTTTATCGTTACCCAAAGCTTGATAAGCAATTGAAAGCTGCTGATAGAAATCGCTTTCCATTTTTGGATTATCTATTAAATAATCCAAGCCCATCAATAGGTTTTCTTCAGCTTCATTAAAATTTTCTAGGGTATTATTTGCCACACCGGTGACCAAATATAAAATAGGCTGTGAAGGATACGTGGCCATAAACTCTTCTGCCAATAAAATGGCTTTGGAAGGCATTTTCTCTTCCACATATAACAGCATTAAATCTTTGGCCGTAGCAAAATCTGTTGGATTCTCTTTTAAAGCTGCTTGAAGGTTTAAGATGGCTTTTTTATTATCTTTCCCCAAATAGAAACTTGCCATTTGTTTATTAGTTTCCCCATCTTGACCAAGTTCATTATCCAAAGTTTGCATTAACGCTTGTTCGTACTTTGGTTTTTCTTTTACCAATTGCATAAAATCTTTCACCACTTCTTTCTTCATCGTCTCGTTCAAATTGCCTTTTAAAACAGTTTTCATGGAATTAACCGCTTTATCGTCTTCATAATTGGCAAGGTACTTTTTGTATAAAGCATAATGGGCTTCTTGAGCATTAGGATAAACCCCTAATAATTGCTCAGCTACCTGATAGGTTTTTTCCAGTTGATTCTGTTTGGCGTAAAAATACATTAGAGATAAATAGCTGTCGGTATCATTAGGATACTTTGCCAACTCTTCTTGAAGATAATTTTCTTCTAAGGAAGCATCTTCTGTTTCTGAAAATATTTTAGCACGAAGCGCATCTCTATATTCGCTTTTTCCCTCTCTTGCATCAACATAATCTAAAGCTTCCAAAGCCTGTGGATATTGCTGTTTTATTACATATAAATTCGCAATATCTTCGTAATAATCGATATTGAATTTACTAAGCTGCTTGGCTATTTTAATCGCTTCAGTATAATTTTGAGTGAGGTAATAGACATCATACAATTCAGTTAGAATATCCTGATTTCCTTGTTTTTCGTCAAGGGCTTTATACAGGTAATTTTCGGCTTTGGTATATTCTTCTAGGTCTTTGTAGTTCTTCCCTAGCTCGTAAAATACGGCGGTGTTATTAGGTTTTAATTCTTCACACTGAAGAAGTGCCTTAACCGCTTTTTCATAATTTTCAATCCCACGCTGTGCCAAAGCCCGAAAGAAATATTCCTGAAATTTATCGGTTACATTTCCTAAATTATCTTGATTAACTTCCTGTTTGGCAATCGCCAAAGAATCCTGCTGTTTTTCTTGAGCTATGGAAACGAAACTAGTTCCGAAGAAAATTCCGAATGAAATAAGTAGAATATGTAACTGGATCTTTTTCAAATAATACTTTTTGGTTTTCCTGCAAGGTCTTTTTTCGACCTTGTAGGTATAAGCTAGAGAAAACCTCTATAAAAACCTACAAGGTTTTGAAAACCTTGTAGGAGGATTACAATTTCTATTCCAATACTGAATAATCGCCAATACTTATTTGGGTATAGTTCCCATCGTATTTGGCATGATTTCCAATCATGGAATTATCTAATTTAGCGTTTTTAATGCTTGAATTGGTTTGAATTAAGCTATTTTTAATAGAACTGTTCTCTACTACGCAACCATCGCCAATAGACACATGGGGGCCAATGGTAGAATTTTTTAATACTACATTCTCTCCAATATAACAAGGCTCAATAATTTCTGAAGCCTCTTTCTTTACCGAATCACTAATTAACTTTTCTCCATCTTGCTGAAGGAAGTTAAGCATTTTACCGTTGGTTTCTACGGTAACATTTTTATTTCCGCAATCCATCCATTCATCAACGGTTCCGGTTTTAAAAATTTTTCCTTCGGCCATCATTTTTTTAATACCATCGTTAATTTGGTATTCGCCGCCGTGCATTAAGTTTTCTTCTAAAACTTCTTGTAGTTTTCCTTTTAAAACGGCAATATCTTTAAAGTAATAAATCCCAATCACTGCTTGATCACTTACAAACTCTTCGGGTTTTTCTACCAACTCAATAATTTCTTCTTTTTCGTTTAGATTTACCACGCCGTAAGCTTCCGGATTTTTTACTTTTTTGGTCCAGATTACTGCATCGGCTTTTTCATCTAAGGTGAAATTAGCTTTTATCAGCGTATCGGCATAGGCAACAACAGCAGGCCCTGAAAGAGACTCTTTAGCACTCATAATGGCGTGTCCGGTTCCTAAAGGCTGATCTTGACGATAAATGGAAGCTTTTGCCCCTAAAGATTTTGCCAAGCCTTTTAAACTATCTACGATATCATCTCCAAAAAATGCTGGATCTCCTAAGATAAAAGCAACTTCATCAATCGGTTGGTTGAGCACTTTGGCAATATCTTTTACCAAGCGATGAACGATGGGTTCTCCCGCCACCGGAATTAAAGGTTTTGGTACAGTTAAAGTATGTGGACGTAATCTTGAGCCGCGACCGGCCATAGGTACTATTATTTTCATTTTCCTATCCTAAATCCTTTCCTGAGGAAAGGACTTTTATTTTTTATGATTTATAAATATTTTATTATTGGAGATTCCTGATTGTATAGGTATTAAACTCCTGTACTTCCAAATCCACCTTCTCCTCTGTCAGATTCTTCCAGTACTTCTACTTCTTGCCATTCGGCACGTTCGTGTTTGGCAATTACTAGTTGCGCGATACGTTCGCCATCATTAATCGTAAAAGCTTCTTTGGAAAGATTGACGAGAATTACGCCTATTTCTCCTCTATAATCGGCATCAATCGTGCCAGGAGCATTGAGAACGGTAATCCCTTTTTTTGCGGCTAAACCGCTTCGAGGTCGTACTTGCGCTTCGTAACCCACGGGAAGTTCCATAAACAAACCGGTTTTTACAATTACGCGGTCTAACGGACTTAAAATAATTTTATCTTCTAAATTGGCGCGAAGATCCATTCCTGCAGAAGCAATAGTTTCGTAAGCAGGAAGTTGATGATTGGATTTATTGATGATTTTTACAGTCATTAGCTATGATGCTTGTACTAATTTTATAATTTCTTTTTTTTCTTTTATATAGATGATTCCCAAAAATAATAAAAGTAATAATGTTCCTATGAGAATGTTCCTATTAAATATATAAAATGATGTAAACCCGAAAGTAACAGATAATCCTAAATACAATCCTATTTTTTTTAGATTATAGGGAATGGGATACTTTTTTCTCCCAATAAAATAGGAAGTAAACATCATTACTGAATACGCCGCTAAAGTAGCAATTGCAGCTCCTTTATAACCAATCTCAGGAATCAACCAAAAATTTAAAGTTAGCGTAATTATTGCTCCTAAACTTGAAATTATCGCTCCGTAATTAGTCTGATCACTTACTTTGTACCAAACAGAAAGGTTATGGTATATTCCTAAACACAAATTACCAAGAAGAATAAAAGGTACGATTACTAAAGCTTCCCAATATTCCTTGTTAGGAATTAAAATATACTTTAGCCAATCGGTATATACCAAAATAAATAATAAGATGAATGATCCTAGAATTGTAAAGTACAAGGTAATGTCTGCATAGGTTTTTTTTGCATTTTTTTGTTCTGCATGATGAAAGAAAAAAGGCTCTACCCCTAATTTAAAAGCGGTAATAAACAAGCTCATGAAAACTCCCATTTTATAGCAAGCGGCATAAATACCAATGGTTCTTTCCGCTATATTTTCAGGTAATAAATACTTGAGAATAATTTTATCAAATACTTCATTTACAGAAAAAGCAATCCCTGCAATTAAAATAGGTAATGCATAACGAAACATTTGCTTAAACAAAACTGAGTTGAATTTTAGTTTTGTGTTGAAGTACATAGGAATAAAAACTAAAAATGTCACAAAGCTTGCTATGACGTTTGCCGTGAAGATATAATGAACTTTATTTTTCTGGTATAATATATCATTTATCCAATTTGAATTGTTTGGATCTAGTTTTGCAAAAACCAAGAAAAAAACAACAACACTTACAACATTTATAACCACATTAACTATTTTAATAATACCATATTTAATGGATTTTCCCTCTTGCCTAAGTGCTGCAAAAGGAATAACTACTAAAGCGTCTAAAGACAGAATAGCAATAATAAATCTAATGTAGATAAGATTAATCTCTAATAATGAACTTATATGAGAGGCAAAAATATTTCCTAACAAACAAAAAATTAAGGTACTTACAAAAAGTGAAGTTAATCCAGTCTGAAGCACTTCTTTTGAATTTTCCTTTTTATTAATGAACCGAAAAAAGGCAGTTTCCATCCCGTAAGAAAGCACCACATTACCCAATACCATAAATGCCATGATTAATGAATATAATCCATAATCTTCTGCAGATTTTAATTGAGTGATAAAGAAAGGTGTTAGCAAAAAGGTGAGTATTCTTGGTAATACCGTAGCTAACCCGTAAATGAATGTTTGTTTAAATAATCGTTGAAGCACAAGTAGATTTTAAACTTTAAATGTATCGATTTTAGTAACAGTTTTCAATCTTTTTATAGAAAAAGAAAACCCCGAATTGCTTCGAGGTTTTTATAATATAAAAATTGAATTTTCTTACTTGTTCAAAGCTTCTCGAAAGAATAATTTGACTCCGGCTATCGCTTCGTCTAATTATTTAACGCCTCTCGAAAGAATAATTTGACTCCGCTATCGCTTCGTCTAATTATTTAACGCCTCTCGAAAGAATAATTTGACTCCGGCTATCGCTTCGTCTAATTATTTAAAGCCTCTCGAAAGAATAATTTGACTCCGGCTATCGCTTCGTCTAATTATTTAACGCCTCTCGAAAGAATAATTTGACTCCGGCTATCGCTTCGTCTAATTATTTAACGCCTCTCGAAAGAATAATTTGACTCCGCTATCGCTTCGTCTAATTATTTAACGCCTCTCGAAAGAATAATTTGACTCCGGCTATCGCTTCGTCTAATTATTTAAAGCTTCCGCTCCACCAACAATTTCTAAGATTTCGTTGGTAATGGATGCTTGACGTGCTTTGTTGTACGACAGTTTTAAAGAATCTCTTAATTCTGTCGCATTATCGGTTGCCTTGTGCATTGCTGTCATACGAGCACCGTGTTCAGAAGCAAAAGAATCCCTTAAGGCTTTATATAATTGAATTTTTAAAGACTTTGGAATGAGTTCTTTTACAATTTCTTCTTTTTCCGGCTCAAAAATATAATCTAAATTCACATTATCTCCCCCTTCTTCCATTGGAATAATTGGTAAGAACTGTTCTTTAGTTACTATTTGTGTAGCAGCATTTCTAAAGCTATTGTAAACGAGCATTACTTTATCATAATTTCCTTCTACAAAAGCTTTCATAATATCTTCGGCAATTTCAGCTACATCATCAAATTCAAGCTTATCAAAGATTTCTGTATTATGATTAGAAATGGTAAAGGTCTTTTTTAGAATATCGTTTGCTTTTTTACCAATGGTATAAAGCTCTACTTCTTTTCCGTTTAATTGCTCTTCGTAAAGTGACTTAACACCTTTAACGATGTTAGAGTTAAATGCTCCCGCCAAACCACGATTAGAAGAAATAGCTACTACCAATACTTTTTTCACCTCACGTTGCTCAGCATATTTGCTTTCGCTTTCCTCTCCTAGAGTAGCACTTAAACTTTGAAGCAATTCTGTAAGTTTATCGGCATAAGGTCGCATCGCTGTAATTGCATCTTGCGCCTTGCTCAACTTTGCAGCAGATACCATTTTCATGGCACTGGTTATCTGCATGGTCGAAGAAACCGAGGTAATCCTGCTTCGTAATTCTTTTAAATTTGCCATTGTATTAGTAATGAGTGGTTAGTAATGAGTATTGAGAACATTTTAGATCTCAATACTCACCTCTCAAATCTATTTTTTATACTTTGCTGAAATTTCTGAAGCTGCGTTTCTCAACACTTCTAAAGTTTCATCTGTTAACTTTCCAGCTTTTAACGTATCTAAAGTATCTCTATGTTTTGCTTTAAGGTACTCTAAATAATCGCTTTCAAATTCTTTTACTTTATCTACAGGAACTTCTTTTAGTAAGTTCTTAGAACCAGCATATACAATTGCAATTTGATCTTCTACTGGGTAAGGATCGTTTTGCGCTTGCTTTAAAATCTCTACGTTACGTTTTCCTTTTTCAATAGTATTTAAAGTAGCTGGATCTAAATCTGAACCAAACTTCGCAAATGCTTCTAATTCACGGAACTGTGCTTGATCTAATTTTAAAGTACCTGCAACTTTCTTCATTGATTTAATCTGAGCAGAACCTCCTACACGAGATACCGAAATACCCACGTTAATTGCCGGACGAACACCCGAGTTAAATAAATCTGAAGTTAAGAAAATCTGACCGTCTGTAATTGAAATTACATTGGTAGGAATATATGCTGAAACGTCTCCCGCTTGTGTTTCAATAATTGGTAAAGCGGTTAAAGAACCTCCTCCTTTTACTTTGTCTTTTAAAGATTCTGGAAGATCGTTCATATCTTTTGCAATCGTATCATCGTTGATCACTTTTGCAGAACGTTCTAATAATCTAGAGTGAAGGTAGAAAACGTCTCCAGGATAAGCTTCACGTCCCGGTGGACGACGTAATAATAAAGATACCTCACGGTAAGCTACTGCTTGTTTAGATAAATCGTCATAAATAATTAAAGCTGGACGACCTGTATCTCTAAAATATTCACCTATCGCTGCTCCAGCAAATGGTGCATAAACCTGCATTGGTGCTGGGTCTGATGCATTTGCTGCAACAATAGTCGTGTAAGCTAAGGCTCCTCTATCTTCTAATGTTTTGGCGATACCAGCTACAGTTGAAGCTTTTTGTCCAATAGCTACATAAATACAGTAAACAGGCTCTCCTCTATCGTAAAATTCTTTTTGGTTAAGAATGGTATCAATACAAACGGTAGTTTTACCAGTTTGACGGTCACCAATTACCAACTCACGTTGACCTCTTCCTACCGGTACAAGAGCATCGATAGATTTAATACCCGTTTGTAATGGTTCTGCTACAGGTTCTCTGAAGATTACCCCTGGAGCTTTACGCTCTAATGGCATTTGTAAAGTTTCTCCTGTAATTTCACCTTTTCCATCGATTGGAGTTCCTAAGGTATCAACTACACGACCAACTATTCCTTCTCCTACATTAATCGAAGCGATACGTTGTGTTCTTTTAACAGTATCTCCTTCTTTAATTTTCTTTGAAGGACCTAAAAGTACAACCCCTACGTTATCTTCTTCAAGGTTAAGTACCATTCCCTCAAGACCTCCTTCAAACTCAACAAGTTCTCCGTATTGAGCGTTGGCAAGCCCATAAACGTTGGCAATACCATCACCAACGGTTAATACTGTTCCTACCTCGTCTAAAGAAGCTTTCGCTTCAAATCCTGATAGTTGTTCTTTTAATATTGCTGATACTTCAGCAGGATTCACTTCTGCCATAATTAATTATTATAAATGGTATAATTTCTTATACCGTTTTAATGTTAATTTATACGTGTGCTTTGTTTTTAAATCTTGTTCTAAGGGTATTTAATTTTCCTTGAATACTAGCATCGTATTGCTGATCTCCAATTCTTAAAATAAACCCTCCTAAGATTGACTCATCAATCTTGTTCTTTATAGTCACTTCGCTTCCGGTTAGGCTTTTTACTTTTGCAAGTAATTTTGCTTCGATTGCCGGAGTCAAAGCTTCTGCAGTAGTAACTAAAGCAACTTTCACATTGTTCTTTTCGTCATAAAGTTCAATGTACTTTTTAGTTACTAAGTTTAATTCTGCAATTCTGTTGTTATTTGCTAATACTGAAAACAGGTTTTTCACATCTTCTGAAACCGATTTAAATATCGCTTTTAAAGAATTTACCTTTGCATTAACATCTATTACAGGGCTTTTTAAAACACTTCGTAACTCTCCACTTGCTTCTAATGTTTTGTGAATATCACGAATATCTTTATTAATAGCTTCCTGATTGTTTCTTTCTTCAGCTAAATCTAATAAAGCTTTTGCGTAACGTTGTGCTGCTCTACTACTTGCCATAATCTTAGTTTAGCTTAACATCGTCAAGCATATTATCAACCAACCTCATTTGGTCTTCTTTGTTGTCTAACTCTTTCTTTACTACTTTTTCAGCAATCTCGATAGAAAGGCTAGCTACTTGCGCTTTAATTTCAGATAAAGCCGCTTGCTTTTCTGTTCTAATACTTTCTTGCGCTTTAAGAATCATTGCATTAGCTTTTTCTTCTGCTTCACCAGAGGCATCTGCAATCATTTTTTCTTTTATTTGTCGCGCTTCTTTTAGCAACTCATCACGCTCTTCACGTGCTTCCTTCTTCATTTTCTCGTTATTGGCCTGCAAATTTTTCATCTCTAAACGAGCTTTTTCTGCAGAGTCCAATGCATCTTTAATGCCTTGCTCTCTTTTATCTAAAGAGTTTAAAACAGGACGCCAAGCATATTTTCTTAATAAAAGAATTAAGACAATTAAGATTAAAGCTTGCCAAAAAAACAATCCGTAGGCAAAATCGTTAACTAACTTTTCCATTTATCTTTTAAGTTTCTTAATTATTAATTTTAAAAACAACCCCTGCAACCAACCGTTACAGGGTGTTGTTTGTTTAATTTTAAGCTAGGATTAAAGCAGCGAATGCTAAACCTTCTAATAATGCAGCAATAATAATCATCGCTGTTTGAATCTTACCAGAAGCTTCAGGCTGACGTGCAATAGCCTCCATAGCAGAGCCTCCAATTTTACCAAGACCTAATCCTGCCCCGATAACAATTAAACCTGCTCCAACTAACGCTAGATCTAGACTTTCCATAATCTACAATTTATAATTAATAATTAAACAATATCATTTGTTTCTGGATGATGGTCGTGCTCTTCTACAGCTAGACCTATAAACAACGCAGATAACATAGTAAATATATATGCCTGTAAAAAGGCTACTAATAATTCTATTACTGAAATAAACAGTGTTAATAATACTGAAATAGGACCATCCAACACAATATTATCGGTTACGAAAATAAGTGCAATTAAACTCATTATCACAACGTGTCCCGCAGTGATGTTTGCGAACAAACGAACCATTAATGCAAATGGTTTAGTTAATGTACCTAGTAACTCTATAGGTATTAAAATAATCTTCATGATTACAGGCACTCCAGGCATCCAGAAAATATGTTTCCAATAATCTTTAGTTGCGCTAAATTGAGTAACCAAATAAGTAAATAAAGCTAAACAAGCTGTAATAGCTATATTTCCTGTAACATTCACTCCAAGTGGAGTCATCCCTAGTAAATTCAAAATCCACACAAAGAAGAAAACAGTTAACAGGAAGCCCATAAACCTTCTGTACTTTGCTTTCCCAATATTTGGGATTGCTATTTCATCTCTTACATAAATCACTAATGGCTCTAAGACTCTTCCAAAACCAGTAGGAATATGTTTATCTCTATAATGTCTAGCAAGACCACCAAACAATAATAAAAGTAAGATAGATGTTAATAAAATCGTGAATACGTTTTTGGTAATTGAAAAATCTAAAGGTTTTTCATTGGTTGGATGATGCTCTTCATCATAGGTCATATCACCCGCTGCATTGGTCTTATAAATTCTTCCGTGATAAAGTTTGTAGTAATCACCACCTACCTCAGCAACTTTTTCTCCGTGATGAAACTCTGAAGACAAAAAGACCCTCAAGCCACCATCATCAATTAAAATTACAGGAAGCGGAAAGCCAATATGTTTTCCTTCTTCAGAATCTGAATATAAAGTGAAATCGTAAGAATCTTGCAAGTGATGGCTAATATATTCTTTAACCTCTCTTTTGGTATCTACCCTTAACGACTCTTGATCTGCCTGTCCTTCTTCGTGGTGTTGCTGTGGATTGTTAGCAAAAACACCTAAAACATTAAATGCTACTGCAAAGAACAATAAAACTTTAATTATGTTTTCCTTTTGCATTTCAGGTTAATTTCGGTCTTTAAATTTCGGTGCAAATGTAAGTAATTAAATTTTAAAAAATCACACGAATTCGTGAATAAGTTTCATTTCTTTTAAAACCCCTACAATTACTTGTCTTTCTTATAGTTAATACGATTTAAAATTCTAGAAACAAAGTATATTTCAACTATTAAGCAGATAGCATAAGGAATAAAAAAGGTTAATAAATAACTTTTATCTAATGCCTGGTTTTGAAGTTTTGACCAGATCAAAAAAAGGGAAATTTTAAGAAAACTACCCGCCATAAACAAAAAGCCCAATTGGTCTTTAAATTTTTTACTGAGCAGAATAATGGTAAGTGTAAACAAAATGGTGATTCCGCCATTAAACTTGTAACTGAACTTTAAAATTGACGTTAGGTCTTTAGGGAAATAAGTAGTTAATAGAAATTGATGAAGAAAGTATCCTCCTATTAAAATTATAATAATGGTAAGTAAAAATTTTAGCGCCTCTTGCTTAATATTCATATTAATTGTTTAGCCCTTTTAGCTGTCGGAGTACGGCATAAATAGCTACTGCTACACCAATTAAAACAAATAAAATAGTAAACCACTCTTTATTAGATGGGTATTTTTCATCTAGCCATTGCCCAATCCACGCAAAAACAAAAATAGTAGCTCCCATTTGGATAGCTATACCAGAAAGTACAGCCCAATTTCTAAGCGGTTTTTTCTCCTTTTGTTTTTCCTCTTCCTCTCTCATCACTTAATGTTTTTACCCCTCCTTTCATAGAACACTTCGCATTGAAGGTAGCATCCGGATCTACCGATAATTTTCCGATAATCACCTCGCCTTCTATATTTGCGGTCGATTTTAAACTCAACATATTTTTAACAACGAGCTTTCCTGAAAATTTCCCTTCAAAATCTGCATTTTCACATTCTACTTCCCCGTCAATATAACCGGTTTTTCCTACTACAATTTTTCCAGCAGTCTTTAATGTACCTTCTACCTTTCCTTCTATCCTAAAACTTCCTTTTCCTTCAATACTCCCAGTAATGGTAGTTCCTTGAGCTATTTTATTTTGCTCTTTTAGACCTTCTGACGATAATCCTCTGGATTTTTTGTTATCTGAAAACATAATTTTAGTTTTATTGTGATTGCTCTGCTAAATAAGCATCTAAGTTTTTATGAATTTGAACTATTTGATAGTTACTATCAGATATTCCAAAATTAGTATGGTTAATTTCATAATCTTTCTCTTCTGCCAGCACTTTTCCAAAACCTTCAGCTCCCAATTTACTTTTCAATCCGTGAATCACTACAAAAATTTCTGTAGGAGTATAGAAATCAATAGAAGTATAAAATTGACCTTCATATCCTTTATCTGCAATAGCTGCATCCAGTTTTTGCTGAAGTTCTTCCGCCATCTTTAGATCTGTACTCGCAAATGGATAAACAAGATAGAATTGATCTCCTCCTTCATCTTTACTGAAGTTGATATTCTTTAATGCAGGCAAAGATTGTTTTATTATTTCTTCCGCCTTTTTTCCTTCTTCACTTTGCGGATAGGTTAAGGCTACATAATTTAGAGCTTCCTCATACGCATTGAAACCTTGGTAACGCCCTTTGGCAAAAGCTTTCAATAATTCAAATTTTGGGACAATATCGTCTCCGGTATAAATCTCGATATAGTTATTGGCGTTGTCGATTACCTCTTTGTATTTTTCAGCTTTATATTTTCTGTAGATAGAAGCATAAACAGCTTCCGGACTATTTTCATCGTCACGCAACGAACGTGGGTTTCTTAAAATACTTGCATAACGGGAATCGGGATGCTGAGTTAGGATATTTTGTTTCCATTTATCTGCGGAAGCAGTATTTCCGGTAGCTTCGTATATTTTGTATAGATAATATTTTGAAGGAAGTATTAAACGTTCCTGCGGATTATTTTGCAATAAAGTCTCTAACTTATCTGAAGCTAAGCCATATTCTTTAAACTTTTCTTTATAAATCACCCCAAGTTGGTAATAAGCAAAATTTCTTTCTTCCCGAATACTGTCAATCACTTTTTTATCTGAAGGAATACTATCAATATAGGTTTGTGGGTTATAGGCGGGATCACTTTCGATAATCGCCATAAAGTCTTCTTCTTTAGCTTCTTCAATATTTTTCTTGGAACCACTTGAACTTGCTTCGTAGCGCCAATTGTCTTTTAGCTCTCGATTTCCCCAAGTTCTATTGAATTTTTGCAATCCTCTTGCTACTTGACGAGGGTCATAAAAATAAAAATTAGATCCACCCGCTGTATTTCCACTTGAAGCGGTACTCTTCTTGGTTCCGAAAAGATTTCCTGCTTTTTTAGTTTCTCCTTCCGCTTTTAAACGTTTAGCTTCTTCAATAGCTTTCTGCTTCATTTCAGCCGTAACTTCTTCAAAATAAGCCAAACGATCAGCTTTCGACATCGCTACCAAGTTGATGATACTATCGTCCCTCCTCGCGATATCTTCATATTTAATAACATCGTCCAGATTTTCACGTTTTTTACGAATACTCCTGAACTCACGAGTATTCTGAGGAATATTCATCATCACGCTATCATAATAAGCGCCGGCTTCTTTATATTCTGCTGCATCGAAATTAATATTGCCCAAATTGAGGTAATCTCTCGATTTAAGATAATTGTTCTGTTTGGGAACTTCTGCTCTTAAAGAGTAATTATAAAATTCTACCGCCCCATCTATCGAATCTGTATTCTTATAATATTGAGCTACTTGATAATTGATAATATCTAAATAAGGTCGGTTTTCCCTATTTTCCAACATTTCATTCATCAATTCCATAAATGCTAAATGATCGCCTTCATCATAATCAAAGTTTTTGGCTTTTTCCATGTAGGCATTAATCATATACTCGCGAGGAGACTTCCTGTTCAGTTCGATCACTTGATCAAAAGCTTTATTAGCACTATCAATTTCTCCTAACCTATCATAAATCTGCCCTTTTATGTAAATCCATCTTCCTTTTTCTTCATTAGAATCTGTAAATTCAATAGCCTTATTTAAAGGTGCAATCGCTTCTTCTTTTTGATCGAGGTTTAAATAGGCTTGTGCCATAGCTGCCGATGCATTGGCAAGGTCTTCATCTTCAAATTCTATCTGTTCTTCAAAAAGTTTTTGAAGGTTTTGAAGGGCAAGTTCATCGTTGCCCATGCGCATATAGGTTTTCTCACGCCAAATTTTAGCAGTAACCAAACGATCACTCTCCGGGTAATCGGTAAGAATATAATTGAATGCTTCTAAAGCTGGAAAAAACCGCTGATCGTAATACCGTGCTTTTCCTAACAACAGAAAAGCTTCATCCATTTGCGGATTATGCTCTTCTCCCGCAATACGCATATTATGTTTTTGAATGGCTTTGGTCGCTTTTTCTTCAGCTCTTTGAAAATTGGCGTTTTTGGTTTCTCCGGGTTTATTGGTTTCTTCTTCTACCTGCATTCGCTCAATAGGAAGTATTTCCCAAAAATTGTCCTGATAGTTTTGTGCTAGTTCTTCTTTTCCGGCGGCAAGTGCCAAGTTTCCATTATAAATAATGTTATAGTAAGTTCCCATTGCATGGAAATTACGATTGAGCCACTTATCCTTCTTTCTAGAACAAGAAGCAATGGTTGCCAAGGCCAAAATGGCCACGCAAAAATGAACGGCGGTAGAAAAGTTGTTCTTCTTCAAATTCATTAATTATTAGCTATTTAAATAACTAAGATTCGCTACTTTTAGTATGGTAGCGCGTAAAAATACGTTTCTTTGTAAGAATTTAAAGAATATCTCGAAGATTTTTGACGTTTACCTGTTAAAATAAGCTTCTAATTCTTCTAAAGTTGCTTGACTGGTTTGGATGTCTTTTACCGTTGCTCCTTTGTCAAGCACTACAATTCGCTCACAAACTTCGGTTACATGAATTAAATCATGACTAGAAATAAGAATAGTAGTATCGGTATGTTGGTTTAATTCTTTAATTATTTTTTTAAGCCTAATTTGTGTGGTTGGATCTAAATTGGCAAAAGGTTCGTCTAAAATTACTACATCGGGATTGCCAATAAGTGCTGCGATGATGCCGGCTTTTTTCTGGTTTCCTTTAGAAAGGTCTCGCAGGTATTTCTTTTTCTGAAGAATTTCATCATTAAAAAATTCTTCATATTTCTTCAGAAAATCATTAACATCGGCTTTATTTTGGCCGCGTAACTCTCCTATAAAATAAAAGTATTCTTCTGCTGTAAGGTAGCCTATTAGAAAGCTTTCATCTATAAAGGAGGAGGTAAATGGTTTCCATTCTTCACTTTCATTTACAATGATATGGTTGTTTTTAATGTACCCACCGGAAGGCTGAATTAAATCTAACAGTAAACTAAAAAATGTAGTTTTTCCCGCTCCGTTATTTCCTACCAAACCAAAACTTTCCCCAGTTGGAATGTCTAAATTATCTATATTTAAAACGGTCACGCCGTTATAATCTTTGCTTAAATTGCTTACACTTATCATCGTGATTTATTTTTTCTCGCTAAATGCAGCGATGGTTTTGTATTTCTGTTTTTGATACACTTTTTCTATCTGGTTTAAAAAGAAGTTGGTAAACACCAATCCCAAAACTCCTGAAACCGCCAGACAAATAATTCCGGTTTCAAAGTTGATTAGTTTATAAGGAATATAAAAGATAAGGATAGGACCAAAAATTTTAGGTAAGGCTATTAATAATTGTGTTGGATTAAAACCTTGAGTGTTACTAAAGGCTTTTGCTCTCACATTCAACTCTACAGGAACTCGGTTTAAAACTCCTCCATACAAAGTAATAAATGAATTTAACCCCATATTAAATAAGGCTCCGGCGGCAATCATCCCGAAAATATCCCAGCCAAAATAAATATATGGTGTACTTAAAATAAAGGAAATCAAAACGGCCACCACCATTAACGACCATTTAGATTTTAAATATTCACGATAGGGAATATTTTGACTCATTAATAACTTGTAATATTCGCTATCCCAAGATGGTACCAATTGACCAAAAGACATGAGAAAACCTCCTGTAACAAACATAGAAGCAAAGGCTAAAAACGCCGGCATTTCTTGATAAGTTTCTTGGGTGTAGAAAATGAGTCCGTAGAAGAGAAATAAGAATGACATCAACAGTACCTGTTTTGGGCGCTTGTTTCTCATAATCATTCTAACGTCATTTTTTAAGAATGGCGCTATTTTACCAAATCTATTTAGCCAAGTAAGTTCTTGCGTGTGTACATCTTTAGTTTCCTTTGAAATAGCTCCGTCTAAATAAAAATCTTTTCTAATGAATTTAAAATTAACCCGGTAGAGCATCACCATTAAAAGTAATGGAATTAAAACTGCATAAGGTTTATTGTAAATAGTATTGAAAAAATACCCTGCTGGTTCTGTAACCGAATAAATTCCATAAAACTGAAGCAATCCGGCAGCGATTAAAAGGCTTGCAATTACATAAAAAACCTTGTTGTTTTTATTGAGTAAAAAATTAAGGTAGTTAATAGATAAGGTGAATAACATCATCGAAAAGAACCAACTCGCTATATGAAGTATGGAATAATCACCATTTACCAATAACGTTATGGAAAACGGTAAAAAGAAAAATAACGGCAGAAAGTTGAAAAAAGAAATGGAAGTTTTCCCTAATAAGAAATGAATCACGACACTCCGCTTTATAGGAATCACCATATAAGGTTTGATGTTTAATACGGGTAACTGCTGCAAAAAGTAGCGAAACACCATATCTGCCAAAAACCAATAAATCACAAAATTATTTACAATTGTAATGGGATCTTTATCGGGCATAAATTTTTGAAGTCCAAAATAAGCAGCGACCCCCATAAAAGCTGCCATCCCAATAAAATATAATGCGCCAAATGCAAGCAATATTTTTATCGCAATCCCTTTTTGAAAATAGGAAGAACGAGAAAACTGTTTCCACTCTAAAGCGATAAAGCGTTTAAACATAAAGATTGGTTTGTTTTTTAGATAGGTATAAATTTAATAATAAACGTTACACTTTTTCTAAATTCATTTCTGGATAAGTTTTTTATAAAAGTTCAAGTTTCCTTTTATATTCTTGGGTAAAATCATAGGAAGTATAAGTAGTTGCTATAAGCACCCAAAATAAAAAAGAATACACCATTTCATATTGCTCAAAAGCAAATCTATCTCCCAATAAAAGATTATGAATGGCTATAAAAGGTATAGTTGAAATAATACCTATACGCCTCAAAAAAGATAATTTTATTTTTCTATAAAGAATTATTGGTATAAAAGCCAACACTAACAAAACAGCATAAAAAGCAATCAAAATTTGGGTAGAATTCAAATATTCTTTTAGATCTACAGCAAATAATATAACAGCTATCAAAAAAGCAGGAACTAAAACCTTCAGATTAGTCATGTTTTTAAAAACTTCTTTTAATACCTTTTTATCTATGCTCCAACTATATTTTCCGGCATTTTTTAATAAGGTTTCTTTATGCTGTACCATATAAACTTTAAATTCTTCGTAAAAATTTGTTGTATTATTTGCTGATAATCGAGATTCGATTTCAGATGCCACGTGATCCACCACTTCTGCGCGAGTATCGATATATTCTACTCCAGAATTTTTAAGGTAATTATCTATAAATTGTATTTCTTCTTTGGTTAATTTTGGGTTCATCCTAAACTTGGTTTTGGGTTCACGATACCTTGAATGGTTTCAATAAATCTTTCCAACTCTTCTATTCTATTCACTCTTTCTTGAGTTCCGGCTTGGGTAAGTTTATAGTATTTCCGTAATCGGTTATCTACTTTTTGCATTTCTACCTCTAAAAACCCATCGGCCTCTAATTTATGTAGAGCCGGATAAAGTGCACCTTCAGTAATAGTTAATTCGCCTTGCGTAAGCTCTTTTACTCTTTGAGTCATTTCATACCCGTACATTTTATTATTTTCTGCTAATAGCTTCAAAATAATAGTAGAAAGACTGCCTTTATATAATTTTGAATTAGACATTTTTCAGTTTTAAATTCAACCCAAATATACCTAATTTTCTTATGCATAAAAAACTTAGGTATTATATTTTGAAGTAAAATGTTTTAAAAAACACCTGACTTTGTATTTTTGCTGAAAATTTTTTTAATGAAGAACTTTCATTCCCTATCTGTAAAAGAAATAATTCGAGAAACACCCAGAGCTGTAAGTTTGGTTTTTGATGTACCTGAAGACTTAAAACCTATTTTTAAATTTACCGCAGGTCAATATATTACAATTAAAAAAGATTTTGACGGACAAGAACTCAGACGCTCATACTCCATCTGCTCTACTCCAAAAAGTGGTCAATTAAAAGTAAGCGTAAAAGAGGTTGCTGATGGCCGTTTTTCTTCTTTTGCCAATAACCAATTGAAAGAAGGTGAAAGTTTAAATGTTTTTCCTCCTGAAGGAAAGTTTATCTTTGAAGCCAACCCAGGGAAATCTCACCACACGTATGCCGCTTTTGCTGCGGGAAGCGGAATTACTCCGGTGATGTCCATCATAAAAACAGCCTTAACCGAAGAGGAACACAGTAAATTTGTATTGGTCTATGGTAATAAAACTCCAGAAGAAACTATTTTCTTCAAAGAGTTATTAGAGCTTCAAGCAACGTATCCTGATAGGTTTTTTGTAGAATTTGTATACAGTCGGTCAAAAGACGAAAATTCTTTCTTTGGAAGAATTGAGCGAAGTACAGTAAACTTTGTGATGAAAAACAAATTCAAGGGGCATCAATTTAACGATATTTATTTATGTGGCCCTGAAGAAATGATCGATTTAGTTTCAGAAGTGCTTCAGGAGAATAATATTACTAAAGAAAATATTCATTTTGAATTATTTAGTTCTAGCGATGAAGGTGAAGTTGAAGCTAACTTAGATGGTAAAACGCAAATCACGGTAATTTTAGATGATGAAGAGAAAACCTTCATCATGGATCAGAAAAAGAACATACTCGATGCTGTTTTAGACGAAGATCTTGATGCACCTTATTCTTGTCAAGGCGGAATTTGTAGTTCTTGTATCGCTAGGATTACAGAAGGAAAAGCTGAAATGGCTAAAAATCAAATTCTTACTGATGATGAAGTTGAAGAAGGTTTAACACTTACCTGCCAAGCTCACCCTACTACTCCTACTATTAAAATAGATTATGATGATGTTTAATTAATTCAAAATATACTCTCAAAAAAACGCCTTTCGATTTGAAAGGCGTTTTTTTATACTAATTTTCAAAATGTTAATAGTATGTTAAATTTTAATAGCGTATTTAAATCAGTATTGAATAATTTTCATCATAATAACCTCAATAACAATAATAACACAACTAACTTCCTTTTTTATATAAGAAAATATAATTAAGAAAAATTAACATAAAAGATATTTAATACATCAGGATAAACGATTTAGTAAAATTATATATATTTACGAAAAACCAATGAAAACGTAAACATGATGAAAAATTACTCGTTAAAATCAAAAAAAAATGATAAAAAAATATCTTTTTTGCTTTTATTAACACTATTATCTTTTTCAGTATTTTCATCTGAAAAAGAGAAAGACAAAACCTTAGAACCACCAACACCTTCCTTATTCTTTAATACACCAGAATACATAACTTTAACTATTGATTCTGGCTTAAATGAAGATGTTATTGCCAATGGAACCGGGGAAACAATTAACTCTACCACTTCAGATATTGATGGAACCGGTTATTGCTTTTTAGAACAAGGCTTGGTAACTTCTAATGGTAATGCGCCTACAACTTACGGACTGGATCCTTCAGGGTTCTACGACCTAACAGACCAAGAAGAAGGTGCCATCTATCAATTTGCAGATTATGGGGAAAATAACTCCTTAAGGCTATCTAATGAAACAGAAATGTCAGGAACCCTAACATTCTCTAATGGAGGAACTTTTCAAAACCTCTATATCTTAGCTACTTCCGGTGGTGCAGATTCAGATTTTGATGTGGAGATTAATTTTGACGATAACACTTCTCAAACAATAACCGGAAAACTAGCTCCAGACTGGTTTAACAATACTACTCCTCCGGCAGTTATTACAGGAATAGGAAGAGTTAGTACCACCGATGACGTTTTACAAAATCCTCTTAACAATCCTAGGATTTATCATATCACGCTAGACATAGAAGAATCTAATTACAGTAAAACCATAGAAAGTATTGCGATCACTAAAACCAATACCGATGGGTTTTTAAATGTTTTTGCCGTTAGCGCAAAAACTTCAGCAGACTGTTTATCACCTACTAACTTAGCTGTAGATAATATCACCACTAGCGAAGCAGAACTTTCCTGGGTTGCCGGAGATACGGAAGAAAGTTGGGAAATTGCCATTCAACTGGCTGGAATGGATACTCCTGAATCTGGAACTGAAGTAAGCGAAACCACCTACAATTTTAATGATTTAGAGACCAATACAGAATATGAAATATTTTTGAGATCTTATTGTGGAACAGAAGGAAGCTACAGTTTCTGGACTTCCACAACCTTTACAACTGCATGTGGTCTTTTAGACGGATTAGAAGAAGGCTTTGAATCTTCTTCTGAAATACCTAGCTGTTGGGAAATAATTAATGATGGAGACTCTACTTATCCTTGGGAAGTATATACCTTTGATTCCAATACTGGAAGTAATTCTGTACGTATTAGATCTGATTGGAATTCACATGATGATTATTTAATTAGCCCTAAATTTACCGTAAATGCCAACGAAAGTGATTTACTTAGTTTTTGGGCAAAAAATTCAAATTCTACAAATGCACAACCCTTCGATATTGTAGTTTCCACTACTGGAAAGGCAAAAGAAGATTTTACAGACGTCATCGCTACTCAAGTTAGTGCCCCCGAGAATTGGAATGAATACTCTTATGACCTTTCTGCATACGTAGGTCAAGATATCTATGTCGCTTTTAAAAACACAAGTACAAGTTCTTTGAATTTCTATTATCTCTATATAGACGATGTAAATACTTCAGGTATACCATTATGTCCAGCTCCAACAAATCTCAACGCTCCTCTGGTAACCAATACAAATGCGCAGTTAACTTGGGAAACAGATGGAGCTACCGCCTGGGAAATAGCCGTACAACCTGTGGGAACCGGAACACCGGATTCTGGAGAAGCGGTAACTACCAATACCTACGATGTAGCTATAGATCCTTCAACCGTTTATGAGTTTTATGTTAGAGTTGATTGTTCTGAAGTCGAGGGATTTAGCCCTTGGACGGGCCCATATGCTTTTGGAGTATATTCAAAACTCCAACCTAACGAAGGGTTTACAGATGATGTAATTGCTAATGGAATAGGGGCTCCCAGTTCTTCTACCACTAATGATGTTGATGGCGCAAATTACGCATATATGTCTGAAGATTATCAATACGATATCGACACTCCTCCCGTTAGTCAAAATGGTGATGGTTTACCCTTAAATGGTGATTTAACAAAAGAAGGAGGAGAAACCAGCGGTTTGCATTTTCAAATGTCTCCATTTGATAACCCATATGAGGGAAACAATTCTTTGCGCTTAGAGAATGTTTCAGACAACGGGACTTTTACCTTTAACAATACTCAACCAGCAGAAAGCTTACATTTAATGGTAACTTCGGGGAGTGGTTCCGCAGAAATGACAGGAACTATTACTTTTAACGATGGCTCTACTCAGGCCATCGAAAATACATCTGTTCCTGATTGGTACTTTAACGAAACACCTCCTGTTATTATCCGTGGAATTGGTAGACTTAATCTTGATACTGAAGATGTAGAAACTTCAACAACTAATCCCAGAATTTATGAATTAGAAATAACCATCGATGAAGCAAATCAATCGAAATCTATTTCTGAATTGTTTTTTGAAAAATCTTCAGGAGACGGAGTAATTAATATTTTTGGCGCTAGTATTAAATTAGCAGAAACCCCATCTTGCTCAGTACCAACACTAGTTCAATTTTCAAATATAACAACAACTTCTGCTCAGATCTCTTGGACATCAAACGGAGACGAAACTGAATGGGAAATTTTGTACGGACCAACAGGATTTGATCCTGAAACCCAAGGTACAACAGCTACCGATGATGATCAAGAAGATGGATACTCATTGAACGACCTAGAACCGGACACCGAATATGATGTATATATCAGAGCGGTCTGTGAAGAGGAAAATTATAGCGAATGGTCTACGGTTACTTCCTTTTCTACTCTTGAAAGCTGTGAAACACCTACAGGTATTGAATTTTCAAATATTACAACAACTTCTGCTCAGATCTCTTGGACATCGAACGGAGACGAAACTGAATGGGAAATTTTGTACGGACCAACAGGATTTGATCCTGAAACCCAAGGTACAACAGCTACCGATGATGATCAAGAAGATGGATACTCATTGAACGACCTAGAGCCGGACACTGAATATGATGTATATATCAGAGCGGTCTGTGAAGAGGAAAATTATAGCGAATGGTCTACGGTTGATTCTTTTTCTACTCTTGAAAGCTGTGAAACACCTACAGGTATTGAATTTTCAAATATTACAACAACTTCTGCCCAGATCTCTTGGACATCAAACGGAGACGAAACTGAATGGGAAATTTTGTACGGACCAACAGGATTTGATCCTGAAACTCAAGGTACAACAGCTACCGATGATGATCAAGAAGACGGATACTCCTTGAACGACCTAGAGCCGGACACTGAATATGATGTATATATCAGAGCGGTCTGTGAAGAGGAAAGTTATAGCGAATGGTCAACGGTTGCTTCTTTTTCTACTGAAGAACTTGATGTAAATGATATAGATTTTTCAGGATTTATGTACTATCCTAATCCTGTAAGAAATATGCTAACATTCAAAGCCAATAATCCAATTAAAAGTATAACTGTTTTCAACATGTTAGGTCAACAAGTTTTTCAAAAAGATTATAACAAAGTTTCAGGTTCAATAGATTTTTCGATGCTTCAAACAGGAAATTACTTCATAAAAATTCAAATAAAAAATTCTATTAAAATGATTAAACTAATTAAAGAGTAACATATTCTTTAAGCAATATTTTAATTAAGCAAGTTTTGCCTGAAAGGTTTCAGGCAAAACTTGCTTATAGCTATTAAGAATGTTTCAAACAATTTAGTTAAAAAATGTAGTAATTATAGATAGTAACCTGTTATAGTTAAAAATACATAATAATTATTTATTTTTATCGAACTAATCTTATAACCCCTTTAAGTTATCAATTAACTTATGAAAAAAATATTACTCCTATTCACCCTATTTTTATATTCAACTATATTTTATAGTCAAAATTATAATATTGGAGAAGAACCTCTAATAAACACTTGCTCTGGTAGTTTTTACGACACAGGAGGTCCATCTGGTTTTACTATTTCTGAAGATATACAAATTACTACTATTTGTCCTGATACAGATATGAATATTCAACTAGTGTTTGATTCTTTTCTTACTTCAGGTAACGATATCCTTTATGTTTATGATGGAGACAATGTAAATGCTCCTTTAATTGATTCTTTTTCAGCATCTCAAAGTACTCCTTTCACAATTTCAGTAGGAGAACAGAACAGTACCGGATGTCTCACATTTGAGTATGTTCCAGATGGACAACCTTCTCCTTTACCAGGATGGGAAGCCGAAATTTCTTGCGTAGTGCCTTGTCAAAATATTGATCCTGCAATTACTTCTGTTAGTCCATCAGAATTAATAGATGACACCTATACAGTTGATGTTTTTGTAGAAATAAATTTTAATGCAGAAGTTATTTTTGAAAATAGTGACGAAAATGCAATATATTCTTGGGACTTTGGGGATGGAGATTCTGGAAATGGTTTAGAAGTAAGTCATACGTATTCCCAATTGGGAACATTTACCGTTGAACTAGAAGTAACAGATGCCAACAATTGTACATCAACTATTTCTATTCCTTTAGAGGTTATTTTTAATGAAAATGAAGGAGATTGTGTGATTACAACCATTAACCCTGATTTTGAAGAACCTGTAATACCTCAATCAGGTTGGCCTTCTTTTCAAAATGATAGTAATGTTCCTGGATGGCAAACCACAGCCACAGATAGCACCATAGAAATTTGGCCTAACTCCAGTAATGGCGGCGCCATAAATGCCTATTCCGGTAATCAATATATAGAACTTAATGCCAATGAAACATCTGGTGTTTACCAAGATTTCAATACGCCTATAGAAGGTACTCAGTTTTATTTTAGTTTTGCTCATGCTGCTAGAAACCAAGCCCCTTCTGGAGAAGATGTTGTAGGGGTTTTTGCCGGAGCTCCTAACGGAAATTTAACTTTAATTGCCCAATACTCTTCATCTGTCAATGAAGGTTGGGATGTAAAAGTGGGAACCTACATAGTTCCTACCGGTCAAACCTCCACTAGATTTGAGTTCAGGGCAATTTCTACTGCCTCTGGAAACAATACTGTCGGAAATTTTCTAGATGATATTCACTTTACTGCTAATTCAGGGATCATCACACAAGATCCCTATACTGTTTCTTGTACTAATACCATAACATTAGAAGCAATTGGTAGTGGTATTTGGATTGCAGATCCCGATAATCCTTCACCCACTATCATTGAATCTCCAAATTCAGGAACAACAACCATAACTGGATTAAATAACTTAGGAGATTATATTTACACTTGGACTAACGAATATTGTGAAGAGTCTATTACCATTCAAGTAATTGGAGGTGATTTATCATTAATCACAGACTCTATTGACATTCTTGGAAATTGTGATAATGATGGAATTAATTCACAAACTTACGATCTTACCCAAACCATCACTCAATTTACTGAAAACCCTCAAGATTATAGCATTTCCTATTATGAAACTGAAACTGGAGCACAAACAGAAAATAATAGTGAGCTTATAAATGATCCCGAAAACTATAGTTTTTCTAATGACACTCCATACTCTTTATACATTAGAATAGAAGAAGATGATAATTGTTATCAAATTGCTGAAATTAATGCCATTATTTATACTGAACCTGAGATAGAAAATCTAAGTTCCCTACAAGACTGCTTTGAAAATTTAACGGATGCTTTTTATGATTTGGAAGAAAATACCGCTGCAATCTTGGGTAATCAGGACCCGGACAATTTTGAAGTGTCCTACCACACCACCCCAGAAAATGCAGAGAATGATATTGAAGATATTGCCGATACCCAAAACTATAACCCGGCTTCAGAAAATGAAACCATCTATGTTAGGATAGAAAATACGAACAATACCGATTGCTATAACACCGGAAGTTTTGAGGTGAATACAACCCTCATCCGTATCGGCGATTTATCAAATAGTAATCTGGAGTCTTGCGATGGCGATAATGATGGGGACGGTGAATTTGACCTGACACAGAACAATGCAGCGGCGCTTGACGGCCAGGAAGCCTCGGACTATACGGTGACCTATTACGATAGCCAGGCCTCTGCAGATGCCGGCCAGTCGGAGGCAATCCCCAACCCGACGAACTACTCCAATGTACTTTCGAACCCTCAGGAGGTCTTTGTGCGTGTGGAGAGCAACAACAACAGCAACTGCTACGAGACGGGCAGCTTTTTTATCGAGAGCTTCGAGAGCGGTGCTGCCAATGAACCCAATGACCTATACCTTTGTGATAATGGCGTTTCGGGGAACACGGTAGACCTAACGGTGAACACCCCCGTTGTGCTTGGGGACCAGTCCCTGGATGATTTCAACATCCGTTACTACGAGACATTGGCCTCAGCAGATTTGGGTGGTGCCGGCATCACCAATACAACATCCTATGAACCTTTGGAGGACGGCCAGGAGATCTTTGTACGCATAGAGAACGCCGAACGCCCCAACTGTTACAATACCACTGTTTTCGAGATCGAAGTGGCCACGGTAGTGATCGGTGAGGTAAGCGACAAGGAGGAATGCGACAACGGTAACACCGGAGAGGCTACCTTCGATCTGACGCAGAGCAATATAGAGGCTTTAGCAGGCCAGAGTGCAGGTTCTTATACGGTATCGTATTATGCGGGAGAGTCCTCCCTTGACAAT
>NZ_CABVMM010000014.1 GCF_902499555.1 Mesonia oceanica
ACTGGGGATATCTTTTAAATGCCCTTTTTGTTGAATGTGATTTTCTACTTCTTTAAGGCTAGGGAGTTGGTAAGTGTTTTCAAACACAAAATCTGACCAGCCATTTGCTTCAACCTTTATTTCCCTTGCCCCTATAGAGCCTTCTACGGCTAATTTGTGACTGCCCATGGTTGTGGTGCCAATCCCAAAATTACCTTGATCAAAAATTATTTTTTCATTTGTATTTGTGCCTGCTTGAGTAAAACTTAATACAAAGGGATCGTCATGTTCTATAAAATTTAGCGTTCCCCTTCCACTTTCATAAGACGTGTATATTCTTCCTCCATCATTTGACGAGCCTACGCTAAAAGCGTTTTCTAAATTACTTTTCCCAATATCTAATTTTGCAGTTGGAGAGTTTGTGCCTATCCCCACATTTCCATTCGTATTAAAAGTGATTAGCGAGGGATTCTCATGATTATTGCTTGTCCCATAATTTATTCGTAAGGAAGAATTATCATTAGAAGTCCTTCTAACAATTGACCAAATATCATTATTCGCATCGCCATTACCTTCTACAAGATTAATAGCTGAGCCCCAATTACCGGCTGAACTTGATATAAGATCAAGTTGTGCATCATTAGCTTCAATTATTTGCGTAGCATAGGTTGTTTTTATACCTACATTTGATTCTTCTAGATGTAATTTGGTGTCAGGAGCTGTAGTTCCAATTCCCACATTTCCATCTTTATAAAATAAACTATTTCTTTCTCGTTGCCATTGATAGGAAGAACCAAAAATGTGAGGTTCTACGTCAGCTTCTTGTGTGTTTAATTCTTCTACAAATGCTTTTACAGTATATAGGTTTGCATGATTAGTTTTTATTTTTACAATATTATTATCAATAAATAGAATGGGACTATTTGAGATGTTTGCACGAATGTTAACCGCACGGTGTCTCCAAATAGAAGAATTGTTATCATACCAAACTAAATATTCAGCTCCTGTATCTGTTCCAGTATTCCGGGTTACTAGATGTACTCTGTATATATTATTGATGTTTAGAGATTGTCCGCTATCATCTGTTAGCTCTACAGGTGTATTCACATTAACACTTAAACTTTTAGAGAAAAATCTTTGTTCTGCTGTTTGCGAATATGCTGTTTGAGTGATAAGGTAAACGATGAATAATAAATAAAGGTTTTTCATTTTTTAAGGAATTAAATAATTTAAAAAAGATCAGGTTTTAGATTAGTTTTTGTTTTCTAATTTTTGTATTCTTTTTTGTAGCTCTAGAAGTTTTGCAGTTAGAAATTCATTTTCTTTTTCAAGTTTTTCAATAGTTGAGTTTTTATTTTCTAAAGACAAAATCTTTTTTTCTTGGGCAATTGTATAAAGGGTAAGCTCTTCAATTTTCTGTAATAATTTGGCATCCATTTCCCCTAGAAAAATCCCATTTTCTTCTACTTCTTTAGCGCTGGGGATATCTTTTAAATGCCCTTTTTGTTGAATGTGATTTTCTACTTCTTTAAGGCTAGGAAGTTGGTAAGTGTTTTCAAACACAAAATCTGACCAGCCATTGGCTTCAACCTTTATTTCCCTTGCCCCTATAGAGCCTTCTACGGCTAATTTGTGACTGCCCATTGTTGTGGTACCAATCCCAAAATTACCTTGATCAAAAATTATTTTTTCATTTGTATTTGTGCTTGCTTGAGTAAAACTTAACACAAAGGGATCGTCATGTTCTGTGAAATTTAGCGTTCCACTATTATTTTCATAAGACGTGTATATTCTTCCACCTTCATTTGACGAACCTACGCTAAATGCATTTCCTAAACCGGATTTAATCTCCAACTTTGCAGTTGGAGATTGCGTTCCTATTCCTATATTACCTCCATTGAAATAACTAGAGCCTTGTGGGGAAATTCTAACTTTCTTAGAATTATTTTCATTTTTCATATATAAATTCAAGTAATTTTTACCGTCACCGGGATATTCAGTAAAAAGATTGTATTTACCTGAATCATCAGTTAAAACAAATTGTTTTGCGTAAGATGAAGGAGTTTTAGCAATTACTAGAGGTGCATAGGGGGTAGTAGTACCAATCCCTATATTTCCATTGGGTCTAAATACCATAAAGGTATCATTATATTTTCTACCAATATAACCATAATCAAAGCTAGAACCATTTTGGTCAGTAGTGCCCTTTGCTGAAAAACTTATAAATTTTTCTGTAAGATCTTCATTAGATATAGAAAATCCTCTTGCCCAACCAGCAAGTCCGGTACTATTGAAATTTGTTTTAATACTAACTCCATAAGCAGGTGAATTTAGACCGATTAATATATTTTCATTTTGAGCTTTTGCTTCGATACTTGCTATGATACAAATGATTATTAAAATTTTGGCTTTGTAATTCATGATTAAGTTTTTGAAGAAAAGTTGGTTAGTTATTTTGTTTCGTAAATATAACGGTTTTTTGAATACAATTTATTAAAAATTTTAACTATTGAATTGGGGATAGGTAACTTCTTGTGTAGTAGATTTTTATTTTAACCCAATATAGATTGAGTTATTTTTACTTCTTACTTCGCAATTTTTCTAATCCCAAAATGGTGAAAAAAGCAAAGGTATATGCTGCCATATCTTTCCAATCAAA
Organism: Mesonia oceanica; assembly: GCF_902499555.1. GTDB lineage: Bacteria > Bacteroidota > Bacteroidia > Flavobacteriales > Flavobacteriaceae > Mesonia > Mesonia oceanica. Next base: position 2,639 of record NZ_CABVMM010000014.1, read on the forward strand.
GGAAGATCCCAATACGATATGTGAAGCTTGGGATTTTTTGATTTTTAATAGTTGTAGAATGTCTATATATTGAGCTATTTCGATGAGGTAGGCCAATACCAATACCCCTATGGCCACGTATAATTTCTTCCACTTAAAAAAGCTAAGGACAAAACAATAAATTAGAAAAACTACCAAATAATCACCAAATACGTTTCTTATAAATCCACCGTGAAAGAAGCGTTCAATAATAACTTCTATCGTAAATAAGAATAGGCTAAGTAGCGCATATGTATAATTAAACCTGAGCATACGAACGGATAAGATTAGGGAAAATACTCATTTTTAAGGGAGGTGGTTTTTTAGTAAAAAATTTATTTAGTTGATTTTATAGGAAGCACTAAGCCTTCTTTAATTGTACTATTTATTTCATAGCATAGACACTTTTCAAGATCAGGGTATGCCTGGAGTAGCGGGTGTTTAAATACGCCAATTTTTTTCATTCCTATCTTCTTCATCACCTTTTCAGAATTGACATTTGTTTCCGGACAGATAGCGATTATTTTCTCCAGGTTGAGGTCATCAAAAGCAAACTCCAGACACCTTTTGGCACCTTCAGGTGCATAGCCTTTTCCCCAAACACTTTTTTTTAATCGCCAACCAATATCTACCGCAGGAGTGAAGTTACTTTTAAAATCTTTATAGTCCAAACCGATAAAGCCTATGAATTCTCCGGTTTCTAAAATTTCTGTAGCGAAATAACAATATCCATTTTTAGCATAACGGGCTTTGAGTCGGTTTATAAGTTCAGCGGTCTCTTTTAAGCTTAAGACTTGTGGAAAGTGTTCCATCACTTCCGGATTGGAATTAATAGCCGCAAACGCTTCTAAATCTTGGTCTGTCCAATTCCGGAACCCGATTCTTTCCGAGGTGAAAATGTATTCTGTTTTCAAGTTATGCTCTTCAAAGGTTTGTGTGATAAAAGTAAACTTTCATCATTATTAAAATTAGGAGCGTAAATATATGAATTAATCATACTTTATAATTGGCGGTATTCTATTACTCCCTAAACAATTATTTTACAAGTGGAACCCCTATATTTACAAATTAAACCTGTTTCCATATTTAGAACAAGACATTTAATGAAGAAACTACTTGTCCTACTAGTATTACTATTCTCTATTGGAGTTTATGCCCAAAAAGGGAAAGACACCGAACCGAGAAATGAAAGTTTTATTACTACAGATGTTATTTCCCCTTTTTATTATCAAGGTACTTTAAAAGGCTTTAGTGATAACGGAACACCTCGTTGGAGACTTGGCTATATAAAAAATATAAATCCTAAAACAAAAATCGGAATAGATATTGGTTACGGAAATGCGAATAGTTCTATTATCCAAACATTTGATAATTATTCGCTTTGGGAAATACGGCCGGAATATTACCATATACTCAATCCTAAAAGGAAAACATTAAGCTATTTTTCTTTAGCGCTCTTTTACCTAAATCAACACGAGGAATTTAAAAATCAATACTTTTTTTCTAAGGATAACGGGTATTCGACTTTTGATAAAGCCGATTATAAAAGACAAAAATTTGGGTTAATCCCAAAATTTGGAATGTTTGTAAATATCTCTAATAGGATTGGATTGAATTGGTACACCGGAGTAGGCGTAAATTATAGAATAAATAGTTATAGTGATTTTGTGAATTTGAGACCAAAACAATATAACGAAGAACATTTTTCACCCTATTTTCGCAGGGAAGGAAACAGAATAGGAGTAGAATTTACTATTGGCCTAAAAATATATTATCGGATAAAAAACTAATACTAACAATCCTAATCGTTTACAAGCTTATTTGTCTTAAGAATTTCGATTTAAACAAACCGCATTAAAGTAGTTTCTGGTTTCCGAAATAGGACTTTGGATCTATTAATTGTCCTGAAAACAATTAGTAATGATATATGATTTTTGAAAAGTTCTTGTTTTTAAAAGTACTTTTAATCATCATATTTAAAGTGTTCCATAAAATTTAATAACTCATCTTCCTTTATCGTTTTATGATTAATTTTTTGACCAACCCAAATACCTTTTTTCTTTTTATCTATTTCAAAAGTTCCTCTTTTTGAAAATCTTTCTATGATTACTTTTTTATCGAGAGGAATAAACTTTTCCATCAATAGTTGTTTATTGAAGGTAGAGTAATTTCTTACTCTCATAATTCTATTTTCATCAAAATTTTTCCGAATACTGAAAGTTGAATAATCTATAAAAAACCCGTTTTTAAGCAATTGCTTGTTAGATTTTATTAATTGATTTAATCCTATCAGCGATCTGATTTCTTCTTCAATTATAATAATAATTGTTGCCAATGATAAAATTAAAATAACATAAAAAATAGAGTGGATTGGACGATAAAAAAAGATGAAAAGACTCATGAATATTAAAACTATCAAGGTGATAACTTTCCACATAGCAATACTTTTAAAGTATTTTTGATAGTTTGTTTTCAAGAGAGTTTAAATAGTAGTTTGCTTAGGTTGATAAAAATTTCTGAGGGTTTGGAAGTTTGTATTTCCCAACCCTCATCAATACCAATCCAAAATTTCAACCTCAATAGCGGGATTGTTGGTGGTGACGATGTTTTTAAAATGATCTACGTCACTCATTCCGTCTTTTCCGCGGTAGTGGTAAGGGTAAACCTTTTTAGGTTTAAAGTCTAAGACCGCATCTGCAGCAGCATCGACCGGCATTGTGTAGGGCAGGTTCATACAAACAAAAGCCAAATCAATATCTTTTAAATTTCGCATTTCTGGGATGTCTTCCGTATCCCCGGAGATATATACTTTTTTATCGTTGGCACTCAACAAATACCCATTGCCACGACCTTTTACGTGAAAATCTTTGGCTTCTTCCCGTAAGTTGTACATCGGGATGGCTTTTACGTTTACACCCCACCAAGTTTTTTCCTCATCATTGTTCATCACCTGAAGTCGGCTTTGTAAATGCTCCGGCAACTGTTCTTTCACGGCTTGCGGACATACAATTTGAAGGGTCGAATCTTGTTCGGTTAAAGCGTTTAAAGTTTCCGCACTCATATGGTCACCATGAATATCGGTTACAAAAATTAAATCGGGTTGAGGTAATTCACTGTATTTTTCAGCACCACCAACCGGGTCAACATAAAAAACCTTATCGTTCAACTGCATTGCAAATGAGGCGTGCTCTACCGGCATCACGATAATAGAGTCTTGCATCGTTTTGGTTTCTTCTTTACCTGCTACCGCAGCACTTATTTCTTGTGGGGCTTTGTCTTCCTTCTTTTCTTGTTTGCAAGCCAGTAAGGAAAGGCTTAAGCAACTGAATAACATTAATTTTTTCATGGGGTTTTTGTTTAAGCTTGGTAAATCATTTTAATGTCGGCACGTTCGTAAGGCGGGTTTTCTTCCAACAGAACTTCGTTAAACCCGAACTTTCTATAAAGATAAATCGCATTTTCCAAAAACCGATTCGAATACAGCACGTATTCATATTCTGCATGTTCACGAGCGTATTGCTGAAAATAAGTCAGCATAAACTGTCCGATTTTTTTTCCGCGCCACGCTTCATCTACTGCCATTTTTGTCAGCTCTAAAGTATCAGGGGTTAACTTCAGTAAAGCAAAAGTGCCTACAATGTTGCCCTCAAGTTCCACAAAGAAAATTTTTCCGCCTTTATCAATAATTTCTTCTTCGCAATGGTAGAGCACTTGTTTGTCGTGTGGCTCCACACGAAAATACTTTTCTAGCCAAGCCAAATTTAATTCAGCAAACTTAGGAGCTAAAACCGGTGTAAACTTCTTTATTTGTAAGTTCATTTATCTATCTTCCCGTATAAAATCTGAAACAAAATAGCTCAAGGCTTTTCCAATCATCGGGTTGTTTTCTGGGGAAGCTTCACACAAATGCATGTATAACACTTCTTGTTTTTTAGAAAGCTTAATAAAACTTCTAATTTCGTTTACATTAAATCCGCTAGGCGTCATCGCACTGCTGTCAAAATTTTTCATGCAGTCACAATCTATTTCCAATCCAAATTTATTTCTAACAAAATCGGTGGCTTTTTTAAACTTGATGAGTTTTTCAATAGTGGTGAGGTGCAAGTAATCTTCCAGCGATGAATATTGAATATGTTTATCGGCATCTATATAATCAAAAATATACTGCGGTGTATAGTTTTGATGAATGCCCACCATGGCGTAACGGTCTAAGTATTCTTCTTCTTTGGCATAGCGAAAACCATTTCCGCTGTGGCGATAATCGGTTTCCCGTAAATCGGTATGTGCATCTACATTTAAAACGTGAATTGGACGATCTAAGGCTTGCGAAGCTCCTTTAATGTTTCCGTACGCGTTGTTATGTCCACCACCAATAATCACCGGGATTTTATCTTGACTAATAATGGTTTTTACCATCATGGCAACTTGGGCGTCAATTTGCTGAACAATTTCTCCCAGTTCTATTTTGGTATAAGTTCCCAGCGAAGCTTTCATAAAAGAAGAACAATTTACTTCTCCCAAGATCAAACAGTTTTCTGGTTGATTGTATTTATTTACCTGAATATTTACAAAACTATTTAAAAAAGCATTCCAAGCCTTTGCTGTTCCCGGTTTGCCGTGGTTTCCACGAACGCCAATATCTTCAGGGACACCAAAAATTACGTATTTGGCTTCAGAAGCCTCTAGTTCATCAAAGGTAGAGACAAACTTTAAAGCTTCTCCAAATTTGGTTTCTCCCTTACGATGATTGATAAAATTATTAATTCGGTCTTTGTTATAAAATTCAAAACCTTCCATAGAAAAAATTTCAGTTAATACTTACTTCACTAGTCTGCCTGCTAAAATTACTTGATCTATATGGTTATTCCCAAAAGAATAAGGTAAAAATCCGTAACTTGGGATAGGATCGGTAATTAAGAGGTTAGCGGTTTTGCCTTTAGTAATGCTACCATGTGTTTTTTGAATTCCCATAGCGTAAGCAGCATTAATGGTAGCGGCATTGATGGCTTCTTCCGGAGTCATTCCCATTTTTATACAAGCTAAAGAAACCACCAAATTCATATTTCCATTGGGAGAACTCCCCGGGTTATAGTCGGTGGCTAAGGCCAAAGGTAATCCGGCATCAATCATTTTTCGGGCTGGGGAATAAGGGATATTTATAAATAAGGAACATGAGGGTAAAGCCACAGGCATCGTGTCACTTCCTTTTAAGGCTTCAATATCCTCTTCCTTCATAACTTCTAAATGATCTACCGATAAGGCATGGTAATCTACTCCGGTTTTTATTCCGCCAATGGAGTTGAATTGATTCACGTGAATTTTTCCTCGAAGGCCGTATTTTTTTCCAGCTTCCAAGACTTGTTCCGTATCTTTTAAGTCGAAATAACCTTGTTCGCAAAAAATATCGATATAATCAGCGAGGTTTTCTTCCGCAATTGTGGGTAACATTTCTTCGCAAATCAAATCGATATAGCCTTGTTTATTGTCTTTATATTCCTTGGGAAGGGCGTGAGCTCCCAAAAAAGTAGTTTTGATGGTAATGGGATGTCTCTTTTGCAGTTTTCTCGCTACCCGAAGCATTTTAAGTTCTGCCTCGGTGGTTAATCCGTAGCCCGACTTGATTTCAATAGCACCGGTTCCCATTTTTATCACTTGTTCCAAACGTTGTAAAGACTGCTGAAATAATTCCTCTTCCTCCGTTTGTTGTAATTCTTTAGCGCTGTTAACAATTCCGCCACCTTTTGCGGCTATTTCTTCGTAAGTAAGTCCATTTATTTTATCAATAAATTCCTGTTCCCGATTTCCGGCATAGACTAAATGCGTATGCGAATCTACCCAAGAGGGTAATACCATTTTTCCGGTGGCATCTATTTCTACATCAGCTTCGATGTGTGGGATGCTTTCCATTCCTCCAAACCCTTCTATTTTATAGTCATTTATCAATAACCAAGCATTGCTAAGCGTAGGTAGGGTAGCCATTTCTTCTCCCGAAAGTTTTTCAATCCCTTCTTCCCGGACTTGTACCAATTGCTTTATATTTCTAATAAGTGTTTTCATTTACTTTTTTTCTTTTTCAATAAGGTTAGTCTTTTTGCGGTAATAGCTATGATTACTACAATTTAAAAGTAAGCAATCCTGTATAAAAGGAAAACTAAAATAACCGATAAAAGGTTAAATAGTTGATTTTTATGGAAGAATCTTGTTTTGATAGGTAAAATTTATAGTGAGATAAAATATTATAAGTGAAATGATATGGTAGAACCTTTCTTTCCTACTATTTTTGTATTGAAAATAAATAATATAATAACTAAAAAAATACAACAACTATGTCTATTGTAGGTGAAAAATTTCCAGATTTAGAAGTAAACGCAATGAATGAAATGGGCGATACTTTTAAGTTAAATGTACTTGAAGAAGCTAAAAAAAATAACAAAAAAGTAGTACTTTTCTGGTATCCTAAAGATTTTACATATGTATGCCCAACAGAGCTTCATGCTTTTCAAGAGGCATTACCAGAATTTGAAAAAAGAAATACCATCGTTATTGGTGCTTCTTGTGATACTGCAGAAGTTCACTTCGCGTGGTTAAATACTTCTAAAGATAATGGTGGGATTGAAGGTGTAACTTACCCAATCTTGGCAGACTCTAACAGAAACCTAAGCGGTAGATTAGGGATCTTAGATACGACCAACGAAAGATACGATGATGAAACTGGAGCTATTACCGTAGATGGAGATAATGTTACTTACCGTGCTACTTACTTAATTGATGAAGAAGGTACCGTTTTTCATGAAGGTGTAAACCATATGCCATTAGGTAGAAATGTAAGTGAATTCATTAGAATGATCGATGCTTATACGCATGTACAAAAGCACGGAGAAGTTTGTCCAGCCAACTGGGAAGAAGGAAAAACTGCAATGAAAGCAGATAGAGAAGGAGTTTCTTCTTACTTAGCTGCTAACTAAGAAATTAAAAATTGCTAGAAAAAGAAAAGTAATCTTACCGGTGAATACCCCCGTTCACCGGTAAATTTTAACCAACAACAAGAAGCTATGTTACAAGAATTAGAAAAAGATAACTTAAATGAAATCGTATCTGACAATGATACAGTAGTAGTTCAATATATGGCCGGATGGTGTGGTAACTGCCGATTAATGAAGCCGAAATTTAAAAAATTAGCTTCAGAAAATGAAAATGCAAAATTCATTTTGGTAGATGCTGAAAAATATCCGGAATCAAGAAAATTAGCTACAGTTGACAATTTACCAACTTTTGCCACTTTTAAAGGAGGAAGTTTCGTCAACCAAGTACAGACCAATAAATTAGAATCTTTAAAAGAATTAGTAGATGAAGTTACCAGTAATTAAACACTTACAGAAGAATAATGATAAGGAAAAGCTGGAACATACTGTTGAGGTTTTAGAATCTTTTACCGAGCATCGTTCTTGCACCGATGAAGATATGGATGTAATAGGTGAATTAATTACCAATATTTGTGGGGCAATTGAAGTTCACCATATGGTAGAAGAAGGAGTTCCAGAAAGAGACGCAGCCAATAACTTTGTAAAAAAAGTAATGGGCTCAATAGATAAATAATAATGAATGTAAGTTCGAGCGGAGTCGAGAATTATTTTTAAGTGAAGTAGAATTAGACGAAGTTTTAAAGAAAGAAAAAGGTTGCCATTGGGCAGCCTTTTTTTATGATAGCTTTAATAGGTTTTGCTAGGTTTATTTGTACTTTTAAAATAAAAAATGGCAACCATTACTTTAAAAGGAGAGCGCTTTAAAACCGTAGGAGAATTACCCAAGGTAGGTGAGCAAGCTCCCGATTTTCAATTAATTGATCGAAATTTAGAAACTGTAAACCTTTCTAATTATAAAGGAAAAAGATTAGTACTAAATATTTTCCCCAGTATCGATACCAATGTTTGTGCTACTTCTGTTCGTAATTTTAATGAACGTGCTAAAGATTTAGACAATACAGAAGTACTTTGTATTTCTAGGGATTTACCATTTGCGCAAAAACGCTTTACCAATGGGGAAGAGTTAAAAGAAGTGATTACCCTTTCCGATTTTCAAACTCAAGAATTTGGTAAAGATTACGGGTTGGAAATTGAAAACGGGCCTTTTAAAAACCTATTATCCCGGGTAGTGATCGTATTAGATGAAGAAGGAAAAGTGATACATTCACAACAGGTGACTGAGATTGCAGATGAACCTGACTATCTTTCAGCTTTAAAAACACTATTGTAATGCAAAATTCCTTTCTGGGAAAACGAATAAAAGCCTGTGGTTATGCACTCAAAGGAGCGTTCATTTTAATAAAAACAGAACCGCCCATTCAAGTGCAAGTGGTCATTTCAATAATGATGGTGGGCTTGGGCTTTTATTTTGACATCACTACTACAGAATGGATTTTACAAATTTTCGCTATGGGGATGGTACTCAGTTTAGAAGCCGCCAATACCGCTATCGAAGAAATAGCCGATTTTATTCATCCTGATTTTCATCACAAAATAGGACTCATCAAAGATATGGCTGCCGGAGCGGTATTTTTTGCAGCGATTACCGCAATAATTATCGGTCTCATTATTTATATCCCTTATCTATTTTAGAAAAAGCTTGATGCTGTTTATAATTAAATAGCCTATAAATAAGTTTTCTTACCTTTAATTCAGTTGAATTTGTATTTTTGCTTCTTAGCGAGAAACTAACGAATGGCAAAGAAGAAAAAGACCACATCTAAAAAGAAAGCTCCCACTAAATTTAAAAAGCCTAACCTAAATTTTAGCCGCAAGCAGAAGGTTATTTTAGGTAGTTTTTTAATTTTATTTGGTATTGCTCTGGTAGTGGCTTTTACGTCATTTCTGTTCAACTGGAAGGTAGACCAAAGCACCTTAAGTCAGCTTTCCGATAGAAGCGTAGAAACACAAAACTGGCTTAGCAAGTTTGGAGCGGGAATCAGCAATTTCTTTATTTATAAAGGTTTTGGAGTAGCCGCTTACAGCATTGCCGTATTGGTAACTCTCACAGGTTTTTATTTTTTTCTGGGATTGAACAAAAACAACCTTAAAACGTTTTGGTTCTGGGGTGTCTTGGTGATGTTATGGTTTTCCACAGTGCTCGGTTTTTTTGCAGAAAGCAATGCTCTTTTAGGCGGAACGATTGGTTTTGAAACCAACGATTTCCTTCAGGACTATTTAGGGTTTACAGGAACCGTTTTATTACTTGCTTTTATATTCATCGTTTATTTGGTAGCGCGGTTAAACATTACTCCCGAGGCGGTCGCTAAGTACTTCCATCAAACAAAAAAAGAAGTGGCTAAAGATTTTGATGAAGCACAACAACAATCTACTGTTGCTCAAGAGGAAGATAATCTTTCAGAAGAAATACAAGCACCAACTGTAAAAGGAGATTCAGCCACTTCAGAAGAAACCGAAGCAGAGCTTGCTATAAAGTTTGAACGAAAAGAGGAAGGCGAAGAATCGGCCTCTATACAAGATACTACAGAAAACTCATCTGTTGAGTTAGAAAATACTTCCACAGTAAGCCAAAAAGAAAAAATCGTTATCAAGTCCAACGATGAAGAAGATGTAGAAATGGAAGTGGAAACAGCTGAGGAAGAGGAAGAGGTGGAAGAGAACCTGAGCAAAAAATTGGTCGAAGATTTTGGTGAATTTGACCCGACCTTAGATTTAAAAAATTACAAATTCCCCACCATCGAATTGTTGAAAGATTACAATGCCGGTGGTTCAAGTATTACGATAGATCAGCGTGAACTTGAAGAGAACAAAGATAATATTGTTAACACGCTCAAGAATTATAAAATTGAAATCGCTCAAATTAAAGCCACCGTTGGTCCAACGGTTACCCTTTACGAAATTGTACCGGAGGCCGGAGTCAGGATTTCAAAAATTAAAAATCTAGAAGACGATATAGCGCTTTCGCTATCAGCATTGGGTATTCGTATTATTGCACCAATTCCTGGTCGCGGAACCATTGGTATAGAAGTACCCAATAAAAATGCGAGTATCGTTTCGATGCGTTCGGTGGTGGCTTCTTCAAAATTTCAAAATGCAGAAATGCAATTGCCACTAGCGATGGGAAAAACCATTTCTAACGAAACCTTTGTGGTCGATTTAGCCAAAATGCCTCACTTGTTAATGGCAGGGGCAACAGGGCAAGGTAAATCGGTGGGATTAAACTGTATTCTTACTTCCTTGCTTTATCAAAAGCATCCGGCCGAGGTGAAATTTGTTTTGGTAGATCCTAAGAAAGTAGAACTTACTTTATTCAATAAAATAGAAAGACATTATTTGGCCAAACTTCCCGATAGTGAAGAAGCGATTATTACCGATAATACAAAAGTAATCAATACGCTAAACTCACTTTGTATTGAAATGGATAATCGTTATGAGCTGTTGAAAGACGCTATGGTGAGAAACATTAAAGAATACAACGAGAAGTTTAAAGCCAGAAAACTCAATCCGGAAAACGGACATAAATTTTTGCCTTATATCGTACTTGTAGTCGATGAGTTTGCCGATTTGATTATGACAGCAGGAAAAGAGGTAGAAACACCCATTGCCCGTTTAGCACAGTTAGCCCGTGCAATTGGGATTCATTTAATTATTGCTACGCAGCGTCCATCGGTAAATGTAATTACCGGGATGATCAAAGCAAACTTTCCTGCCAGGATTGCTTTTAGGGTAACTTCTAAAATCGATTCAAGAACAATCTTGGATAGTGGTGGAGCCGAACAGCTCATAGGACGAGGAGATATGTTGTATACGCAAGGAAACGATTTGGTGCGTCTGCAATGTGCATTTGTAGATACTCCTGAAGTTGAAAAAATTACAGAATTTATTGGCTCACAAAAGGCTTATCCCGATGCACATAAACTTCCGGAATACGAATCGGAAGAAAGTGGCACAGGACTTGATATAGATGTGGACGAACGCGATAAATTGTTTAATCAAGCGGCAGAAGTGTTGGTCACCGCCCAACAAGGTTCAGCCTCTTTGTTACAGCGAAAATTAAAAGTAGGCTATAACCGTGCCGGAAGATTAATCGATCAACTGGAAGCTGCCGGAATAGTAGGGCCTTTTGAAGGAAGTAAAGCCCGACAGGTATTAATTACAGATTTAATAGCCTTAGAAGAACATTTAAATAATGAATAAACTAGAATACACTATAATGAAAAAATTAACCTTTATACTAAGTTTTATCCTAACCTTTAGCTCGGTTTGTTTTGCTCAGCATTCAGAAAAAGCAAAAGCCTTGTTAGATGATGTTTCTAAAAAAGTGAAATCTTACGATAACATTGAAATCGAATTTTCTTACGTTTTAGAAAATACGGCGGAGAACATCAAGCAAGAAACCAGAGGCGATGTAGCTTTAAAAGATGAAAAATACCGATTGAATTTAATGGGAACTACCCGTTTGTTTGATGGACAAAAATTATACACCATTATTCCTGAAGATGAAGAAATAAATATTTCTACCTACAATCCAGAAGATAGTAATGGGATTACCCCTTCAGAAATGTTGACTTTTTACGAAGATGGTTATACCTATAACTGGGACATTAAACAAAATGTAAAAGGTAGAAAAATTCAATATGTAAAATTAACCCCTATTGATTCTGATGCAGAGGTGAAAGAAATTTTATTAGGAATAGATGTGCAAACCAAACACATTTACAATTTAATTCAGAAACAAGATAACGGAACAAAAGTGACCATTAAAGTGAATAGCTTTAAGACTAATCAACCCTTATCGGAGAATTTATTCAAGTTTAACGAAGATAAATATCAAGGATATTACATTAATCGTTTAGATTAGTCTGTTGAAGATATTAGACCGCTACATATTTACCAGTTTTGTAAGAACCTTTTTGTCGGTATTCATTATCTTGATGTTCATTTTTGTACTTCAAGGTATTTGGTTGCATATCTCAGAATTGGCCGGTAAAGATTTGGACTATGGCGTCATCGGTAAGTTTTTGCTCTACCTTACTCCAAGTCTTATTCCATTGGTATTGCCTTTAACCATTTTGGTATCTTCCATCATGGTTTTTGGTAGTTTTGCAGAAAACTATGAGTTTGCCGCTATGAAATCTTCTGGGATTTCGCTTCAGCGTGCGATGAGAAGTCTCATCGTTTTTATTGGTTTTTTAAGCATTACTGCCTTGTTTTTTGCCAATACTGTTATTCCGTGGGCAGAATTTAAATCTATTAACCTAAGGTACAATATTCGAGAGTTAAAGCCCGCCATGGCAATCGTGGAAGGAGCTTTTAATGAAATAGGGAATGTAAACATTAAAGTAGGGGAAAAGTACGGAAAAGATGGTGAAAAGTTTAAAGATGTTATCATTCATAAAAAAACACCAAAGAAACTAGGGAATTATACCGTTATCAAAGCAGAATCAGGCGAATTGGTAAGTACTAATGATAATGGTTTAGCACTTATTTTATACAATGGTAATTATTATGATGAACTTCAACCCAAAGATTATAAAGAGCGGAAAAAGAAACCTTTCTTAAAAAGTTATTTTGATAAGTATAACATCAACATCGATCTTTCCAATTTTAACGATGTAGATTTAGATGAAACCAAGTACAACTATTCTTATAAAATGTTGGACATTCCTGAGTTAAATGAATCCTTAGATTCTCTATCTCAAGATCTCAACCGGGATAAAAAGAATTTTTCCAGAAATATATTGGTACGAAGTGGTTCTCGACGGTTAGGGGAAGATACCCTCTCCCAAAATAAGAAAAAAACACCGATGGGTAAGCGTATTGAATCTTTTAAAAAAGTAGAAGATACCATTACCTATGATATTAATACCATAGAAGAATTTTTTGACTCTTACGATGCCAATAAAAAACAGCAAATTGTAAATATTGCCTTGGGAGCGGTCCGAGGAACCGTCTCTAACATTAATGGTAAAGAAGGTATTTTTAAAAGCAAAGCCTCCCGTTTAAATAAAACTGAAATACAACTTCATGAAAAATATGCATTGGCAGTTGCTTGCTTTATCCTCTTTTTTGTGGGAGCTCCACTAGGTGCTATTATTAGAAAAGGAGGGATGGGATTACCGATGGTCATTGCTATTTTGTTATTTTTAACGTATCACTTCATCGGGATTTTTGCTAAAAACAGTGCTGAAAATGGTACGATAAGTCCATTTATAGCTTCGTGGCTCTCCACTTTCATAATGTTGCCTTTGGGCGTTTATTTAACTTATCGAGCTACCACCGATCAAGGCTTTATTAATACCGATTTCATTACAGAACCTATAAGAAACTTCTTCTTAAAAATTGGACTCGGAAAGAAGAAAAAAGTTTTATCAAATTTTCAAACTATTAAAGATTTAAATCAAAAAATATCTGTAGATAAAGAAGATGTTGAAAAATTAAAGGCTTATAGCGACGAAAAGTTAATCGACATAGTTAAAAACTACAAGGCTTATAATTTTTCAGAAGATTATAGGATAGCAGTTTTGAGAATATTGAATACTAGAGGTGTTACTCAAATTGAATTAAAAAAAGCAGGAAATTTATATAATAAAGAATATATAGAGTTAGAGGTTTTATTATCTAATATCAGTAATTTATTCTTGACTACCAATACGTTATTCATTTTGTTATATATTTTTCCAATTATTATTGCTATTTTAAACAATAATGTTGATTCAGATATATTGATAATTACGTTCTTGGTTATAGCATTAATAAATTTAATATTATTTTACGTATCTTTATTTAGATTGGATAAACGATTAAATAGAATTAATCAAATTACTGGTAATGAAAATAATTTACCAATGTATTCCTTTTTGTTTTTAGGTCCGGTATTTTATTTCTTCTTTTATTTTCAATACAAAAATCAAATAAAAGCTTTGAAACGTGATTTGTCTTCAAAAACTAATTGATATTTTTGTATAAAATTAAAGCACTCATATAAATGTCTCTAGATATAACTACCGAAAATAAAATAAAATTAAACACTATTCCGGAAGCGATAGAAGATATTCGGGAAGGAAAAGTAGTCATCGTGGTAGATGATGAAGACCGTGAAAATGAAGGAGATTTTGTTGCTGCGGCTGAAAAAGTAACTCCTGAAATGATTAATTTTATGGCAACTCATGGCCGTGGGTTAATCTGTGCGCCTCTTACTGAATCCCGTTGTGAAGAATTAGAATTAGACATGATGGTAGGTAACAATACCGATGCCATGGAAACCGCTTTTACCGTTTCTATCGATTTAAAAGGCTATGGGTGTACGACCGGAATATCAGCATCAGATCGTGCAAAAACCGTAAAAGCTTTAACCGATCCTAAAATAAAGCCATACGAATTAGGCCGTCCCGGTCATATTTTTCCTCTAAAAGCTAAAGAAGGAGGGGTTTTAAGAAGAACAGGTCACACCGAAGCTGCCATCGATTTTGCAAGACTGGCGGGACTTAACCCGGCCGGTGTAATTGTTGAAATAATGAATGAAGACGGAACCATGGCCCGTTTGCCCCAATTGGTAGAAGTAGCCAAACGTTTCGACTTAAAAGTAGTTTCAATTGAAGAGCTAGTAGCTTACCGAATGCAACATGATTCTTTAATCGAAAAGAAAGAAGATTTTGACATCAATACGCGTTTCGGCACTTATCGTTTAAGAGCTTATAAACAGACTACGAACGACCAAATTCATCTCGCATTGACCAAAGGAAGCTGGACCACCGAGGAATCGGTAATGGTACGGGTAAATTCAACCTTGGTAAATAATGATATCTTGGGAACTTTAACCAATAATGCCGACAAGAAGTTGGACGATATGTTTAAAACCTTAGAGAAAGAGGAAAAAGGTGCTATTGTTTTTATTAATCAAGAAGCTTCCAGTCTAAATTTATTAAATCGTTTACGAGGTTTAAAAGAAAATCAAGAAAACGGAGAAATGAAAGCACCTGGAATGGCAATGGATAATAAAGATTTTGGTATAGGAGCTCAAATTCTTCATGATTTAGGAATTCATAAAATAAAATTACTTTCCAATTCCCAACAAAAGAAAAGAGTAGGGATGATAGGTTACGGATTGGAAATCACCGAATATTTAAGCTATTAAGTTGTAAACCTCCCAAATTTGGGAGGTTTTTTTAGTGCTTTATTCTTTAATTTCAATAATGGTTTCTTCCATAGGTCGGCGTACTTTCTTTAAGTCAGCAAAAATATCATCTTCCGCACGGTAACCCACCGGTAAAATTAATACCGATTGTAAATTTTTTTCATCTAAGTTTAAAACTTCATCATATTTTTCAGCATTAAAGCCTTCCATGGGGCAAGCATCAATTCCTTCGTGAGCACAAACTGTAAGTAAATTTCCTAAAGCTAGATAAGCTTGGTTCACCGCCCAGATTTTAATTTCTTCGTCCGTCTTATTTTTAAAATCTTTTAGTAAAAACTCCCGGAAAGGTTTTAAGATTTTTTCAGGTGTTTCCCTGATGTCTTTTACCAGTTCAAAATTCTGCTTAATGAATTCTGAATTTACATTTTTTTCAATACAAATCACTAATAAATGGGAAGCAGTTACTACTTGTTGTTGATGGGCGCTGTGCTCTAAAAGCTGTTCTTGGAGTTCTTTATGTTGTATTACGACCAACTTTAAAGGTTGAAGGCCATAGGAAGTAGGGGTAAGGTTAAAACTCTCTTTGAGGATAGCTATTTGTTCAGAAGATAACTGTTTAGAGTCATCAAATTTTTTGGTTGCATACCGCCATTGTAAAGATTTGATATTGCCCATGTCATTTATAAAATTCTAGTGTTTGTTTTACAAATATAAGTAAGCTTAAAGCGAATAGGGAATAGTTGTATATTTAATCATAAATCTTTTTTAAATCTAGTTGAAGTGAAAAGATTATGCTGCAATTTGCACCAAATTTTAAGCTTAAGATGAGATTTTATTTATTCCCTATTTTACTTTTATTGGTGTTGAATATGCAATTAGTAAATGCCCAAGACACCATTCCTACGCACGATCATTATAACCATCAATTCAATGTTGGAACAGATAACGATTTTTTTGCCATTTTCACTAACAAAGATCGCTCTTATACCTTTGGGGTCAATGCAGCCTATCGATTTGTACCTGAAAATGAAAACTTTTTAACCAAGGTTTTTTCTAACAAAGAGTATGCTTTTCATGATATCTCCGTACAGTTGGAAGCTTATACACCCAATTACGATTTTGAAACGGGAATCCCTACCGGAGAACGTCCCTATGCGGGTTGGACTTACGCTACTTTTGCGACGAGGTATATTTTTGAAAAATCTTTTTTTACATTGAAAACAGATCTAGGAGTCTTGGGTGAAATTTCCAAAGCCGGAACAGTACAAGATTGGTTTCATAAAAACGTATCGGGTGACACCGTTTTAAAAGGTTGGGAAAATCAAATTCCGAATATGTTGGGCGTAAACCTAAAAGCCAATTATTACCGAAGTATAATAAGAAATGATTGGTATGACTTTTTTGGAAGTGGTGAAGTCTCTTTAGGAAATGTACGTTCGTACGTGATTCCTCAACTTTATATGAGGGTGGGAAGATTTTACGATTTGGGTAGAACAACTTCTTTAAATAATTCTATCCTTCAGCCAAAAGATGCTGTGGAATACTTTTTGCAAGCTTCTATTGGTTTTAAAATGATTGCCAATGATGCTACTCTACAAGGAAACATTTTTAGTGATAGTCATGATCACAGAACTTTAGAACATATAGACCATTCTACTTTTCATGCAAATTTAGGAGGCTATGTAGCTTATCATCGATTTAATTTCGGAATGGTTTATCATTTTAACAGCGGAGAAATTGATAGTATAAAAACACATAGCTATGTGTCTGTAAATCTTGATTATAAATTTTAATAATAACTTAATCTAGCAGTCGATAATAGTTACTTACATTTGCAATCCAAAAAAATTATAAATGAAAAATATTTTTACCCCACTACTACTTTTGTTTTTTATTTCTTTAAATGCACAAGTAGTCATTAATGAATTGGATTCTGATACTGATGGAATTGACGATTTGGAATTTATTGAATTGAAAACCGATAATCCATATGCTTCTTTAAATGGTTATGTATTGGTCTTCTTTAATGGTTCTTCTAGCGGAAATGATAGTAGTTATTATGCTATCGATCTTGATGGTTTTACTTCAGATATTAATGGTTTATTTGTTATAGGGAATATGGGCGTGTCTCCGGTTCCACAATATTTTATATCAGATAATACCATTCAAAACGGAGCTGATGCAGTCGCTATTTATCAAGGCGACGATACCGATTTTCCTGAAGGCACTCAAGCAACGACGAACAATTTAATCGATGCTTTGGTTTATGATACTAATGATGCCGATGATATCGGTTTAATGAATCTGTTAGGAGTTTCTGTTCAAATTAATGAAGATGAAAACAACAATAAAGATTTTGAATCTATTCAACGTAATAACGACGGAACCTATTTTGTGGGTGCGCCAACCCCAAGGCTATTAAATGATGGTAGTGGAGTTATTTTAAACGGTGTCAGCATCAACGTGAGTGCAACGCAATATAATGAAGGAGATACATTTCCAATAGAATTTACGACACAGGAAAATGTTTCAGGGAGTGACTTGACGATTACTTTTAATTTAGCTAATGGAGGTTTTAATGCTTCAGATTTTTCTGGAATTACTTCGGTAACTATTCCGCAGGGACAAAATTCAGTTACCACCAATATCACTTTAATTGATGATAATGATGATGAAGGCGATGAAGAGTTAATTATTCAAATGAATCCTCTTCCTGATGAATACATGAAACTCAACGATAATATTTTAATTCGGGTTGTCGATAACGATTATACTGTAGCCGCTTGGGGAACGCCGCTAAATCCTACTTATGATCAAGTTGAAAGTACAGTACCTGCAAATTATTACAATTCATTAGATGGAACATCCGGACAAGGTTTACGGGATGCTTTACAAGCGATTATAGCTGAAGAAGGAGTGGTAAGAGCACAAACGTATGCCGATGTGTATGATATTTTAGAAGAAGCAGATCAAAACCCATTAAATAGTAATGAAATGTGGTTAGTCTATACCGAACAAGGTCGGCCAAAATTAGATCGACAAATGACTTCCAATAACACAGGAACCTGGAATAGAGAGCATGTTTTTCCTCGTTCAAGAGGAGGTTATTATAGCATCGGCGATGATGATATTGCCGATGGGATTAATGTGTATTGGAATACCAATGCAGATTCTTTAAGACACGGAAATTCTGATGCCCATCATTTAAGAGCGGCAGATGGCCCTGAAAATAGTTCTCGCGGAAATAAATTTTACGGTCAGGATGAATACATCGGTCCAGAAAATACTCAAGGAAGTTTTAAAGGAGATGTAGCCAGAAGTATTTTCTATATGGCTATTCGCTATAATGGATTGTCGGTGGTAGATGGTTATCCTGATGGTAATGTAGGTGAATTTGGAGATTTAGCGACTTTGTTAGAGTGGCACGAAAATGACCCACCGGATGATTTTGAAATGAATCGAAACAATGTGGTTTACACTTGGCAGAAGAATAGGAATCCATTTATAGATCAGCCAGAATTGGTCGATTATATCTGGGGAGATCAAGCTGGACAAACTTGGGAGCAAGATTTGTCAACCCCAAAAAATCAACTAACAGAAATTAAGATTTTTCCTAATCCAACACGCGGGGAAATAAATATTGTAGGGGTGAATAACGATTATGAAGTTGAAATTTATTCCATCTTAGGAAAGAAAGTATTCAGCAAGAAAGCTACCGGAGCTATAAAATTGAATACAAATTTAAGCGCTGGGCTTTATTTGGTAAAAGTAACTAATAAGCATACCTCCAAAGTTCAAAAAGTGATTGTAAAGTAAATTCCTGTAGATCAATTAATGAATTGTCACCTCCAGCGCAGTCGAGAGGTCTTCTAAAATAAAGTTCTTGATTGCTCTTAAATTTTAAGAATTTATTAGATTACAACAAAATAAAACCAAACCTCTATTGCTTAAATAGAGGTTTTTTTATCCCTAAAAATTAAGAAAAGTTTTATTTGTTCAATTGAATTTTAGTTTACATTTAGCTAGTTTTTTAACCATGTAAATGAAAAAATATATTGTCGTAGACAATCCTAAATCCTGGAGTTTTTTAGCAGAAAACATTCAGGTAGTTTCGGCGCAAGAATACCTGACCAATGCGCATTTTGCGAGCCAGAAAAACCTTCGCGTTTTTAACCTTTGTAAAAATTATTCCTATCAATCAAAAGGTTATTATGTTTCCCTTTTGGCAGAAGCCCGTGGGCATTCACCCATTCCCAATAGTAAAAACTTGGTAGATTTACGTGCGCCCAAATTGGTGAAAGTAATTTCTGAAGAGTTTGAAGATTTAATACAGCAGAGTTTAAAGAATATTAAGTCACGCGAATTTGTACTGAGTATTTATTTTGGACAGAATGTGGCGCAGAAGTATAAAGATGTAAGTGCAGCTTTTTATAGAAACTTTCAAATACCATTTTTGCGAGTAAAATTCAACTATACCCATAAGTGGAATATTCAACATATTCGAGCTATTTCTTATGCTGAAATTCCACAGGAACATAAAAGTAGTGTAGAAGAATTTGCACTTCAGTATTTTGCTAAAAAACGTTACGATACCGCAAAGCCTTCTAAGTTTTTGTATGATCTGGCTATTTTGGTAAATGAGAACGATCCCGCACCGCCAAGCAATACAAAAGCTTTAAAAAAGTTTATAGAAGTTGCTGAAAAAAATAATTTCTACGTAGAACTGGTTTCTCCTAAAGACCTTTCTCGACTTTCAGCCTTTGATGCCTTGTTTATTCGACAGAGTACAGAAGTGAATAACGAAGCTTATGCCTTTGCCAGAAAAGCACAGCAAGAAAATATTGCGATTATCGATTATCCCGATGCGATTTTAAAATGCTGTAATAAGGTGTTTATGGCAGAAGCTTTGCAAAATGCCCATATCGCTTCCCCTAAAACTAAAATCTTGCACCAGGAAAATATAGAGCAGGTGTTAGAAGAAATTAAGTTGCCTTGTGTGTTAAAAAGTCCCGATTCAACTTTTTCATTTGGTGTAAAGAAAGCAAAAACCAAAGCAGAATATTTAGACTTGGTAAAAGAAATGCTAAAAACTTCTGACTTGATTATCGCACAAGAATTTACTCCTTCCGATTACGATTGGCGTATCGGAGTATTAGATGGAAAGCCGTTCTATGCTTGTCGTTATTATATGGCCAAAGGCCATTGGCAAATTTATAACTGGGCAGCAAAAGATAAAGAAGACCAAGACGGGAATGCCGATTGTATGCCTGTTGAAGAAGTTCCATCCGCAATTATTGATGTTGCCGTAAAATCTGCCAAAATTATGGGCTTAGGATTGTATGGCATCGATATTAAAGAAGTGAAGGGAAAACCTTTGGTGATCGAAATTAACGATAATCCTAACATCGATTTTGGTGTGGAAGATGCACACTATGGCGATGAGGTTTACCAACAAATTATCAAGGCTCTGCTCAAACGGGTAGAGGAGAAGTAACATGAAAAAATACCATCTTTTTGAAGTTTTTGGGATTGAGCTGGAGTATATGCTCGTGAACAAAAAAAGTTTAAAAGTTGCTTCACAGGTAGATGAATTATTATCATTGAAGCAAGGCGAAATTACCTCTGATGTAGAGAATGGAGAAATTGCTTGGAGCAATGAATTGGTGGCTCACGTGGTGGAGTTAAAAACCAATGGACCAACAAAAGACTTAGCAGGTTTAAGTGAACACTTTCATGAAAATGTTGTTGAAATAAATTCATTGTTAGAAGCTAAAGAGTTGCAATTATTACCTACAGCTTCTCATCCCTTGATGAATCCAACTGCAGATACGCAACTTTGGAAGCACAGTTATTCTGAAGTTTATGCACTATACAACCGAATTTTCAATTGTAAAGGTCACGGTTGGGCAAACGTGCAAAGCATGCACATCAACCTTCCGTTTTATGACGATGAAGAATTTGAAAAATTGCACGCTGCCATTCGGGTGTTGCTTCCGCTGTTACCGGCTTTAGCCGCAAGTTCCCCTATTTTTGAAGGGAAACAAACCGGTTTTAAAGACAGCCGAATGCAAGTTTATAAAACCAACCAAAAAGAAATTCCGGTGTTGGCAGGAAAGGTGATTCCGGAACGGGTATTTAGTAAAGAAGCTTATCATCGTGAGATTTTTAAGCCCATTAATCAAGCAATTCAGCCTTATGATACCGATAAGATTTTAGAACATCATTTCTTGAATTCCCGCGGTGCGATTGCCCGGTTCGATAGAAATGCCATAGAAATTCGAGTACTGGATTTGCAGGAGTGCCCCAAAGCCGATGTGGCAATTGCGATGGTTATGGTGGAAGTTTTAAAATGGATGATTAGCAATTTAAATTTAGCGCAATTAAAAGAGTTGCATGAAGATGACTTATTAATCATTTTGAATGAAACGATTTTGGCAGCAGAGGAAGCGAAAATTGATTCAATAGAATTTTTAGAGGTTTTTGGTTTAGCTGAAAAAAGTTATACAGCTCGACAAATCTGGCAATTTTTAGTTGAAAAAGTGAAGGGTAACTTGAATAAAGAAACCCAAGAAACCCTTCAACTTATACTAACAAGCGGTTCACTTTCTACCCGAATATTAAATGCTTTAAAAGGTGATGTTTCAGAAGAAAATATTTTCAAGGTTTATAGAGAGTTGGCTGTGTGTTTACAAGAAAACAAACTTTTTGTCAATTGAAACTAATTATTACCTGTGAACATGGCGGAAATCAAATTCCGCCCATTTATCAAACTTATTTTAAAGATCAAGAAGCGATGTTAGCTTCACATCGAGCTTATGATCCCGGAACTTTAGATTTGTGGAAGGAGGTAAAAGGTTTAGCTGATTTTAGTATTAAAAATGAAATAAGTCGTTTGTTGATTGAGTTCAATAGATCTTTACATCATCCACAATTATTTTCTCAAATTTCCAAGAAATTTTCGATAGAACAGAAAGAGCAATTACTTCAGCAGTATTATTTTCCTTATCGAAACTCGGTAGAACAGCAAATAGGGGAATGGATCAATTTAAATGAAAAAGTCCTTCATTTGTCTTTGCACTCCTTTACACCAATACTCCATGGAGATCAGCGAAACGCCGATATGGGTATTTTATATGATTCTTCGAAATTGGATGAGAAAAATTTCTGTAAAAAATTTAAGACACAACTTCAGCAAGAATTACCGGAATTTAATATCCGGTTCAATTATCCGTATTTAGGGAAAGCCGATGGGTTGACCACCTATCTTCGCAAAAAATTTTCGAGAAATTACCTTGGAATCGAATTGGAGATCAATCAGAAATATGCTGTAGATAATCAATTCCCGAAATACTTAAAAACCGCTATTGTTCGTGTGATTGAATAACTTCAGGAAAATAAGCATTCAGTTTCTGAGTAATTTCCTCTACTTCGCCGGCTTGCATATTTTCGATAGTCAGTTGATCTACGCGGTAACGCACCAGACGTAAGGTGGGGAAGCCAACAGCAGCCGTCATTTTTTTAACTTGCCTATATTTTCCTTCAGTGATCGTGATTGATGCCCAACTAGTAGGTCCATGCCGTTCATCCCTAATTTTTTTAGCACGTTCGGGTAGCGTAGGTATTTCAATTTTTCTGGCTTTACAAGGTTGCGTAGTGTATTTTTTTCCTTGAATTCCAATTTCTACGCCGGCTTGTAATTGCTCAATGGCTTTATCGGTAATGATACCGTCAACCTGTACATAATATTCCTTTTCAACAGAAGTGCTTAATACGGCGTAGCTCATTTTTCCGTCCGTGCTTAATAAAAGTAATCCTTCAGAATCTTCATCCAATCGACCAATAGACATGGTTTCTTTTGGGAAATCGTATAATTCTCCCAACATCTTTTTCTTTTTAGCTTTTTGTTGATTGGTGATAAACTGACTCAAATAGCCGTAGGGTTTGTACAGTTTAAAATGACGATGCATGCGCTTTATATTCTATTTTTTGAATTATAATTCAAATTTTGGAAGTTTCCAAATGACAATTATAGAAAATCAAAATCTTAAATTTGGTACATCCACCATCGCAAGAGTTGTTGCAGAAAAAGATTTAGCCTAGAATTCCGGTTGGCTCGCTATTCAACCTTAAAAAGAAAAATAATTATATTCTTCCTTCAAAATAAAGCAAATAGGAAAGTGCTAACCAAGACTTGGTTTAATGACTAGTTTATTTATCAGAAAAATACCATAAACTAGTGATCATCTTGAAGTTTTCTTATTTTTAACTTTCAGATGAGTTGCGGTATACGGAATCAAGAAATGAAATCAGCTTTTTTATTTTAATATTTCAGCTCCTCTTTGGTAATCTGAAGGACGTTTGCCTATTACTTTATAAAAAGTATTACTAAAGGTGGGAATACTGGAATAACCTACTTTTGAAGCAATTTCACTTATATTGTAATTTCGCTGTGCTAAATAATCTATCGCTTTATACATTCTTACTAAGGTGAAAAACTTAATGAAAGATAAATTGATATCTTTTTTGAAAAGTCGGTGTAACGAGCGTTCGTTGATATCAAATCTTTCTGCAATGTCAGAGAGCATAATGTTTTTTTCGATGTTCTCACTCAAGTATTGGGTAACTTCTTTAAGCTTTTCGTCCTTAATTTTAGGTAAGGTAAGACGTACTTTGTTTTGCGAAAAATCTGGTAATAGTACTTTTATAGCTTGCACTATGGGGTAAAGCTTTCTGTTAAACCTTTCAATATCCCCTCTCCAATCTTTTGTGTAAAGAAGTAGTTGCAATAGTAAATCGTTTACAGGATAAGTACCAATTTCATTATAAAATGGCAATTCTTCCCGGTCCATAGGGAAGTAAAGCGTACGCATCATTACATCATCGGAACTTGAATAAGTACCGTGTTTCATTCCTAATGGAATCCAGATATAATGATTAGCAGGAACAAAATAAATTTTATCCTCTGTTTCCACATTTATTGTCCCGCCTTCTACATAGATTAATTGGCCCTTATAATGAGAATGCTGCTCAAAAAAGCTTTGACCAGGAATATCATGATAGCAATAAATGCTATTTAAATTTTTATCAACTTGAGCTAAAAACTCGGTCTGTTCTTCTACTTTTCTCACTCTAGATGAATTGTTAAAAATTAATAAAAATTAAAAAAATAAATTGTTTTTTGAACAAATCTTAAATAAAGATAAATATTTTTATGATTTTATTATGAAACGTTATATTTTTATTTTAATTATTAAGGATAATTTAGTCTATTTTGAATAATTTTGCGAATAATTAAAATAAAAAAGACCTTTTTATTCAAAATAAAAAGGTCTTTTAGTTAAAAATAAGCTTACTTATTTTCTTTTGATTACTCTTTCTGAAGCTTTAACAATAGAAATTGCATTTAAACCATATTTTTCCATTAATTGATCTGGAGTTCCACTTTCTCCAAAACAATCATCGGTGGCAATAAATTCTTGTGGGGTTGGCGTGTTTTCAGCCAAAACCCTAGCCACACTTTCTCCTAAACCACCTAAATGATTATGTTCTTCAGCAGTAACAATACATTTTGTTTTCTTTACTGAATTTAAAATAGCTTCTTTATCCAATGGTTTTATGGTATGGATATTAATTACTTCTGCCGAAATTCCTTTTTCTTCTAATTGCTCCGCAGCTTTTAAAGCTTCCCAAACTAAATGTCCGGTAGCGACAATCGTTACATCATTTCCTTCGGTAAGTTGAATAGCTTTGCCAATTTCAAATTTTTGATCTTCTGGAGTGAAGTTAGCTACCTTTGGTCTTCCAAAACGTAAATAAACAGGGCCTTCGTGTTCAGCTATAGCCATTGTTGCCGCTTTGGTTTGGTTATAATCGCAAGTATTAATCACCGTCATTCCCGGTAACATCTTCATTAAACCAATATCTTCTAAGATTTGATGGGTAGCTCCATCTTCCCCTAGAGTTAAACCAGCATGGGAAGCACAGATTTTTACGTTCTTACCAGAATAAGCCACACTTTGTCTTATTTGATCGTAAACACGTCCCGTAGAAAAGTTAGCAAAAGTTCCGGTAAATGGTATTTTTCCACCAATCGTCATTCCCGCAGCCATTCCAATCATATTCGCTTCAGCAATTCCTACCTGAAAGAAACGTTCCGGGTGATTTGCTTTAAACTCATCCATTTTTAAAGATCCGGTTAGATCTGCGCAAAGAGCCACTACATTTTCATTGGTTTTACCCAACGCTGCCAATCCTGCTCCAAAACCTGATCTTGTATCTTTTTTACCTGTATCTGTATATTTTTTCATTGTAATTGATTCTGAATTAATAATTGTTGAATGGGTTTAGTAATCTCCTAAAGTTTCCGGGTTTTGTTCTAAACCTATGGCTAATTGTTCATCATTAGGCGCTTTACCGTGCCAAGCGTGCGTGTGCATCATAAAATCTACACCATTCCCCATTACTGTATGAAGCAAAATACAAACCGGCTTACCTTTTCCGGTAAGTTGCTGAGCTTCTTTAATACCTTTTATTACTTCAACTATATTATTTCCTTTTTCAATTTCAAGAACTTCCCAACCAAATGCCAAGAATTTATCTTTTATATTTCCCATAGGAAGTACATCATCTGTAGAACCATCAATTTGCTGTCCGTTTAAATCAACCGTAGCAATTAAGTTATCTACTTTATGGGCAGCTGCATACATAATCGCTTCCCAGTTTTGGCCTTCTTGCAATTCACCGTCACCGTGAAGCGAATACACCAAATGTGTATCTTTATTTAATTTTTTGGCTTCAGCAGCACCAATGGCTACCGACATTCCTTGTCCCAAAGAACCGGAAGCGATTCGAATTCCCGGTAAACCTTCATGCGTAGTAGGATGACCTTGTAAACGGGAATCAATGTGTCTAAAAGTAGCTAATTCTTCTACCGGAAAAAAGCCGCTTCTTGCTAAAACACTATAAAAAACAGGAGAAATATGTCCGTTAGATAAAAAGAATAAATCTTCATTTTTACCGTCCATATTAAAATCTGTACTATACTCCATAATTTCTTGATAGAGTGCTACAAAAAATTCTGCGCAGCCCAAAGAACCTCCCGGGTGTCCGGAATTTACTTTATGTACTTGCCTAAGAATATCCCTTCTTACCTGGGTAACAAAATCTTCTAATTGTTGTGTGTTGTGTGGCATTTTAAGTTTGTTGTTTCAATTTGTGCAAAAGTAATTCTAATTAGAAGGCTATAAAAGAAATTATACTTCAATTATTAACTTTTTATTGTGAATAATTCAAAATTTAGTTTCATTTCTGAATTTTATTGATTTGCTGAATAAAAGCACTTCACTTTTCTTTTAGATAATTATCTTTGCCCTTCCTTAATTTTTATTATGAAATTTGATCTTTTAGCGACCGATAAAAATAGCAAAGCCCGTGCAGGTGAAATCACTACCGATCACGGCAAAATAGAAACTCCTATTTTTATGCCGGTAGGAACTATTGCTACCGTAAAAGGTGTTCACCAAAAAGAATTGAAAGAAGAAATAAATCCTGATATTATTTTAGGGAATACCTATCATTTATATTTAAGGCCACAAACCAATATTCTTCAAAAAGCCGGTGGATTGCACAAATTCATGAATTGGGATCGAAATATTTTGACCGATAGTGGCGGTTATCAAGTATATTCCCTTTCAGCAAACCGAAAAATTAAGGAAGAAGGCGTGAAGTTTAAATCGCATATTGACGGTTCTTACCACTTTTTTACACCTGAGCGCGTGATGGAAATTCAACGTGCTATAGGAGCCGATATTATGATGGCTTTTGATGAATGTACTCCTTATCCTTGCGATTACAAATACGCAAAAAAATCGATGCATATGACGCATCGTTGGTTAGATAGGTGTATTCGTCATTTTGAAAAGACTCCGCCACTTTACGGTTATGAGCAAACATTATTTCCTATAGTTCAAGGAAGTACTTATAAAGATTTAAGAAAACAATCGGCAGAATACATTGCCAATGCAGGAGCAGCCGGTAACGCTATTGGTGGACTTTCGGTAGGCGAACCCGCCGAAGAAATGTATGCCATGACAGAGGTGGTAACCGAAATTTTACCGGAAGATAAGCCCCGTTATTTGATGGGCGTGGGAACACCTATTAATATTCTCGAAAATATTGCGTTGGGCGTAGATATGTTCGATTGCGTCATGCCTACCAGAAATGGCCGTAACGGAATGTTATTTACAGCTCACGGGACCATTAATATCAAGAACAAGAAATGGGAAGACGATTTTTCTCCCATAGATGAAATGGGCATCACTTGGGTAGATACCGAATATTCAAAAGCCTATGTAAGACATTTATTTTCGGTAAATGAAATGCTTGGCAGGCAAATTGCTACCATTCACAATTTAGGATTTTACCTTTGGTTGGTTAGAGAAGCTAGAAAGCATATTTTAGCAGGAGATTTTAGAACTTGGAAAGACCAAATGGTTAAACAAATGGATAAAAGGTTATAGCTTGAAAATATTAGACTGGTACATACTTAAACGCTACTTGGGCACTTTTATAACGCTGCTCATTCTGTTTATTCCCATTGGAATCACAGTTAATTTAGCAGAAAAAATAGATAAAATCTTAGAAAACGAAGTACCCTTTATAGAAGTGGTGTATTATTATATGGATTTCACCATCTATTTTGCTAATTTACTTTTTCCTATATTTTTATTCCTTTCCACCATTTGGTTTACTTCAAAATTAGCCAATAATACCGAAGTGATTGCTTTTTTAAGTTCCGGGGTTTCCTTTTATCGATTTCTTAGACCTTATTTAATAGGAGCGACCATCGTTTGTTTAGCAGCATTATTTCTTTCTATGTATTTGGCACCGGTAGCTAACAATGGTTATAATGAATTTAAATACAAGTACCTGAAAAAAGGAGCTTCGGTACAAGAAACAAGAGATGTATATCGGCAAATAAACGATAATGAATTTATCTATGCCAGTAACTTTAGGCCCGATGCAGGAACTGCCAGTAATTTCACCTTAGAGCATTTTGAAGACGATGAAATGAAATTTAAAATTCGTGCCGATCGTTTACAATACAATAAAGAAGATTCTACCTATACATTAACAAGATACGAAAAGAGAACTATAGGGGAACGTGACGATATTCTCGAAAGTGAAACCAAATACGATACCATTTTACCTTTTGAAATAGATGCCTTAACACCCGTCACTTATATTGCAGAAACCTTAACCTATAGTGAACTCAATAAATTTATTGAAGATGAACAACGGCGTGGTTCCGGAAACATCAATATCTATAAAGTAGTTGCTTACAAACGTTGGAGTATTCCCGTTTCTGCTTATATTTTAACTTTTATTGCCGTTTCCGTTTCTGCTATGAAACGAAGAGGAGGGATGGGGGTTAATCTTGCCGTAGGGATTTCCATTGCATTCTCTTATGTTTTCTTAGACAAAGTTTTTGGGACGATTGCTGAAAAATCGACCTTTTCACCTTTAATTGCGGTTTGGTTCCCCAACATAGTCTTCGGTATTCTGGCACTGGTTTTATTGAATAGGGCCAAGCGATAATTCTTCAAAAGAAACTCTACAATTAAAACTTTTTTAGCTAATAAGTTTTATATATTTGTAAGCTATAATTATAAAAAGCCTCATTCATATTATGGAATATTTAGACTTTGAGTTGCCCATTAAAGAGCTGGAAGAGCAATATGAAAAAGCGTGTGCGATAGGGAAAGACAGTGCGGTAGATGTAAGCTCAACCTGTAAGCAAATTGAGAAAAAGCTAAAAGAAACCAAGAAAGATATATACAAAAATTTAACGGCTTGGCAGAGAGTTCAACTTTCTAGACACCCCAACCGTCCTTATACTTTAGATTACATTAAAGCACTTTGCGGTGATAATTTTTTAGAGCTGCATGGAGATAGAAATGTAAAAGACGATAAAGCGATGGTAGGCGGTTTAGGGAAAATTGGTGATCAAAGTTTTATGATTATCGGTCAGCAAAAAGGCTACAATACCAAAACCCGACAATACAGAAATTTCGGGATGGCCAATCCGGAAGGATATCGTAAAGCCCTTCGTTTGATGAAGTCAGCTGAAAAATTTGGGTTACCTATTTTAACCTTTATCGATACTCCTGGAGCTTATCCCGGTTTAGAAGCTGA
This sequence comes from Mesonia oceanica, assembly GCF_902499555.1. Taxonomy (GTDB): domain Bacteria; phylum Bacteroidota; class Bacteroidia; order Flavobacteriales; family Flavobacteriaceae; genus Mesonia; species Mesonia oceanica. The sequence continues at coordinate 31,970 of NZ_CABVMM010000014.1, forward strand.
AGAACGTGGACAAGGAGAAGCCATTGCCCGTAATATCTTTGAAATGACCAAACTGAAAACCCAGGTTTTTGTGATCGTTATTGGAGAAGGAGCCAGTGGCGGAGCTTTAGGTATTGGTGTAGGAGATAAAGTAATGATGCTTGAAAATGCTTGGTATTCGGTGATTTCCCCAGAAAACTGTTCTTCCATACTTTGGAGAAGTTGGGACCATAAGGAGCAAGCTGCAGAAGCATTGAAATTGACGGCAAAAGATGCCAAAAAATTAGAAGTAATCGATGCGATTATTAAAGAACCTATTGGAGGAGCTCATAGTGATCGTGAAGCCATGTTTAGTACCTTAAAAAAAGTTGTTTTAGATTCTTTTGAAGAAACAAAAAACTTATCAATAGAAGAATTGATCCAAAAGCGAATGGAAAAATATTCCAACATGGGAGTCTTCAAAGGCTAAGTCCTTTAGAATAAAACTTCTTGAAAAAATCCGGATATCCAATCTGGATTTTTTTATACTTATTAACAGCAAAAATTAGTTATCAACATATAGAATGTTTATAATCGGTGAATTATCCGAGAGGGATTTTTCGCCTTCCAATTAACATTTTTTTTACATTCGTTCTATGGAAAAAGTAAAGGTATCGCAACAATATAATTCTGGTCGAGGAAATGTAATTAATCTCGAGAAAGGAAAAATACCTCCGCAAGCAGTTGATTTAGAAGAAGTTGTGCTGGGGGCGATGATGATAGATAAAAAAGGAGTAGATGAAGTTGTAGATATTTTGCACCCAGACGCTTTCTATAAAGAAGCCCATCAGCACATTTTCGATGCCATATTTAAACTTTTTAAAGAAGGCTCTCCAATTGACTTATTAACCGTTTCAAGTCAATTAAAAAAAGACGGAAAATTGGAAGCGAGTGGCGGTGATTATTACATTATTCAATTAACCCAAAAAGTATCCTCTTCAGCACATATTGAGTTCCACGCGAGAATAATTCTTCAGAAATATATTCAGCGTAGCTTAATTAAAATCTCCAATGAAATCATTGAAGATTCTTACGATGAGTCGACCGATGTTTTTGACTTGTTGGATAAAGCAGAAGCAAAACTTTATGAAGTTACCCAAGGTAACATTAAAAAGTCTTCAGAAACCGCTCAGAGTTTAGTTACCCAAGCTTTAAAGAAAATTGAAGATATTTCCAATAAAGAAGGTTTAAGTGGAATTCCTTCTGGGTTTGAAAGGCTAGATAAATTAACTTCCGGTTGGCAGCCTAGTGATTTAATTATTGTAGCAGCAAGACCAGGTATGGGGAAAACTGCACTCACGCTATCGATGGCCAGAAATATTTCTGTTGATCAAAATATTCCGGTAGCATTCTTTTCTTTAGAGATGTCGTCCGTACAGTTAATTACACGTCTTATTTCTTCGGAAACCGGACTTTCTTCAGAAAAATTAAGAACAGGAAAATTAGAAACTCACGAATGGGAACAGCTTAACGTAAAAGTAAAAGATCTTGAGAAAGCACCTTTGTTTATCGATGATACACCATCGCTTTCTATTTTCGATTTACGGGCAAAAGCAAGACGTTTATCGTCACAGCATGGGATTAAGCTCATTGTGATCGATTATTTACAATTAATGACGGCAGCCACAGGAAATAAAGGAGGGAACCGTGAGCAGGAAATCTCCACCATTTCTCGTAACTTAAAAGCCTTGGCGAAAGAACTAGAAGTTCCCGTGATAGCACTTTCACAGCTTTCCCGTGCAGTAGAAACACGTGGAGGAAGTAAACGACCTTTACTTTCCGACCTTCGTGAATCTGGAGCAATTGAGCAGGATGCCGATATTGTATCGTTTATTTACCGACCTGAATATTATAAAATTGAAGAATGGGATGATGAAGAACGTTCACCTACCGATGGTCAAGCCGAATTTATTGTGGCAAAACACAGGAATGGTGGTTTAGAAAACATTCGTTTGAAATTCGAAGGACATTTAGGTAGGTTTGGTAATTTAGAAACTTTCGATTCACCTTTCGAATTTCATTCAAAAATGAATGAAGGAGAAGAAGAAAACCCGTTCAGCACACCACCAAATTTCCCATCGGCAGATGAAGCATTTGGTAGACCGAATAATTCTACTCCTGATGATGATAACGAAGTTCCTTTCTAATTCTTTCTGAATAAGAATCGATTGGAATAAAAATTGTTTATTTTTAGGTTGAATAGATTTCAGTTAAAATAAAACTGAATTCATTCAACCTTTTTTAATTTAAGCGAACAATGAAAAAATATTTCCTCATACTTCTTTTAGTATTATTCATCCCTTTTCAGAATTATGCCTCGTATGTATTAATTCCGATGGATGCCGAATCGCAAACCGATCATTTAAAAGCTTACGGGATCACTTATTGGGTACTCAATAAACAGCAGAAAGTAAAATGGCTCCTCAACTATCGTGGCGGTTCATTTTTGATGCCCGATACGGAAGAATTGAGGAGAGAATGTAAAATTAGAGGGGTTTCCTTTGAAGTTTTGAGTGATGGTAAAACCCAAACTATTTTAGATCAAATCGCAAGTCCGTCGCAAAATCAGGATGCAGTAATTTTAGAAAAAGCTCCAAAAATTGCCGTTTACACACCTAAAGGAAATGCTCCTTGGGATGATGCTGTAACCATGGTGCTTACTTATGCTGAAATTCCTTACGAAAAAGTTTACGATAAAGAAGTTTTAAACGATGAGCTTTTACTTTATGATTGGTTGCATTTACACCACGAAGATTTTACCGGTCAATATGGTAAATTCTATCGAGCTTATCGCGCCGCCCCTTGGTATATTGAGGAAAAAAGAGCTGCAGAAGAATTAGCTACAGAGTTGGGGTATGATAAAGTCTCGCAAGAGAAATTAGCAGTTGCTCAAAAAATAAGGGACTATGTCATTGGTGGCGGATTTATGTTTGCGATGTGCAGCGCTACCGATAGTTTTGATATTGCCCTTTCGGCAGAGGGAGTAGATATTTGTGAGCCGATGTTTGATGGTGATGCGAGTGAACCCGCGTACCAAAGTAAAATAGATTATGATAAAACTTTTGCTTTTACTGATTATACCTTAGAACGAAGCCCGATGGTTTATGAGTTTTCTTCTATTGATATGACCACCCAACGCCGAATTCCAAAAGAAACCGATTATTTTTCTTTGATGAATTATTCGGCAAAATGGGATCCCATTCCTACCATGCTTTGTCAAAATCATACAGCTTTAGTGAAAGGTTTTATGGGGCAAACCACTTCCTTTAGAAGAGACGAAATAAAACCCACCGTTCTCGTAATGGGAGAAAATAAAACCAACGGAGAAGCCCGTTACATTCACGGAATTAAAGGAAAAGGTTTTTTTACATTTTACGGCGGTCACGATCCGGAAGACTATCAGCATAAAGTGGGTGACCCCAAAACCGAACTTTCACTTCATCCCAATTCACCGGGCTACCGACTTATTTTAAACAATGTGTTATTTCCGGCAGCGAGAAAGAAAAAACAGAAAACCTGATTTTTTGTAAATGAAAAAAGTTTCCCTTAAAGACATTGCTAAAAAAGCAGAAGTTTCTACCGCAACTGTTTCTTATGTTCTTGGTAATAAAAAATGCAGGGTAAGTGAAGCCACCAAAGAGCGAATAAGAGCGATTGCTCAAGAATTAAATTACCAACCCAATCAAATCGCTCAAAGTTTAAAAAGTGGTAAAACTTATACCATAGGTTTAATTGTTGCCGATATTTCCAATCCGTTCTTTTCTAATATTGCTCGGGTCATCGAAGATGAAGCTGCCAAATTTGGATATACCGTTATTTTTGGAAGTTCAGACGAAAGTGCTGAAAAGTCATGGAAACTAATTCAGTTTTTGAAAAATAGACAAGTAGATGGTTTTATTATCGTGCCTACCGAAAATTCTGAAGCTCAAATTGAATACCTTCAAGAACAGAAAATGCCTTTTGTTTTATTAGATCGTTATTTTCCCCAATTGAATACCACCAACGTTGCCATTAATAATTTTGAAATCGCTTCAGAAATGGTGAAGGATCTAATAAAAACTTCACCTAAAAAAATAGGAATGATTGCTTATAAAAATTCACTTATCCACATGGAAGATCGTATTGGAGGTTTTCAAGAAGCATCAAAAAGCATAGAGAGTTTTATAGAAAGGGTCGGTTTTAATGCGATAGAAGCAGAAGTAGAATTAGCTTTAGAAAACTTGCTGCAAAAGAAAGTAGAGGCTTTATTTTTTGCGACTAATTCCTTGGCCGTAGCAGGATTAAGAGTATTACAGCAAAAAAATATAAAGATTCCCAATGAAATTGCCATAGCGAGTTTTGATGAGAGTGAAGCTTTTGAATTTTTTTACAGTCCGGTAAGTTATATTCAACAGCCTATTAATCAGATGGGAACACGTGCCCTACAACTTTTATTGAACAAAGTTAATACACCTGAACTTCAAGAAAAGACAGAGATTTTAACGGCTGAATGTGTGTTTAGAAAATCATCTCAACGCTAAATTGTCTTTTTTTATTTTGATTTGATTAAACGTTTAATCATATTTGTTTAATCAAAAATAATAATCATGAAAACGACTATTTTTTTCTTGTTCACACTGGTAAGTTTAAATATAACAGCTCAAAAATTATACGATTTACCGGAAAATGTAGAAACACGTTGGGCCAGTTTTGAGAACCCCAAAGCCAAAAAAGGGGCAGCAGCTCAAGAAAACAAAGGAGCTAAAGGTCATCCTTTTGATCGTATTCCGGCGGGCGAAAGTATAGAGTTAGTCAATGTGAAAGGGAGAGGTGTGATTAATCGAATTTGGTTAACCATAAGTGATCGTTCTCCAGAAATGCTAAGATCTCTAAAAATAGAAATGTTTTGGGATGGTAAAAGTCAACCAGCTGTTTCAGTTCCGTTAGGAGATTTTTTTGGAGTGGGATTAGGTAAACGGGTAGCTTTTGAAAGTGCTTTTTTTTCCGATCCGGAAGGACGTTCTTTTAATTGTATAATCCCGATGCCTTTTAAAACAGGCGCAAGAATTACGGTCACTAATGAATCTGATAAACAATTGGATGCTATTTTTTATGATGTAAATATGGTTCAGAAAAAGCACGAAGGGAAAGACCTGTTGTATTTTCATGCGTATTGGAGCCGAGACTTAGCGACAGCACCAGGAACCGCATTTACTATTTTGCCAAAGGTGGAAGGAAAAGGCCGTTTTTTAGGAACTAATATTGGCATTTTTACCAATAAAAAGTATGAAGGTACTTGGTTTGGCGAAGGCGAAGTAAAAATATATATAGATGGCGATACCGATTACCCTAGTTTAGCAGGTTCAGGTACAGAAGATTATATTGGTACGGCCTACGGACAAGGAACGTATAGCAACCAGTATCAAGGATCGTTAGTGGCCAATAAAGAACAAGGAGCATTTGCTTTTTATCGATATCATATTCCAGATCCTGTTTATTTTTATAACGATATAAAAGTGACTATACAGCAAATGGGAGGGGCGCCGACAAATAAAGTAAGGGAGTTGGTGAAAAATGGAGCTGAGCTAATTCCGGTTACCGTCGATCACGCTCCAAATTTTACAAAATTATTAGAAATGGAAAATCCGCCTAAGTTAGGTGATGAAGATTTTCCTATGGGATGGACTAACTTTTACCGTAGTGATGATGTTTCGGCGACTGCCTATTTTTATTTGAATAATCCCACTCATCATTTACCAACACTTCAGCCACAGGAAATTCGAGCTAAGAATTTAAACAAAGCTGAAATTGTAAAAAACGATCTTTAGATGAAACCTAAATTTTTCAACTTACATTTTCTATTGCTGTTCAATTTTATTTCGTTGGGAATACTTTCAGCACAAAACAAACCCAATGTTATTTATATCAATGCAGATGATTTAGGGTATGGCGATATTGGTGCTTACGGAGCTAAGCGAGTCTATACACCCAATATGGATAAGCTCGCAACACAAGGAAAAAAGTTTACTGACGCTCATTCGGTATCGGCCGTTTGCACCCCTTCTCGTTATGGATTGATCACAGGGGAGTATCCTGTAAAAGCAAATGTGGCGCATGCGATTTTTGATAGGGATTCCCTGTTAATTCCTACTTCTAAATTTACTTTGGCAGATGTATTCAAAGAGCAAGGTTATGCCACCGCTTGTGTGGGAAAATGGCATTTAGGATTTGGTGAAACTCGTCCCGTGAATTGGAACGAAGAATTAAAACCCGGTCCTTTAGAATTAGGCTTCGATTATTATTTTGGTGTTCCTGTGCTAAATAGTCATCCGCCATTTGTATATGTTGAAAATCATCATGTGGTTGGTTTCGAAAAAGACGATCCGTTTGTTTGGGGCAAGGAAGCTGCTACTGCTCCTTATCCTGAAAAATGGAACCGGTGGAACCAAAAAATTGGTGGAGCTACCAAAGCTCATCAACTATATGTGGATAGCTTGGTAGGGACGACGTTAAAAGATACAGCACAAGCATTTATCAAACGCCATAAAAATGAGCCCTTCTTTTTGTATTTGGCAACCACGAATATTCATCATCCTTTTACACCTGCCAAACGATTTTTGGGAAGGAGTGATGCCGGTCGTTATGGTGATTTTATTGAAGAGCTGGATTGGATAGTGGGAGAAATTATGAATACCTTGGAAAAAGAGAATTTGACTGAAAATACAATTCTCGTACTAACCAGCGATAATGGGGGAATGCTGAATAGAGGAGGGCAAGATGCCTACGCTATGGATCATCATATAAACGGAGAACTATTGGGGTTTAAATTTGATGCTTGGGAAGGAGGTCATCGCATACCTTTTATTGTGAGATGGCCTGGAAAAGTGGAAGCAGGAAGTGTTTCAAACCAATTACTTTCTAATGTAGATATGGTGGCAACTTTCGCAGCCTTGTTCGATAGGAAACTTAAAAAGGGTGAAGCTGTGGACAGTTATAATATGTTACCTACCTTTATAGGAAATCCCGATGAAAATATAAGACCTTCCCTTTTAATTGCTCCTGATAATATTGAAAATTTGGCAGTAAGAAAAGGCAAGTGGATGTATATTTCCGGTCAAGGTGGTGGCGGTTTTAAAGCTGAATATAGAGGGATTCATGATTTTGGAGGTCCGGCGGCAACTGTTTTTACTCACCAGAAAAATAGCGATATCGCTCATGGTAGAATTAAGGAAAATGCTCCACCTGCTCAATTATACAATTTGGAAAAAGATCTTTCAGAAACACATAATTTATATGAAGATTATCCTGAAAAGGTAGAAGAAATGCAATTAGAATTAGAAAGGCTTCAACAAGTGAGACAAACTCGGCCTTAAGGCTGTTTATAGAAATCTTCAGAGGGAATTACAATAATTTCTACGCGTCTGTTTTTTTGTCTTCCCGAGGGAGTTGAATTACTCGCTACGGGTTGAGTTTCGCCTAATGATTTTACTTGAAAGTCGTAATTTTTAGCTTTTTCCTTTAAATGTTGAAGCAGATACTTTTTGACACTTTTGGCGCGGTTTAGTCCTAATTTTTGATTGTAACTATGCGAAGCTTGAGCATCAGTATGTCCTTCTATAATCACTTCTGCTTCCGGTATTTTTTCTAAACCAATTAGAAAATTATCTAAGGTGCTTAAGGCTTTATCTCTTAGTTGATATTTATCTACATCAAAAAGGAGGTTAGCGTCAATGTTTACTTTTAAAACGCCCCCAATAGTTCCAATAGCATCAATATCTGCACCGGCGGTTGGACCATCGCAAAAGGAGCCTAAGTCTTTTAATTTAATATAGTAATAGATGTTTTTTTTCTTCCCTTTTTCCACGGCAGCGATATCTACATAGCTGGAACCTCCCGAAGATTTTTGCACATATTTCCAGTTTTTGCCGTCTTTAGAAATATATACTTCAAAGGCTTCTACAGAAGGGCCAACTTCAAAAAAATAAAGATCGGGACCTTCAATGTCTATAAAGCCATTGTTTTTAAATTCGACTATAAGTTCACCGCCACAACCTAAAGAAAGATAAGTTTTGTCGGGGTAACTTACATAATCGGGAGCGCCAAGCGCATGATCGGTATTACTATATATATTTTCTGCTTTAGGATTTCCTTGCTTAAAATAGGTTATTTTATCTACAAATGAAATATCCCCCAAAGGAAGAAAGACTTCATTATCTTCCCCAACCTTATAATATTTTTGAAAATCGATTACGGTAAAGTCAACATACTGGGAAAAACTGAATTGGATGAAGAGAAGAAAAATAAGAAGTGAAAAGTATTTCATGAATCTATAATAAGTTTTTAAATTTAAGCAAATTCAAGAAAAATAGCGATGAAGATTATTCAAAAAGAAATTCAATTGAAGGAAAAATCCAGGGGTTTTCACTTAATTACAGAGGAGGTAGAAAATAATCTTACTGAAATCAAAGAGATAAGGCAAGGGGTTTTAAAGGTCTTTATAAAACATACTTCAGCCGGTTTAACTATTAATGAAAATGCTGATCCTACGGTTCGGGAAGATTTTGAAACGCATATCAATAAAATGGTTCCTGAAAACCAAGCCTATTACAAGCATACCTTTGAGGGCTCCGATGATATGCCTGCACATATCAAATCTTCTTTGATAGGAAGTAGCGTAGAACTTCCGGTAACTAATGGGAGACTAAACCTTGGTACTTGGCAAGGAATTTATCTCGGTGAGTTTAGAAATCATGGAGGTCCACGTAAACTAGTATTAACTTTGCTGGGTGACTAGCTATTTAAAATCTGTTCTAGAATAGTTTCGACCCCTTCATCATCATTACTTTTGGTGCTATAATTAGCCACAGCTTTTACATTAGGATGCGCATTTTTCATCGCAAAGCTAAAATCTGCAAGTTGAAGCATTTCCAGATCATTATTAAAATCTCCAAATACTACGGTTTGGGTTCTGTCGATTCCTAAAATTTTCTGAAGCTTTTCTAGCGCATTTCCTTTATGGGTTTCTAAGCTAGAAAGGTCTAACCAATTTTCACCACTAATTTTCACCTGTAATTCTCCTTCAAAAGATTTAACTGAAGGATAAATATATTCTTCTGAGCTTTCGGGATGATAAACGGCTACTTTAAAGAACTCATCTTGTGGGACATTCAATAAATCTTCCACTTTTTCATATTCGGTATAAAACTCTTTAAAGAAATCAATAAATTCAGGATTGTCACTTTCAATATAAGCTTTTGATTTTGCACAGAGTACCATTTCAGTAGCCTCTATATTTCTCACTTTTTCAATAATAGTTTTTATGGTGTCGAAGGCTAGGGTATAGGTGTTGATTACTTCTTTTCCTTTTAACGTGATTCCTCCGTTTTCTGCAATTACATAAATATCATTTTGAATAGGGGAGAGTTTGCTTTTTATACTGTAGAATTGTCTCCCACTCGCAGCTACAAACATGATTCCTTTTTTTTCTAGTGATTGATAAAGTTGAAAGAATTTATCGCTTACATTTCCTTTAGAATTAAGCAATGTTCCGTCCATATCGGAAACGATGAGTTTTACTTGTGAAAAATCCATAGCAGTGGTTTTGTTTGAAAGAAAAAATCCGGTTCAAAGAACCGGATTTTTATAAGAGAGATAATTTATTGTTGTATTATTTTACTTTGTCTACAATGGCTTTAAAAGCATCCGGATGGTTCATCGCTAAATCCGCAAGAACTTTACGGTTTAACTCGATATCGTTCGCTTTTACTTTACCCATAAATTGTGAATAAGACATACCGTTTAAACGGGCTGCCGCATTAATACGGGTAATCCATAGTGTACGAAAGTTTCTTTTCTTTGCTTTACGGTCTCTATAAGCATACAACATTGCTTTTTCAACCGCGTTTTTAGCTACTGTCCAAACGTTTTTACGACGTCCGAAGTAACCTTTTGCTTGCTTCATGATTTTCTTTCTACGAGCTCTTGAAGCAACTGAATTTACTGATCTTGGCATATTTTAATTATTTTTTTGTAGCAGGCGGTTATTTACAATAACACTTTTTACAGGCCATACTCCATGGTTTATATTAATTGAACCGGTTAAACCGTAATTACTTTAAACGTAATTGAAGTTTAACATTGTTTTCGTCGGCTTTATGTACTAATGTACTGTGTGTTAAAGCTAACTTACGCTTTTTAGACTTCTTTGTTAAAATGTGGCTTTTAAAAGCGTGCTTTCTCTTGATCTTTCCAGTACCAGTTAACTTAAAACGTTTTTTAGCACTAGATTTTGTCTTCATTTTAGGCATTACTATCCTTGTTTTTAATTATCTCTCTTATTTATTTTAAAGAAAATCCTGTTTATTTTGTTTTCTTAGGAGCGATGAACATTGTCATACGTTTACCTTCTAATTTAGGCATTTGCTCTACTTTACCGTATTCTTCTAAATCTGTAGCTAGACGAAGTAACAAAATTTCTCCTTTGTCTTTAAATACGATAGAACGACCTTTAAAGAAAACGTACGCTTTTAGTTTAGCACCATCTTCTAAGAACTTTTGAGCATGGTTTTTCTTGAATTCGTAATCGTGGTCATCTGTATTGGGACCAAAACGAATTTCTTTTACCACCACCTTAGAAGCTTTTTGCTTCATGGCTTTTTCACGTTTTTTCTGCTCATAAAGAAACTTCTTGTATTCCATCACTTTTGCAACAGGAGGTTTTGCATTTGGAGAAATTTCTACCAAATCCAAACCAAGTTCTTCAGCGATGGCAAGAGCTTTTTTAATAGGGTAAACATCCATTTCAACGTTATCACCTACTAAACGAACTTCTTTCGCACGAATCTTATCATTGATTCTATGCGGATCTTCCTTTATTTGTCTTAACGGACCTCTTGATTTTTTTCTACGTATTGCTATAACTCTATAATTTTAAATTAAACTTCAGTTGTAAAAGGTTTTAGAGAAGAATTTATCTCTTTATTTATAATTTCGGCGAATTCTTCAATTTTCATTGCGCCTAAATCTTCTCCACCATGCTTTCGTACAGAAACCGTGCCGTCTTGCTCTTCTTGCTCGCCAACTATCAACATATAAGGCAGTTTGTTCATTTCTGCCTCACGAATCTTTTTACCCATAGTCTCGCTACGATCATCAGCAAGGGCGCGAATTTCGTGATTTTCTAACAAATTTAAAACTTTTTGTGAATATTTTTCATATTTCTCACTCAAAGTCAGAATGATAGCTTGTTCAGGCATTAGCCATAGCGGGAAGTTACCCCCTGTGTGTTCTAATAAAATGGCTACAAAACGTTCTATACTTCCAAATGGAGCTCGGTGAATCATTACCGGACGGTGAAGATCGTTATCGCTACCTTTATAGGTTAGATCAAAACGTTCTGGCAAGTTGTAATCTACTTGAATGGTTCCTAACTGCCAACTTCTTCCTAAGGCATCTTTTACCATAAAATCTAGCTTAGGACCATAAAAGGCAGCTTCACCTGTCTCAATGACATAGTTTAAGTCTTTTTCTTTGGCAGCATTGATAATTGCATTCTCTGCTTTTACCCAATTTTCTTCTTCACCAATATATTTTTCCTTGTTTTCAGGATCTCTTAAAGAAACCTGAGCCGTAAAATTTTCAAAGCCTAAAGAACCAAATACGTACAAGACAAGATCGATTACTTTTTTAAATTCATTGTCCAATTGGTCTGGCGTACAAAAAATATGGGCATCGTCTTGGGTAAATCCCCTTACACGGGTTAATCCATGTAATTCTCCACTTTGCTCATAACGATAAACCGTCCCAAATTCAGCAAAGCGTTTGGGTAAATCACGGTAACTCCACGATTGTGAATTGAAAATTTCACAGTGGTGTGGACAGTTCATAGGTTTTAATAAAAACTCTTCATCTTCATTAGGAGTTTTTATGGGTTGAAAGCTGTCTTCTCCGTATTTTGCATAGTGACCGGAAGTCACATACAATTCTTTTTGACCAATGTGTGGTGAAACTACTTGTTCGTAACCGGCTTTTTTTTGTGCTTTTTTCAAGAAGTTTTCTAAACGTTCCCGTAAGGCAGCTCCTTTTGGTAACCATAAAGGTAAACCTTGTCCTACTTTTTGGGAGAAGGTGAATAATTGTAATTCTTTCCCTAATTTTCTATGGTCACGTTTTTTGGCTTCTTCTAAAAGCTCTAAATATTCTTTTAATTCTTTTTGTTTTGGGAACGACACTCCATAGACCCGAGTTAATTGCGGGTTGTGTTCATCACCTCGCCAGTAAGCTCCGGCAATGTTCATTAATTTTACCGCTTTAATAATTCCGGTGTTGGGAATGTGTCCGCCACGACATAAGTCGGTAAAAGTGTCGTGATCGCAAAAAGTGATATCTCCATCCTGAAGGTTTTCAATTAATTCAACCTTAAAAGGATTATTTTCTTTTTTATAGAAATCTAAAGCATCTTGCTTCGAAACTTCACGCATCACAAACTCGTGTTTGCCGCGTGCAATTTCCAACATTTTATCTTCAATTTTCTTGAAGTCGTTTTCAGATACTTTATGTTCTCCAAAATCTACATCGTAATAAAAACCATTCTCGATTGCCGGACCAATAGTTAATTTAGCACCCGGATATAGTTCTTGAATGGCTTGTGCCATCACGTGGGAAGTACTATGCCAAAAGGCTTTTTTACCTTCATCGTCGCGCCAGGTAAAAAGTACTAAAGAACCATCGGTGGTCAGTGAGGTTTTGGTTTCAACGGTAGTCCCGTTGTATTTTGCAGAAATCACATTTCTGGCTAAACCTTCACTAATGCTTTTGGCGACCTCTAATACGGTAGTGCCGCTTTCAAATTCTTTAATACTGCCGTCAGGCAAAGTTACGTTGATCATGGTTTTATTTTAAAAACGCAAAGATACAAGGATAATTATTCTTTCCAATAGCGTTTATAGGCTTTTAGATAAATTTATCTTTGGATTTTTACTGCCGTTTCCGGGACCGTAAAAGTGGCTTCTTCTGCCGGGAAATATTTTAGTTTAGAAATTTCAGCATCGCCAATAGGTTCGCCATAAATTCCTTTTTCTTCGCTCCAATTGTAAAACTTCCAATATTTGGCTACCGGAACGCTTTTCACGGTAAAGTAACGATCATAAACAATGGCATGTGGATTTTCTTCTGCCGTTTCAATATCTTTTCCGTAGGTAACAATATAAGCGGCTGCTTTTAATAAATGGGTTCGTTTATCGGCATAGATGATGTACCAGTCATCTGGCGCATCACCTACATTATTTTCAAAAGTTAATTTTGCAGTAAGGTAATTAGTGCTATCTAATTGGCGCTCTTTTTTCTCTTGCCATTTTGTACCTTCATCGGTCAATTTAAAAGGCATGGTAAAAAAGTAAGGCCATGTAAAGATATCAAACCTTGCTGCGTCGTAATTATTTTGTTTTGGATATAGGAAGACATCGTCACCATCATAAACTAAAGTAGTACCATCTTCTTTTTCAAGCTTAATTTTTGTAGAATTGGTGAGCATGGTTATTTTTCCATTGATACGTTGTTTTCCGCCAAAATTCACTTTAAGATTGAAGGATATCGCTTGGTTATTAAAAAAATCTTCTTTGTGATGGGTGGTTTCTATCGTTTCAGCAAGATTTCTAGCGGCGTTATTTTTTTCTTCTGTAGTAGTGATGGGGTCTTCTGTTGTTTCTGAAGTGTTTTTAGGGTCGTTTTTACAACTCAGTAAAAGAAGAATGAACAAAAATGGGTAAACCTGTTTCATAATTAGCTTAAATTAGTAAAAGAAATTTCTGAGTAAAGTTACCGATAAAATGGCAGTAATCATGGGAACAAGCATATTTGATTTAGATGCCTTTAGATGGAGGTGCAAACTTAAAAGGATGCAGTAAGGGGCAACTTCATCTTGATGGGTCTGGATTTTATATTTCCCGTTGTTGGTAAAGCCATTTTCATTAGTGACACTAAGGAGTAAATTATCGTTTTTATCAACTAATTTAGTTCCACCTTTCCAACTGGAGATTCCTTTTATTCTGAATTTTGATTTTTTAGACTTGTAATTACCCAAGAAATTGTATTTGACCAAAGTGTCTATTTTCTTGTAGTTTTTAAAAATTTTAATTTTTCTTTTTTCAGGAGAAAGTTGAAATTTATCCTCATTAATAGAGATGTAAATATCAAGTGGTTGTTGATAACTAATTTTCCCTACTTCCTGCGAAGTGGCATCGTCAATCAGGGTTAACCATTTATTTTCGTAAATAGCAGTGAACGTATTCATAAGTTTTTTTAAGGTTAATGCAAATATAAAAAAACCGCCTTATTTGGTAAGACGGTTTTCTATATTTAACGATGTAATATTAAATTTATTATGCTATTACGTTTTTTTATTTAATCATCTCAAAACTACGCTTCACAAAGTTCGTTAATTCTTCTCCTTTTAAAAGGTTTTGAGAAAGACGCGCTAAATCTAAAGATTGCTTGATAATGCGTTCTTGCTCGGCTTCTTCTTTGCCAACTAAGCTAGAAATTAACTCATTGTTCGTGTTTACAACCAAATTGTACATTTCCGGCATATTGCCCATACCAAACATTCCGCCACCGCCGGTTTGTTGCATCTCTTTCATACGACGCATAAATTCGGGTTGGGTAATAATTAGCGGAGCCGCATTACTATCCATCGCCTCTAATTGAATAGTGTACTTTTCCTTAGGTACTACTTTTTCAAAATCAGCTTTTAACTTTTCTTGTTCTTCCTCAGAAAGCTTAGAAGTTTTATCTTCATCTTTCTTAATTAAATTATCTACGTGATCGCTATCTACACGAACAAAGGAGATATTTTCTTTAGAAGTTTCTAATTTCTGAATTAAATGCGGAACAATTGGCGTATCTAATAATAATACTTGATAACCTTTATCTTTCGCTGCAGAAATATAACTGTGTTGCTCGTCTTTGTTGGAAGCGTAAAGAATCACCATTTTCCCGTCTTTATCGGTTTGGTTTTCTTTAATTTTTTCTTCTAACTCTTCGTAGGTGAAGTATTCTCCATCAACTGTTGGGTAAAGGGTAAATTTTTGTGCTTTTTCAAAAAACTTGTCTTCGGTAAGCATTCCATATTCAATCACCACTTTAATATCGTCCCATTTCTTTTCGAAATCTTCCCGATTGTTATTGAACAACGATTTTAATTTATCGGCTACTTTACGCGTAATGTAGCTTGAAATTTTCTTTACCGCTCCGTCAGCCTGAAGGTAAGAACGAGAAACGTTCAATGGAATGTCCGGAGAATCGATCACCCCTTTCAACATGGTCAAAAATTCAGGAACAATCCCTTCCACATTATCGGTTACAAAAACCTGGTTTTGATACAACTGAATTTTATCACGCTGCATCGTCATATCGTTACTTAACTTAGGGAAATATAAAATTCCGGTTAAGTTGAACGGATAATCTACATTTAAGTGAATGTGGAATAAAGGCTCCTCAAACTGCATCGGGTATAACTCACGATAGAAGCTTTTATAATCTTCCTCTTCTAAATCGGTAGGTTGTTTAGTCCAAGCCGGTTCCGGGTTATTAATGATGTTATCAACCGTAATTTTTTTAGGTTCTTCATCTTCCGGTGCATCTTCAGCTTTTGGAAGCGTTTTTTCCTTTGTACCAAATTTAATCGGTACCGGCATAAACTTGTTATACTTGGTAAGTAACTCAGAAATTCTGTTTTCCTCTAAAAATTCCGTTTCATCATCATTGAGATGAAGAATAATTTCGGTACCTCTTTCTGTTTTATCAGCGTCCCCTAACGTGAAATCGGTGGTTCCTTCACAAATCCAGTGAGCTGCCGGTTCATCTTTGTATGATTTGGTAATGATTTCAACCTTATTGGCTACCATAAAGGCAGAATAGAAACCAAGTCCAAAATGACCGATGATTCCGCTATCTTTCGCAGAATCTTTATATTTTTCTAAGAACTCTTCCGCTCCGGAAAAAGCAACTTCATTAATATATTTTTCAACCTCTTCTTTGGTCATCCCAATTCCTTGGTCAATAATATGAAGGGTTTTATTTTCTTTGTTAGCCTTTACCTCAATAACCGGATTGCCATACTCCACCGTAGCTTCACCAATACTGGTTAAGTGTTTTAGTTTTAAAGTTGCATCGGTAGCGTTAGAAATTAACTCTCGTAAGAAAATTTCGTGGTCGCTGTAAAGGAATTTTTTAATCAGCGGAAAAATATTTTCTACCGAAACATTAATCTTTCCTGTTGCCATATCTATTGTGAATTTTTTAAATGTTATTGGCTTACAACTGGTCAAAAAAAATACCATTAAAAGGAAAGTGACAAACTGACAGCGAATAAGATGAGTTTGTCATTTGATTAGAACTATTTGCTTAAATATTCAATTCAATTTGAATTGATTCTTAAATGAATTCAGGATGACGCTTTATAAAAAATTCATATCTGTACGCATAATTATATATTTTGAAATTCAACAAGTTAAATAGAGAAGTAGGTATAAAAGTTGTAGATATTAATATGAAATTATTTAACAAACATTTTGTTTAAGTTTAAAGCAAATAAATTAAACAAAATGGTAAATTTGAAGAAAGAATTGAATTATGGCGACAACGAAGAAAACAACTACCCCAAAAAAATCTACTGTAAAATTGACGAAAGAGCGGGTAATCACGATTTATATGGAATACGTTCTAGAGCACGAAACTACTCCTAAAACAGTCTATAAATTCTGCAAAGAAAATAAAATGACCGAAGAGCAATTTTATCAATTCTTCGGTAGTTTTGAAGGCGTGCAGCAAGAAATCTGGAACACTTTTTACCAAAAGAGCATCGATTTAATGCATAAATCTCCGGAAGTAGAGCAGTTTGGCAGTCGAGAAAAACTACTTACCTTTTATTTCACTTTTTTCGAAATGCTTACCGCCAACAGAAGCTATGTGTTGTTTATGCTGAAGGAACATCGCGAACCTTTAAAAAATTTAAGTCAGTTAAAAGGCTTGCGAAAGAAAATAATAAGTTTTGTCAAAGGCTTAATTGAAGAAGATAACAAAGACAAAAATGTAAAGCTATTACAGCGAAACGAACGCATATTTTCAGAAGCTGCTTGGTTACAAACCTTATTCCTGCTGAAGTTTTGGATGGACGATCACTCTCCGCAATTTGAAAAAACCGATGTAGCGATTGAAAAATCAGTCAATACCGTTTTTGATGTATTTGATAATACGCCTTTAGAGCGTGTACTCGATTTTGGGAAGTTTTTATTTAAAGAAAGGATGGCCTAATGAAATCGATAGACAAAATACCTACGGGAAAAATAGGGCGGACTTCCGAGCTCGTGAAAACTGGCGTAAAAATAGGAGGGAACTACCTGAAATATTACGGGAAGAAAGCCTTCAACAAAGACCTTACCCGAGATGAACTCGATAAAGATAACGCCGAAGATATTTACGACGGACTCAAAAACTTAAAAGGAAGTGCGTTGAAAGTAGCGCAAATGCTTTCGATGGAAAAGAGTTTATTGCCCAGCGCTTACGTGGAGAAGTTTAGTTTGGCGCAATTTAGCGTCCCACCACTTTCAGCCCCTTTGGTGCGCAAAACCTTTAAGAATTACCAAGGGGCTTATCCCGAAGATTTATACGATTCATTTACTCCAAATTCTGTTAATGCGGCAAGTATTGGGCAGGTGCATCAAGCCACTAAAGATGGAAAAAAGCTGGCGGTGAAAATTCAATATCCCGGCGTAGCCGATAGTATTAGTTCAGATTTGGCGATGGTAAAACCTGTGGCCACAAAAATGTTTAACCTACAGGGAAAAGATTCTGAAAAATACTTTAAGGAAGTAGAAGGGAAGTTGCTGGAAGAAACCGACTATAAACTGGAAGTCGAGCAAAGTAAATTTATTTCTGAAGCATGTGCTAAGATTGAAAATTTACGTTTCCCGAAGTATTACGAAGAACTTTCCAGTGAGCGCATCATCACGATGGATTGGATGCAGGGCGAACATTTAAGCGATTTTGTCAAGAAAGATTTTAGCAAAGAAGAAGGCGACCAATTAGGACAAGCGCTTTGGGATTTTTATATGTTCCAGATGCACGAGTTAAAAGCTGTTCATGCCGATCCGCATCCCGGAAATTTCTTAATCGACGAAGACCAAAATTTAATAGCCATCGATTTTGGTTGTATTAAAAAAGTACCAGAAGAATTCTACAAACCTTATTTTGAATTAGCGGTTCCTGAAAACATCAACAATCGAAAATTCTTTTTAGCGAAGCTCTCGGAATTAGAGATTTTAAGACCCGATGATACCGAAAAAGAAATCGATTATTTCTCGAACCTATTCTACGAGATGTTGAGCCTGTTTACCAGTCCGTTTCATCAAGAAACCTTTGATTTTTCAGACGAAAGCTTTTGGAACAAGATTACAGAATTAAGCGAAAAATACAGTAAAGATACCGAACTCCGAAAAATGAACGGTAACCGTGGAAGTAAGCATTTTCTCTACATTAATAGAACCTTTTTTGGCTTGTATAATCTATTACACGATTTAAAAGCCGAAGTAAAGATCAATCATTTTAAGAAGTATCTCGATTAGTTTTTAAATCAAGATAAATTTTTAAGAAAGCCCAATTATTCACGATTGGGCTTTCTTTTTTTAAGTAATAATTTAAGTTGTACAGTTACTGAAAATTGGTTTGTCCGGTAAAATCTTAGCTAAAACTGTTATATTTAGTTAAGTGTAATTACTTAGGGATAAGTTGAACAAACACACGTGAATAAAATAAAGAATAAATAATTTTAAATTAACTGAAGAACAAAAAAATAAATTGGCTTTACATCTTGCAGCAACGGGCTTAATGACGGTCAGATTTTTGACGTTTTTCAAAGAATAAAATCTGAATCCGATTATAAAAAATATTTGGAATATGATTAAGTGAAATATGAATAAGCTATTAATCTCTGTAATAAGAAAAAGAAATTAAGGAAAATCATCGACTTGGAATTCCTTATTCGGTCGAACTTTGAAAACGGGAACTAAACTGAAAAAACTATAACTAAACAAAACCGAATATTTCAACGGATTTTTGGTTAGTGGTAGTTCCGAAGAAAGAGAAACCTACGTTGGAGAATTAATAACGATTAATAATCCCACTATTGTTATTTGCTCGATGCAGTACAGAAATGATGTTACGCAAACAATGGATTATTTTAATAATAAAAATTAATTTTAATAACCGAGTACAAGAAATTCGTGAGTATGTCTATGTATGGACAAAATATAGAAATTTAATCCGAACAGACTGAGAAAAACCTGTGGCTAATATATAATAACCGCAATTACGGTCGATTTAACTACGTTAGAATTAACTTCTAATTCCTAAGGTCAATTGTAAATTGAAAAACATTATCTTTATTATCATAAACTTAGATTTTTACTATACTGATTATTAGGTAGGAAAAAAATACAACCTGAATTTAATTACTCAATTCAAAAATAAAATATGCGAATTGTCATACCACAAGAAGATGAAAATCAAAAAAAAGAACTATCTAAAAAGTTCAAAGATTATGAAATTGATTATGCTGAAGCAGATATTGGTGGAGGTGCAGATTGGTGGATTACAATAATAATTCTTGGAGGAGCTTTATTTTTTCAAGGAAAAAATATAAATGAGAATTTAGATGCGTGGAAAGATATTGGCAATAAAATTAAATCAATTTTTAAGAAAAAAGAAAGCTCTAATTTTTTAGATAAAGAAGCAGCTATAGCACTTTCCATTGCAAAAATATCGGAAAAAACAAAAATAAAAAAAATTGAGCTTACCGATTCAAAATCAATAATAGGAAAAGAAACTAATACTAAAGGTTTTAAGCTAAATTTTGCACCATTAGATTATTATATTTTGACATTTAAAGTTAATAGAATTGAGAATTTTATATTTTGTGTTAAATCTAATGGGGAAATACGTTTTCAAGATTATTTTGAGCGTTCCGAATGGAATTACGAATTTAACTGGGATTCTTATGAAGAAAGAGAAAACTACAATTCTTGATTATCATAATATGAGATTTGAAAAAAAACTTATATTTTTTATAAAAACCAATGAATGAAAAGACCAATGTTTTTAATAATTTCAATTGTTCTAAATTTCATTATTTATTATCATTTAACTGAAAATATTGGAATTAATGCTACTTTCGAAGAGATTTCAATGACACTAATAGCATCTATTATAGTTATTTCTTTACTTTCATTAGTTCCAGCCATTGTTATTTATTACTTGAAAATGTATATGAAAAAAGTATTTGTTCCTTTTAAAAAAATATACTTGAATTTGTATCTAAATATATCATTGGCATTTTATGGAATTATGATATTAATTGGTATAATGACATATTTTAAAGTAACAAACTAAAATAGGTTACAAACTTAGTGAGCAATTGTAGTTGTATTTTGCAAATACAACCATAAAACTCCCAAATATTTAAACAACTAACCAAAAAATAAATTATTAAATCATAGTTATTTTGTTGTCGTGTATATTATATTTGCAACAACATAATAAAATAAAAACCATGAGACAATTAACATTTGCATCCCTACAAGTAAACAACCTAGAAGCATCCAAAGAGTTTTATACCCAAAAATTAGGCTTTGAAATTGAAAATTCAAATCCGCAAGCCTATGTATTTAAGTATCGTAAAGGAGAAGCTAGTTTTGCCATTCGCACCCCACTTGAACCCATCGAAAACAAAGCATTGGGAATAGGTGTTGCGCTTTGGTTTGCCGTCAACGAAAACGTGGAAGAATTAAAAGAAAGATTTATCAGTAACGAGGTGACCACCACCGGACCCATTATAGAAACTCCTTTTGGCAGGGCATTTCATGTAACAGACTTGGATGGTTACAAACTTACTTTTTTAGAAACAAAATAGTTTCTACATTTATGGGACAAAAAGAGAAATATTGGATCATTGTGGCCTCCAAAGACCATGTAAAAAAAGGAATTACCGACGGTTTTGCACAAGCCTGTCACGGTAAAATAGCTCCATTAAAACGAATGAAAAAAGGCGATTTTGTGATTTACTATTCCAGTAAACAGACCATGGGAAAACCTGATAAATGCCAGGAATTTACAGCCATCGGAAAAGTAAAAAATGAGGCTATTTATCCCTTTCAAATGTCGGCAGATTTTTGTCTATTTAGAAGAGATGTCGAATTTTTTGATCATCAGGACGTTTCTA
Source organism: Mesonia oceanica (assembly GCF_902499555.1). Classification (GTDB taxonomy): domain Bacteria; phylum Bacteroidota; class Bacteroidia; order Flavobacteriales; family Flavobacteriaceae; genus Mesonia; species Mesonia oceanica. The sequence continues at coordinate 53,238 of NZ_CABVMM010000014.1, forward strand.
TTATCCCTTTGATCAATGAGTTAGAATTTATTCCCAATAAACAACGATGGGGCTATCCATTTCGGTTTGGTTTCTTTGAAATTAACCCACACGATTTTGAGCTAATTTTATCACAAATGCTTCCCACTTATCATGAGTAAAGAAATTAAATTTCAATTTAAAAGTCCAAACGATAGTCCCGGTTATTTACTGGGCCAGGTAACTTTGTTGTGGCAACGCAAACAAAAAAGAGTCTTAGATCCTTTACACCTAACCCACACCCAATTTGTACTTTTAGCAGCTTTAGGTTGGCTCTCCAAAAAAAACGATACAGTAACGCAAGTAGATATCGCTAATCAAAGCAATTCTGATAGGATGATGGTTTCTAAAGTCTTGCGAACGCTAGAGAAAAAAGAATTTATAGCAAGGCATGAACATCCTGTAGATACCAGAGCTAAAGTCATTAAATTAACTCCCGAGGGAGCGATGGTGTTACAAAAAGCCTTAAAAATTATAGAAGATACCGATAAAGAATTCTTTTCCTGCTTAGGTGATCATTTGTCGCTATTTAATGAAAATATGGTTTATTTAATCAAGGAAAATAAAGAGGGATAGCTGAAAATTTGGAAAGAATATGGAGCTATTGCTTATTTCGAATTTGTAGGGGATGAGTTGTTTTTAGAAGGCACAAAATCTTTTACAGAAGCTGTAGAAGCAAAAGAAGACGAAGAAATTGTATTCGGTCGGGTGGTTTTTCCTTCAAAAGGAGTATGGGATTCCGTCAACAAAAAAGTACCTCAAGACCCAAGAATGGCAGCATTAGTCGAACCCTAAACCAACGCAGAAAAATTGATTTTTGATGTCAGTAGAATGGTTTATGGAGGATTTAAACCGCTGGTTGAAAAATAGGGGAGGAATAGACTGGAAAATTTAGTGTAGTGAAAATTCCAACTTTATATTTCCCAAAATGAATGTATCTTTGATAGCATCATTTGATACTATCATAAAATGAAGCCACCTTACCAAATCACTGCAGAACTATTAAAGTTAATAACTTCTATTTCAGAAAAAATAGGAGAAGTTAACGCGAATTACTTAAACAAAGCTTCTCCTAAATTGAGAAAGCAAAACAGAATTAAAACTATTCATTCCTCTTTAAAAATCGAAGGAAATACGCTTACGGAAGAACAAATAACCGCACTATTAGAAAAGAAAAGGGTTATTGGCCCTAAAAAAGATGTTGTTGAAGTTCTAAATGCGATCGAGATTTATGAAAATTTGCATCGATATGATCCGCATAAGGAAAGCAGTTTTCTGAAAGCACATCAACATTTAATGAAGAACTTGATTGATGATGCCGGAAAATATAGAAAACAAGGAGTTGGAATTGCAAAAGGTTCAAAAATTGAACACCTAGCCCCTTCATTTACCAATGTTCCCTATTTGATGAAAGATTTATTTGAGTATTTAAAAAAATCAGAAGAAATTGAGTTAATTAAGAGTTGTGTTTTTCATTATGAAATGGAATTTATTCATCCGTTTTTAGACGGTAATGGAAGAATGGGAAGATTATGGCAAACTCTAATTTTAATGGAAAGATATCCTGTTTTTGAGTTTTTACCTTTTGAAACATTAATTAGTCAAGATCAGGAAAAATACTATCAAGCTTTAGCACAAAGTGATAGAGCAGGAAATTCTACCAAGTTTATTGAATATATGCTTACAGTTATCGATACTTCTATCAATAAGCTTTTGGCTTACAATAATAGAACGCTAACGGAAAATGACCGTCTTGAGTATTTTATTAACTTCATCAACAAAAAGGAATTTTCAAGAAAAGATTATATGAATGTTTTTAAAGATATTTCTTCAGCCACTGCCAGTAGGGATCTAAAAAAAGGATTGGTATTAAATCTATTTGAAAAAATAGGAGAAAAAAACAAAACAAGGTATCAAATAATAGCTGAGCGAGATACAACTGAACGAGGATAGAAGTCGGGAATTTTTACTAACTTAGTTTTTAGCTAAAGTGAAAGCTTTTAGAAAAATTAAATGATCTCCGTTTCATGAAAATTTCTTTGCAATTATTTCTTCTATCCATAATAATTTTGATTTTCAGTTGTAAAGAAAACATAAAAAACTCAGTAACACCCAAGACTGAAAGGCAAGTTGAAATACAAACCTCAACAGAACTTCCTAAAGATTCAGTAGTCAGCAAAAAAAGCATAGAAACGCCAAAATATTATGAGCATAAGTATGTTGTGGCAAGGTCTGGATTAAATTATAGGGATTCGCCAAAAGGAAATGTTTTGGGTAAATTCCCATTAAATACTTCGTTGAAAATTCTTGAAAAAACTACAATTACCGATCAAATAAAAGATAAAGAAAAAACATTTAAAGGCGAATGGGTAGGAGTCGAAAAAAACTCAGATACGGTTTATGTATTCGACGGGTTTTTATCAAACTCATATATTGAATCTGATATTAAGTTATATAATGTCATACCTTACTATAAAGATAATGATAGTAAAGAAAGAACAGCTTTTTTGAATTTGTCTGAAACTTATTTTGAAAATGCTTACAATGAGGGTAGTGATAGAAATAAAAATTTAATACTTACAAAAAGTGACCTGTCTAAAGATACTATTAGATTAAATCAAAATCAGAGAAGAGAACTTTTAAGTCAACTTAAATTATCAGAATCAGATAGGATATTTGTATATATGATGGCAAACGATAGCATCATCAATTTCTCTATTAAAGATTTGCCTGCTATCGCTTGTATGAATATATATGGGGCTTATAGCGATTATCAAAATCAAGAAGGAGATTATGAATTTGGATTTGATTTAGGAAGAAGTATTACAAATTGGGAGGAAAATTTAGTGTTTATGGGAAAGGAAAACCCTTTTCATACTGGAAAATTAAAACCCATGATTTGGAGTAAAATAGATAGTCAAGATTTTCCGAAAAAATTTGACGATTCTATTATAGATGATAGAAGGAAATGGTGGTTTAAAGGAATCAAAGCGGGGCAGTCTTATAAGTTTTCTTTAAATAATTTAGATTACTATGTCCAAGATTTAAAAAAAGGTGAAAGTGTAGAACATCGATATTTAATTGTTATCGATTCAAATACTAAAAAAGTTCTTCATGAAAAAGTTTTTATAGATGCGGAAAGCACTTATTTAATTCCATTACAAATAGAGAATAGTGAAGAAAAATATTATGGTCAATGGGCAGGCCAGCTTTTTAAAAACAAAGCAACAGTCATTTTTGGCTTTTTGGGTTACACTTTTGGATGTCCTTCCATTACAGTTTTAGATGAAACAGAACCCAACATACCAATACTTTGCGACAATAGGCATTGAAAGTTATTTAGGTTTGTCAGGTCGAGTGATTTTGTTAAGTGAAACCAAGCAAAACTGTATCGAGAACCAAATTTTAAATTCCATACTTCTATTTCCTATGCGTGCATATAATAACTAAACGCAATTTTTCCTTTCAATTTTAATAATATGTATATTGCTCGTGTTGAATTTTAAGATTCTTCTATTTTTACTTCAAAAAATTAAAAAGAAATACGAATGTTATATCAATCAAAAATTTCCGGACTGGGCTATTACGTTCCCGAAAATGTAGTGACCAATGAAGATCTTTCCAAAATGATGGAAACCAATGACGAATGGATTACCGAGCGTACCGGAATTAAAGAACGACGACATATTAAAAAAGGCGATGGAAATTCTACCGCCATCATGGGAGCAAAAGCTGCTAAAATTGCGTTGGAAAGAGCCAACATCCATAAAGATGATATCGATTTAATTGTGTTTGCCACGTTAAGTCCCGATTATTATTTTCCGGGTTGTGGGGTGCAAGTGCAAGAACTATTAGACATTCACACCTGTCCGGCGCTAGATGTAAGAAATCAATGTAGCGGCTTTATCTACGGACTTTCCGTTGCTGATCAGTTTATCAAAACCGGAATGTATAAAAACGTACTCTTGATTGGAAGTGAAAACCATTCGGGTGGATTGGATATGACGACAAGAGGTCGTGGCGTTTCCGTGATTTTTGGGGATGGAGCAGGAGCAGCAGTATTAACAAGAAGTGACCATAACGGACAAGGGATTTTATCTACGCACTTACATTCAGAAGGAAAACATGCCTTAGAACTATCTCTAAAAGGCCCAAGTACCATGCATTGGGTCCCGGAAATTATAGCAGAGAATCCACAAGAAGATATTCCGTACTATCCTTATATGAACGGTCAGTTTGTATTTAAAAATGCCGTGCAGCGTTTTTCTGAAGTGATTATGGAAGGATTACAAGATAACGGATTAGAAGTTTCTGATATTGATATGTTGATTCCGCATCAAGCCAATTTGAGAATATCTCAATTTATTCAGCATAAGTTTAAACTTAACGATGATCAGGTATTTAATAATATCCAGAAATACGGAAATACAACTGCAGCTTCCATCCCCATTGCATTGACGGAAGCTTGGGAGCAAGGTAAAATAAAAGAAGGGGATCACGTAATTTTAGCCGCTTTTGGAAGTGGATTTACATGGGCAAGTGCGGTAATTAATTGGTAAAAAATAACCCTTCAAGCTAGTGCCCAAAGGGTTTATCTAAATAAATCTGTTAGTTGATAGATTTTTTAAAGGCTAATTCAAATAAATTATAACTAACACCCATTATTATAATAGACGAATAAATTATTAAAAAGTTGCATTTAACAATAGTATTTAACAATTTGTTAATATTCGTTGTGTATTTTATAAACCCGTCAAAAAAAATGACGGGTTTTTTATTAACCAAATAAATTTCTTTACCTCAACTATGAAAATTTGGTTAAATATTTTCTGGTGTTTATTTCATCTTCTATCTTAAGGACGAACTAAAAAAATGCATGTTACAATAATGTCTGAAAAAAATGAAACTTTAGTAATTGGGGCTTCTTTAAAACCAAATCGATATTCCAATATGGCGATTAAAAGATTGCGTGATCATAAGCAAAACACGAAAGCAATTGGTTTACGGGAAGGCGAAGTAGAAGATGTGAAAATAGAAACCAAGCAGAAAGGTTTTCAACATATAGATACAGTTACACTCTATTTAAATCCGAAGCGTCAACGTGACTATTATAAATACATTATTGGCTTAAACCCAAGAAGGGTGATTTTTAATCCCGGTACAGAAAATCCTGATTTTTATAAGATGCTTCGGGAAAATAATATACAAGTTGAAGTAGCTTGTACACTGGTTTTACTTTCGACGAATCAATACTAAGCCAAGAAAAGTAATTAATCCGTTTACGATAAGTAACTCATAATTAAAATGATAACCGCCAAGGTATTCTGCGGGTAAATTCCCTAAGACTGCTGTTATCGCTACAGAAATAATAGCGACTAACCAAACCCATTGGTCATTTATTTTCCATTTAGTAAAAATTCCGAAGCTGAATAAGCCTAATAAAGGTCCATAGGTATAGCTGGCCACGGTAAGTAAGGTATCAATCACACTACTATCCAATAAGTATTTAAAGGAGATAATCACCACAATCAAAAGAACACTTATCACGATGTGAATTCTTTTTCGGAGTCCTTTTTGAAGGGAAGCTTCTTTCTTTTCAATGTCTAAAAAATCAACACAAAAACTCGTGGTGAGTGAAGTAAGCGCACTATCGGCACTAGAATAGGCAGCAGCGATTAAACCAAGTAGAAAAATGACGCCTAGGCCAAGTCCCATATTTCCGTTAAGGGCAATTTCGGGGAACAACAAATCGGTTTTTTCTTTTCCATCCAAGATGGGGACCCCAATACCTTGCTGATCGGCATAAATAAATAAAAGTGCTCCTAAAAATAAAAAGAGAATATTTACCGGAATAAACACAAAACTATAGGAAAGTACATTCTTTTTAGCGTCGCTTAAGGTTTTACATGTTAGGTTCTTCTGCATCATATCTTGGTCTAAACCCGTCATACAAATCGTAATAAACATACCCCCAAAAAAAGCTTTAAAGAAATAATTCTTATCGAGAATACTTTCAAAATGAAAAGTTCTTGTATATCGTTCTAATTCTGGAGCCGTAAAAAAGTCTTGAAAACTCCATTGCAGTTCTTGAGAAATAAAATAAATAGAAATAATAACCGAGCCCAGCATAAAAAAAGTTTGTAGCGTATCGGTCCAAACAATGGTTTTAATTCCGCCCCGTGAAGTATAAATCCAAATCAATAAAATGGAAATAACAACGGTTACCCAGAAAGGAATATTCCACGCATCAAAAACAAAATATTGTAAGACGGTAGCCACTAAAAATAGTCGGAAAGAAGCTCCCAAAACCCGGGAAATAAAGAAAAAGAAAGCTCCGGTTTTATAACTTACATTCCCAAAACGTTCCTTTAAATATTGATAAATAGAAGTGACATTTAAGCTGTAATAAATGGGGAGCAGCACAAATGCAATCACAAAATACCCCACCAGATAACCTAACACCACTTGCATGTAGCTAAATTCAGAAGCTCGAACCCAACCTGGAACCGAAATAAAGGTAACCCCTGAAAGGGAGGCACCTACCATACCAAAAGCCACCACATACCATGGTGATTTTCCTTCGGCTTTAAAAAATGCATCATTACTATCATTTTTTCCTGTGAAATAAGAAATGAGCATTAATACAGCGAAGTATAAACCAATAAGTAGAAGGATATGGATAGGTTTCATACGGAATGATAAGTTTTATGCAAACTTAATAATATAGATGATGCAAATAACAATCTTCTAAGTTTGAATTTTATCGAGAAGTAATTTATTCAGAAAAACTTTTATAAATTGTAAGCCATATCCTAAACTCAACTAACATGATGATTAAAAAATATTTACTTGTGGGAAGCTTCTTGGCCAGTGGTTTTTTGGTAGCACAAAATCAAAATACCGAAGAAGCCGATCAACTTTTCGCTAATTATCAATACGTAGATGCCATTGATGAATATTTAGAATTAGTAGATAAAGGCAAAGCCAATAGCTATGTATACAAACAATTAGGCGATAGTTATTACAGAATCTTTAATATTCAAGAAGCAGCTAAATGGTATAGCAAAGCTGTACAGAAAAAACAGGATGCTGAAACCTATTACAATTATGCGCAGACCCTAAAATCACAAGGGAAATATAAAGAAGCTAACGAGCAGTTAGATAAGTTTGCGGAGTTAAAACCGAAAGATCCCCGCGCCATAGCGCATTTAAAAAACCCAAATTACATTCCGAAGTTATCTTCAGATGATGCGAAATTTACGGTAGAAAAACTTCCATATAGCAGTAAAGAATTTACTGATTTTGGACCCATTGCTGTCGGAAATACCTTGTATTTTGTAAGTACCAGAAATAAAAGCAATAAAAAAGATAAATGGTCTAACCAGCCATTTTTAGATATTTTTCAAGTAGATCTAAACGGAAAAGCAGAGCCGGAGCCTGTAGAGAATATTAATACTAACCATCACGATGGCCCTGTAACTATAAGTAAAGACGGGAATTTAATGGTTTTTTCTAAAGATGGTCACGAAGAAGGTTTATATAAAAAAGGAAAAGGAAGAACCAAGATCGCGCAACAAGGTTTGTATTTAGCCAAAAAAGTAAATGGCGAATGGGAGTACATTAAACCGCTTTCCATCAATAGCTCAGCATATTCTGTGACGCATCCGGCCTTGAGCGATGATGGGAAAACCTTATATTTTGCTTCTGATATGCCGGGAGGTTTAGGCGATACCGATTTATGGAAAGTTGAATTTTCGGAAGATTCCCTTGGGAAACCAGTTAACTTAGGTGATAAAATTAACACACCAGCCAAAGAAGGGTTTCCTTCCGTTCGGGAAAATGTATTGTATTTTTCCACCAATGGAAGACAAGGATTAGGCGGATTTGATGTGTTTAGCTTTGACTTAGAAGAAGAAGAAAAAGCAGAAAATATGGGCGCCCCTATTAATACTGAAAAAGATGATTTCTCCTTCAGTATGGATATGGAAAATAAAAACGGTTATTTTGCTTCCAATCGTGACGGCATTGACCAACTTTACATCGCTAAAGGGATTTGTAAAGCTGAATTACTGAATTTAATTAAAGATGAAAAGACGCAAGCTCTTATCGCCAATGCAGAGGTGGCTATTTTAGATGAACAAGGAAATAAAATTACCACGACTAAAACCAACGCTGAAGGAAAAGTAAGTTTTGAAGTTTCTTGTGAACATCCGTATCAATTAGAGATCTCTAATCCGGGCTACGAAACCAAAATGCTTATGATTGAGAAACCCGTTGATGGCGTGAATGAAAAAGAAATATTATTAACTCCGGAAGAAGTAGAAATTACAGAAACTGAAGTAAAATTAGATAATATCTATTTTGAATTTGATAGAAGTTTTATCACGCAACAAGGAGCTAAAGAATTGGATAAATTAGTCCGTGTGATGCAGAAATATCCAACGATGAACATTATGGTAAAATCACACACCGATTCTAAAGGAAGTGCTTCGTACAACAAAAAGCTTTCTAACGAACGTGCACAATCTACCGTGCAATATTTAATTTCTAGAGGAATTTCAAAAGATAGATTAAGTGGACAAGGAATGGGAAGCACCGAACCGAAAATAGATTGTGGAGCTAATTGTACCGAAGAAGAAGACGCGCAAAATAGAAGATCGGAATTCATTATTGTCAAGGAGTAAAAATAAATTGTAATTTTGTAAAACATAAAGTCAGTCTTCATTTTTAGACTGACTTTTTATTTTCCTTTGTTTTATGAAATTTGTATTCCTTAGCTTCCTCATCATGTGTCCTTTTTTTGGGATTGCACAGCAACCCAACGATTGTGTAAATGCAATCGTGATTTGCGGGAACGGGAGTTTTAGTTCTAATGCTAGTGGAGCAGGAGTGCAAGAAGTTTCCGGTTGTTCCAGTGAAGAACATAATTCTATTTGGATACGGGTAGATATTGTACAATCAGGTACGTTAGGTTTCGATTTGATTCCTGAAAATACTGATTTATCAGTAGATTATGATTTTTGGGTATATGGTCCCAATGAAGATTGTTCCAGTTTAACTACGCCTATCCGGTGTTCTACGACAAATCCCATTGCGGCAGGACAAACCAATAATCATACAGGTATTGGTGACGCGGCGATGGAAACTTTTGAAGGTCCAGGAGAAGATGGAGATAGCTATGTGGAATGGATGAATGTGTTGGATGGAGAATCGTATTATATTGTTATCGATAGACCAGTCGGCAATGGTGGTTTTGAAATTAATTGGACAGGAACTGTCTCTGAAGGAACCGGAGCATTTCCTGAACCACCTGTGGCAAATTTAATTGCAGATATAGAAGAATGTAGTGATACCGGTAGTGCTAATTTTAATTTAGGAAATTTAAGAAGTAGTATTAATCCGGATTTATCGGAGAATGTGGTCAATTTTTATGAAACTTTAGCCAATGCTACCGATAATCTTAACCCGTTAGCAGATACTTATACTTCCTCACAAACTATAAAAACCATTTATGCGAAAGTTACCAGTAATCTTACTCAATGTACCAATGTTACTGAATTCAATTTAATTATTAACCAAATTGAAAACGTGAGTATTGCTGTTTCAGAGAATCCAATCTGTGCTCCAAAAGAAGTAGAAGTCCTATTTTCAGGATCAGAAAATGCGATAGTAGAATACCAAATTAATGGCGGAAGTACACAAGAAATTCAATTAGATGCTGCAGGAAGCGCTGAAGTTGATCAATTTATTAACTCAACTACAGACATTACGGTAATCAATACCTATGTGGAAGACATCGATGGAAGTATTATTTGCTCCGCAAGCCAAAATGAATCTATTAGCGTAACTATTGCAGGAATTTCAGTAGGTGATAATTTAATCGATTTTTATGAATGTGATGGAAATAAAGACGGGAAGGTTGTTTACCATTTAACAAGCAATGATTCCATTGCGTTGTCAAATGTGGGGAGCGGTTATCAAGTCAATTATTATACTTCTCAAGATGAAGCAGAGCATAGAAATAATCCAATAATTACCCCTGCTTCTTTTGAAAATACCACCTCCCTTCCACAAGAAATCTGGGTAAGAGTAGAAGATGCAAGTTTTACCGATTGCTATGCAATAAGCAGTTTTCAATTAGATGCCTATACCGATGCGCCACCAAGTTTTGAGGTAAAACGAAGTAATTTGAATTTTGAAGAACAACATAGCATCACCATTTCTAACGTTACCGGAATAGGAACCTATGAATTTAGCATCAATGGTGAAGATTGGAAACAGCCGGATGAAACCAATACGTTAACTTTAACCGTAGAAGGTGGCGGACAATTTGTAGTTACGGGGCGTCATACCGAAGGTTGTGGAAGCAGTTTTAAAACTACCACCTTTATTGATTATCCCAGGTTTTTTACGCCTAACCAAGACGGTATTCATGATACGTGGAATATAAAAGGCTTTCAGCAACAAAACGCTGACGCAAAAATTTTAATTTTCACAAGGTTCGGGAAGCTTTTAAAAAGTTTATCACCTTCTTCAAGAGGTTGGGATGGAAGCTATCACGGAAAACAAATGCCTTCTAACGATTATTGGTTTTTGGTAGAATACGTAGAGCAACTTCCAGACGGGACCACCATCAATAAATCTTTCAAAAGTAATTTTACGTTAAAACGCTAATCACCCGTTTTAAATTTGTAAATTTGCAGCTATGGATTTTTCTTCAAAATTGTTGGAAAATGCTGTACATGAGATGGCACAACTTCCGGGAATTGGAAAGCGTACAGCGTTACGTTTAGTCTTACATTTATTAAAACAGCCTGAAGAGCAAACTACGCATTTGGCAAAAGCTTTGGTAGATTTAAAAACCGAAGTGAAATTTTGTAAAAACTGTCATAATATTAGTGATTACGATGTATGCGAAATTTGCGCCAGTCCCAATCGCGAAAAAAGTATCGTTTGTGTAGTAGAAGATGTTCGCGATGTGATGGCTATTGAAAATACCAGTCAATATAAAGGTTTGTATCATGTTTTGGGAGGGAAAATAAGTCCGATGGATGGTGTTGGACCCAATCAATTGCATATTTCAACTTTGATAGATAAGGTGAAAAGGGGAGAAGTAACTGAAATCATCTTTGCTTTAAGTAGCACGATGGAGGGTGATACAACCAATTTTTACATATATAAACAGTTACAGGATTTTGAAGTGACTACTTCTACTATTGCACGGGGAATTGGCGTAGGGGACGAACTGGAATATGCCGATGAGGTGACTTTAGGGAGAAGTATTTTACACCGTGTACCTTTTGAAAATTCACTAAAATCATAGTCGAATTGATGGAACATTAATTAGCTATTTTTATTACTTTATGAAAATAATATTAGCAGATTAAATGTTACATCACAATCATTAATCATCAAAACGGTAGGTTTTACATTAATTGTTTTTAAATGAAGGAAGTACTAATTAAGCATTTTAAAACTATTATTTTATCTCAAAAAAATCAATAAGTAGTAAATGAAGGTGCTAACTTTAAACACTAAATCTTTTGAGGCAAATAGTTTGAGATTGATGTCAAAACTTGATGCCGCACCAGATTTAGTTGTAGGTATATTAACTGGTGGTGGCTATGTGTTAGAAGCTATTAAAACACATCCTAATATTAAAGACTGCTTGTTTGAGGTTGTTACTTTACAAAGAACATCTACCCATTTTAAACAACGTTATCTAAAACCGATTTTTTCGATTTTGCCGTATTTCATTTTAAATTGGTTCCGGGTTTTGGAATCAAAAAAAGTAAAGCATAAAATTTCTAATTTAGATCAGAATAAATTGCAGGAGACCAAATTAGAATTTAATTTAGAAAGTGAAGATTCAAGCTTTATCAAAAAAATTCTTATTGTAGATGATGCTATAGATACAGGAAAGACAATGTTCATTGTAAAAAACAATTTGCAAAAAAAGTTTCCTCATGCAACAATAGAAATAGCAGTAATGACTTGGACTATTGAAACTTCGGTTGTAAAACCAGATTATTATATGTATAAAAATACACTACTAAGATTTCCTTGGTCTAATGATTATAAGTAATAAAAAAGTAAATAAAAAAGTACTTGTAATAGATTTAGATGGTACGCTATATCGTATAAATACCTTTCATTTTTTTATCAAGTATCTGCTGAATTTTAGTTTAAAAAAACTTCATGTTAAATTATTGTATACTCTTTTAAAAGCTATCTTTTTAAGACTGCTGAAGATTGTTAATCATTCTAAAATGAAATTTCTAATCTTAAAAGCTATTAAAGAATATGATGAAATAGATATGGAGGGTTTTGTGTCTAGTTTAAAAGAATATAGAAACCAATTGCAAATACTTGAAGATGCTACTTTTGGTATTAAAATTTTAGCTACTGCAGCGCCAGATTGCTATGCGAAAATTATAGCTTTAAATGAAAGATTTGATGTTTGTTTAGCAACAAATACCCCTGTAGCTAACTATCAACATGATTTTGAAAATGTTAGAAATGTTAAAAAACAGGGAGTTGTCCATTATTTAAATTCAATTGAAGTAAACCACTTAGATACTATGGTAACAGATCACTATGATGATTTACCTTTAATGAAAATCTCTAAACAGGTAGTTTTAGTAAATCCAAGTAAAGAGACAAAAGATATTCTCAAAAAAAACCAAATATTTTTTAATATTGTATAGAAGAAAAAGAATTAAGATTTATTTAGGTTGATGTTTTAAATTTATTTAACCTTATGATTGATTTTTTAATTAAATTCGCAATCGATAATAAAAAAAACACCTTCAAGTTAACAATATGGCAAGATTTGAACTGAAATTACCCAAAATGGGAGAGAGTGTTGCGGAAGCAACAATAACTAATTGGTTAAAAGAAGTTGGTGATACCATCGAAGAAGACGAAGCAGTATTGGAAATTGCCACCGATAAGGTGGATAGCGAAGTTCCCAGTGAAGTAGATGGGGTCTTGGTAGAAAAACTTTTTGAACCCGATGATGTAGTTCAAGTAGGGCAAACCATAGCGATTATAGAAACCGAAGGCGAAGTAGAACAAAGTGAAGCCACTACTTCAACAAAAGAATCTTCAGCAAACGTAGCTGCTGTTGAAGAAACTGTAAGCCAAGCTAAAGCTACGGCGAGTAACGATGATTATTCTGATAGTGAGCGTTTTTATTCTCCGTTAGTGAAGAATATTGCCAAAGAAGAAAATATAGGATTAGATGAACTTGAAAATGTAAAAGGTACCGGTAAAGATGGCCGTGTCACCAAAGACGATATTTTAGCGTACGTAAAAAATAGAGGGCAACAACAACCGCAAGCGGCTTCAAAACCGGCTAGTGCTCCTCAAAAAGCTGCACCTAAACCAACAGCAGCACCTATCAGCGTAAATGGGGAAGATGAAATTATTGAAATGACCCGAATGGGCAAAATGATTTCTCACCATATGGTGAATAGTGTACAAACTTCAGCACACGTACAATCTTTTATTGAAGTAGATGTTACTAAAATCTGGAATTGGAGAAATAAAGTAAAAAATGAATTCGCTAAGCGTGAAGGGGAAAAGTTAACCTTTACTCCAATTTTTATGGAAGCGGTAGCAAAAGCCATCAAAGACTTCCCGTTGATTAATATTTCGGTTGATGGAGATAAAATTATCAAACGTAAAAATATTAATTTAGGAATGGCAGCCGCACTTCCTGATGGGAACTTGATTGTACCGGTAATTCATAATGCAGACCAGTTAAACTTAGTTGGTTTAGCCAAAAAAGTAAATGACTTGGCCAATCGTGCACGTGGAGGAAAATTAAAACCGGACGAAACCCAAGGCGGAACCTATACCGTAACCAATGTGGGAACTTTTGGCAGTGTATTAGGAACACCAATTATCAATCAACCACAAGTAGGGATTTTAGCTTTAGGAGCGATTAGAAAAGTTCCTGCGGTAATAGAAACCCCGGAAGGTGATTTTATAGGAATCAGACACAAAATGTTCCTATCGCATAGTTATGACCACCGTGTGGTTAATGGAGCTTTAGGTGGACAGTTCGTACAACGCGTAGCTCAATACTTAGAAGCTTTTGATGAAGATAGGGATTTTTAAATTATAGAATATAGATTACAAGAAAGCCTCAAGAAATTGAGGCTTTTTTTATACAATCTTCAAATTACTATAGCCTTGTCCGTTTTGTGTAAGTTGAATTTGTGTAGCGATGCGCTCTTTTAAACTTTCTACATGGCTAATCACCCCAATCATTTTGGAAGATTCTGCTTGTAAAACTTCTAAGGTATCTAGCGTCTGGTCTAAAGTTTCCGGATCTAAGGTCCCAAAACCTTCATCGATAAAAAGACTATTGATTTCGATATTTCGGGAAGCTAAATCAGAAAGTGCCAAGGCCAAAGCTAAACTCAAAATAAAAGTTTCTCCACCCGAAAGGGTTTTGATAGAACGACGTTGGCGACCCATATGTTCATCAATGGCAACTAAACTATCGTCTTCCTCATCAGTGGGTTGGTCAATGCGGTAGCGATCGCTCAAATGCATCAAACGTTTGTTAGCTAGTTGCAGCAATTGCGCTAAGGTTAAATCTTGCGCAAAATCGTTAAACTTATTTCCGGTTTTATCGCCAATCAAATCATTTAAGATTTTCCAGTGTTCAGATTGTTCTAATTCTTTTCCAATCTCATGTTGTAGCTTTTTAATTTTATTTAAATTTTCTGTTTGGTTTTTCAATAAGCGCGAAACTTCATTGAGTTCTTCCTCATTTTTGGTCAAGCTTTCTTTTTCTTGCTGGAGTTTTTCCTGTAATTGTTCTAAACTTGTTTCAGTGTCTTTTTCCTTTAGCAACTTAATCTCTTCCTGTAATTTTTGCTGAAGTGTTTTTAATTCAATATTCTTTTGTTGAAGCTGCTCTCGTTCTTTTTGCCAAGTTTGCGCTTCGTAAGCTGAAAGTCTTAGGGATAAAGCTTTTTCGATACTAGCATAGCCTTTTGCTTGTAATTTGTTGGACAAGTTTAGATTTAGTTTTTCCAACTGCTGGTTAACTTCTGCTAGGCTCTTTTCAGTAGTTGCTAACAGTTGCTGCTGTTGGTAGATATTTTGCTCATTACGGTTCCAGGAAGTTTCTGCAGTGCTAATTTCATTTTCAAAATGGGTCCCTTTAAAAAGTGATTCAATGGCTTCACTTTTTGCTTTTCCTTTGGTAATCAGTTCTGCTAACTCTTTTACTTTTTCTGCTAAGTTTTGAAGTTGGTCTAAGTCTTCCTGAAGTCGTTTTGCTTGGTCTAATTCTTTTACATTAGTTTCTAGTTTCGTTTCCATTTCAGCAAAAGATTGCTCTTTTCTCTGCTGAAGAATTACCTTGAAATTTTCTTCAAACTCCTTTTCTTTTTCAGCTAACAGTTTTTCAGTTGGTGTAAATTCTTTTTCAAGCTTTTCCTGTTGCTGCCGAAATTGTTGAAGTTGCGTTTCTAATTGCGTTAACTCTTTTTGTAATTGCTGAATTGTTTTTTGCAACTGCTCAACCTCTGTTTTTAAAGAGTTTTCAACTTCGGGATGTGCTGAAGCAAAAGGGTGATGAGTCGATCCGCACAACGGGCAAGGTTCATTTTCTACTAAATCTTTGCGATAATCTTCCAATTTTTTTTGCAATTGCTCAACTTCTAAAGTTTTTTGCTTGGCTTCTAGCTGTGCATTTTTCAGTTTTAATTCTTGCTGAAGTTTTTCAACTTGTTGAGGTAATTTTTTTAAGGAATCACCTAAACTTTGAAGCTCTTTTGTTTTTTGATCAATTTCTTTTTTGAGTTGTTGAATTTCAAAACTTTCTTTTTCTGCTGCTCGATTCAGTTTTAATTGTTGCTGAATTTCTTCTTGCCAAACAGGAATATATTTTTCTTGGAGCTGAAATTTCTCTTTCAATTTTTCAAAAGAAGAAGATTTTTCAGCTTGTTTTTCTTTTACTTCTTGCAAAAAAACTTTTGTATTCGAGGGTTTCGATGCAAACTGAAAACCTTTCATAAACCCGGAAATATTTTGTTCTGAAGTCTTATAAATCGATAATAATTCGCTTCGTTCTGAAATTAATCTTCTAAGGTTCTCTTTATAGATAGCTAATTTATCTGAAGCATTTTCTGGAGTGATCTCGAGTTGAAATGTTGATGAAAATTCAGTTTGTAAATGCGTTCGTTGTTGGTTGAATTCTTTTAAATAATGCTGAATTTTAGCAATTTCTTCCGTATTCTTTTTTTGCTCGTTTTGTAAGTTTTGCCACAAATTCAATTCTTCTGAGAACAATTGAATTTCTTCATGCTGTTTGAGCTGACTGCCTTTGTCCTTTTCAAATGTAGTGGTTGCAGCTTCCACTTCAGTAATTTGCTTTTCTGTAGTTGAAAGTTGATTTTGCTGTTCTTGCAACTTCTTTTTTAACTGAAGTGCTTCTGCGTTTTTTTCAATAGAAAGACTTAGATTTTTCTTTTCCAATTGAAGTTTTTCAGCCTGATTTTGTTTTTCCGCATAAACTTCTTCAGCTAATAATTGTTCTCTAAAGGTTTCAATTTTTAAACGCTTTCCTTCAATTTGCGTTCCTATTTCTTTATATTTTAAATACGCTTCCTGACCGATGTTTCTGTAAATTTGCGTTCCGGTAATCTTTTCGAGTAAAGCACCACGTTCCTTTTTGGGTACTTGCAAGAACTTAGCAAATTCACCTTGCGCTAAGACTACCGATTTGATAAACTGGTCGTAACTTAGTCCAATTAATTCTTCATTTTTGCCGGGCACATCAGATTTTTTTAAATCGAGATGCCCGCTTTCCAAGTTTGCCAATTCCATATGGTAATCCCGAAGGTTTCCGGTTCTAGCGGTAGAAATTTCCCAAGTGGAAGCAAAAATTCCTTGTTTACATTCGTAAGTGATTTTGGCGTAGGCTTCTTGCTGATTTCGGGTAAGAATAGCTCCTTTCTTAAGAACTTCTGTGGTACTCAATTTTCCCAATCTTGGTACTTGATTAAACAAGGCCAAGGAAATTACATCGAGAATCGTAGTTTTTCCACTTCCGGTAGGTCCGGTAATCGCAAATAAACTGTTCTGCAAAAACGGTTCTTTAGTAAAATCTATTTCGTGCTCGCCGCGCAGCGAGTTAATATTTTTAAAAGCTATTTTTAATATTTTCATTGAAATACGAGCTTGTCAACTCGAGCGGAGTCGAGTGATTGTTCATTCGTTAATTATTGTTTATTCCTTCTACCAATTCTTGAAAAGCGATCGTAACTTTTTCTTTTACATCTTCAGGATAACTGTGTTGGGCTAATAATTTTTGAAAGACTTCTTGTGGTTTTAAATCTTCTAAATGTCGATGGCTTTCAAATAATTTTCCGCTTTCCCGTAATTGATTTTTAAAGGTGGCGCGGTGTTTAACAATTTCAAAATTAGGTTGTTCAAAAGTGGTTACTAATTCATCCAATTGTGCAATTAAGTTAGCGTCGTAATTTTCTTCTTTTAGTTCAACTTCAATTAAATTGGTTAGGCTTCCTTGAAGTTCAAGGTTTTTTAATTTTCCTTTAATTTCAGGAATGCTTCCGCTAATGCGAATTAATTTTCTAAAGTTTGGAATAGAAATGCTTTCCGGTTCAAAACCTTTTTCTGTATCAATGAGTAGTAATCGCTTTTCATCTTTACGTTCACTAAACGAGAGTGGGAGTGGAGAACCACTATAAAATGTGGGAATTTGTGCACTTACACGCTGTGGTTTATGAATATGTCCTAAGGCCATATAACTAAATTCTTCACCAAACTGACTCGCTTGAAAAGCCGCTTGATTCCCGATTTGGATATCCCGTTCGCTATCGGAAGTTTCGATGCCCGCTGCATATAAATGCCCCATTGCTATAACAGGTAGTTCAGGATAAAGACTTTTGCTTTTTTCTGCAGCTTTGCTAAAAGTTGCTTCGATGCCTCTTCGAATGGCTTCAATTCTATTTTCGTAGACTGTACCTTCTTCAATGGAGCGTAAATCGCTATCGCGTAAAAAGGGTATCGCTGCGACAATTACTTCGGTTTCTCCTTTTTTGTTCTGAAGCGGAATTAAGCATTCTTCTATTTTTGCCGGCATTCCGCCAACAATAGTTACATTTAATTCTTGCAAAATCTCTTTAGGAGCGTCGAGCATACTGGGAGAGTCGTGATTTCCGCCGGTGATAATGAGCTGGCAATTGGTTTTTCTAAGCTGAAGTAAAGCTCGGTAATATTGTTTTCTAGCTTCGGCAGAGGGATTGGCCAAATCAAATACATCACCGGAAACTAAAACCACTTCAATTTCTTGTTCTTGAATTAATGGAATTAACCAATTGATAAACAAGTTGAAATCTTCATATAAATAATGTTTATGCAGTTTTTTACCAATATGCCAGTCGGCCGTATGTAGAATTTTCATAAAATTGAGCTATCAAGAAAAAGAAAGTTCAATTTACAAAGTAAACTGAACGTATAAAAGTGTGCTGCGTTGCTTTTGTAAACAATTATTTATCTTTGCTGAAAAATAAAAATGGCAAAGTCAGGTGCTCAAAAAAATACAAAGAATAAAGCGAAGCATGCCAAATTGATGGCACGTAAAAAGAATAAACTTCGCCAAGAAAAAGAAAACCGAAAAGCCAGATTGAAAGAACTGACCGCTAAAATGAATACGCAAAAAGAAAATTAGAGATCGGTTTTTCCTTTTACATGTTTATAAAATAACTGAAGCAGTTGATAGTCTTTATCATAATTTCCGGTAGGATAAAATGCTTCTCCAATTTTCACTACTTTTTTTCCATAATCAAAAGCCACAGGAATAATGGGAACTTTTGCAGATACAGCAATCCAATAGAAACCACTTTTCCATTTTAAAACTTTTTTACGGGTTCCCTCGGGTGCTAAGGCTAACCTGAATTCTTCTTTTTCCTCAAAAAGCTGAGCGATAGCTTCTACTTTGTTTTGTCCCTTTGTTCTATCAAGCGGGCTTCCCCCCATCCATTTTAAATAAGCGCCAAGCGGACCTTTAAATAATTCTTTTTTTGCAATGTAATTAATATCTACCTGAATGATTTTTCGGGTAAATGCACCTACGTAGAAATCATGCCAACTTGTATGCGGAACCACGATAACTACTGATTTTTTAATGGATGGATCAAATTTTCCGTCAATTTTCCAACCCATTAATTTATTAAAAATGAATTTGAACATCTTCTAAATAATTCGGAGATAAATTTAATTTTTTTGAATTAATTATTTCCTGATTGTCTGAAATATATCATAAAAGTTACCCTAACCACAGGAATAGTTTCAGTACTTGATTCTTCAAATTCTGTTTTTCAAATCTGTGTTATTCTAGATCAAGCCTGCTTTGTAAATAGGTAATTGCTTCATAAATAATATTTTAAAATACATAAAAATAATTAATGGTTTGTATATAATATATAAATAAAAATATATGAATTATGTTTTAGACATTTGCACCGATAAATAATTTAACACAGAAAATGTTCGTGAAATCTCCACAAGTAACCGCAAACAAAAACGCTACAGGCCTTTTTTCATTAGCAAACTTACTGCTTTGGGTGCTGTTTGTTACTAACCTCGTATTTCTTATGGTTTGTTATTCAAACTTACCTGAATGGAAATTAGGAGGAGTAATTTATATCAATAGTTTTAGCTTTCTTATCTGGACAGTTGTATTATTCTTTGCGGCCCTTATTACCAGCTATTCCAAAAATTACCTTGTTGGTTTTAAATTCAGGAGAAGTTTTATTTTAAATTGTTTGGGCTTTACGCTCTCGGTAATAATTCTGGTAATAGCCAATCATATCCTGCTGTTTTTAGCCTGTTGGTTTTTTATGGGAATTTTTATGGCCAATTTAATAGGTGTCAATAAAGATTGGCCTGAGGCAAAAGCGGCAGCTAGTTATGCCCAAAAGTTTTTTCTCTTGGGTTCTTTTTGTCTTGGTGTGGGCTTATTTTTATTGGCTTGGTTCACTAGTGAGTTCACTATAGTAAAAATAAGCGAACAGGTGAGTAATTTACCTTTATTCGCAAAAATTTCAGCAGCCTTGGCGATAATATTAGCAGCCATTATTCAATCTGCCATATTCCCGTTTCAGCGTTGGTTAATGTCGGTGATGACGTCACCTACGCCTGCTTCAGCTTTAATGCACGCCGGTTTTGTGAATGGAGGCGGAATTTTATTGGCCTTCTTTTCCAGCTTGCTTTTTGCATCTCACACCTTAACCATTCTTTTTGTGATAGGTGGTGTTACCGCAGTTACGGCGCAGTTCACCAAACTTCTGCAGGTAAATATCAAGCAAAAATTAGCTTGTTCTACCATCGCACAAATGGGCTTTATGATTATGCAATGTGGTTTGGGATTTTTTAATGCGGCTGTAGCTCACCTTATTTTACACGGCTTTTACAAGGCTTATCTATTCCTTTCTGCAGGTGAGGAAATTAAAAAAAGTGAGCCTGCTTCAAAATTAAAAATTAAAATAAAACCCCTGCAGGCTATTGCTGTTCTCATTTTTGGAAGTTTGGGAGCACTTCTGTTTTCTTTCTTAACCGGTAAAGGGACCAGCGCCGATAGCGGAATTATTTTAACGCTGGTGGTAGCCATAACGGTAGGTCAAGTAGCTTATAACATTTTTAAAGAAAAGAGCTTAACAACGTCTCAAAAAATAATTTATCCTACACTAATGTTTGTGTTAGGGATTGTTTTATATGCAGGGCTTTATAATGCTGTGACCTACTTCATGCATCCATTACCACTAACAGATCACCCTGTAGATATTTCTTGGGTACATATTGTTTTTGGAATTATATTTTTAATCGGCTTTTTCTTAATGAAGTTAGGAGTCTATAAAAAGTTCCCCTGGCTTTACCTCAAGTTAATCAATGATTCGCAACCCTATCACAAAACCATTTTCAATTCTAAAAATAAGTAAGATGAAAATAACTGAATGGAAAAAATCCCTGGAAGAAATCTCTAAAATTGTAGATAAAACTTCGCCATTATATGCTTACATCACTTCCAATCAACTTTCAGGTTTTGAGGAACATCATTTCAAGGAAGCCGTAAACAAAGCTTCTACATTTTACAATGCACAAGGATATCCTAAAGCCGAAGTATTTAAGGAAGCACTGGATAGAAAAGAACTTCACAGCCGCGAATTAGAGAATTTATTGATAGAAAATGGTTACCAAGATCCTGTGGAAACGTATTTGAAAATCCTTGATCAAACTTCTGCAATAAAAGAACAAACCGATAACCTGAAACTAAATAGATTAATGCTCAAGTGGCTTTCTATTTTTTTAGATGAAGGTTTGGCAGAATGGCCAATGCCCAACCGGGAAAAAGGCTTCTATAAAGCTTGGTTGGGTTTAGCTAAATACGATAAAGACTATCAGATAGATAAAGATACGCCACAATCAGCCTCTATAGCTTTAGACCAATTATTTAAAAATTGTTCCGAAGAAGAAATACATCATAGCATTCAATTTCATTTAACGAGTCTTCCAGGTTGGGTGGGATATATTAAACAACGTCAATCTTCCGACTCGGGATGGAAAGAAGAAGCACCCATCTCTATGTTAGAATATTTGGCCGTTAGGCTTACAATCGCAGAAAAATTAAACCTAAAGATAGAGGTAGTGCCTACTTTTAAAACTACCAATGAAAAACAACAGGAATTGGCTTATTTATTTTTAAAAGCTTGGGAAATAAGCTGGCAAAAAGAGCTTGCTGAACAACTTACCCATAACCAATCACCTGAAAATAGCACTATACCAGACGCTCAGATGGTATTTTGTATCGACACACGATCTGAGTTAATAAGAAGGAAAATAGAAGAATCAGGAAATTATGAAACATTTGGATATGCAGGTTTCTTCGGTATTGCCATGGATTATAAAAGTACAGAAGATGGATTAACAAGAAAATCCTGTCCTCCAATTTTGGATTCTGCTTACAAAGTTTTTTATCGCATAAAACAAGAACAAGAAACTCAGGCCAAAGCTTATAAAAAGCAGCTCAAAAAAATTAAATTCAAAAACTATTTCTTTAAAAGATTGAAAAATATGCTGCCTTCTGCCTTTGGGTATGTAGAAGGAACAGGAATCTTGTACGGTTTATCTTTGTTGGGGAGAACTTTGTTGCCTACCAAATACCATCAATTAATGAATCGTGGTAAAATAGCTGCGGAAAAAAGCTACGAACCTAAACTGGGAAAAAAGGAGCATCAACACGATATTTCTTTAGAAGAAAAAGTAAATCTTGTAAAAGCAACCTTTAATTTAACGGGTTGGAAAACCTTTGCTCCAGTCATCATTTTTACCGGTCACGGAAGCCATACTTCTAATAATCCATTTGCTTCCAGTTTAGATTGCGGTGCTTGTGCAGGAAATCCGGGAAGACACAATGCCCGAACTTTAGCTTCTATTGCTAATGAAAAAGAAGTAAGGCTAGCATTAAAAAATAATTTTGGAATCGATATACCGGAAAGCACAATATTTCTGGGAGCCGAACATAATACGGTTACTGATGAAATAGAGATTTTTGATACCGAATTTGCTCAGGATCACAAAGAGGCGCTTCAGAAAATTAACGAAAACTTGAAGCAAGCGCAATTAGAAGCGACTAGGGAACGATTGGGAACTGAAAAAGAGAGTTTAAAGATAGCCCACAAAAAATCAAATAACTGGTCGGAGACCAGACCAGAATGGGGCTTGGCTAAAAATGCTAGTTTTATCATTGGCCCAAGAGAGCTTACTAAAGGGCTCAATTTAAACGGCAGATGTTTTCTGCAATCTTACGATTGGAAAACAGATAAAGACGGCAGTGCGCTTTCTGGAATTATGCAAGGGCCTATGGTAGTTACCCAATGGATCAATAATCACTATTACTTTAGCACGGTAGACAATGAAAAATTTGGTGCAGGTTCTAAAATCACGCATAATATAACCGGCAAGTTTGGGGTGATGCAGGGCAATGGAAGCGATTTAACCAAAGGTTTACCATTACAGTCCTTAAAAATGAGTGACTCAGAGATGTACCATCAACCCTTGCGATTATCGGTCGTGATTGAAACACCTATTGATAGGGTAGAAAAGATTTTAAAAGAACAACCTCACTTAAAAAGCTTATTGGATAACGAATGGATTTACTTATTGGTAATCAACCCTGAGGAAGACCGTCAAATAAAGCGTTATGCATCGGGTTTAAAATGGGAAAATCTAGATAAGAATTCGACCAAGGATGCTGTAAAGCTTGCTGTTTAAATCGTGTAAATCTGAGTTTTACGGAGGCTGAGTGAAACCTTTGTAAAAATTTTTATATCGAAACTTCCCTTTTCGGTACAAAATGCCAGTAATATTCTAACGCAGGTTATCATCAATTTTCCTGGTTATTTAATAACTAGATAACCAGGAAAAATTTGCTTCATTAATACTTTCAATATGTTCGGTAAGGAAATCTAAATAAGCCACACCCGCGGGCGAGAATTTTTTACCCTTTAACCAAATTAAATTCCAAGAGGTTACAATGGGTAATTTTTTGATAGGTACAATTTGTATCTGCTTGTTTTTTATTTCATTCTCCAAACCAATTATAGGCATAATGCTATAGCCAAGTCCCGCCAAAACCGCTTGTTTTACAGCTTCGTTGGAAGTAAGCTGAATTTTTTTGGTTACCGGAATTTTATTCTGACTTATAAATTTTTCCATTGCCTGTCGGGTAGCAGAACCTTCTTCCCTATAAATCAGAGGTAAGTTTTCAGGAATTCTTTGGCCTTTAATTGGTACTGATTTTATAAGAGAAGGACTACCAAATAAGAAAAGTTTATTGTCTATAAATGTTCTTTTCTCGATCTGTAAATTTTCCGGTAGTACAGAAACCAAAGCAAAATCTATCTCATTTTTTTCTAAAGATTCCAATACCTGATAACGGTTGGTTACATCCATTACCAGATTTATACCATTGTGATTACTTAAAAAAGGAGCTAAATAAAAAGGCATTACATATTTTCCTGTAGAAACTACAGCTATGGTGAGTTGTCCCACCAGCTGACCTTTAAAAGCTAAAGACTTTTGCTTCATGTTTTCAACCTCCAATAAAATTTTTTCAGCAGCTTTTGCTATTTCTTCACCATAAGGAGTAACATATAATTGTCTGCCGATAACTTCGGTTAGCGGAATATCAAACTGATCCTGAAAATTCTTTAGTTGAATAGAAACTGCCGGTTGGGTAAGATGTAGTGATTCTGAAGCTTTAGTAATGCTTTTTAGCTCTGCTATTTTTAAAAATATCTTTAGCTGATTTAGGGTATAGTTCATAAAATTAATTAATGTATCACATAGTAAATATAAATAATAACTTATGAATTTCATCATTATCTTTACTTCCTAAAAAAGTAAAGATGGACAACTTTAATGAAGTTAAACTAATCACTGGAGAATTTAAACCTAACGAAGCTGAAGAAATTTTGTTTAGTATTATTGAAGATAAAATTAGTTTTAATACCAGACAAATATTTAGTTATGAAGAACGTGGTCTTGATGGTGCAGAACGCTATAAAAATAGGATAGTGGAATTACAGGAATCTAAAAAGAAAGTTGCAGATATGATTAATAGTTGCAAAGCAAAAAACAAAATCTTAAGTATAGAAAGCTCAATTGTAATTAAAGAAAAACCGGAGCTTTCTACTAGTTAAAAATTGGGAATAACTCTTTAGATGCTAGTCTGTCCAGATTACTTCTAAAGCAGATAAGAAAATAACAGGGCTGTATGGCCCTGTTATTTTTTGGCTAATTTAAATAAAAATTGATTTTAGGGGAAGACTTATAAATAACTGTGGTTAACTAATTTAAAATTTATAGTTTAAACTTAATCTAAAGTTTCTTCCGGGTTCACTTTGCCAATACACATAGCTGCCATAGTTTGCTCCAGAATATAAATATTCGTTTAAAATATTATTCATGTTTAATGCAATTTTGAATTTATTGTTTTCCCATGAAATACCTCCATCCATTCTAAAATAGTCAGGTAAATCTGTGTTGCCGTTTGCAGCCCAAGCCCAAGTAGAACGATCAACTAAATATTGATAACCTAATGAAATCCCTAAACCTTTAATTTCTTCTTGCTGAAACTTATAGTTAAACCATCCATTGGTGGTATGTTTAGAAAACCCAGGAACGGGGCTTCCATCTTCATTTTCAACATTGGTATAAGCATAGTTGAGAACTACTCCTAAGCCTTTTATGATTTCTCCGCGTAAATCAAACTCAACTCCTTTAGAGGTTATATCACTATCAACCTGAACTGAATAATTAGCATTTGCAAGGTCGGGTTGTAAGATCTTGTCTTTAGTGATGTTAAAATACGTGGCTGTTGCATTCCATTTGCCATCTAAAAATTCATATTTTAATCCTCCTTCAATATCTTCAGCTGTAACAGGGTCAAAAGGTTCCCCTGATGCATTTGTTCCTTGTTCAGGTAGAAATGATTGATCGTACATTCCATAGATGGTAAGTCCTTCGATAGGGGTAATTCCTAAAGCTACTCTTGGTGTAAAAACTTCATCGTCAGAACTTGCATTATAAGAACTTTCAAATTCAGTATATCTTCCTGCTAAGGTTAATCTTATTTTATCTTCTAAAAAGCCTAATTCGTCTTGAATATAATAGGATAAATATTGAGAAGTAATAATTCCTGAAGCTCTTTGTTGTAAATCTAGACTCCTATCAAAATCTGGTAGGTTGGTAGGAGCTTTAGGATTGTATATATTGAAGGGATCTTCTTCTGTATCTAAAGCTACTGTTTGTGACCAATCAGCAATATAATTTTTATTACCCAAATCTAACCCACCTAAAATTTTATGAGACAAGCCTCCTGTTTGCAAAGATCCGTTTATAAATACTTGTCCTAATTTTTGTTCTTCGTGAGCGTCCCAAATGCTAACCGTTCTAATAAGATTTCCTTCTTCTGTGACTCCATAGTCAACATTTTCTTCAGCAGGAATATCATTATTATAATTATAGGTGCTATCTATCCATAAGCTTTGACCTTGATGCTGGTAATTTAAATAGCTTAATTGCGCAGTTATATTCCAGTCATCATTTAGTTGATGATTAAAATTAATAAAACCATAGTGCTCTTTCATAATAGAAGGCCCTAAATTGGGGGCTGAAAGTGTAAAGTCACGATCTAAACTGGCATATTTACTAGGGGCGAATACGTAAGCAGAACCAATTAATTTGGTTTTATAATATTGATAAGTATATTGTGCAGTAACCGATGTTTTTTCATCTATTTGGTATTTTATAGAAGGAGCAAAAGTATACCGGTTTTGGGGTTCATAATCTCTATGTGATTCTTGAGTGGTTCCGGCTCCTACAAAACGATATTGTAATTTATTATCTGCTGTTAATTTTCCTTCCACATCAAGTGTTGCCCTAAGCGTATTGTAACTTCCGGTAGTTAAACCTATTTCTCCATGAGATAAGCCTGTAGGTTTTTTGGTGACCACATTGTAAAGTCCTCCGGGTTCACCACTAGAGAGCATAAAAGCAGAAGGCCCTTTTACGACTTCAATTTTTTCTACCATTGCCATGTCTTCTGCCATAGGTCCCCAAGTAGAAAGAACATTCATTCCATTTCTAAATGGAGGGATTCTAAAACCACGCATGTTAATACGAGCGAAATTTCCCCAATGTTCAATCATTTGAGCACCACTTACGTTTCGGGTAATATTCTCCATCATACTAATTGCTTGCTGGTCTTCGAGAAGATCACCACTAATTACTTGTATGTTTTGCGGGATTTTATTTAAATCTTGTTGTAGTTTAAGTGAAGGGGATGGGTTTTTTTCTGTGTATTCAGATTTTCCAGCTCCTGAGATAACTACATCATCAAGAGAACTTACATCGTTTTGTAGTTCTATGTTTAAAGTGATTTCTCCATTAATTTCGATATTTTCTGAGGTAAATGTTTTGTATCCTATATCTGATACGATTAGCATGTAATTTCCTGATTGAATATTACTTAAGTTGTAAAATCCGTTTTTGTTGGAGGAAGTACCGTAATTGGTGTTTTGTAAATAAACATTTGCGTTAGAGAGTGGATTTCCATCCCGGTCTACAATAGTTCCGGATATGGAACCATTGCTTTGTGCCTGAAGTGAAAGTGCAGTAAAAACCAACATCACCACTAAGACTAAGTTCTTCATTTTAGATATATTTAATTAGATTTAATTCAGATAGTGACGCAAAAGTATAAAATATTTTTATTTAGACTTGATATAAATAATTAAAAATGTGAATATTTTTTCCAAAAAAAATCCCTTACGTTGATCGTAAGGGATTTAAGTATTGAATTATTTTATCAGTGCTCTTCAATCGGTATTGATTACTTTATCAGTCTCATTTCTGAAAACCAATTGATCATTAAAAGCGTCGATTAAAATTATACTATCAGTTGTAATTTCTCCGGAAAGAATTTCTTTAGAAAGTTGATTTAAAACTTCTTTCTGAATAGTTCTTTTTACCGGTCTAGCTCCATACTGTGGATCAAAACCTTGTTTAGCTAAGTGTTTGATTGCTTCTGGAGTAGCATCTAAAGTAATATTTTGCTCACTTAACATTTTAGTGACTCCTTTTAATTGAAGTCCTACAATCTCTGAAATATTGGCTTGCGTTAGCGGCGTAAACATCACAATATCATCTATTCGGTTTAAGAATTCTGGTCTTACTTGTTGTTTCAATAAACCAAGAACTTCTACTTTGGCTCCTTCCATAGCTGTTTCCACATCATCAAGCGCTTCAAATTTTTCCTGAATAATATGGCTTCCCATATTGGACGTCATAATGATAATCGTGTTTCTAAAATCTGCTAAACGTCCTTTATTATCAGTTAACCTTCCTTCGTCTAATACTTGCAGTAAAATATTAAACGTATCGGGATGTGCTTTTTCAATTTCATCTAATAAGACTACTGAATAAGGCTTTCTTCGTACCGCTTCGGTTAATTGTCCGCCTTCATCATACCCCACATATCCCGGAGGTGCTCCCACCAATCTGCTCACACTGTGACGTTCTTGATATTCACTCATATCAATTCGCGTCATTGCATTATCATCATCAAACAAATATTCTGCTAAAGCTTTGGCAAGCTCTGTTTTACCAACTCCGGTAGTACCCAAGAACAAGAAGGAACCAATGGGTTTTTTCTGATCTTGTAAACCGGCACGACTTCTTCTAATAGCATCACTAACTGCTTGAATAGCTTCTTCTTGACCAACCACACGTCTGTGTAGTTCATCTTCCAATTTCAGTAATTTTTCGCGTTCACTTTGAAGCATTTTGGTAACTGGGATGCCAGTCCATTTCGCAACTACTTCAGCGATATCATCATTGGTAACTTCTTCTTGAATTAAAGATTTTTTTCCTTCACGCTTTTGTTCTTCTACTTCTTTTTGAAGTTGTTCTAGTTGTTCTTGCGCTTCTTTAATTTTTCCGTAGCGTAATTCGGCTACTTTACCGTAATCCCCTTCACGTTCGGCACGTTCGGCTTCCAATTTATAATTTTCAATATCGGTTTTTACCTGCTGAATGTTATCAACCACACTTTTTTCATTTTGCCATTGTGCGCTTAATTCAGCTCGTTCTTCTTTTAAGTTAGCAAGATCGGCTTTTAAGGATTTTAGCTTAGATTCATCTTTTTCTCGCTTAATCGCTTCAATTTCAATTTCCAATTGCATGATCTTCCGGTCAAGCACATCTAATTCTTCCGGTTTGGAATTGATTTCCATTCGCAGTTTAGAAGCAGCTTCATCCATCAAGTCAATAGCCTTATCAGGTAAAAATCTATTGGTAATGTAGCGTTGTGAAAGTTCAACGGCTGCAATAATTGCTTCATCTTTAATTCTTACCTTATGGTGTGTTTCGTATTTCTCTTTAATCCCACGGAGAATAGAAATGGCACTTTCAGTATCTGGTTCATCTACAGTTACTTTTTGGAACCGACGCTCTAGTGCTTTGTCTTTTTCGAAATATTTTTGATATTCATCCAAGGTAGTGGCTCCAATTGCTCGCAATTCACCACGAGCTAAAGCAGGTTTTAAAATATTGGCAGCATCCATTGCTCCCTGCCCACCACCGGCACCAACTAGGGTGTGAATTTCATCAATAAAAAGCACGATATTTCCGTCACTGGAAGTAACTTCTTTGATCACCGCTTTTAAACGTTCTTCGAATTCACCTTTATATTTAGCTCCGGCAATAAGTGCTCCCATATCTAAAGAATAAATCTCTTTGTTTTTTAGATTTTCAGGAACGTCGCCGGCTACAATTCTGTGGGCTAAACCTTCTGCAATAGCAGTTTTCCCGGTTCCGGGTTCACCTACTAACATCGGGTTGTTTTTAGTTCTTCTTGATAAAATTTGAAGAATACGCCGGATTTCTTCATCTCTACCAATTACGGGATCTAATTTTCCGTTTTCAGCTAACTGATTTAGATTCTTCGCGTATTTATTTAATGAATTATAGGTTTCTTCTGCACTTTGTGATGTTACTCGGTCTCCTTTACGAAGTTCTTCAATTGCCGCTTTTAGGTCTTTTTCACTCGCGCCTTGATCTTTTAGAATCTGTGCTACTTTACTTTTAGAGTTAAAAATGGCTAAGATGAGGTGTTCAATAGAAACATATTCATCGTTCATTTTTTTGGCAATAGAAGAAGCTTCATTTACAGTTTTTCCGGCTTCTCGGGAAAGTACAATGTCGCCTCCACTTACTTTAGGAAAACTTTCGAGGGTTTTATCTAATATTTGATTAAATAAACCGACGTTAATGTTTAGTTTCTTTAGTAAAAATGGAGTTACGTTCTCGTCTACAGAGGTAATGGCTTTAAAAATATGCTCATTCTCAATTTGTTGATGGCCCATTTCCTGAGCAAGCTGTTGCGCTTGCTGGATGGCCTCTTGCGATTTTATAGTAAAATTATTAAAGTTCATCGTTTTATTATTTGTTTTGGAATAGTCAAAATATATACCTTTTTTAAAAACCGACAAATTGACATATTAATTGAATTTTTAACCGACAAAATTACAGTTATTAAATCTTCTATAAAGTTACTGCTTTGTGTTTTTATTATTCTTAATTTTATTTTAAACAACGAATATTATGGGATTTTTAGATAAGATTTTTAAGGGTAGTGAAGAAGAGGAAAAAGCCGAAACTTCTAAAACCCCTTGGAATGATTTACAAACCGAATTGGATTTACATCAATTGGAAGATGAATCGAAGGAAAAAGTGGTAGTAATTTTCAAGCACTCTACCCGCTGTGGAATTAGCCGAATGGCGAAACGACAGTTTGAAAGTGAATATAACTATGAGGAAGAAAAAGTGAAATTGTATTATTTAGATTTGATAGCTCATCGAGATATTTCGAATAAAGTCGCCGAAAATTTTGGAGTGTTTCACGAATCCCCACAGTTATTAATTGTTAAAGATAAAAATGTGGTTTTCCATACTTCTCATAGTGGAATTAACGCTGAAAAAATAGCGGAGTTTGTGAATTGAAAGAACTAGTAAAATATTAAAAACGCCTACTGTGAGCGTTGAAAGCAAAAAGCCATTCAAATTTTGAATGGCTTTTTGTATGATTTTATAGTTGATATTTTATCCTTTATAGGTAGGAAGAAGTTTGGTTCTTACTTCACCAAAACCAATTCGAACATTTTTATTTTCACAATGGCCGCGGATAATTACTGTATCATTATCATTAATGAATTTACGATCGCCACCTTCTTTAAGTTTTATTGGCTTGTCACCATTCCAAGAAAGTTCTAACATCGAACCGAAGCTTGACTCTTTAGGACCAGAAATGGTTCCACTTCCCATCATATCTCCGCTATTAATAGGGCAGCCATTAATGGTATGATGAGCCAATTGCTGACTCATATTCCAATATAAATATTTAAAATTAGAGCGACTTACTACGGTTTCTGCTTTTCCTTCAGGTTGAATAGCAACCTCTAACGCTATATCAAAAGTTTTCTTTCCTTTAGATTGTAAGTAAGGCAGTTGTTTTTTTACTGGTTTAGGACCTTCAGTTCTAAAAGGTTCTATAGCATCTAATGTGACAATCCAAGGGGAAACCGATGAAGCAAAATTTTTGGCTAAAAATGGCCCTAAGGGGATATATTCCCATTTCTGAATATCACGTGCACTCCAATCGTTAAACAATACCATCCCAAAAATATATTCCTCAGCATCTTCCACAGCAATGGGTTCTCCTAATGGGTTTGCTGCTGTAGTGATAAAGGCCATTTCCAGTTCAAAATCTACCAAACGGGAAGGGCCAAAAATAGGATCTTCCGAGCCTTTGGGTTTCTTTTGTCCTTTTGGTCGATGAACGGGAATTCCGCTAGGGATGATAGAAGAACTTCTTCCGTGGTAAGCTACAGGAACGTGAAGCCAGTTAGGTAATAATGCATCTTCTTTTCCTCTAAATAATTCACCTACATTCGTAGCGTGTTCTTTACTTGAATAAAAATCGGTATAATCTCCAACTTGTACGGGCAATTGCATTTCAATTTCATCTAATGTGAAAAGTACAATACGTCGGTGCTCTTCGTGCTCTTTTAAACTTGAATTTTTTTCATCAAAAATATCAGCAATCCTATTTCTTACTGCACGCCAGGTTTTCCTTCCGTCAGCGATAAAATCATTCAAGGTATCTTGAAGAAAAATATCATCGGTTAACGGGATTCCTTCAAAGTAACCTAATTGGTGCAATGCTCCTAAATCTATGGCATAATCACCTATTCGGGTTCCTATAGTTATAATATCATCTCTAGTTAAAAAGACGCCAAAAGGTATATTCTGAATTGGAAAATCTGAATCTTTAGGTACGTCTAACCAAGTTTTTCGTTTTGGGTCGTTAGCAGTAATGGTCATAATTGTAATTCAAGTTTTATAAAGAATGCATTCAAATATATTATTTTCCCACAATTAACCGAATGCTTTTTATATTTTTGGCAAATATATTAATAGAAGTTTACTATGAATAGCAGAGATACTGAAATTTTTGATTTAATAGAACAAGAAAAAAATCGTCAAATTAATGGTTTGGAGCTTATTGCAAGTGAAAACTTTGTAAGCGATCAAGTGTTGGAAGCGGCAGGTTCTGTACTGACCAATAAATATGCTGAAGGCTATCCGGGAAAGCGCTATTATGGTGGTTGTGAAGTAGTAGATGAAGTAGAAAGTATTGCCATTGAACGTGCTAAAGAATTATTTAATGCTGAATATGCTAACGTGCAGCCCCATTCGGGTTCACAAGCTAATACAGCAGTTTTTGCTGCGTGCTTAAAACCGGGTGATAAAATTTTAGGATTTGACCTTTCTCACGGAGGGCATTTGACCCACGGTTCTCCAGTGAATTTTTCAGGAAAATTATACGAACCTGTATTTTATGGAGTAGATAAGGAAACCGGAAAAATTGATTATGATCACGTTCGTGAAATGGCAAAAAAAGAACGGCCAAAATTAATTATTGCCGGCGCTTCAGCTTATTCACGTGAAATCGATTATAAGAAATTTAGGGAAATTGCAGATGAAGTTGATGCTGTTTTAATGGCAGATATTGCACATCCTGCAGGCTTAATTGCTAAAGGATTGTTGTCAGATCCAATTCCACATTGTCATATTGTAACCACCACTACCCATAAAACTTTACGAGGGCCAAGAGGTGGTCTTATTCTTATAGGTAAAGACTTTGAGAATCCATTTGGATTAAAGTTGAAAAACGGTAAATTGAAGAAAATGTCAACTTTAATTAATAGTGCTGTTTTTCCCGGAAACCAAGGTGGGCCTTTAGAGCATATTATTGCAGCGAAAGCGGTAGCTTTTGGAGAAGCCTTAACCGATGAGTTTTTGCACTATATGATGCAGGTGAAGAAAAATGCGAAAGCGATGGCAGAAGCTTTTGTTGAAAAAGGTTACGATGTAATTTCCGGCGGAACCGATAATCATATGATGTTAATCGACCTTCGTAATAAAGGAGTAACCGGAAAGCAAGCGGAAGAAACCTTAGTGAAAGCTGAAATCACCGTCAACAAAAATATGGTGCCGTTTGACGATCAATCTCCTTTTGTTACCAGTGGGATTCGCGTAGGAACAGCTGCCATTACCACACGTGGATTAAAAGAAGAAGACATGAAAACAGTAGTCGATTTAGTAGATAACGTGATTACTAATATTGAAGACGAAGCTGTTTTGGAAGAAACTAAAAACAAAATACACTCGATGATGAGTGATAAACCTTTATTTAACCATTAAATATTATAAGAAATGAAAAAATTGTTAGTAGCTATAGCTTTAGTAAGTATTAGTTTTGCTGGATTTGCACAAGAAGATGCAGCGTTTAAAGCAGAGTTGAGAAATTTTGTAGAAGTTCAATCAGGAGCAGGTATCGATGCAGCTTTAACACAGGTTATGCCTATGATTGCTGAAAGCAAAAGAGAAGCGTTTAAAAAAGAATTAAATGCAGAAATAAAAGGAATGTATGGAGATATTACCGATATCTACATCGATAAAATTGGTAAAGAAGATTTACAGAAAATGTTAGATTTTTATAATACGCCGGCAGGAAAAAATATTTTAGCAAAAACTCCTGATGTAATGGAGGCAAGTATGTCTTTAAATCAAAAATACATGATGAAATTACAGCCTATTATTCAAAAATATATGGCGCAGTAATTTATAAATTGCATTAAACAAAAACCCTGCTATTTCTAGCAGGGTTTTTTGTTGTGTTTTATTCTTCAGGGAAAGGACTACTTTCATAAGCCCCACTATCAGGGGGATTACTTCTTGTAGTTCCTAAGATATCTTGATGAGTTGCTGTAGCAGGATTTGCTAATCCGTTAGCGGGAGATTCTTCGTTGATAAAAAGTTTATTTTCGTAGGGTTCATAAAATTTAGGGTCTTCATTGATGATCGTTCCCGGATAAAGGTTTTCATCTTCAAATGGATATTCTTCAGCAAAACTTCCGTCGAAATCATTAAACTTAATTAAACAGTTTTCAAATTTATAGTTAAAAGCGGCTCCATCACTTCGGCTAAAGAAAAGTTCACGGTTTTCATTTCCGTATATGATACAATTATTGAAATTGGCTTCTATTAAATTTTCAACAATAATCTGGTCAGGAGTTTCTAAAAGGTTCTCTACTAAAACTGCTGGATAAGGACGGTAACTTTGCGTCCAGTAATTGGCAAAAGTACAATTGGTGAAATTGTACCGTCCGCCTAACGAAATATTTAAAGAAGACTGTCCAGCTTTGTTAATCACTAAATTATTGGCTTCTACATAGCCTGTTCTGGCCAATAAACCAATGTTAGAAGAATTGTAGATTTTAGAGTTATTAATGGTAAGTGTCGGTTGGTTAGAGCCATCGTTAGAATCCATTAAAACACCAACGGTGGCATTTTTTATAGTGGCATAATCAATAATGTTATTGGTGCTACCTGCTGTAAGCCAAAGTGCACCCCACTGACCGGGAACCTCACTAAAACCGGGTTCTAAGCGGTCACTTTCAAAGATTACTTCATTTTCCAATAACTCTTGGTCGCTGCTTAACTCACCATTTACATGAAGCGATCCGTTTTCAGCAACAATAATTCCGCTGGCTTCGTGAAAATGAATTCGTGCCCCGGCTTCAATATCTAAAGTTCGGTTCCCGGGAACTGCAGCGTAGCCATAAATCACATAAGGTTTTTCGTTAGTGAAAGTAAGTTCGGTATCATCTAAGAAGAATCCTTCGATTAATATTTCATTTCCTTCTTCATCAAAACCAAATGAAAGTGATTCGGTAGTGCCATCGTCAAATTTTTCAGGATAAAGAAACACTGCATCTTGAATAAGGGTGACCAATTCTACTTTTTGCTGGTTAGCACCGGTATCAAATTCGATGGCGTCTGTTAAGAGAAATTGATTTTCCTGTGAGAAATTGTCAATATTAGTAGTAGACTCTATAAAAACGAAAATGCTATCTTCTGCTAAGATGTCTATATTTTCGAAAGATTTACCAGGTAAACCATCTACATTTAATCGGTAATTAGAATTTTCTCCTTTACCCAATTGAATGGTAGGGATGCTGATATCTTCGTCTGATCTGTTGTAAACAATGAGCTGATAGGTGCTTGAGCCAATATTGGAAAAAACAGTATCTAAATAAACCGTATCCTTAGAAAATGATAACCTTCCATTGCTGGGTTCTGTACTAAAATCATTTCTGCAGGAACTCCATAAAACAATAGAGCAGAGGAGGAGTAAACTATATAGGTATCTCATATTATTTTTCTACAATTTTCACTTCAAAAAGTTTGTCCCAGTTTTTACCGGTTACATATAGTTTTTTGGTGTCAGGATTATAGGCAATCCCATTAAGGACGTCTAATTTTTTATGTTGGGTTACTTTTTCCCGTAAACCTCTAAAATCTATTAAACCTTCAACATCGCCGGTTTTAGGGTCAATAATCACCACACCATCTTTTTGCCAAGTATTGGCATATATTTTTCCTTCTACCCATTCTAATTCGTTAAGTTTAGTAATGGTAGATTTATTGGTGACTGGCTGAATGTAGCTCTCTTCTTCCAAAGTTTCAGGGTTTAAAATCCAGATTTTTTGGGTACCATCACTCTTGTAAATTTTTTCGCCATCGTTACACAATCCCCAGCCTTCTTTACTATTATTGTATTTAAACGTTTCTAATCGTTCAAAAGTATTTACATCGTAAACTAAACCATCGCCGGAGCGCCAAGTGAGTTGGTAAAGTTTATTGTTAAGAATGGTTAGGCCTTCACCAAAATAAACATCACTTAACTTTACTTTTTTAAGCACTTTACCTGTCGTGTAGTCTACTTTTCTAATGCTGGATTTTCCATTTAAACCGGTACTTTCATAAAGTGTATCTTTATAAAATTCCAATCCTTGGGTGAATGCATCTTTATCGTGAGGATACGTATTAACAATTTCGTACGTATAAAGTTTTGTTTTTTTATCACTATGAACAATTACTTGTTCTTCAATTTTGTATTCTTCTCCATCACTATAAACTTTCGCTGTAAAAGTATTTTCGCCTAACGGAAGGTCAAAGGTGTAGGAATTGTTTTTTAAGTTGACTTTTTCTCCAGCAAAAGAATAGATAACTGAATCTATAGTTTGTTCGCCTTTGGGCTGAAGTTGAATTTTTGCAGTTTGCCCTCGCTGTATTTTTTCTGAAGCGCCTTCAATTTTTAAGCTGAAAGGAGCTTTGTTATTATTTTTTTTCTCTCCGCAAGAATAAACTAATACAACTAAAATTAAGGCATTCAATAAGTTATAAAATCTCATAAAATCTTATTTAAAAAAGAGTGGCTAATTTAGTCATTTCCTATTAAAAAATGCTTGCAGAAAAAGATAAAGCTTGTATATTTGCATCGGCAAGTCCCACACAACCAGCTCCTGTCGAATTCCCCCAGGGCGGGAACGCAGCAAGGGTAGACGGTCGTAGCGGTGTGATGTGGGTCGCTTGCCATTTTTTATTTCCTCTTTTTAAATATTTCCCTTTCAATTTTTAAGCTTTCTATTAAATAATCGATATTTGCGTTTCTATTTTTAGAAGTTATGACAAATAAAGTTGTTTTAATTACCGGAGCATCTTCAGGTATTGGTAAAGCTATTGGTGAGTTTTTGGCTGCAAAGGGGTATCGAGTTTACGGGACCAGCAGGAATCCGAAAGAACAAGAAAAGAACGGGATCAAGTTTTTAGCGCTGGATGTTACTAAAGTTGAAACCATTGAGCAAGTGGTAGAAAAAATCCTTCAGCAAGAAAAAAGAATAGATTACTTGGTGAACAATGCAGGGATGGGAATTACCGGTCCTATTGAAGAAACTCCGGATGAAGAAATAAGAAAGGTTTTTGATACCAATTATTTTGGAGTGATTAATGTAATTAAGGCAGTACTTCCTGCTATGCGTTCACAAAAAGATGGTTTTATTATCAATATAACTTCTATTGCCGGCTATATGGGGTTGCCTTATCGCGGAATTTATTCTGCAACTAAAGGAGCTTTGGAGCTAACAACGGAAGCTTTTAGGATGGAACTAAAAGAGTTCAATATAAAAATGACGAATATTGCTCCGGGTGATTTTGCTACGAATATTGCTGCCGGAAGGTATCATGCTCCTGTTGTAAAAGGTTCTCCTTACGAGAAAAACTACGGAAATACGTTAAAGTTAATGGACGAGCATGTAGATAAAGGTGAGAATCCTATGGTGATGGCCAAAAAAGTTTATGCGGTGATGCAGGAAAAAAATCCTACTATTCATTATAAAGTTGGCGAGGCTTTACAGAAATTCAGTATTGCTTTAAAGCATATTTTACCAGATAAGGTTTATGAGAAAATGCTCATGAACCATTATAAACTATAGCCTTATTGATTCAAGAATTCGAGCAGTTGATTTTCAAAATCAGGATCAAAAATATTTAATCCTGATTTTTGAATAATTCCCTTCTGATCGATGAGTAAAATTTTGTTCAGTAGGTTTTTATATAAAGAGAAGTCTTTACCTCGTTCCCTTATTTTATATTCAAATTCCTTATTGTAATCAAAATTTTCTAGTGCTTTTCGCCATAATTCAATAGAGTCTTCATTGTCAATATTTACTCCTAGAAAATCAACTTCAGGATATCTATTTCTTAATTCATTTATTCGTTTGTGTTGTCTTTTATGGCTGGATACATAAATGGACCAAGTGAAACTAACGATAGGTTTTTTTCCTTTTTTTATTATTTCTTTTAAAGCATATTTTGTGCCATCCGGGCTAAGCAATTTAGCCTCAGAAACATCGTTTCCTTCAAAATAATTTTTTTGGAGTTCCCCTAAATCTTTAAGCT
This sequence comes from Mesonia oceanica, assembly GCF_902499555.1. Lineage (GTDB taxonomy): Bacteria > Bacteroidota > Bacteroidia > Flavobacteriales > Flavobacteriaceae > Mesonia > Mesonia oceanica. Next base: position 91,233 of record NZ_CABVMM010000014.1, read on the forward strand.
CTTGAAATTGATCTTTAGGCAAATCAAAACTAGAAAGTAACGCTAAGGTAGAATCTATTTCTGTATCATTCTCTGCATAATTTATTTGCTTTCTTGCAAAACGGGTGATGAACCTATATCTAAGGTTTTTAACCTTAAATAGACTGTCTGAGATAATCAACCTGTTTTTTAAGTTTTTTACACTTTTAGTGTCAAAACATTCTTGAGAATTGTTTTGTTCTAGGCAGACTTCAATTGCTTTGTTTTTTAAGTAATTGTCAAGAAAGCGTTGGTATATGTAATAGGATTGTAATTCTTTATCGTTAAAATTTATATCATCTCTATATTTAAAAAAATTAGCGGGTATTTTATTCCTGAATTCATTGAAATATTTATTGATGAAAAAAGCATAGCGCTCTCTTAAATCATAATATTCATAGTCAATGGTTTTTTTGGCTAAATTCAAAAAGCTTTTAGAAAACTCATTTTGATCTTGAAGTTTGTCTAACCTTCTTTCTCGTAACTTTTTTATGGAATCAGTTTTTTGAGCAAATTCCTTAGGGCTTATTTTGTAGTAAGATAAAATAAGATCATTGTCTTTTTCATTCAACAGGTACATTTCCATGAGAAAATTATTTTCTCCGGCTTTATCTCCGGTAAACATTAAAGATTCATCAAATTCTTTGGTGTTTACCCTAAATAATAAGCTATCTCCTTCTTCAATAAAAAAAATCTGACTCTCGGGAGAATACCTAAATGTATAAATACCTTGTTTAAAATTCTCCTTTTTAAATTGATAAGAAAACTTTCCGTTTTTTTGGACAGGAATAGAATCTATAAATTCGTTATCTTTTTCTAAGGAGAGGTAATTAGAATTTCCATTAACAATTTCTCCGGCAATATAAGTGCCTGTTTTACTGGCAGGTTTGTCTTCACAACCCAATAAAAATAAGGTACTAACAAAACAAAGAAAAACTTGCCGCATATAGTGAAAATCAATTATTGAATAGCCCAAAATTATGATAACCTTTGTTAAGTCTTGTTAATTACCCGTTAAATAGAAAACTTAAAAAGTTAATCTTTTATCTTATCAAGTAAATTAGTTACTTTCGCAAAAATTTTATAATTGTCTATGTTATCTGTATCAAATTTATCTGTTCAGTTTGGGAAAAGAGTTCTTTTTGATGAGGTAAACACTTCGTTTACTCAAGGAAACTGTTACGGAATTATTGGAGCGAACGGAGCCGGAAAATCTACTTTTTTAAGAATATTATCCGGCAAGATGGATCCTACTTCTGGGAATGTACATCTAGAGCCTGGAAAGCGTATGTCGGTTTTAGAACAGGATCACAATTTATACGATGAATATCCTGTTTTAGAAACGGTCTTGAGGGGGAATCAACCACTTTTTGAGGTGAAAGCTGAAATGGATGCGTTGTATGCCGATTATTCAGATGAAAATGCTGATAGAATAGGAGAGCTTCAAGTGCAATTTGAAGAAATGAATGGTTGGAATGCCGATAGTGACGCCGCTTCTATGCTTTCTAATCTAGGGATTAAAGAGGATTATCATTATTCCTTAATGAAAGATTTAGATGGTCAGCAAAAAGTACGTGTGTTATTAGCACAAGCTTTATTTGGAAATCCCGATGTATTGATAATGGATGAGCCTACCAACGATTTGGATTATGAAACCATTTCTTGGTTAGAACATTTTTTGGCGAATTATGATAATACGGTCATTGTAGTTTCTCACGACCGTCACTTTTTAGATGCCGTTTGTACACATATTTCAGATATCGATTTTGGAAAAATAAATCACTTTAGCGGTAACTATTCATTTTGGTACGAGTCTTCTCAATTAGCAGCAAGACAACGTGCACAGCAAAACAAAAAAGCTGAGGAAAAGAAAAAAGAACTACAAGAATTTATTCAGCGTTTTAGTGCGAACGTAGCCAAATCTAAACAAGCTACTTCTCGTAAAAAAATGATTGAAAAATTAAATGTGGAAGAAATAAAACCTTCCAGCAGAAGATATCCTGCGATTATTTTTGAAAGAGAACGTGAAGCAGGTGATCAAATTTTAAATATAGAAAATTTAGAAGCTACCTTAGAAGGGGAAACTTTATTTAGTAATATTCACATTAACCTCTCTAAAGGAGATAAAGTGGTTGTTTTCTCTCGTGATTCTAGAGCTACTACTGCCTTTTACGAAATTATCAACGGTAAGCAGGAAGCTGCAGGAGGAAAATACGAATGGGGAGTTACCACTAACCAATCTTATCTTCCGGTAGATAATTCAGAATATTTTGAGAAAGATATGACTTTGGTAGATTGGTTGCGCCAATACACTAAAACTGAAGAGGAACGCGAAGAAGTATATGTTCGAGGATTCTTGGGGAAAATGCTATTTAGTGGCGAAGAAGCTTTGAAAAGTGCGCGAGTACTTTCTGGAGGGGAAAAAGTACGTTGCATGTTAAGTAAAATGATGTTACAGCGAGCCAACGTATTAATGTTAGATGAGCCTACCAACCACTTAGACTTAGAGTCGATTACGGCATTTAATAATTCTTTAAAGAACTTTAAAGGAACCGTGCTGTTAACTACTCATGACCACGAATTTTCACAAACTGTAGGTAACCGAATAATCGAATTAACGCCAGGCGGAGTAATTGACCGTTACTTAACGTTTGATGAATATATGAGCGATCCTAAAATCAAGGAACAAAGAGATAAAATGTATGCGGTGAATGCATAATGCCTTCCCTAGAGGGTAGAAATATAGGTTATACCTGCCGCTTCCATCCTTAACGCAAAAACATAATTTAAATATTAAAACCTTTCTGTTAATTTAGAAAGGTTTTTCTATTTTTAGCACATCAACTAAAATATGGGGTATGCATACATTACCAAAAGGAAGTAAAAAATTATTGAATGCTTGGGCTTTTTACGACTGGGCTAATTCAGTTTACAGTTTAGTTATTTCCTCGGCGATATTCCCTATATTTTATGGAGCGTTGACTATTACTATAGATGACGGAATTATTACTAATGATACCGTTACTTTCCTTGGAATAGATTTTAATAACGATACATTAATTAGTTACGTAACCGGCTTAGCTTTTTTAGTTGTGTCTGTGTTGAGTCCATTTTTAAGTGGAATTGCCGATTATGTAGGCAACAAGAAAAATTTCATGAAATTTTTCTGTTATATGGGCGCTATTTCCTGTATCGGTTTGTTTTGGTTTAACCTAGAACAGTTATGGTTTGGCTTGTTGTGTTACTTTTTGGCCTTAATCGGTTTTTGGGGAAGTTTGGTCTTTTATAATTCTTACTTACCTGATATTGCTTTCCCTGAGCAGCAAGATAAAATTAGTGCAAAAGGTTATTCTCTAGGATATATTGGTAGTGTGCTTTTGCTTCTTCTTTGCTTAGGAATGATTTTATCTTACGAGACTTTTGGTTTTAAAGATGAAGGCTTACCTACGCGATTATCTTTTATACTAACCGGCGTTTGGTGGATTGTTTTTAGTCAGTATACCTATTATTATTTACCTAAAGGAAATAAGACGAATCATAAAGTTACCAAAGATGTATTGTTCAATGGATTTAAAGAATTGAAGAAAATTTGGTTCCGGATAAATGAAAATTTACAGCTCAGAAGATATTTATATGCTTTCTTTTTATATAGTATGGCAGTGCAAACCATTATGCTAATCGCAACTTATTTTGGTATAGAAGAGTTAGATTGGGGCGGGCAAGATTCAACTACCGGGTTAATTGTAAGTATTTTGCTTATACAGTTAGTGGCCATTTTAGGAGCTTTTTTAACATCGAGAGCTTCTGGAAAATTTGGTAATATTCAAACCCTAATTGTTATTAATGTAATGTGGATAGGTATTTGCATCTATGCGTATTTTATTACGACTCCGTTTCAGTTTTATGGAGCTGCTGCTTTGGTAGGTTTAGTCATGGGAGGTATTCAATCCTTATCACGTTCAACTTATTCAAAGTTATTACCAAGAGATGCTGTTGATACCGCTTCCTATTTTAGTTTTTACGATGTTTCAGAAAAAATAGGAATTGTAATAGGAATGTTTACTTATGGATTTATCGCTCAAGTTACTGGAAGTATTCGATATTCAATTTTGTTTTTAATCTTATTTTTTGTGTTAGGAGTTGTATTGCTTTTGAGAGTTCCTAAAACAAAATTTTAATTTAACATTATTTTAATTAAGTTTGTGACACCCAAATAAATATACATTTATGAAAAAAATCTTATATCCTGTTTTTTTTACGCTTTTTGCGTTAATCGCTTCTTCTTGTGATAATGAACCTTTAGAAGGGGAATTTGGTGATCTTGATGGAGGAAATGGAGGTGGAAGTAACGGAGGCTCTTTTGTAGCTACCATCGATGGAAACTCTTTTGTGGCAGATGGAGCTATTGCTATGACTTTAAATAGCGGAGATATGGTACAAACTACAATTTCAGGAACTAATCTTTCCGGAAATTCTATTTCTATACAAATTTTATCTTCTGGTACAGGCACATATGAATTGTCAGATCCTGTAGATTTTGATAATCCTGGTGATGGTACTGGAATGTATGCACAGTTGAGCAGTCAGTCTTTTCCTTTCGTTACAACTATGAATTCTACAGGTACGGTAGAAATAACTGAATATGATACTGATAATCTAGTAGTTTCGGGAACCTTCTCTTTTGAGGCAGAAAGAGAAGTTGAAAATGAAGATGGTTCAACTGATGTTGAAACAGTAAGTATCACGGAAGGTGAATTTACCAATATACAGTTACAAATACAAGGAGAAGGAAATGGTGGCGAAGGCTCCGGTGGAGAAGGTGAAGGTGAAGGCTCTGGTGAAGATGTACTTTTTCAGGTGGAATTAGATGAGGAATTGTTTGAAGGTGAAGAGATTCAGGCTGTTAATAATGAAGATGGTTTACAAATTGGAGCTAAGAATGGTACCATTCTTGTTTCACTGCAAATCTTTGATCCTGCAATAGGGGATTTTGATCTAGGAAATGAAGATGAGGCTATTGTATATTATACATTAGATGCGGAAGATGAAGATGCTCCTTTATATATTTCCAATAGTGGAACGGTAACTATCACAAGTATAGATTTTTCTACTAATACAGTAAGTGGCTCATTTGTAGGTACAGTTTCAGATGTATTTGGAGATCAATCAGAAGTAGTGATGACTAATGGGGTTTTCGAAAACATTTCGTTTGAATCTGTTGCTGGAGTAGATAGTGCTACAGCACTAGTTGATGGAGAGCAATTTCAAGCAAATACTTTCGCAGAAGCATCTGTTGAAGGAAGTTCTGAGGTTACTTTAAATTTTGTTTCCGATTTAGATGATAGGATAACAATTACAATTCCACAGCAACCAGAAGTAGGAGTTTACCCTATAAGTGAGACCCCTCCTTATTCTGCAAGTTTTACTGCTTTTGTTGATGATCCTACAGAAGTGAATTATGAAGCTCAGGCAGATTCTGGAGAAATAGAAATTATTTCATTTGAAAATGATATAGTAACCGGAACATTTAGTTTTACCGGAGTAGCAGATAATGGAGACACCATCACAATTACTGAAGGTGAATTTACTTATGAATTTTAAGTGAAATTAATCACATAGAAAATTTTAAAACTCCCGAGTTAACTTCGGGAGTTTTTTGTTTAATCAAATAAGGCTTTTATTAAAGTATTAACACCTTTAAACATCAAGAAAATAGCTCCCGCGCAAGCCACAATTCCTAAAATAAGAACCGCAACATATAATGGACTTTCTTGATTGTGGAAAGCACTGTATAAAATGCTTGGTCCAATAAACATTAAAGGCAATGCGCCTGCTAAAAATCGGATCCCTTTTCCTAAGACTTCTTTATTTGTTCTCTTTGTCATTTTCCTGTAAATATTGAATAGCTTTTCTAACGTTGCCAAATTTTAGCAAAGCTTCTTTTGAAATTTCTTGATTTTCTCCCGTTGCTTCCTGTATCATTTTTGTGCCCCGCTCAATCAGTTTTTGATTGCTCAATTGCATGTCGACCATTCGATTGCCTTTTATTCGGCCTAACTGAATCATGGTCGTTGTAGAAATCATGTTCAAAACCATTTTTTGTGCAGTCCCAGCTTTCATTCTAGAGCTTCCGGTCACAAATTCAGGTCCTACGATTACTTCAATAGGAAATTGGGCAGTATTTGCTAATGGACTATTTTTGTTACATGTAATACATCCGGTAGGAATTTGATGCTCATTGCATTTTTCCAAGGCTTGAATCACGTAAGGTGTGGTTCCGGAAGCTGCAATGCCCACAACCACATCTTTAGAAGAAATTTGATGAGATTTTAAATCTTCCCAACCTTGTAATAAATTGTCTTCTGCATTTTCCACAGCATTTCTAATAGCAGTGTCGCCACCGGCAATAATACCTTGTACTAATTCTGCAGAAACACCGAAAGTGGGCGGACATTCACTCGCATCTAAAATTCCGAGTCTTCCACTGGTTCCGGCGCCAATATAAAATAAGCGTCCCCCGTTTTGTAACTGCTCAACTATTTTTGAAATTAAATCTTCAATTTTTGGCAGTACTTTTTCTACCGCTAAGGCTACTTTTTTATCTTCTGTGTTGATATGTTCTACCACTTCAGCAATACTCATTGCTTCTAGGTGGTCATAATTAGAAGCTTGCTCGGTAGTTTTAATAAATTCTTTACTCATTATTCAACTCTATAAATGGTATCAAATCGTTGAGACATTCTAAAATATCCAAATGCAAATTTACCTGGATTTTCGGGATTTATCACATTTCCCCTAATAGAAACTGGATTGGTGGCAAAAGGGTTATTTGACTGTCCGGTTTGTGATAATACTAAATTTATATAGTTATTAAAACGTTTGCTAATGCCTTCAATAGTGAGAGAAATATTGTCGTTGGGTTCAAATTCATCGGCGTAATAGGTAGAAATTTCATTACCATTAAAAAGCTCATCATCCGTATTATCGGCAATCCTCCCATGTCTCTCAGAAAAGAATTCAAAATAATAGTAGTTTTCTTCTTCGCCGGGATCAGTAAAATAGGCATTGATAGCCGTGTAATTTTCATCAAAAGCATTGGAGCTTTGTTCTACGCGATTAAATGGTACAGTCTTGTAGAGTTGAGTAGTGGCTTGGTATTGTTCTCCTTCAAAAGTTACAGTTAAGGTGTAATCTTCATTGTAAACAGCAGGAAGTGTACCTATGTATTGTAAAATATTATCTTCATTATTTTGTAAGGAGTAAGTCTGGTTATTCAGTTCGATTAACATTTCAGCATTCTCAAAATAGTTGATCTTATTACTGTAATAAGAACTGGTTTTAGAGATTTTTCCTTTTACAATAACTTCATTATTAAAGGCTTGTTGTATTCCGGTTACTTCAATAACCACTCTAGGTGCTTCATTTTCTAATTGAACATCTACAATGTCTTCACAAGAAGAAAAAAATAAACCTAAGCAGAAAATGATTATTAAATTCTTCATATTCTAAAATTTAAAATTATAAGCAACCGATGGGATGATCCCAAAAATAGATAGCCTAACGGCTTCATTTTGAAAATCGGTATCTTTATTATTTTGAAAACTGATAGAAGCTGCGTTTCTACGGTTATAAACATTATAAATACTAAAAATCCATTCGCTTTTCCAATTTCTACGGTTGTTCTTTTCTGGAGTGAGCGTGGCCGAAATATCTAAATGGTGAAAAGAAGGAAGTCGGTTGGTGTTTCTGCTTCCATAGTTTGGTATTTCAAAACTGTTGTATTGGTAAACTGAAACAGGATAAGTAGCCGGTCTTCCGGTTTGGTAAACAAAACTAGCATTGAAAGACCATTTTTTACTGAGTTCATAATTTCCTACTAACGAAATATCGTGGGTTTTGTCCCAAGCAGTATTGTACCAATTTCCGTTGTTTATTCCGTTTTCCAGAGGTGTTCTTCCCGGTGTTCGTTGTTCACTTCTAGAAAGTGTATAAGCCAACCAGCCGGTAAATTTTCCCTTATTTTTTCTGAATAAAAATTCAAGACCATAAGCACGCGATTCCCCATTTAAAATTACTCGCTCAATCGCCTTATTGGCAATCAGTTCGGCACCGTCAATATAATCTATTCGGTTGTTTATCGTTTTATAATAAACCTCAGTCTCTAAACCATAAGCTTTCTTAATCAAACTATTAGCATAACCAAAAGAAACTTGGTTGCCTTGTTGAGGTCGAATATACCTACCGCTCGGTGCCCAAATATCTAGTGGAGTAGGGGTATTGGAATTGGAAAGCAAATGAATGTATTGATTAATTCGCTGGTAATTTGCTTTAATCAGTTCTTTATCGTTTAATGAGTAAGAAATGGAAGCCCTTGGTTCTAGATTTATAAAACTTTTACTGACTTTACTTTTACTTTCAGAATAGGTTTCTTGAATTTCGGCACTTTCATAAATCTGAAATTCTTTATTAAAAATAACAGGCTGATTATTTTCATAAAGATTAATTTCATCTTGTCCCATTCTTAAAAACTGGTTTAACCTTAAGCCGTATCCCAAGGTAAAATCTCCTAATCCTTGATTTACCTGAAGGTAAGCTGAATTTTCAAACGCGTATTTTTTAGTTAACTGATCTCGCTCAATACCAGAATCTTCGCGGGAAGGCTCAATATAACCGGGATTAAAATTGTAATAAATTGCTTGTATCCCATAAGCTAGACTTGTATTTTCTGAAAGTTGGTGCTGAAGGTTATATTTTAAATTGAAGTTTTTGATGCCGCTATCCCAATTAAAACCAATAAAATCTATTGTTAGGCCAAACTGGTAATTAGAGAAAATTAGTGAAAGTTCAGAATTTAGCTTAGTTGAAAAATGATGCTTCCATTGAATGTTTGCTAAGGCATTTCCGTAGATATTTTTAAAACTATCATTTATTTTAAAAACATCCCGACCAAAATAGCCCGATAAAGAAAGCGTATTTTTTTCATCGATTATAAAATTCAGTTTTGAATTTAAATCATAAAAAAAAGCTGAATTGGGATTGTTGATTAACTTTAAAAATAAATGCGCATAAGAAGTCCTACCGGAAACCAAAAAAGAACTTTTATTTTTTTCAATAGGTCCTTCCACCGTTAATTTACTGCTTACTAAACCAATACCGCCATTAACCTTTACAGTTGTTAAATCTCCTGTTTTTTGAGAAATATCTAAAACTGAAGAAGCCCGTCCGCCAAAATTACTAGGAATGCCACCTTTATACAATTGAATATTAGCAACCGCATCTGGATTAAAAATAGAGAAGAACCCAAATAAGTGTGATTCGTTAAACATCATTGCATGATCTAGTAAAATCAGGTTTTGGTCTGCTGCACCACCACGCACGTGCAGTCCGCCGGAAGCTTCTCCTGCTCCGGTAACTCCGGGAAGAAGCTTAAGTGATTTAATAACATCATTTTCTCCTAAAACAGTAGGGATTTTTTTTATGGTTTGCGCATCCAACTTGTTTACGCTCATCGTAAGTTGACGCTTTGTTTTCTGCTGAAAATCTTGCTTAATAATTACTTCATCCAAACTTTCCGTGGAAGCGAGTAATTTAAAGTTTAAACTAAGATTTTGGTTGACTTCTATTTTTTCTGAATATTGTTCGTAACCTAAATAAGTAATTAGAAGAGTATAAGTGCCCGAAGGTAATTGGAGCTGAAAATCACCATCTTTATTAGTAGAAGTTCCACGATTTAATTCTTCCACAAAAATATTTACATCAGAAAGCGAAGCGGAAGTGCTAAAGTCTTGAATGCTCCCTTTGACCAAAAAAGTATGTTGACCTTCACTTTTTTGAACAAAAAAACTCGCAATTAATATACATAAAAGGAGTCGGTATAAAGGCATTAATTTTTTGATACTAAAGATACATTTTAAGCTTAAATCCAGCTTTATTTTTACGTTAAAATCATAAAATTTAGCCAAAAAAAATTGTCGTTTTAGGGCTGAATTTGATGTTTTTGAAGTTTGGTTAACATCAAAACCTCTCTGTATTAGCGGACTTTGGTAAGGATTTTTGTTTTGATTGTCAGTGTTTTAGAGGTGTTTTTGAGCTTAGTGATAATTTAACACCTTTTTTGTTTCCACATTAAAAAATGGTATATCTTTGCCCCGCTAATTTAAAGGCGTGAAGCTTTTGTAAAAAAAGTGCCTTTTAAACAATTTGTGTTGAGAAGTATTTTAACAAAAATAATTTCTATACCAGTAATTGTTGGAGTGGTTTTATTATCGGGATTCTCCAATAAAAACGAAGCAATTGTTGCTAGTGTTACAACGAACAACCTTCCAGAATATTATACTGTAAAAGTTAAAGACAGTATTCTTAACCAACAAATAATCTACCCCATTCTTAAAAAAAGTTATTTAGGTTTTAAAGAAGCGATTGCTTTTAAAGAATCTGGAGGTAGTTATAATGTTATCAATCAATTTGGATATTTGGGAAAATATCAATTTGGAAAAGGAACCTTAAAATTGATAGGTATTTACGATACCCAAGAATTTTTAAATAATCCTGCACTCCAAGAAGCGGCTTTTTATGCGAATGCTTCTAGGAACAAATGGATTTTAAGGAGAGATATTAAACGGTATGTTGGTAAAAAAATTGCTGGCATAGAAGTGACCGAATCAGGAATTTTAGCTGCAGCGCATTTAGCTGGACCAGGAAGTGTGAAAAAATTCTTGAGAAGCGGTGGAAGCGAAGTTTTTTCTGATGCTTTTGGGACAAGTATTAAATATTACTTGAACCGATTTAAAGGTTTTGATACTTCTTTCGTTGAACCTAATCGAAAAGCAAAAGCAGAATTACCAAAACCTAGTAAGTTTTTTACTGCTCTTTCTGAAAAATAAATATACTAGGCCTCTTTTGGAGGTCTATTTTTATTTTCTTCCATTCCTTTACCGTTCTTGTTAAAATAAATTCTGTGGAATGAGTAACATCGCAACCTACACATAAGGTAGTTTGCGGATGAAGGTATTGGAGTAAATCTGCAAAAAACTTTTCGTTTCGGTAAGGCGTTTCTATAAAAATCTGTGCTTGATTATTTTCTAAGGATTGCTTTTCAAAAGCCCGAATAGCACTTTTTCGTTCATTTTTATCAATAGGAAGATAACCGTGAAATGCAAAATTTTGTCCGTTCAGGCCGCTGCTCATCATTGTTAAAAATATAGAGGAAGGTCCAACTAAGGGAACGACTTTAATATTTTTAGAATGAGCCAATTTTACAATATCTGCACCGGGATCTGCAATCCCTGGGCAACCGGCTTCACTAATTACGCCCATATCTTTACCTTCTAAACAAGCTGTTAAAAATTCCGGTAAATCTTCTGGTTTTGTGTATTTGTTAATAATGCTAAAGTTTAAAGAAGGCTGTGACTTTCCTGGCACCATTTTTTTTATAAACCTTCTTGCTGTTTTTTCATTTTCAACAATATAATCGTTAATGTCTTCAATTTTCTTTTTTACGCTAAGTGGTAAAACTTCTAAGGGAGCAGAGCCTCCTAAATCATTAGGGATAAGATAAAGTTTCCCAGATTCAAAATTATATGCTTCAGGCATTCAGTAGTTATTTTATGATAAGCTGCTTGGTGGCAGTTTCTTCTTTGTAATTGGTAAATTTAAGTAAATATAAACCACTTGCTAAATTAGAAAAGGCTAATTTTCTAGAAGAATTATGAGCAAAGCTGTTTTTTACTAGTAATTCACCTTGAATAGAAAATAATTCTACCTGCTGAATGTTTTCTGCAGCATCTAAAAATACTTCTCCTGAAGTAGGGTTGGGATATAAAACCAAATTCTCAAAAGAATCATTTTTGGCCGTTAGGCTCTCATCAATTACTTTATAAATCGTTCCGCTAGAAATTCCTGCTACATATAAATTGTTGTTTTGATCTACACCAAAAGATGAAAAATTATTTCCCGAGAATGGTCCAAAGTAAGTAATATTTCCAGTATTGTCTACCATGCCTAATTCATCACTGCAAAAATCAGCAAATACATAATTTCCTAAAAGATTGGGGAATTCTGAACCACGATAAACAAATCCGCCGGTGATAGAACACTTGGAGAGTCCTGAATTGTTATGCGTGTATTCAGCAAAGGGAAAAGTAAGTTGGTTGTTTTCTGGGCAATTGCCAGAAGAATCGTAAACCTGGTTTCCTTCATAACAACGCCAACCATAATTTAAACCTGCCGTATTATTAGTTTTATTAATCTCTTCAATTTCATTTTGCCCTACATCAGCAATCCAAATTTCTTCGGTGCTGGTATCAAACGAAAATTTCCAAGGGTTTCTAACTCCAAAAGCCCAGATTTCGTCTAAAGTATTGCCGTCGTTTACATAAGGATTATCGGAAGGAATATAAGGAGCTGCGATATCAACATCCAATCTTAAAATTTTTCCCAATAGGCTATTTAAGTTTTGAGCATTATCATTAGGGTCGCCGGCACTTCCTCCATCACCGGTAGCTACATAAAGCATTCCGTCTGGGCCAAAAGCAATGCAACCGCCATTATGGTTGCTAAAAGGTTGGGCGATAGAAAGTAAATTTACTTCAGAAGAAGCATCGGCAGCATCTGGGTTGTTGCTATCTACCGTAAATTCTGAAAGTTGCGAATCTCCATTAATATCGGTGTAATAAATATAAAATTTTCCGTTGGTTTGGTAGTTGGGGTGAAAAGCTAAGCCTAGCAATCCCCGTTCACCGTTACTGGAAATTTGATTGGAAATATCTAAATAGGGAGTAGGGTTGGTGCTAAGGTTGTTGAGAATTTTAATGAGTCCGCCTTGTTCGACAACAAACAAACGTTCATCGCCTGCATGTTGAATATTCAACGGACTTGAAAAACCAGTAGCGAATTCTTCAATGCTGAGTTGTTGTGCAAACGAAATTTGAGCTAATAAATAAAGAAAGAGAAAGACTAAGTTTTTCATAACCAGAGGATTATTTTCTTAAAGATAAGAAAAAACTTCTAGTTGTTTAATTCTTTGGCAATTATGTTGGTAGCTTCATCTAGCATTTTGTAGACATTTTCAAACCCGTGCTCACCACCATGGTAAGGATCTGGGACCGAAGCTTCTTCATCTGGAAAAATTTTATCAAGAATAAGCGAAACTTTTTCTTGATCTTTTTTGGTTCTGGCAAGTAGGATAACATTCCTGTAATTGGAATTATCCATCACATAAATATAATCGAAGGTTTCAAAATCGTCTTGAGTAAATTGCCTTCCCAATTGGTGGGTAATATCCAAACCGTGTTTTTTAGCTACTTCAATAGATCTGGGATCGGGAGTATCGCCTACATGATAATTGGAAGTTCCTGCAGAATCTACTATCACCTTATCAGGATTTACTTTAGATTTAAGCAGGCCTTCTGCCAACGGCGACCGGCAAATATTACCTAAGCAAACCATTAGCACTTTTGTTTTCATAGGGCTTACAGTGTTAGTTTTTTATGAAGATCTTCTACAAACTTCTTAAACTGTTTGTCGGTACTAGAAAGGTTGTTTACCGTTTTGCAGGCATGTAATACCGTAGCGTGATCACGTTTACCAATTTGAGTACCAATACTTGCTAATGAAGCTTTGGTTAATTTTTTAGCAAAGAACATAGCTAATTGTCTCGCTTGAACGATGTGTCTCTTTCTGGTTTTAGATTGAAGTGTATCTACATCCATCTGGAAATAATCACTTACCACCTTTTGAATATATTCAATAGAAACTTCTTTCTTAGTGTTCTTAACGTAGTTTTCTACGATTTTTTTAGCCAAGTCTAGTGTAATATCCTTTTTGTTGAACGAAGAATGTGCGATTAGCGAAATAATGGCACCTTCTAATTCACGGATATTGGTTTTAATATTATTGGCCAAATATTCAATAATGTCTTCCGGCATTTCAACTCCATCTCTGTACAATTTGTTTTTGATGATAGAAATACGAGTTTCAAAATCTGGATGTTGTAATTCAGCGGAAAGCCCCCATTTAAAGCGTGATAGTAAGCGTTGCTCAATATCTTGCATATCTACCGGAGCTTTATCACTGGTAAGAATTACTTGTTTTCCATTTTGATGTAAGTGATTGAAAATATGGAAAAATACGTCTTGCGTTCCCGCTTTTCCTGATAATAACTGAATATCATCTACAATCAATACATCTATAATTTGATAGAAATGAATAAAATCGTTTCTATTATTCTTTTTAACCGATTCGATATATTGTTGCGTAAATTTTTCAGCAGAAATATAAAGAACAGTTTTTTCAGGATATTTATCTTTAATCTCAACTCCAATTGCGTGCGCTAAATGGGTTTTCCCTAAACCAACACCACCAAAAATCAATAGCGGGTTAAAAGAAGTACCTCCAGGTCGGTTAGCTACGGCTAATCCTGCCGATCTTGCCAAACGGTTAGAGTCTCCTTCTAAAAAGTTATCAAAACTGTAATTAGGATTAAGTTGCGAATCTATTTTTACATTCCTAATTCCGGGAATGATAAATGGATTTTTAAGTTCTGGACTTTTATTTTTTACAGGAACATCTATTTCCTGTGAAGAAACATTACTGCGCTGTGAACTTGGTATTTTTTCTGTAAATGGTTGTTTGTTACCATAGGTATTTTCCATTTTGATTACATAAACCAATTTCGCTTTCTCGCCGAGTTCTTTCGTCAGGGATACTTTAAGTAGTTTTACATAGTGTTCTTCTAACCATTCATAGAAAAATTTAGAAGGAACTTGGATACTCAAAGCATTATCAGAGAGTTTTACTGCTTTAATTGGTTCAAACCAAGTTTTATAGGCTTGGGGGGTAATATTGTCTTGAATAAAAGACAAACAATTTTCCCAAACTGATTCAGCAGTTTTACTCATAGTTGTTGATTAAATTTTGTGTTAGATGTCGTATTAAAATGGAAATGAGATGCTTAAAAATAAACAGCTAGTTATCATTTCGAAGGAACAAATATGTGAACAAAAAAAGTAAAAAAAAAACTCAATGGGTATTGAATTTATTCTTTTTTTTTCTCATACTTAAATTCTCTATAAACATACAAAATCTAATTCAAAATTCTTTTATAAAATTTATGAAATCTTTCCCAACTTCCATTAGAGTTCGATATGCAGAAACCGATCAAATGGGTGTAGTGCACCACGGTAATTATGCTCAGTATCTGGAAATTGCACGAATTGAATGGCTAGAGCAGTTTAATGTTTCCTATAAATCGATGGAAGACGATGGTGTAATGTTGCCGGTCTACGAAATGAATTTTAAATACAAGCGTCCGGCACATTTTGATGAACATTTAACCGTTGAAACTACTTTAGAAGAAAAGCCCGATGTTCGAATAAAATTTAACTACAAGATTTATCGAGGAAAGGAGTTATTAACAATTGCAAAAACGACTTTGGTATTTATGGATTCAAAAACTAAAAAGCCAATTTCTTGTCCTGATCATATTTTAAAAGCTATCGGGTTTTAAATTTTTTAGAAGCTGAAGTTGAACTTGAAAATTTTACTTATTACAATCGTCATTCTGAACTCGTTTCAGAATCTCAGAAACATTGTAATAATACTGTTTCAAAATTTAAACGTTGAAAATTTGTATTTAATTGAAAAATCAAAATATTGCTAATTGCTAACTATTCCACTTCTTCAATTTTAACTCCGTAAATACCATCAAATTTATCATAGATGTTTTCGGCTTCATTTTCTCTTACTGAAATAAAAATTTGACAATCCATTTCTAAAATTTGATTGGTGACATTCAAATTTTTCTCTTTAATAACGCGCATCACTTTATTCATATTAGGGTAATCACAAGTGACTTTATATTCGGTATTAATGGTTTTGGTTTTTATGGCAGAAGCTTCCAAAGCCATTTGCGCTGTAGTTTTATAAGCGTTTATTAAACCACCCACACCAAGTTTTACACCTCCAAAATAACGTACTACAACTACTAGAATATTAGTTACTTCAAATGATTGTAACTGACCGTAAATAGGCATTCCTGCAGAATTGGAGGGTTCTCCATCGTCATTGGCTCGATAGTGCTCATAGCGTTTTCCCAGTTGCCAAGCATAACACCAATGTCTTGCTTTGTGGTGTTTGCTTTTCATTTCTTCTAAGGCTAAATTGATTTCATCTTCACTTTTTACCGGAAAGGCATAGCCAAAAAATTTACTGCCTTTGTCTTTAAACAATACTTCTTCGCCGGGAGTGAAAATGGTTTTATAGAGGTCTTCTGCTTCCAAAATTATCGGGTTGTAAAGGCCACTAAAATAATACTTACCACTGCCAATGCAATACCAATCCAGTTTTTTCTAAGTAATTTCTCTTTAAACAAGAAGATTCCCAACAAGGTAGAAAATAATACAATGGCTACATTATTCAGAATAAAAACCGTGGTGCTGGGCATGCCACTGCGAAGCGCTTGTATAAAAAAGTAAATGGAATAATAATTAGGAATGCCCAAAGCAATACCGCCTAAAATTTCTTTATAAGTGAATTTTATTTTCTTTTTGGAGAACTGAATAATTCCGGCAACGGTACCGATGGTCGCAGCACAAACAAAAACCGAAGTAGAAAATAAAGCCACATCTTCTTTGGCGACATAATTTTGTTCTAGAAATTTAATAAGGGTTTCTATAATTCCACTGCCCAGAAAAACCAAGAGCGGGAAAATAAGGGTGTTCTTTTCAAGCTGAATTCCCTTTTTGGTTTTTACAGAAGAAAGGTAAACGGCGATCAGTGCTAGTATAATTCCAAATATTTTTAGAAATCCGGTGGGTTCATCGTAATAAAAAATCACAAATAAAATAGGAATGGCTACACTCATTTTACTGGCAACCGAAACTGCTGAAAGTCCACTTTTTTGTGTGGTCAACGCCATTAGGTTAAAAACCGTAATAAACAAAACCCCTAAAATGCCAGCTCCTATAATCCAATCTTGAGCCAAGGTATCTTCTACAGAAAAAGTACGTTCTAAACCCAAATAACCGGCTACACAAGCGGTAAAATAATTAATTATGATAGCGTAAAGTGAATTTATACCAAATTTATCAAGTAGTTTAAAGACCACGTAAATCGCACTTGAAGACAATATGCTCAGTAAAAGATAAATCAAAAGAGTTCTGCTTTTATGTTGAATAAATTCACGATGTCTTCCTGTTTAGGGTCGATGTTCCAAGTGTATATTCCTAAGCTTTTTGCTGCATCGGTATTTTCTTTGGTATCATCAATAAACAACACTTCTTCAGGTTGAAGTTGGTGTTCTTCTAAGACAAATTCATAAATATCGGCATTCGGTTTTCTAAAGTTGATTTCGTGAGAAAGGTAGAATGCATCAAAGCAGGACTTAAATTCAGCAAATGATTCAATATTTTGTTTTACCCAAGAAATATGTAAATCGTTGGTGTTACTCAACAAAATAAGTTGATAATTATGTTCAGCTTTTAATTGCTGAAGAAATTGTAAACGATGCTCAGGCAAATCTAACAAAATAGCATTCCAAGCATTTATTAAAGTTTTAGAAGAATTTTCCGGAAGCCGTTGAAGGTAAAAGTCAACAAATTCTTCTGAAGAAATTTTTCCCATTTCGTAAAGTTGATTCTGCCGGATCATTTCCGAAGAAAAATCATGTAAGCCTAATTTATTTAATTCCCTAAAGGTGGCTGCTTTGTCTAAATTGAGAAAAACGTCGCCGAAGTCAAATAAAAGCGTTTTAATCATTCTTGTAAATTTCTAATTGGTCGCTTGCAATTTCTTGTTTTTCGATGATTTTTCCACTAAAGGTGGGTGCTTTAATTCCATTTTTAAAAAAAGCTTTCCCGGTAAAAACCCTTGCTTCATCCCAAAGATTCACATCAATAAAAGTTTGTAAGGTTTGTTTGCCGCCTTCGATGATTACCGATTGTAGTTCGTGCTGAAAAAGAACTTTACAAATTTCTTCTGCTAAATTCAAATTGAAGTTTAGCTTTTCAAAATGAATATTTTCTTTTTTCAATGCTGAAGGAATTTCAGTTTTAGCATCAATAATCACAATTGTTTTTATATTCCCATCCAACAAATGAGAATCCGCCGGAATCCGTAAATTTCTATCTAAAACTACTCTCACAGGATTTTTACCTTCCCAAAGTCGGGTGTTCAGTTTGGGGTTATCTTTTATGGCAGTTTCTGTTCCCACCAAAATACTTTGTTCTTCGCTACGCCATTTATGTACCAATTGTTTTGACCCTGAATTGGTAATCCAAACCGGTTCACGGCTGTTTTGTGTTTCTGGTGCTATAAAACCATCTTTTGTTTGTGCCCATTTTAAAATAATATAGGGACGTTGGTGTTGATGAAAGGTGAAAAATCGTTTGTTCAATTCTTGACTCTCCTCTTCTAAAACTCCCAAAATCACTTCACAACCTGCGCTCATTAATTTTTGAATTCCGCGGCCTTGCACTTTTGCAAAAGGATCCATGGTACCAATTACCACGCGTTTAATCTTGTTTGCAATTATCAAATCGCTACATGGTGGCGTTTTTCCGAAGTGAGAACACGGTTCTAAACTCACATAAATTGTTGCTTTTTTTAGAAGTGATTTATCTTTTACTGAATTTATAGCATTTACTTCCGCATGAGGTTCACCGGCTTTTTTGTGCCAGCCTTCACCAATAATTTGGTCATCATAAACAATCACACTTCCTACCAAAGGATTCGGGTAGGTGTTACCCATAGCATTTTTTGCCAACTGGATGCAGCGTTGTAAATAGAATTCGTGTTTTTTCACTTCTCAAATTTTTCAGAAATTTTTATTTTCTATTAGAAAAATCAATTTTTTTAATAAGTAGTTATTTTCTCTGAGTAAATCAGGTATTTCTCTAAGGCTATCTAAAGTTTTGCTGTCTATATTATCATCTTTTTTATCAATAAAAATTTCTCCTTTACCAGTATATAGATATTCAGCTCTTAAGTCAGGAAATTTATTAATCAACCTCTCAGCAAGATTAGGAGTGATTTTACCAGTTCCCGTATCCGTGGTGATATTATAGATGGAGTTGTGGCTTTTATAGCCTAGATCTTCTGATAATCTTTTTGGATTGGTATGTAGCGCTTCTATTACATTTTTTAGAATTTCTTTGTCTTTAATTTTGTTTTCTTCCATTGTCTTGGTATTTGATATATTACTTTGCCGGAAAAAATGAAAATAATAGGCACCTTTGCAAATCAAAAATAGCATGAAAAATTTACAATGAAGCAACTTATTATACGTCGTATTCAACAAAAAGATAATCCATATGTAGCGCAGATGATTCGTGAGGTTTTAGTTGAATCTGGTGCGCCAAAAGTAGGAACGGCTTACGAAGACAAAACTTTAGATAAAATGTTTGAAGCTTATGCCGAAGAACGTTCTGCTTATTTTGTGGTAGAAGAGGCGGGTAAAATTATTGGAAGTGCCGGTATTGCTCCTTTAGCTGGAGAAAAAGAACATATATGTGAATTACAGAAAATGTATTTTTCTGCGGAAGCTCGTGGCAGAGGTTTAGGAAAAGAGATGATGAAGGTTTGTTTAGCTTTTGCCAGAGAACAAAAGTTTACGCAATGTTACTTAGAAACTTTACCTTATATGAAAGCTGCTCAGAAATTGTACAAACGTACAGGGTTTAAAGAAATTAACCACCGAATGGGAAGTACAGGTCATTACTCTTGTGATGTTTGGATGTTGAAAGAATTGTCTTAGCTTTAAATTTTAAATACAATAGGTAAAGCGTATAAAACCCCAACTGGTTTTCCGTCAACTTTACCGGGTTTCATTTTAGGTAATTTCTTTAGGATTCTTAAGGCTTCTTTTTCTAGTCTAGGATGATCTCCACGAGCTTCAATATCAACTACTTTTCCATCTTCATCAATTTTAAATCTAGTGTAAAGACGGTTAATTCCTTTTTTACCGTATTTTTTTGAAATTTTTAAATTAAATTTTTCCGATACAAATAATTTAATCATTTCAGACATGCAAGCTTTTTTCTCTTTATTTGATGAAGCGTTTTCACAACCAGGATATATAGGGACTTCTTCTATTTTAGCAAAAGGCGCTTCGTTATTTTCATTTAAAATGTCTTCTTGGTTTTCTGTTTGAGAATAACATAATAAGGAACATAAAACTAAAAAAAATGTAATTATATTTTTCATAGGAGAATTAATTTACTGGCAATATAATAAGTTTTTTTCCAATCAACTTTAATTGAATTTATAGTTTATTAGTTTTACTGTTTAAATATTGAAACCTTGAAACTAAAAGAATTTAAAGCTGAATTTTTTAGAAAACTGCTTCCACTGTTTCCAGAGACAGAAGTGGAATCGTTCTTCTATTTGTTAACCGAAGCTTATTTGGAGAAAAAGAGAATTCAGTTAGCCTTGGAACCAGAATTGGAAATAAATGAAGAACAACTTGAGCAGTTTCAGAAAGCTTTAGGGCGATTACTTCAGCAGGAACCTATTCAATATATTTTAGGAAATACCGAGTTTTTTGGTTATCCGTTTCAAGTAAATCAACATACCTTAATTCCACGTCCGGAGACTGAAGAATTAGTCGCTTGGATCATTGAAGATGTAAAAAATAAGAATCAAGAGAATTCTCACCACAAACCACTCAACTCTAAAATTACTATTCTAGACATTGGTACAGGAAGCGGCTGTATTCCTATAAGTTTGGCTAAGGAACTTCCGTATGCAAAAATCAGTTCAATAGATGTTTCTAAAGAAGCTTTACAGATGGCTCAAAGAAATGCTGAACTTAATGAAGTAGAAGTTAATTTTATTCAACAAGACATTTTAACTACTGAAAGTTTGCCTGAAAAGTATGATGTGATTGTTTCCAATCCGCCTTATGTTCGAATTTTGGAAAAAGAAATGATGCATCAAAATGTGCTTGATTTTGAACCGGATTTGGCATTGTTTGTTGAAAATGAAAACCCGTTAATTTTCTACCGAAAAATAGCCCAATTAGCCAAAGAGGCTTTGACCGAAAACGGGACTTTATACTTTGAAATCAATGAATACTTACCTGAAGAAATGAAATCTTTGTTAAAAGGTTTCGGCTATAAGGAAATTGAACTGAAAAAGGATATTTTTGGTAAAAATAGAATGTGTAGCGCATCATTACGGTAAGAAAATAATATAAATGGAGCGTGCTTGAAACATTCAAATTAGAAATTTTTTAGCAAGTTTAAGATAAATTGCTTTTCTGTTATACGGAGTCAGTTAAATTAGATTCCTTTCTTAATTAGGGAAGGTTGATTTTTTAAATTGATTTGAAAAAGACAGAAGGGTAAAAAACTAATCCAATATGAATTCAACAAAAAAATCTTCTCCCAATTTTATCAAAAGCATTGCGGTTTTTTGCGGTAGTAGCGATAGCAATGATGAATTTATTTATAGCCAAGCATATGAATTGGGACGTACGCTGGCCGGTAAAAATATAGATTTGGTTTACGGTGGAAGTAAACTCGGGTTGATGGGACAAGTGGCCAAGGGTACTTTGGAAAACGATGGACTTGCCTTTGGCGTGATTCCTGAATTTTTAAAAACCAAAGAGATTGTTCATCGGGAACTCACTGAGCTTATTACTGTGCAAGACATGCACGAGCGTAAACTAAAGATGCACGAAATGAGTGACGGTTTTATTATGCTTCCCGGTGGCTTTGGGACATTTGAAGAATTTTTCGAGATCGTTACCTGGGGTCAATTAGGTTTACATCAAAAACCAATTGGAGTATTAAATACCGAAGGTTATTACAACGATTTGCTAATGATGTTCAATAATATGGTAACCAAAGGCTTGTTGAAAAAAGAGAATTTAGAATTGATTTTAGTGTCCGATTCGATTGAAATTTTGTTGGATAAAATGCATAACTATGAATCGAATGTGGAAACAAAATGGTTAACCAGTAAAGAACAAACTTAATGAAGATTAAGCAACTTCATATTTACACTAAAAATTTACAGGAACAAAAGAGGTTTTATGCAGAAGTTTTAGAACTTCCGGTAAGGCAAATAGGTACCAATATGATTCAAGTTCTGTTAGGTTTTTCTGAAATTTTTATAGAAGAAAAATCAACAGCAAAACCTTATCATATAGCTTTTCATATCATGCCCAATAAAATTGAACAAGCTCAACACTGGTTAAGTGATAAGGTTGAATGTTTGACTTTTGAAGGAAATCCTATTATTGAATTTCCAGCATGGAACGCGAGGTCTCTTTATTTTTATGATGAAAATAAAAATATTGTGGAATTTATTTCTCGTAAGGATTTGTTCCCAAAAACAGAAAAAAACTTTGATGCTGAACAAATTTTAGGAATTGCAGAAGTTGGTTTGGTGACCGAAGATGTAAACGAGAAATTTACTTATCTTCAACAAGAAATTGGATTGGGAAGGTATGATGGCGATCAAACCCGTTTTTGTGCAGTTGGGGACGACCTAGGTTTGTTAATCACCATTAACCGTCAAGAAAAAGACTGGTTCCCCTCTAATGATAAAGCTTACGTGGCAGATTTTCAAATAGCCATTCAGCATAACGAAAAAGATTTTATGCTTCGATTTGAAAATAATAAGCTGTTGAAAATTAAATAATTGCTGGTAATTTACCATGAGGTTGTTATCACATTTATTTTCACACTGAGCGGAGTCGAAGTGTTTATTCAAGAGATTATCTCAAAAGGTGAAATGATCACAAATAAAAATAACTAATGGAAATAATTATTAGCATCCTTATCGGTTTTATAGCCTTTTTTCATCTTTACATTTTATGGTTTGAAATGTTTGCTTGGGAGTCGAAAGGGCCAAAAGTTTTTAAAAAATTTCCTAAAGACCTATTTCCGGCAACAAAAGCCATGGCTGCCAATCAAGGACTTTATAACGGATTTTTAGCAGCGGGGTTAATTTGGTCTTTTTTTATTGAAAATGAACCTTGGCAACGTAATATTTCCCTCTTTTTCTTAGGTTGTGTGCTCATTGCTGGGATTTATGGTTCATTAACCGCAGACAAGAAAATTTTCTACATACAAGCCTTACCTGCTTTAATGACCATTCTATTAATTGTCATTAATTTTTAAATTAGCATTCCAATTATAGCATACATGAACACCGAACAAAAAATAAACGCACTTCGCGAAGAATTACGTCAACATAATTACAATTACTACGTTTTGGATCAACCGCAAATATCAGATTATGATTTTGATATGAAGTTGAAAGAACTACAGGAACTCGAAGAAAAACATCCTGAATTTCATGATCCCAATTCGCCAACACTTCGCGTTGGAGGGCAAGTTACCAAAAACTTTGCAACGGTTGTTCATGAACATCGTATGTATTCGCTTTCTAATTCTTATTCCAAAGAAGAATTGGAAGATTGGGAAGTTCGCATCAAAAAACTCGTAGAAGGAGAAGTAGCATATACCTGCGAATTAAAATATGATGGCGCTTCCATCAGTTTAACCTACGAAAACGGAGAACTGGTTCGTGCCGTTACACGTGGAGATGGAATTCAAGGAGATGATGTTACCCATAATATAAAAACCATTCGTTCAGTTCCTTTAAAATTAAAAGGTGATTATCCCGATAAGTTTGATATCCGTGGAGAAATTGTCTTGCCGTATGAAGGTTTTGCTAAAATGAATGCGGAGCGGGTAGAAAATGGTGAAGAACCTTATGCGAATCCACGAAATACAGCTTCCGGAAGTTTAAAATTACAAGATAGCTCGGAAGTATCCAAACGTCCGTTAGACTGTTTGTTGTATAGTATTGTGGGGGAGAATTTACCTTTTTCAACACAATTTGAAGGATTACAAAAAGCACGTGATTGGGGCTTTAAAGTTCCAAAAGAAGCAGAATTGGCAAGGAGCACCGATGCTGTAATGGCATTTTTAGAACATTGGGATGAACATCGTCATGATTTGCCTTACGAAACCGACGGTGTAGTGATTAAGGTGAATAACTTAAACCAACAAGAAGAATTAGGCTTTACTGCCAAATCTCCACGTTGGGCAATGGCCTATAAATTTAAAGCAGAACAAGTTTCTACCAAGCTTCATCAAATTACCTATCAAGTAGGAAGAACCGGAGCGATTACACCGGTCGCTAATTTAGAACCCGTACAATTGGCGGGAACTATTGTAAAACGAGCTTCTTTGCATAATGCCGATCAAATTGAAAAACTAGATGTTCGGGAAGGTGATGAGGTTTTTGTGGAAAAAGGTGGAGAAATTATTCCGAAGATTGTTGCTGTCGATTTTACCAAACGAAATCCTGATTCTAACCCTACTTCTTATATTTCTGAATGCCCTGAATGTGGTACAGAATTAGTTAGAAAAGAAGGTGAAGCTCAACATTATTGCCCAAATTATAATGGTTGTCCGCCACAGATTATTGGAAGAATTCAGCATTTTATTTCCAGAAAAGCAATGGATATTGAAGGTTTAGGTGGAGAAACAGTAGCATTATTGGTTCGGGAGAATTTAATTGAGAATTATGCCGATTTATATGAATTGAAGAAAGAGCAGGTTCTTCCTTTGGAACGGATGGCGGAAAAATCTGCAGAAAATTTAATTAAAGGAATTGAGCAATCGAAAGAAGTTCCTTTTGAGCGGGTTTTATTTGCATTGGGAATTCGCTATGTGGGAGAAACCGTAGGGAAAAAACTAGCGAAGCATTACAAGAATATTGAAGCTATTGAAACCGCTTCTCAAGAAGAGTTGGTTAGTGTAGATGAAATAGGGGAGAAGATTGCAGAAAGTGTAGTTGATTTTTTCGCAGTAGAAGAAAATAGAACGATTGTAAACCGATTAAAAGTTCACGGATTGCAATTAGCGATTTCTGAGGAAGAATTAGCTGGGCAAACCGATAAATTAAATGGAAATACCTTTGTGATTTCTGGGGTTTTTGAGAAAGTCTCTCGTTCAGAATTAAAGAAAATGATAGAGGCTAATGGTGGGAAAGTAACCGGATCAATTTCAGCAAAAACCAATTATTTGGTTGCTGGAGAAAATATGGGGCCAAGTAAACTTGCGAAAGCGGAAAAAGTAGGTACTACAATTATTTCTGAAGATGAATTTTTAGCGATGGTGGAGTGAAGCAAATTCCTTACATTTTAATTTATAGTCGAATTGTATTTGCAATACTTATTGTTTTACTTCTTTCTTTTTCTTTTGTAGGATGTGATAATTGGGTTGTTGGGCTTATGGTTTTAGCAATCTTGACCGATGTTTTCGATGGAATCATCGCTAGGCAAATAGGGGTTTCTTCAGAAAGATTGAGAGTTTTAGATTCTAATGTAGATCAATTTTTTTGGTTGGTTACTATTGTAAGTGTTTTCTATAATAGCAAAGAGTTTATCTTGTCTGAAATACTATGGATTGGTATTATTGTTTTTTTGGAATTGTCAACTTACATCGTTAGTTACTTTAAATTTAGAAGAACAATTGCAACTCATTCGATTTTGGCAAAATTCTGGACAATCTCACTTTTAATTTTTTTAATAGACCTTGTTCTACATAATCAAAGTTTTTACCCGTTTATCTTTTGTGTGGTTTTAGGGATTATTTCCCGAATAGAAATTTTATTAATTACTCTAAGATTAAAACAATGGGTAACCGATGTTCCTTCGATATTTTCAGTTTCTAAATTAAACAGAGGAGAAGAAATTAAAAGGAATAAACTTTTTAACGGATAGTTTCTTTTCTGTTTAAGATCTCGACTCCACTCGAGTTGGCATTAATTGAACATAAAAAATTTCTGTATTGGTAGAAATTAAACTTCAATTGCTGCGCCTTCAGCTGAAATATTATTTTCTTGGTCTAAATAGAAATCAATTCGGCCTAAATTTACACCTGCCCAACCGGTCTGATTTACTAATACTTTCTTTCCTTCCAAGTTTTTAGTTACTGTTGGCTTGGGTAAAAATGTATGCGTATGCCCACCGATAATTAAATCAATGTCTTTGGTTTGTGAAGCTAATTTGAGATCGTCTATTTTATCTGAATCATAATGATAACCCAAGTGAGAAAGACAAATTACTAAATCACATTTTTCTTCTTGCTTTAGTTTTTTTGTCATTTCTTGGGCAATTTCAACCGGATTTAGATATTGCGTTTCCTTATAGTTTTTCTTGCTTACCAATCCATCGAGTTCGATCCCTAAACCAAAAACGCCAATTTTTACTCCGTCTTTAGTAAAGACTTGGTAATCTTTTACTTTTCCGTCAAGGATTGTGTTTGAAAAATCGTAGTTAGAACTAATAAAACTAAAATCTGCATTGGGTAATTGCGCGTTAAAACCATCGATGCCATTATCAAAATCGTGATTCCCTAAAGTTGCAGCATCGTATTTTAGCTTGCTCATCAATTTGAATTCAATTTCACCTCCGTAAAAATTGAAAAATGGCGTTCCTTGAAAAATATCTCCGGCATCTAATAAAAGCGTATTCGGGTTTTCTTTTCTAATGTTTTCGATTAAGCTGTAGCGACGGGAAATTCCTCCTAAATTTGGGTATTTAGCGTCGTCTGCCGGAAAAGGTTCAATGTGACTATGTACATCGTTGGTATGTAAAATGGTAATATGCTTTGCAGGTGCTTTAAAAGAAGAAGATAGCAATCCCAATCCGCCAATTCCTGTGAAAATTCCGGCTGCCGCTGTGTTTTGTATAAAAGTTTTTCTTTTCATCTTACTTTTCCAATTTTATAAAACGTTCATCTGTTACCGGTGCAATGGTATCTTTCTTTTTAAAATAATCGATAAATAGATTTCTTAATTTGTAATTCATCTGCATTACAGTATCTGCTTTTGCTAAAAAATCCATATGATCACCACCTTTTTGTAAGTAATCGTTGGTGGCAATGTAGTAGAAATGATCTTTTTCTAAAGGCTTTCCTTGCACTAAATTTCTCTCAATGCTTCCATTTTTGTTTAAAATCAATTGCATTCCTGAGATAGGATGAGCAGTTTGATTTTTAGCTAAATAATTAAACAATTCTTGCATGGCTTCTGCAGATAAACGAACGACGACTGCTTCATTTTCAAAGGGCATAATATTGTATGCGGTTTTAGTAGTCACGTTACCTTGGTTGATGGTTGAACGTATTCCGCCGTAATTCAATAAAACTCCGTCTATGCTATCTTCGGTTCGTGAAAAGAAAATGGGTTGAAGCATTTCCATGACTGCATCAGCTTCCATATTTCCGATAGCAGTATTGTATTTTGAATCAGACTTAGCTAATGCTTTTGGAGCATAGGCGAGTATTGCGCTCATTTCTTTTTCAATATGATTAGCATAAGGCGCAATAAATTCATTTAATTCTTTATTGGAAGCAATAGAATCTGTTATTTTAATTTCTTCTCCTTCAATTCTAGAAACCTTTAGCGGTTGTTCTTTGCAAGACTGAAAGAAAATGAAGGAATATATCGTTAGGAAAAAAGCAATCTTTTTCATTAAAAAATAAATTTAAAGACAAAGATAAGAAGAGAAATCATACGAATTAAGTAAAACCCAAAAAGCTAACGCTAGCTTAATGTTTAAAATTTTGAGTTGTGATGTAACTTTTTGGCATGTTTGCAGTCTTATGTGTAAAATAATTTAATTGATGAAAAGAATAATTTATGCTGTTGCGTTGGTAGCAACTTTAATAGGTTGTAAATCTACGCAGCAAAACGCCGACAAAGATTTAGTAGTTGCCAATTTAGATTTGGTAAATGTAAATGACGACAAAGTCATGGTAAGCGTAGATCCCGGTAAATTTACTACCGAGGAAACTACCTTTTACATTCCGAAAACTGTACCAGGTACATATTCTACTGATAATTACGGACAATTTGTAGAAGATTTAAAAGCGATTGATTATAATGGGAATGAGTTAAAGGTTACTAGAATCGATGATAATTCATGGAAAATTGACAATGCAAAAGAATTAGATAAAGTAACCTATTGGGTAAACGATTCTTATGATATTGAAGGTGAAGAAGGGGTTTTCTCTCCGGCAGGAACCAATATTGCAGCTGATGAAAATTTTATGTTGAATTTACACGGGTTTGTAGGTTATTTTAAAGGAATGTCTGAAAAACCATACCAATTACTAATCAAGCATCCTAAAGATTTATATGGAGGAACTTCTTTAAAGAAAATTGCAGTAGCTTCTGAAGATGGTGCAGATTATGAAACCGATCAATTTAACGTAGATCGTTATTTTCAGGTGACCGATCATCCTATTATGTATTCAAAGCCAGATACTACAAGTTTCCAATTGGAAGGGATGAAAGTGAAATTGCAGGTATATTCCCCTAATAATACTTATTCCGTTAAAGACATTGCGCCAAAACTAAAAGAAATGATGAAAGCGCAAAAAGACTTTTTAGGAGATATTAATAATACCGATGTATATTCTGTGTTACTTTATTTGTCTAATGTGAATGGGCAAGATGCAAAAGGTTTTGGAGCTTTAGAACACCACACTTCTACTACGGTTGTTTTACCAGAATCAATGCCATTAGAACGTTTAAACGAATCGATGAAAGATGTAGTTTCTCATGAGTTTTTCCATATTATTACTCCGTTAAGCGTTCATTCTAATGAAGTTCATTATTTTGATTATAACGATCCGGAAATGTCTCAGCATCTTTGGATGTATGAAGGGGTAACTGAATATTTTGCCAATTTATTTCAGGTGAAAGAAGGCTTGATCGATCATCAGGATTTTTACGATCGTATGGCTGAAAAAATTGCTAGTTCTAAGCAGTTTGACGATACGATGTCTTTTACCGTAATGAGTGAGAATATTTTAGAGGAAGAATATGAAGATAGTTATTACAATGTGTACCAAAAAGGTGCGTTGATAGGGATGTGTTTAGATATTCGTTTACGTGAATTGAGTAATGGTAAAATGGGGATTTTAGACTTAATGAAAAAATTAAGTGATAAATACGGAAAAGATAAGCCGTTTGATGATGAAGAATTAATCCCTGCAATTGTAGAGTTAACTTATCCTGAAATTCAAACATTCTTCGATACATACGTTACCGGAACAACGCCGATTCCTTACGCTGAGTTTTTTGCAAAAGTAGGTGTAGAGGAAAAAGAATCTGAAGTACAGACCGGTGTTTTCTTAAAAGGTCAACAGCCTTACATTGACGGTAATCCACAAACCAAAGAATTATTCTTCAGAGAAGGCATTGCTCTTAACTCTTTCTTAGAAGAATTGGGGGCAGAACCTAAAGATGTTATTAAATCTATTAATGGTCAAGAATATAATATAGAGAATGTTTATGCTTTAATTATGGGATCTCGATCTTGGAAAGAAGGTGATGAGGTGATTATGGTAGTAGAGCGTGATGGAGAAGAAATGACGTTGGAGACCATTTTTAAGACACCCACCGATAAAGAAACCAAACTTACCGAAATGGAATTGCCAGAAAGTGATCCTAGAGTGCAACTTAGAAGAGCTTGGTTAGATAAGTAAAAAGTAAGTTTTCAAACAAAAAGCTGTCTACAACTTAGACAGCTTTTTTTGTTTATAGTTTGTCAATTTCTCTTCTTTTAAATTTTAAAAAATTCTTAGATAAAGCTTACATTTGTGCGGCTTTAACAAAACTATTCATGCTTCAAAAATTAAAAATTAATTCTGCAAAAAAAGTGGTTGAAGAAAAGCTTCTGTCACGTAGGCCAAAAGCTATAAAAACAATGCAGAATATTGGAGTGATTATAGATGCTGAAGTGTTGCAAAACCTTCAGCTTGAAGATTTAAAAAAAGCTTTTCAGTCTTTTTCAGGTTCAGTAAGCTATATTATCCTTTCTGAAAAGGAAATTGAAGGCGAAAAGGTAGTTAAAAAGAAAGATTTAGCTTGGAAAGCCTCTTTTAAACCGGAAACAGCAGCGAATGAATTTCAACAGCAAGAATTTGATCTGTTAATTAATTATTTTAAAGAAGTAAAACCTGAATTGTTTATTTTAAGTGGAAGTACTTCAGCAAAACTAAAAACAGGATTTAGTTTAGAAGAGAAGCAATTGAATGATTTAGAAATAAACGTAAAACCGGAAGAAGTGAGTTTGTTTACTTCAGAAGTTAAAAAATACTTATCAATTATAAACCAGTAAAGTAACCATGAGGAAGTTTGTAGGAACGGGAGTGGCTTTAATAACTCCATTTAAAGAAGATCACTCTGTAGATGTAGAAGCTTTAAAAAGACTTGTGCGTTTTCAAAAAGAAAATGGAATAAATTATATTGTGGTTTTAGGAACTACAGGAGAATATGCTACCCTTACCAAGGAAGAAAAGGAGCTGGTTAAAGAAACAATTGTTAAAGAAAATAACGGCGCTTTGCCATTGGTTTTGGGAATAGGAGGTAATAATACCCAAGCCGTAACAGAGCAAATTAAAACCGAAAACTTAAAAGGTTTTGATGCTATACTTTCAGTTTCACCATATTATGTGAAACCAACACAGGAAGGAATTTACCAACATTTTAAAAAAGTGTCACAAGCTTCAACTTTGCCCGTCATTTTATATAACGTTCCGGGAAGGACCGGTTCTAATATGTTGCCGGCAACCGTAGCAAGATTAGCTAATGATTGTGAAAATATTATAGGGATTAAGGAAGCTGCTGGAAATATGGTTCAAGCCATGGAAATGATAGCTCAAACTCCTGATGATTTTTTAGTGATCTCCGGGGATGATATGATTACGTTGCCGATGGTTTTAGCTGGTGGAGCAGGTGTAATCTCTGTGATTGCAGAAGGCTTCCCTAAGCAATTTTCAGAAATGGTTCAATTAGGTTTGAGCAGGGAAGTAGATGAAGCTTATAAAATTCATTATCAAATTGCCCCTGCGATCGATTTAATTTTTGCAGAAGGAAACCCTGCAGGAATTAAAGCTGTATTTAAAAAGTTGGAATTGGCAGAAGATTATGTTCGTTTACCATTGGTAGAAGCGAGTAAAGCACTTACTTCGAAAATTTCAGCTTTTGTAGATCAAAATAAAAAAGAAGGCTGATAAAATATTGCTGCTTTTTGGCAGTTTAAATTATAGATTTAGAAATTTTTATAATCCATAATATTAAAGTACTTTTGCAAGATGTTTTTAAAAATGCGTAATATAACTTTTGTTCTTTTGTTTGCTTTATCTTTAGGTGCTTGTAGCGAATACCAAAAGGTATTGAAAGAAGACGATATTAAAGCCAAATATGTGATGGCCGATAGTCTTTATAACCAAGGGAAAAAACAAGGTAAGAAAGGTAAACTCAAGAAATCACTTAGGTTATTAGATCAAATAGTACCGCAGTACCGTGGAAAACCACAAGGGGAACGTTTGGCTTATATCTATGCAGATACCTATTATCAATTGGGAAGTTACTTTGATTCCGGTTATCAATTTGAGCGTTTTACCAAAGCTTATCCGAGAAGTGAAAAAGCGGAGGAAGCTTATTATAAAGGAGCAGAAAGTTACTATGAAGTTTCGCCTAGATATAGTTTAGACCAGACAGAAACACATAAGGCTATTGATAAATTTCAGCAATATATTTCGCGTTATCCTGATGGGGAATATATAGGGGAAGCTAATGAATTGGTGGGTGATCTCCGAGATAAATTAGATAAAAAACAATACGAGATTGCCAAGCAATATCATCATACTGAAGATTATAAAGCTGCAATTGCTGCTTTCAATAATTTTATAGAAGATAATCCAGGGTCAAAATATATAGAAAAAGCTTATTTCTATAAATTAGATGCTGCTTATACATTGGCAATTAATAGTTACCGTCAATTAGTTCCGGCGCGTTTAAAAGAAGCAAAGGAGTATTACGGAGATTACTTTAAATATTATCCTGACGGAGAATTTTCAACGAGGGCAGGAGAGATTTCAACAGATATAGAAAATAGATTGCAGAATATTAATAATTCTAATTCATAATTATGGATTTAAAAAATACAAAAGCGCCAGATTCAACGACTACGATCGATAAGAATCTAGTAGATAAGCCAACAGATAATATCTATGAGGCAATTTCTATTGTGTCTAAAAGAGCAACTCAAATCAATACAGAGATTAAAAAAGAACTGTTAGAGAAGTTAGATGAGTTTGCTACTTATAATGATAGTTTAGATGAAATCTTTGAAAACAAGGAACAAATTGAGGTTTCTAAGTTTTATGAAAGATTGCCTAAACCACAGTCATTAGCTATACAAGAGTGGTTAGAAGACAAAATCTACTTTAGAAATACAAAAAGTAATTTAGACTAACATGTCTGTTTTAAGCGGTAAAAAAGTTTTACTTGGCGTAACTGCAGGTATTGCTGCTTATAAAACCGCTTATATTGTAAGGCTTTTTATAAAAGCCGGTGCAGAGGTAAGAGTAGTAATGACTCCAGAAGCAAAGGAGTTTGTTACTCCTCTTACCCTTTCTACTTTATCGAAGAATGAAGTGATTTCTTCTTTCACTAATGAAGAAGGAGAAACCTGGAATAATCACGTAGACTTAGGTTTGTGGGCAGATTTCATGTTAATTGCCCCGGCAACTGCCAATAGTCTATCTAAAATGGCAAATGGCCATAGTGATAATATTCTTTTAGCAACTTACCTTTCTGCTAAATGTCCGGTTTATTTTGCTCCTGCGATGGATTTGGATATGTATAAACACCCATCTACCAAAAAGAGCATTCAACAATTAGAAAGTTTTCAAAATAAAATGATTCCGGTAGGTTCAGGTGAATTGGCTAGTGGCTTAAGCGGAGAAGGAAGAATGGCAGAACCTGACGAAATCATTCAATTTATTGAGAACGATTTAAAATCTCAGTTGCCACTTTACCGTAAAAAAATACTAATCACTGCCGGTCCTACATACGAAGCGATCGATCCCGTACGTTATATTGGTAATCATTCTAGTGGAAAAATGGGCTATGCACTTGCTGAAGCAGCTGCTGGTTTAGGAGCAGAAGTGATTTTAGTAAGCGGTCCTACTGCGTTACAAGTGAAGCATCAAAACGTAAAACTTATTCGGGTAACCAGTGCGCAAGAAATGTATGAAGAAGTTCATGCATTTTATGCTGAAGTAGATGTGGCTATTGCTGCAGCTGCAGTTTCAGATTATCGACCCCGGCAAGTAGCCAGTCAGAAAATTAAAAAAGATACTGCTGAAATTTCTATTGAATTAGAAAAAACAAAAGACATTTTACTTTCCTTAGGGGAAGCCAAAAAGGATCAATTTCTAATAGGTTTTGCGTTAGAAACCGAAAATGAAGTAGAGAACGCTAAAGGAAAGCTGAAACGTAAAAATTTAGACTTTATCGTACTGAATTCTTTAAACGATAAAGGAGCAGGATTTAAAGAGTCGACCAATAAAATAAGAATTATTTATCCTGACCAAATAAAAGAGTTTGGTTTAAAAACAAAGCAAGAAGTTGCAAAAGATATTTTAAATGAAGTAATTTACCATTATGAAGATTAAATTTAGTTTTTTATTACTTTTTATTTCCATCGCAACTTTTGCACAAGAATTTAATGCTACCGTTACGGTTAATGCAGAACAGACCGGAAGGACTAAACTTTCTGTTTTTAAAACTTTAGAAGGTGCGGTTCAAGATCTTATTAATCAAAATAACTGGACCGATAAAGATTTGGAGAGTTACGAGAAAATAGATTGTAACTTCTTTATTAACGTATCGCAATATTCTTCAGATAGTTTTACCGCAACCATTCAGGTACAAGCTTCACGTCCGGTTTATGGTTCAACAACATCAACGCCAATTTTCAACTTTAAAGACAATCAGTTTAACTTTCGTTATACAGAGTTTCAACCTTTGGATTATAATCCCAATACCTATTCTTCCAATCTAGTTTCTACAATCAGCTTTTACCTTTATACTATTTTAGGAATCGATGGTGATACCTTTGCTCCAATGGGCGGCGAAAATTACCATCAAGAAGCCAAGTTAATTGTAAATACAGCGCAAGGTAGGTCGGAAGGTTGGCAACCTAATGATGGAAACCAATCGCGTTTTCGGTTAAATGCAGATTTTTTATCTAATAATTTTTCAAAATATCGGGAAGCTTTATACATCTACCATCGGGAAGGTTTAGATGTAATGTATGAAGACGTTAAAGCTGGTAAACAAAAAATTGTAGAAGCAATTCAAATGCTTCGGGAGGTAAATAACTCAAGACCTAATTCCATTTTAATGCGAAGCTTTTTTGACGCTAAAAACAATGAAATTACCCGAATTTTTAGTGGTGGTCCAAAAGTAGATTTAACCGAAGTGTTGAATGATCTTAAAAGAATTGCTCCGCTTTATAATAAAAAATGGAATACCATTAAAAATTAATTTCCTTTTTGCTTAATGTAAAGCAAAAATTCCCTTGTATATTTACATAAAAAATAACTAAGGAATTGCTTACATCACTTTCTATAAAGAATTTTGCTTTAATTGAAGATGTAAATCTTCAGCTTCAAGATCAATTTACCATTATTACCGGGGAAACCGGAGCTGGAAAATCTATTTTATTAGGTGCTTTATCCTTGCTTTTAGGGAAGCGTGCCGATTTAAGTGCTATTAGAAGCCCAGAAAAAAAATGCGTGGTTGAAGGTGTTTTTCAGATTGAAAATTACCATTTACAATCGCTTTTTGAGAATAACGATTTAGATTACGAACCTCAAACCATTATTAGAAGAGAGATTTTACCGAGTGGTAAATCACGTGCCTTCATCAACGATACACCGGCTACCCTTCAAAAATTATCCTTGTTGGGAAATCAATTGGTAGATATTCACAGTCAGCATGAAACTCTATTTGTAGGGGATGTGAATTATCAATTTCAGGTGATTGATGCTTTGGCAAATCATAAAGATTTACTTCAGCAATACCGAAAATCTTATAAAAACTATCAGCGTTTACTTCAGCAATTAGCAAAACTCAAAGAAGAACAGCGGGAGGCTGCTGCGGCTTACGATTATAACTTATTCCTGTTGAATGAACTGCGAGAAGCAGAACTGAAAGAAGGAATCCAAGAAGAACTGGAAACGCAATATCAGGAGTTGAATAATGTTGAAGAATTAAAAGAAAACCTTTCTGCAGCTGCCCATCAATTACAGCAAGAAGAAATTGGCGGAATTTTCAATTTACAGGAAGTAAAGAATAGATTAAATGCCTTGCGTAATTATGGAGAGCAGTATCAATCCCTATCTGAACGTATTGAAAGCGTGTTGATTGAAGTGGAGGATATGGCCGTAGAAATTGAACGCTTGGAAAATAAAGTAGAAGCCGATCCCGAAACCTTAGATTTTGTAAACGATAAACTTCAACAATTATATAACCTTCAGAAAAAGCACCATTTAGATTCAGAACAAGAGTTAATGCAACTTCAGCAAGAATTAGAAGAAAAAGTAGCTACTTCAGAAAATGCAGAAGAAGAGATTTCAGCTTTAACTAAAAAAATAGAAGCGGCTAAAAAGCAAACCCAGCAATTAGCAAAATCTATTTATAATAACCGAAAAAAGGTTATACCTCATTTTATTAAATCGGTTCAAGAAATATTAACCCAAGTAGGAATGCCCGATGCGCAGCTCAAAGTAGATTTGAAGCATACGGAAGATTTTTCGAACAATGGGGCAGACCAAATGCAATGGTTGTTGGCCGCCAATAAAGGAGGTAATTTTAATGAAATGAGAAAAGCGGCTTCCGGTGGAGAGCTTTCTAGAATAACCTTGGCTATAAAAAGCATTTTGGCTAAATACAGTAAATTGCCTACGATTATTTTTGATGAAATAGATACCGGGGTTTCAGGAGATATTGCCCAGAAAATGGCAGTGATTATGAGTCATATGGGAAAAGAAATGCAAGTATTGTCGATTACCCATTTACCTCAGATTGCAGCGAAAGGAAATCATCATTTTAAAGTTTACAAAGAAACGGAAGGAAATACCACGAAAACTAATATCGTTGAACTCAAAGGAGATACAAGGGTAGAGGAGTTAGCTGAGATGCTCGGCGGAAAAGATAAGTCGGCTTCCGCTATTGCCCACGCAAAAGAATTGCTGAACTAGTTCAAGTTTTATTATATTTACACGCAAATAAAAAATAAAAATCAATCCATGTCATATAATTTATTAAAAGGAAAGAGAGGAATAATTTTCGGAGCTTTAGATGAAAATTCAATTGCTTGGAAAACTGCTGAAAAAGTACATGAGCAAGGAGGTACTTTTGTATTGACTAATGCACCGGTAGCTATGCGTATGGGAGCTATTAAAGAATTAGCAGAAAAAACCGGGTCTGAGATTATCCCTGCCGATGCTACAAAAGTAGAAGATCTTGAAAACTTAGTTGAAAAAGCTCAAGAAGTTTTAGGTGGAAAATTAGATTTTGTACTTCATTCTATTGGTATGTCTGTGAATGTAAGAAAAGGAAAACATTATACTGACCAAAATTATGATTGGACAGCGAAAGGTTGGGATGTTTCTGCAGTTTCATTTCACAAAACAATGAAAGTCCTTTATGAAAAAGATGCGATGAATGAATGGGGAAGTATTGTTGCATTAACTTATATGGCAGCGCAGCGTGTGTTCCCGGATTATAATGATATGGCAGATAATAAAGCTTACTTAGAATCAATCGCTAGAAGTTTTGGTTATTTCTTTGGTACCGATAAAAAAGTACGTGTAAATACAATTTCTCAATCTCCGACCCCAACAACTGCGGGACAAGGAGTAAAAGGTTTTGATGGCTTTATAAAATATGCAGATGAAATGTCTCCATTAGGAAATGCTTCTGCAGATGACTGTGCAGATTACACACTTACTTTATTTTCAGATTTGACTAAAAAAGTGACTTTGCAGAACCTTTTTCACGATGGTGGATTCTCCAATATGGGAGTGAGTGCTAAAGTTATGGAGAGATTTATGGAAGAGTGAAAAATAAATAATAGTAACTCATAAGAATATTAAAAATCGCCAATTGGCGATTTTTTTTGCATTTTGTCTAAAATTTATCAGAATTGATAGAAATTACTTAACGTAAATGTAAAATATTTATATATTTAATGATATTAAAAACAAAATGTTATTTTATGAGAAAAACTACGTATTATTTAATTGCTTTTTTAATCTCGTCTTGTCTATGGCAGATTAATGCGCAAACTACCCATAATCTTGATTGGTCTATGGGGATTAGTTCTGCAGACGCGAGCTTAACAATAGACGCAGGAGATACTGTTATTTGGACATTTACAGATACAGCTCCACATTCAGTGACTTCTGATACAGGAAGTAATGAGACTTTTGATAGCGGTACGCTAGGTGCCGGGTCCACCTATCAATATACCTTTACAGAAGAAGGTGTGAACGATTACCATTGTGAGGTGCATCCTTCTATGGTAGGTACTATTACTGTGAATGCAGCAGCGGTAGAAGATCAAGTGCAGATAGGGGATGGAACAAATGAAAGCCAGCATACTCCATTTGAGCCTTATTATTGGTACTCTTATACCCAAAGTATTTATTTAAGTTCAGAAATAAATGCTTCTGGAAATATCACGAGTTTGCAATGGTATTATAGTGGTACTTCTGCATTAGAAGATAATCAAGATCTAACAATTTATTTGGGTGAAACCACAAAAAGTAGTTTTTCTTCAAGTCAAGATTGGGAAGATGTTGCAAATCTAACTCAGGTTTATAATGGTGGTATAACTGTTACTGCTGGCACCCCTGGGTGGGTTACAATTACTTTCGATACACCTTTCGAATACACAGGAGAAGGTAACCTAATGGTGGCAGTAGATGAAAATGATGATCAATATGATAATGGAACTGATGATTTTCATAATTTTGATACCGGTAGTCAGAGAAGTATAGGTTTTTATAGTGATAGTACTAATCCAGATCCAAATTCACCTCCTACCTCAGGGTATAACTTTTTTGCTTCTAACTTTGTACCAAATATAATTTTTGGAGGAATAGCTCAAACCTGTCCAGCACCCACTGATATTGTTTTTTCAGACGTAACATCAACTTCAGCAGAAGTAGATTGGACGGCAGGTTCAGATGAAACAGAATGGGAACTTCTTTATGGAGAAACCGGTTTCGATCCTGAGACAGAAGGGACTTCTGTTATAGATGATGATGGTGTTTTAGGAGAAAGTTTAACTGATCTATCTTCAGACACAGAGTATGAATTGTATATTAAATCTATTTGCTCTGTAAGTGACGAGAGTGCTTATGTTGGACCATTTAATTTCACGACTCTTGTTTCTTGTCCAGATCCAATGGAAATCTATACTTCAAATGTTACTCCAACTTCAGCAGAAGTATATTGGATGGCAGGTTTAGATGAAACAGAATGGGAACTTCTTTATGGAGAAACCGGTTTCGATCCTGAGACAGAAGGGATGACGGTTAACGATAACGATGGTACATTAGGGGTTGAGCTTACAGATTTAACTCCACAAATGCAGTATGATGTTTATGTAAAAGCTGTTTGCGGCGTAGATGATGAAAGCACTTGGGTTGGACCATATACGTTTGGTGATTATAACGCATTGGAAGTAACAGGTGGTTTTAATGAAGATGTTATTGCTAATGGGGTAGGAGAGGCTTCAACTACAACTACTAATCTAGTAGATAATGATAGCTATGCCTATCTTTCTGTAGACTATCAATCCTCTCCATCAGAGGATCCTGCTGGGTTTGGGTTGCCATTAGATGGTAATTTATCTGAAGGGCCAATTGATGGATTAAATTTTCAAATGGCAGATTATAGTAGTAATAATGCTTTACGAATGGATACTGCCGGAGAAAGCAATGGTGGTACTTTAACATTTGATAATAGTCAAACTGCTAGTAATTTATATATAATGGCTACTTCTGGTAGCGGATCTTCTGTGCTTGCAGGAACGATAACATTTGAGGATAATTCAACACAAGATTTTTCTGGTATTGATGTACCAGATTGGTATGGTGGTCCTGCAAATATGACTATCATTTCAGGATTAGGTAGAGTTAATGTTACCAATGGTAGTGCAGCAAGCAATTCTTCAAACCCTAGAATTTATCAATTGGAAGTGAATATAGATCCTTCTAATTATGATAAAGTCATTTCAAGTGTAGATTTATATAAAGAGTCTGGTAGTGGAGTTATTAATGTATTTGGAGCTAGTATTCAATTTGCTCCAGATTGTGCAGAACCAACAGATGTATTGGCTGAAAATATAACTTCAGATTCGGCAGATATTACTTGGACTGAAGGAAACACTGAAACTCAATGGGAAGTACTATATGGAGAAGTTGGATTTGACCCTGAGACAGAAGGTACTACTGTTAGCGATGATGATGGAGTACTAGGAGTTACACTATCTGATTTAGATATGGATACTACTTACGAAGTTTATGTGAAGTCTATTTGTGGGGAAGGTTCTTCAAGTATTTGGACAGGACCAGTTTCATTTTCTACACCTTATTGTGTAACAAATTTCCCGAGTGGGGTTGAGCCTATAACTTTGGTAGATTTTGGAGATATTGAAAATGTAACTTCAGCTTCAACAGATGAAGATGCACAGGAATACTTCCTTGATATGACTACAGATTTAGGACAAACTTATAGCTATACTATTACTGCAGAAGGAAATACAAATGGACCTTATACAAACCTATTTACAGTATTTTTTGACTGGAATCAAGATGGAGAGTTCAATAATGAAGACGAGCGTTTTGAAATAGGTAGTATTTATAACTCAACAGGTGAAGATGGTCAACAGGCAAGTGCAGTAATAACAGTTCCTGAAGATGCTTTAGTGGGTGAAACAAGAATGAGGGTTACAAAGAGATATTATACTTCGGTTGCAGATGCTTGTAATACTTCCGGATTTGGTCAAGCTGAAGATTATACAGTAAATGTTGTAGAAGTTAGTTGCTTTAATCCAAGTGAATTGGTAATAGAAAATATAACTACTACTACAGCAGATGTTAGCTGGACTTCTAATGGAGATGAAACCGAATGGGAAATAATATATGGAGCAGTAGGTTTTGACCCAGAAACGGAAGGGAATACAATAGTAGATAACGATGAATTAGGAGAAACAATCTCAGATTTAACTCCAGAAATGGAGTATGATGTCTATATCAAAGCTGTTTGTGGAGTTGATGATGAAAGTCAATGGGTTGGTCCAGAATCATTTATGACACCACCTACTTGTCCGAAACCAATAAATTTAATGGTTGAATCATTAACTTTTACTTCTGCTGATGTGAGTTGGGAAGCAGGTGATTTAGAAGATGAATGGTTTGTTATTTATGGGGAAGCAGGATTTGATCCTGAAACCGATGGAGAAACCGTATATGTTACTGGTACTCCAGAAGAAACCTTGACATCATTGACACCTGAAACAGATTATGAGTTTTATGTAGTTGCCATTTGTAGTGTACTTGATACGAGTTCGCTTGAAGGCCCTGTAGCTTTTACTACCGATTACTGTGAATCTATGCCTTCCTCTAATGATGGAACAGGTTTTACTACTTTAGAATTACAATCGACAGTTTTTGCTAGTGGAGGAGATATCACCTATGAAGATTTTACAGATACTCCGGTTGAAGTTACCCAAGGTATGATGGTTAGTTTTGAAGTTGATTTAAATACAGGTTTTGGTTATGACTATAACTATAATGTATGGGTAGATTTTAATGATAATTTAGAGTTTGAAGAATCAGAATTAGTAGTATCTGGAGAAACGGAAGGTAATTCAAATGAGGTCTTTGATGCTTCATTTATTCTTCCTGAAGATACAATGATTGGAAACCATAGATTGAGATTAGCGGTTGCCGATTCAGGACAATCTACTCCTAACCCATGTTATAATGGTTCCTATGGAAATACTGCAGATTTTACTATTAATGTTATTGAACCATGTGAAGCTCCAACAGAAGTAGATATAGACAATGTTACCGATTCTACAGCAGAGGTAACTTGGATGGACAATGCAGGAGTGACTGAGTGGGAAGTATTGTATGGTGAAACTGGTTTTGATCCAGCATCAGAAGGAGAATCTGTGATTGACAATAATGAAGAATTAGGAGTAATTCTTAGTGATTTAACTCCGGAAACTACCTATGATGTTTACGTAAGGGCAATTTGTAATGAAACCACTACAAGCGAATGGACTGTAGTAGAAATGTTCACTACCTTACAAGAGCCTTGTGAAGCTCCAACAGAAGTAGATATAGACAATGTTACCGATTCTACAGCAGAGGTAACTTGGATGGACAATGCAGGAGTAACTGAATGGGAAGTATTGTATGGTGAAACTGGTTTTGATCCAACATCAGAAGGAGAATCCATGATGGATAACGATGGTGTTTTAGGTGTTGTGCTTAGTGATTTAACTCCAGAAACCACCTATGATGTATATGTACGAGCCATTTGTGATACCGATAATATGAGCGAATGGACTGTAGTAGAAATGTTCACAACCTTACAAGAGCCTTGTGAAGCTCCAACAGAAGTAGATATAGACAATGTTACCAATTCTACAGCAGAGGTAACTTGGATGGACAATGCAGGTGTAAACGAATGGGAAGTGCTTTACGGTGAAACAGGGTTTGATCCTTTAACCGAAGGAGAATCCATGATGGATAACGATGGTGTTTTAGGTGTAACTTTAATAGGCTTAGATGCTGAAACTACTTATGATGTGTATGTTAGAGCAATCTGTGATACAGATAATATGAGTGAATGGACTGCAGTAGAGTCTTTTACTACAGATTTCTTAGGAGTTAATACTGAAAATTTTGTAGGATTCAATTATTATCCTAACCCG
>NZ_CABVMM010000015.1 GCF_902499555.1 Mesonia oceanica
CTTTCCATTCCGAACAGGGAAGTTAAGCCCGTTAGCGCAGATGGTACTGCTTTACCGTGGGAGAGTATGTCGCCGCCTTCTTTTACAAGGCCCTTCACTTTATAGTGAAGGGCCTTTTTTTTGTTTAGATATTACGTAGGTACCGGTTACTTTTGGCATAATGTGTACTCGACAATTCCTGAAAACCATTCCTATTAAAAAGAGAAAGAAATAAAAAAGCTTTTGTCGAGTTGTGAAAGGAAACAACAGCTATTGAAGATATTCTTTGGCATAGGAATTGAACTTCTAAGACACTACAGAAAGAAAAGATCTTTCTTTGTTTAATTGTAGTAAAATCATTTCAAATGGCTAGTAATTACTGCCATTTTGACGAAAATATATATATGAGTAAATCAAACTTTTTCAATATTGACAACTTGTCATTGCAAGGAATTAATGAGGATGCAGATTTAATACCATTAATGACTCCTGAGGATGAAGAAGAAATAAATAGAGAAGAACTTCCTGAAGTTTTGCCTATTCTACCTTTAAAAAATACTGTTTTATTTCCTGGAGTAGTTATACCTATAACGGCAGGTAGAGATGCTTCTATAAAGTTGATCAACGATGCCAATAATGGTGATAAGACTATTGGTGTAGTTGCACAGAAAGACAGTAATATAGAAAACCCTGAAGGAAAAGACTTACATCAATTAGGAGTGGTGGCTAAGATTTTACGGGTTTTAAAAATGCCAGATGGTAATACCACGGTTATTATTCAAGGAAAAAAGCGTTTTCAAATTAATGAAGTTATAGAAACGGAGCCTTATATAAAAGCTTCAGTAAGTTCTATGAACGAAGTTAAGCCCGCGACTGAAAGTGAAGAATTCTTAGCGATTTTAGAATCTATTAAAGATTTGGCTTTACAAATCATTAAAGATAGCCCAACTATACCTTCTGAAGCTTCTTTTGCTATTAAAAATATAGAAAGTCATTCCTTTTTAATCAATTTCATTTCTTCTAACATGAATCTCAC
This sequence comes from Mesonia oceanica, assembly GCF_902499555.1. Classification (GTDB taxonomy): domain Bacteria; phylum Bacteroidota; class Bacteroidia; order Flavobacteriales; family Flavobacteriaceae; genus Mesonia; species Mesonia oceanica. Next base: position 1,016 of record NZ_CABVMM010000015.1, read on the forward strand.
TGTAGAAGAAAAGCAGAGTTTGTTAGAAATGAATGATCTTAAAGAGCGTGCCCTTTCTACCTTAAAGTTTATGAATATGGAGTTTCAGAAACTGGAACTTCGAAATAATATTCAATCGAAGGTACAAAGTGATATGAGTCAGCAGCAGCGGGAGTATTTTCTTCATCAGCAGTTAAAAACTATCCAAGAGGAATTAGGAGGAGTTTCAGATGAAGGGGAGATAGAAGATATGCGTAAGCGTGCTAAAAAGAAAAACTGGGATAAGGATATAAAGAAGCATTTTGAAAAAGAGCTTTTTAAAATGCAGCGAATGAATCCTCAAGTTGCTGAATATTCTATTCAACGAAATTATTTAGATTTATTTCTAGACTTACCTTGGAATAAATTCAGTAAAGATAAATTTGATTTAAAAAGAGCCAAGAAAATTTTAGATCGTGATCATTATGGTCTAGAAGAAGTAAAACGAAGAATCATAGAATATCTTGCGGTACTTAAACTTCGTAATGATATGAAGTCTCCTATTTTATGTTTATATGGTCCTCCGGGAGTTGGAAAAACTTCATTAGGAAAATCTATTGCTGAAGCTTTAGGAAGAGAGTATGTAAGAATTTCTTTGGGAGGTTTGCGTGATGAAGCTGAAATTAGAGGTCATCGTAAAACGTATATAGGAGCGATGCCGGGTAGAATTATTCAAAGTTTGAAGAAGGCCGGAACCAGCAACCCTGTGTTTGTATTGGATGAAATCGATAAATTAGGAAACAGTCATCAAGGCGATCCTTCTTCTGCTTTATTGGAAGTTTTAGACCCTGAGCAGAATAGTGATTTTCACGATAATTTCTTAGAAATGGGCTTCGACCTTTCTAAAGTTATGTTCATCGCGACTTCTAATAGTTTAAACACTATTCAACCTGCTTTAAGAGATCGTATGGAAATCATCAATATGACCGGTTATACGATTGAGGAAAAGGTTGAGATAGCTAAACAACATTTACTTCCTAAGCAAATAAAGGAACATGGGGTTACTTCAAAAGATATCAAGTTAGGGAAAGTTCAGCTTGAAAAAATTATAGAAGGTTATACCCGTGAATCAGGAGTTCGTAGTTTAGAAAAGCAATTGGCTAAAGTAGTCAGGTATGTTGCCAAGAATATTGCTATGGAAGAGGAATATAATGTGAAGATTTCCAATGAAGATATTCTTAAAATATTAGGCCCGGCAAGAGAAGCCAATAAATATGAAAATAACGATGTAGCCGGCGTAGTTACAGGTTTGGCTTGGACACGTGTTGGTGGTGACATATTATTTATAGAATCTATTTTATCGAAGGGGAAAGGTAATTTAAATATTACCGGAAATCTAGGTAAAGTAATGAAGGAATCTGCTACCATTGCGATGGAATATATTAAAGCAAATGCAGATGAATTTGGGATCGATTCAGATATTTTTGATAAATATAATGTTCATATCCACGTTCCTGAAGGTGCCACTCCTAAAGATGGCCCAAGTGCCGGGATTACCATGTTAACCTCTCTTGTTTCTTTATTTACACAGAAAAAAGTAAAGAAGAATCTTGCGATGACGGGAGAGATTACCCTTCGTGGAAAAGTATTACCGGTAGGTGGAATCAAAGAAAAGATTCTAGCGGCCAAGAGAGCCAGAATTAAAGAAATTATTCTTTGTGAAGAGAATAGGAAAGATATAGAAGAAATTAAAGAAGATTATTTAAAAGGTCTTACCTTTCATTATGTAAGTGAAATGAAAGATGTTTTAAAGTTTGCGCTTACCAATCAAAAGGTAAAGAATGCAAAGAAGTTCTAATCTAAAACGATAACTACTAAAAAAGCCACTGAATATTATTTCAGTGGCTTTTTGTTTTTAGAGAAATATAGCATTAAACTTTATTTTATGTGGTTTAATCACAGTAATTAGCTCTATGGGAATGATCTATTTTTAGATACAACTTAAAATAAATCCGCCACTCAAAAGTACAAGTGAAGAAATAAGAAAAGCTTTTTTAGATTGGTAAATAGCTATTATTAAATGCCAACAGTAGAGGTATATAAATATTGGGATCAAGAAAGCTACATAGGGAAAGTCTTTTTCGAGACTTAACTCAACCCCGGCAAAAAACCAAAGCAATCTTAAAGAAAATAGCAGCGTTCCAAATAAAATCCAAATGGAGTTTACTTGTGCCATTCTTAACTGCTGTGTTTTTCTTCGATGAGTTGCCCAAGGTTTACTCATCCATACATATGTAGTATAACAAAAAGCAAAACTCATCGAGGTAAAACCGATTAAATAATTATAGTAAGTACTAATTTGATAGCCTAAACTCCATTCGTCAATATACGTTCCTAAATTAGAAAACTGTAAAGACAACCGAAACAAAGCATTAAAAACCAAACTAAACCCAATCCACACCACAGTTCCCCCATAAAATCTAAATGGACCTATTTCATTGGTGGAAAATTTGGGTTTAAAGTTTTGCAATATTTGCTAATATATTGTCTGAAGATTAGAAAATATAAATTTACATCTCACTTTAGTAAAGTGCTATACGCAAACCAATACTCATTATTTATTTCTGCTCCAGTTTTTCTAATCTATTTTGTAATTCTAAAAGTTTTTCATTCAACAATTTTAGTTTTTTAATCTCCTCGTCTTGATCTTCAATCTTCTTCTCTTGTTGAATGGTATAAAGCGTTAACTCCTCTATTTTTTGAAGTAATTTAGCATCCATTTCTCCTAGGAAAATGCCATTTTCTTCAACTTCTTTGGCACTTGGGATATCTTTTAAATGTCCTTTTTCTTTAATATGATTATCCACTTCTTGAAGCGAGGGAAGCTCATATTCTTTATTGAAAACAAAATCTGACCAACCTGTTTCTACTTTTACTTCTTTGGCTCTCACTTTCCCATTGACAGCCAATTTCCAGTTTCCAGGGCTTACAGTTCCAATTCCTACATTTCCATTAGATTGGATAACCATTTTTTCAGAACCAGGAGTTCCATTATATTCGGTGTAGAATCGGTGATTTCCTCGGCTAAAGTAGTCTAGATCATTGATACTTACACCAAAACCAAAATAACTATTCTCTTCTCCGGAACACAATGTGATTTTATTGGGGTATATAGAAGGGTCAGAATAATCAGATCCAAGATCAAGTTTGCTTTTAGGTGAAGTAGTCCCAATTCCAATATTTTCATTTACATATAACGATTTGGCCTTCCAATCAATATCTTGTTTATTGGCATTTGCGCTTGTATAAAACGTTTCCCAATTACTCCAACCTTGATTATTATATAATCCTAATCTTATTTTGGGAGCATTCCCACCATGATATTCACTGTAAGGAAAATATAGCTGGAAGACACCTCCATCTTGAGGGTTGTTATTGTTAATAATACCACCACCAGCGAGTACCGTTCCATAGCTGGGAAAACCATAATCGGCATGTTTTACAAAGGATAATTGTAGTTTGCTATTGAAAGTTTTAGGTTCATCAGAAGCATACCATGAATAATTGCTTAATGAGTTGATTTGAGTTTGCGCTTTTAAACCCAAGGAAAAAATTAACAACAAAACGAAGAATATCTTTTTTTTCATAATTTTAGTAAATTCATTATACTAGACAAATATAATTTTTTTCATATAGATTTCTAATCAAAAAGCAGTAGAGGTGTAGAAAAAATAAAATCAGGCCCTTTCACAATTCCCCCATAAAATCTAAATGGACCTATTTCGTTGGTGGGAAATTTGGGTTTAAAGTTTTGCAATATTTGCTAATGTATTGTCTGAAGATTAGAAAATATAAATTTATATCTCACTTTAGTAAAGTGCTATACACAAACCGATACTCATTATTTATTTCTGCTCCAGTTTTTCTAATCTATTTTGTAATTCTAAAAGTTTTTCATTTAACAGCTTTAATTTTTTGATTTCTTTGTATTGTTGTTCAATCTTCTTTTCTTGCTGAATTTTATAAAGCGTTAAGTTTTCAATCTTCTTCTCTTGTTGAATTGTATAAAGTGTTAACTCCTCTATTTTTTGAAGTAATTTAGCATCCATTTCTCCTAGAAAAATGCCATTTTCTTCAACTTCTTTGGCACTTGGGATATCTTTTAAGTGTCCTTTTTGTTTAATGTGGTTTTCCACTTCTTGAAGCGAGGGAAGCTCATATTCTTTATTGAAAACAAAATCTGACCAACCTGTTTCTACTTTTACTTCTTTGGCTCTCACTTTCCCATTGACAGCCAATTTCCAGCTTCCAGGGCTTACAGTCCCAATTCCAATATTTTCATTTACATATAACGATTTGGCCTTCCAATCAATATCTTCTTTATTGGCATTTGCGCTTGTATAAAACGTTTCCCAATTACTCCACCCTTTATTATTATATAATCCTAATCTTATTTTGGGAGCATTCCCCCCATAATATTCATTGTAAGGAAAATATAGCTGGAAGACACCTCCATCTTGAGAGGTACTATAACTACCACCAGCAAGTACCGTTCCATAGTTGGGAAAACCATAATCTCCATGTTTTACAAAGGATAATTGTAATTTCTTGCTGAAAGTTTTAGGTTCATCAGAAGCATACCATGAATAATTGCTTAATGAGTTGATTTGGGTTTGCGCTTTTACACCCAAGGAAAAAATTAACAACAAAACGAAGAATATCTTTTTTTTCATAATTTTTAGTAAATTCATTATACTAGACAAATATAATTTTTTAATATAGATTTCTAATCAAAAAGCAGTAGATATATCGAAAAAATAAACCCAATAAATACCACAATCCCCCCATAAAATCTAAATGGACTTATTTCGTTGATGGAAAATTTGGGCTTGAGGGTTGGCAATGCAGAAAGTTTAATAGAAGGTTTTATTGTTTTATAAATTTTCCTTCGCTAATTGTGACATGTAAATCATCTCGGTATATAAATTCATAAACCTTATCATTGATTTTTTCAAATGTATAAAACGGATGCTGTTTATTTAGTAATTTTTGTAATTCAGTAAAATTTGTTTCATCGACCTCTTTCTTTTCTAAAACTAAGTAACAGTCTTCGTTTTTCTCAATAGTATATTCAACGTTCTCATCTAAATCAATATATATAAATTTATTGTTCTTTATTTTAAAATAGAATTTAGGATATTTTTCGAAACCTTCATCATATTCTACTTTATATTTTCCATTAGGTAAAACACAATCTTGTGAAAATACTCCAGTATACATGAGAAGTAATAGGATTAAAGTTAGTAGTTTTTTCATTTCAAATTGTTATGATGTAATCAATTATTGTGTGGCTTTGTCTATAAAAAGTTTCTTAACACCATTCAATGATTTGTTTATCAAAGTTAATTATCGGAATACCTGTACAGCCCCCAATTTCATCAGCATTTTTGTCTTTATAATGAGTTGACAAAATCCACTTTCCACTTTTATGCTTTAGTACTATTCCTTTAAAAATAGTTTTTCCGCCAGTCAGGTTGGTCGTTTCGTCTTGAGTGATAATGATGTTATTTTCTTTCATCAATACATGACAAGTTTTGTTTGGCATTTTACCTTCAAACTCGGTGAAATAAATTTCATATTTAAATTGACCTTGAGGAATTGAATCAGCAATTGTTATTGTTTGCTTATTAACGAATTCCTCTTTAGGGGAATTTGCCGGTTCATTAAACCCTAAAGCATCAGAGGTTTCTCCTAAAAATTGACTTGCAATAATTCCAAATCCTAGAATTAATATCCAAATAAATGCTAAAACTTTAAATGATATGTTTAAAAATTTTTTCAAAAATTTCGTTACAATTTATATTCAGTCATTTTTAAAACTAAAAATATAGTTTGTTGTTAACTTTATTCTATAAAAATAGGTTTATAAAATGCAAATTCTTTAGTAAGCAATTTTGAGCCTGTTGAATCTTTTGCGCCATAAAATGTTGCAAGAGATTGAATTATAACTTCTCCTCTTATATAATAACTACCACGTTTTGGTTTGTCTTTAAAATAGATAGGGCAATGCAGTGTATCACTAAAGTTATGGGCTTCAGTAAAAGAAGAGTCACTTTGTTTTATATTAAGTTCTTTGTTACATTTACTTTTAGTTTTAAAAAGTTGAGTATATATCTTCATAAATCTATAATCATTTTTACCTCTAATAATTGTATCGGGTAATTTAAAGTGATAACTAAAAGTATCTACAACTACATTTTTGTGAATAGTGTCAGGAAAATAAAAATAATCAGATGTCTGTTTTGTTTCCTTTTTTGAGTTTTTAGCTTTGAAAATTTCTCTACAATTCACAAATAAATCTTTATTGTTTTCTGCTATTTCATCAATACTTTTACTTTCTAATTCTTTGTCAGAATATTTTTCGATTAAATTACTGATTAAACACTCACAAACTTTTTTTGAATTTGATTGGTTCAATTTCGGCAGGGATTTATGCATACAGCCAATCATTAAAGATTTTTGAAAAGCAGTATTACCAAATGATAAATTATATCTGTAGTAAAGCAATACGATTAAAGATATAATTGTAACGATAAGAAAAATTAAAATGTAAAGTTTTTTTTTCATTATAATTAACAGAATATCTATTTTAATTAATACTAATTATTTTAAGTTAAGCAAACAGCTACAGTTATTACTCTACTCCTTCTTAGAATCATCATCCCAATACTCATCCCCCATGTTATCGGTAAAATGTAAACCTTGATGCTCTTCTTCGCACCAAACTTTTTGATGATCTACATACTGACAATAAATAGCGTTTGATGGACTTATAATGTCGTAGAGGGTATGTGTCTTAAAAGTATATTTTTCTAAACGATTTATTTTTTTGTTTTTTAATTGTACTGATTGCTTATCAATCACCAATAAAACAGAATCTTTCTGCATAAGGGCTTGAGCGAGGTAATAATTTTTAGTAGAATCAATTTTATAGATATCATAAACCCGCTCTTTTTTATGCTCTTTATAGAAAGCATAACGAGGCTGTCCTATACAAAGCGATGTAAAACAGAAAAAAACTAAAAACGGAAAATGGGGTTTCATTGTGTAAGTTTTGATTTTTTTTCAATACCTATATTTCTTTTAAATTGACTAATCATATCCCTCCAAATATAACCCTTTTTTATAATACATTCCTCAACCAGCCAGTAATCCTACAAAACCCATTCAATTAAAAAATAGCCAGAAAACACCTTAACTCCTTCCTAATTTTTTAGGATTTTTCTTAATACTTCCCAAAGAAGGAAGCTCTTAACAAATAAATTTTTATTTTTAAGAAAATTACTAATTACATGCTCGTAAAAGTTTATGGGAGTGCGGTTTTTGGGGTAGAAGCCACCACCATTACCGTAGAAGTAAATGTAGATAAAGGCATAGGTTACCACTTGGTAGGTTTGCCCGATAATGCCATTCGGGAGAGCAGTTACCGCATCGCCGCAGCTTTACAGAACAACAGTTACAAACTGCCCGGTAAGAAGATCACCATTAATATGGCCCCTGCCGATCTAAGAAAAGAAGGCTCGGCATACGATCTTACCTTGGCACTAGGTATTTTAAGCGCTTCTTCCCAGATTAAAGCACCTCATATTGAAGACTATTTAATTATGGGAGAACTTTCCTTAGATGGAAGTTTACAGCCCATTAAAGGGGCTTTGCCCATTGCCATCAAAGCGCAGGAAGAAGGATTCAAAGGCTTTATACTGCCCAAGCAAAATGCTACCGAAGCTGCCATCGTCAACGGATTGGAAGTCTATGGTGTAGAAAATATTACCGAAGTCATCGATTTTTTTGATAAAGGAGAAGCTTTAGAACGTACCGTGGTCGATACCCGAAAACAATTCTACGAAAACTTAGAACATCCCGAGTTCGACTTTGCCGATGTAAAAGGGCAGGAGTCCATTAAACGTTGTATGGAAATTGCCGCTGCCGGCGGACATAACATCATTCTCATTGGCCCACCGGGTTCAGGAAAAACCATGCTGGCCAAGCGTTTGCCCAGTATTTTGCCGCCTATGACTTTACACGAAGCCTTAGAAACTACTAAAATACATAGTGTTGTAGGAAGAACTTCCAATTTAGGAGGTTTGATGGCAGCACGGCCGTTTCGAAGTCCCCACCATACCATTTCAGATGTGGCTTTAGTGGGCGGTGGAACTTATCCACAGCCCGGGGAAATTTCACTTTCGCACAACGGCGTTTTGTTTTTAGATGAACTGCCCGAATTTAAACGTTCGGTCTTAGAAGTGATGCGTCAGCCTTTAGAAGATCGGGAAGTCACCATTTCGCGCGCGAAATTTACCGTGACTTATCCGTCCAGTTTTATGTTGGTGGCGAGTATGAACCCAAGTCCGGGTGGGTATTTTAACGATCCCGATGCGCCGGTCACCTCGTCTCCTGCAGAAATGCAACGCTACCTTAGTAAAATTAGCGGTCCTTTGTTAGATAGGATCGATATTCATATTGAAGTCACTCCCGTTCCCTTCGAGAAACTAAGTGAAGGCCGAAAAGGGGAGAGCAGCGTGGTGATTAGAGAACGCGTTACCGAAGCAAGAAAAATTCAAACCAATCGATTTAAAAATTTAAAAAACGTACATTACAACGCTCAAATGGGCGTGAAGCAAATTCGGGAATTTTGCGGATTGGACGAAGCCTCTAAACAATTGCTGAAAACGGCGATGGAGCGTTTAAACCTTTCAGCAAGGGCTTACGATCGAATCTTAAAAGTTTCGCGAACCATCGCCGATTTGGAAAATTCAGAAAAAATAACAGGAAACCACATTAGTGAAGCCATTCAGTACCGAAGCTTAGATCGCGACGGATGGCTTGGATAAATAGATTATGAAAAAGATACTACTTTTAAGTTTAGGAATTGCTTTATGTGCTTGCAAAGACAAGAGAGATACCAATATTGAACCAGCCAATGAGCTGAAAGAAGAAGATACCAGTATTGTAGAAGAAATTAAGGAAGAATTAATGCCCTTGGAAGATTTGCAGTTTAGCTTAACTCAAGCCAATAAATTGGTAAAACTGCCTTTGGAATGCATCAGTACCAAATATCCTTACCGACCGGGGTTCACCTTAACTTCTGAAAAAGATTTGCAAACGCCAGATACCCTTCATCCTGCATTTTACGGATGTTTCGACTGGCATTCTGCCGTACACGCACATTGGTCGTTAGTAAGTTTATTAAAACAATTTCCCGATTTAGATAAAAAAGAAGAAATTAAAGAACAGTTACAACAACACCTTTCTAAAGAAAACATTCAGCAAGAATTAAAATATTTTAAAAAGAAGCATAACAAATCTTTTGAGCGTACCTATGGTTGGGCTTGGTTGTTGAAACTTTCAGAAGAATTGCATACTTGGAATGATTCTTTGGCGAGACCTTTAGAAGAAAACCTTCAACCCTTGACCAATCAGATTGTGGAAAATTATATGGAATTTTTACCAAAACTGAATTATCCCATTCGTGTGGGAGAACACGAGAATACTGCTTTTGGGATGACGTTCGCCTACGATTATGCCAAAACGATGAACAATGAAAAGTTGATGAATTTGATTACTACCCGCGCCAAAGATTTTTATTTATCAGATGATGACTGTCCTTTGGGCTGGGAACCTAGCGGTTTTGACTTTTTATCACCTTGTTTGGAAGAAGTCGATTTGATGCAACGTGTGTTGGCCGAGCAAACCTTTAAAATGTGGTTAAAAGATTTTATGCCACAACTCATGAGCAAAGATTTTGAACTCACACCCGGAGAGGTTTCCGATAGGACCGATGGAAAACTCGTGCATTTAGATGGATTAAATTATAGTCGGGCTTGGGTGTTTTACCACTTAGCGAACAAATATAAAGACGATTTTAAACACTTAAAACCAATTGGCGACCAACACGTTTCCCATTCTTTAAAAGACCTTTTTGGAGACTCTTACGAAGGCGGTCACTGGTTAGGAACCTTTTCCATCTATGCCTTAAGTCAACGGGAAAACAATTAGTATTTTAAAATTATCATTTCAAGTGAAGTTTTACAAGTCATTTCGATTGATTTTGGGTAGCGATAGCGAACCAAAATTGTATCGAGAAGTACCTCTTGTCACCAGCAGGCGGAGTTGATAGCTATTTTGAACTGACTTGAAGTTTTTTGAATTTTTCGAAATAAATACTGTTAGTCCACTTCAGGTGATTTTAGATAGCGATAGCGAACCACAATTGTATCGAGAATTTTTTTAAAGTTAAAGGAAATTGTTCTCGATACATTTTCCTTTCACTTCGTTACGGGAAACCACTCGAACAGGCCATTATATTTTCTTGTCAGCTCGAGTTTGCCACACCAATAAGCAGACGGAGTAGAGAGGTATTCAACTTGAATCTGCCTAAAACAAAATTAAAGGCTTACGCTGCTTTTAAGCAATCAAATTATTTTAGAATCGATATATTAGCAAAGCAAGTCAATAAGAAAAAATAAACTTTATGAACACCATAGACTTCAACTGTGACTTAGCCGAAGGTGGCGCTTTTGATGCTGAACTTATGCCTTTAATCTCTTCGTGCAACATTGCCTGCGGCGGTCACTATGGAAATGAAGAAAGTATCACTACCGCTGTACAACTGGCCTTGGCCAATCAAGTGAATATTGGCGCTCATCCTTCTTATCCCGATCAAGAAAACTTCGGAAGGAAGTCGATGGATATTTCCTCCGTAGCACTAAAAAGTACGCTTAAAAGCCAAATTTTAGCCGTTAAAACAATTACCGAAAGGCTAGGGGGGAAGTTACATCATGTAAAACCTCACGGAGCACTTTACAACGAAATTGCTAAAGATGAAGAAAAGGCCAACTTGGTGATGGAAGTCGTAAAAGAAATAGATGAAAACCTCATTTTATTTACCCCACCAAAATCAGTTATTGAGCGTTTGGCAAAATCTAAATTAAGCACTTGGAAAGAGGGCTTCGCCGACCGAAATTATGAAGCCGATTTTAGTCTAGTTTCCCGTTCAAAAAACAATGCTGTTTTACATGAAAAAGAAGCTGTTTTTCAGCACGTTTTTTTAATGATTTCCGAAGGGAAAATACAGGTAGAAAATGGACCTTTTTTAGAAGCAAATTTCGATACAATTTGCCTTCATAGTGATACCCGGAATTCCGTAGAAATTTTGAATTATTTGCGTGAAAAATTAGAAGCTAAACATATCAAAATAAGATAGAAAATGAAGTTTGAAAAACCCCTGATTCAACCCTTAGGAAAGCAAGCGATATTACTCTCGTGGCAAGAAAATATCGACGAAAATTTACTGTACCACCTTCTTCAGTTGAAAAACAACATCCAACAAAACTATACTAAAGTAAAGGTTGAGGTAATAAATACATATAATTCATTATTAATAAATTACAGTTCAACTATAAATAATATTTATCGTGAAATTTCAGTAGTGGAAAAGTTGATGGATTCACAGCGAAAAAAGGCGCATCTCCAATTTTACCAATTCAGCCTTCCCGTATGTTATGACCAAAAATTCGGATTGGATTTGGAAGAGCTAAGTCAACAAAATCAATTAGAGATTTCAGAAATTATTCAGTTACATACGCAGCCCAATTATACGATTTTTTTTAAAGGTTTTCTACCCGGATTTTTATACCTCGGCGGACTCGATGAAAAGCTCCATATTTCCCGAAAAAAATCCCCCCGTTTAAAGGTTGAAAAAGGAGCCGTTGGAATCGGTGAAAAACAGACCGGAATTTATCCTCAAATCTCTGCCGGCGGATGGCAACTTATTGGCAATTGTCCTGTCCCGATTTTTGAGGTTAATCAGCAAAAACCTTCCCCTTTTCAAGCCGGTGATAAATTAAAATTTGAAGCGGTAAGTATGGAAGATTATCAAACGATTCAGCAAGAAGTTAATCAAGGAACTTATCAATTAAAAAAAGAAGTGTATGAGCATTAAAGTGATACAACCGGGATTGTTAAGCAGTATTCAGGATTTTGGGAGAACCGGTTATGCACAATACGGAGTTCCGCAAAGTGGCGTTATGGATCGGTACGCTGCTAAAATTGCCAATTTACTGGTTGGTAATACCCAATATGAAGCCGTCATGGAAACTACCCTTATGGGGCCAACTTTACAATTTCAGGAAGAAATGTTGGTAGCCTTGGTTGGTTTGGAAGCCGTAGTTACTTTAAATGATGAAAAATTAGCGCTTTTAAAACCCTTTGAAGTAAAAAATGGAGATGTACTTCAACTAAAGCAAATAACGAAAGGGACAAGGCTTTATTTAGCGGTAAAAGGAGGTTTTCTTACAGAAAAGAAATTGGAAAGTAGAAGTATGTACGAACCGGTTACAAGTTCGGGGCTGTTGAGAAAAGATGATGAATTGAAAGTAGCTGAGTATAAAGGCGAGAAAGAAAAGGCTTTTGCCCATATTAAGTTTGAAGCTGAAAAATATGAATCTTCGCAATTAGAAGTTTTTCCGGGACCTGAGTTTCATCGTCTTCCGGAAGAATTAAAAGGTGAATTATTGACGAAGAAATTCAGTATTTCCAAAAACAATAGCCGGATGGCGTATCAATTAGAAGAAAAACTGGAGAATGAGCTTCCCTCTATTTTAACGCAGCCTGTATTGCCCGGGACCGTGCAGTTTACGCCCGGCGGAAATTTAATAATCCTTATGCGGGATGCCCAAACAACAGGTGGTTATCCTCGAATTTTTCAACTTACCGAAGAAAGTATCAACCTATTGGCTCAAAAAAAGCAAGGCGATGCGATTGAATTTCAATTAAAACAATATGAAAAGTAAACTAATATTCATCTTAGTATTTATGTGTACGATGGCAAAAGCACAACAAAAAGATTGGGCAAATTTGAAATTTTATTCAAAAGAGAATAAAGCTTTGAGTGAGCAAATACCTATGAATGACCACGTGGTGTTGATGGGGAATTCCATTACCCAATTCTGGAAAGACCTTCGGCCGCAGTTTTTTAGTGAACATCCATATATAGACCGAGGAATTAGCGGACAAACCACTCCGCAAATGCTATTGCGTTTTCGACAGGATGTGATTGACTTACAACCCAAAGCGGTGGTAATTTTAGCCGGAATTAATGACATTGCTGAAAATACCGGGCCTACCACAGTGGAAACTATTTTTGGGAATATTGTTTCGATGGTCGAATTAGCTCAGGCCAACAATATTCAAGTGATTTTATGTTCGGTTTTACCTGCAGCTGCTTTTCCTTGGAACCCAAACATTCATCCGAAAGAAAAAATTATTCAGTTGAATGATTTACTTTCAGCCTATACCAAAAAACACAAGCTTCCTTACGTGGATTATTACAAGGCCATGGTAATGAAAGATCTATCGTTAAATGCTGAATATGCAGAAGATGGCGTTCATCCCAATAAAAAAGGCTATGCCGTGATGGAAGCTTTGCTAGAAAATGCCATTCAGCAATTGAAATAATTTAAGTTGAATGTAAAATTTTTCAATTTCATGGAGAGCTCATGGAGTTAATTTTAAGAAAACTCGTATCGGAATATTCTCAAAATAGTAGCTTCGGTACAACAAGCTTAACCGATTTCCACTCGAATTGACGGCCTTCTATTTTCATCGTAGCCTTAGGCTTTTTTTGTCTCTTTTTTGGGTGATGTAAAAAAGAAAGTAGAATATTTTCTACTCACAAGCTTTCCAAAGCGGTTCATCAGGTAACGGAGCTACAAAAGTAATTTCTTCTTTTTGTACAGGATGTACTAAACTAAGTTTTCTGGCGTGTAAATGGATGCTGGCGTCTTTGTTACTTCTATCAAAACCATATTTTAAATCGCCCTTGATGGGACAGCCAATGGCTGATAGTTGACTACGGATTTGGTGATGTCTTCCGGTCTCTAAATCGATCTCCAGTAAAAAATAATTATCCAGCTTTTTAATGACTTGATAATGAAGAATCGCCTTTTTACTATCCGGTACTTCATTTTTATGGGCGTAAGATTTGTTTTGCTTTGGGTTGCGTTTTAAATAATGAACTAAAGTATCTTTTGATTTTGGCGGTTCATTCTTTACCAAAGCCCAATAGGTTTTAGCGGTTTTCTTTTCAGAAAATAGTTTGTTAAGCCTTGGTAAAGCTTTTGAAGTTTTAGAAAATAAAACAATTCCGGTAGTGGGACGATCTAAGCGATGAACCACCCCTAAATATACATTTCCCGGTTTGTTGTACTTTTCTTTTAAAAAGGTTTTCACAACTTCACTCAGAGGCTTGTCCCCGGTTTTATCACCTTGAACAATATCACCCGCGCGTTTATTTACCACTATCAAATGATTGTCTTCGTAGATGACTTTCAGGTTGTCTTTATGGGAATGTTCTTTTTTCACTTCAGTTTTTAATTTTCAAATGTAAGTGGAATTTCTGAATCGTCACACGTTAGTTTTTTACAGTTTTCAGAAGCTTCTATAGTAGCACAATGGTAAAATTCGACTTCAGGATAGTTGTTGCAGAAATCTTTCATAACTGCGTGATAAATTTTAGTGTCAGGTGGCGTAGGGACATTCAGTTCAAAATAAGACCAATAGCTTAGTTTAACTATATTTTTTTGCGGAAATTCTTTAAAAGGATAACAAGCATTTATAAAATTAGGATGCTGTTCAAGAAGCTGCTTGTCGGGAAGTGAAATGTAGGAACTTTGCCCCTGTCCCGAATAAAGTTGAAATGAAAAATAGTAAGGCCAATACCCGACTTTATAAAGTCCGGGAAGTAAAATAATGATAAAGGCAATTAGGGTTAAGGGTTTTTTTAGCGTTTGGGGCTTAGTGAATACTTCGATTTCATTTTTATAAAAACATAAATAGGTAAAAACGATCATCGCGATATTCCAAGGAATGATAACGCTATTAGTATTTCCGCCAATTGGCGAAAGCCAAACAAGAATTAAAAGATGGGTGGAAGCTGCCAAGTAAAAAGCAATGTTTCGGGTTTTCTTTATTACAAAACCAACAGCAACCAGAAGTTCAGTTATAGGAATAAAATAGCCTAAATAACTGTATTTCGATAAGTTAATATGCAATACTTGAAGTATCATTTTAGGGAAAATGATTTCTGTAAATCCTGAATTTAATTTATAGAGACCGCTCCAAAAATAAACTCCTATCAATATTATCTGAAAAAAGCTGAGGACTTGTGAAGCCTTAATTTTTTTGAAGCAAAAGGGAATTATAAAAACAGTATATAAATACACCCAAGGTTGCCAACGCATGGCATCTTGAACCAATAAAAAGCCGATAGTTAAGATTGATAAAAGAAAAATAAATGGCTTTTTATAAATAATTTGAATTGCTAAAAGAGCGATGAGTACAATAACCGGAATGAGATTAAAAGAAGTTGAGAATTCCGGAATAAAATCGAAAAGTGGAATGACCGGAAAATTCCTCCGGGTAATCCAGAGTTTAAAACTGAACATGATTCCGGCGATAAAGGCAAGGTTATTGACCAGCAGAAATGCTTGTACTCTTCCTTGAGGATTATTCAAATTTATTTTTAATCGCTTTTTCAGTTTTCCAGAAAATTATAATGATTGGAACTAAAAGTACAAAAACTACCAATACCGATTGTGTGGAAGAGCTCCAATCGGGTAATACTAATCCCAATAAAGAAAGTAGTGCTATTCCCACACCGCATTTCCACATAAGGTTAGAAGAATATTTTTGAGAAAAATCCCAGCGTTCCTGAGATTTCATTGAGTTGGGGGTACGATAACCGTATAGGGAATTTATTTTTTTGGGTGGGAAGAAAAGCAACAGTAAGCCAACTACGAAAAAAATCATCCCACAAATAAGCAACGGAATTGTAAAAGGATTTTCTAAACGTTCCATTAGTGGTGTGTGAATTTTGTGATGAGGTCTTGATGCTGCGGAAATTTATCGATAAGTTCTTGGCGAGTAGGAAGTGTAAAATCTTTAAAATCAAAACCCGGAGCTACTGTACAACCTGTCAATGCATAGCTTTCAGGTTGAATTACCTTAGCGGCAAACCAGTAATGTTTAGGAACCACAAATTGTGGCAGCTCGCCATTTTCAATATCATTGCCAATAATTACTTCAGAAAGTTCTCCTTCTTCAGAAATCATTACTAATTGAATGGCATCTCCTTTATAGAAATGCCAAATTTCCTCTTGGTTGATTTTGTGAAAAGCCGAAAAAGTTTCTGATGTCAATAAAAAATATATACAAGTGGAATAATTACGATTTCCCTTAAATACATCAGGAAGCTGATTTTCTGAGATTTCACCTTCACTTCGGTAAGTTTCTTTAAAATAACCGCCTTCCGGATGAGGTTCAAGGGCTAGTTTTTTTATAATAGATTGGGCCGCTGTTAGCATTATAGAATTTTTACAGGATTCTTGTCTTCATCTATGGCAACAAAAGTGAACTCCCCGGAAACAGCTTTTTCCCTACTTTCAGAATACATTTCTTCCACGAAAATATCTACTCTAACTTTTAAACTGGTGCTTCCTAAATAAGTTACTTTTCCTGTAAGTTCAATAATCGTTCCTGCAGGGATTGGTTTTTTAAAATCTATTTTATCACTACTTACGGTGACCATTTGTTGACGGCTAAAACGAGTGGCAGTAATAAAAGCGGTTTCATCCATTAATTGCATTGCCGTTCCTCCAAATAAGGTGTCGTAATGATTGGTAGTATTTGGGAAAACAGCTTTAAATATGGTCGTTTTAGAGTTTTCTATTCTCTGTTCTTTGTTCATCTTATTTGTTTTTCAAGAGCTAAATAATGGGTGGTTTTTTTAGTATATAAAGGGAAAATATCTAACCGACAGCGGTAAGGGGTGTTGTCTTTTTTGTAATTGATAAGCGTTTCAGAAAAAGGCTGATTAGCTAAGATATGTTTTTTGATTCTAGCTTTTGTTTCTGCTGAAGTTTGTTCACCTTGTAAAAAATCAGGGGATTTGTCAATGACAAATTTTTTACTGTAGCCCGTCATTTTCTTAAATCCAGTAGAAGCCCAAACAATTTTTTTTGCTGTATTAGTGACCACTAAAGCTTCAAAATCATGGGCAGAGAAAATCTGTTTGAAATTATTTTGAAACTGAAATTTGTTAGCAAATTCAAAAAAAGACTTTATTTCCCTTTGTTTTCTAATCTCTGCAAGTCGTTTAGAAGAATGCTCACTATAAATATCCCAGCTTAGCAATGGAGTAGCGGTATTGTTAACTTCTATCTCCGGTGCGAGTTGCTGATATTCATTGGTAGAAAGTGAAGAGAAATAGAGATCTAGGCTCATCATTTTACCTAAGTTATTTTTCATAGCTTAGTATTGTTCATTTTCATTGGGAAAATCACCCGATTTTACATCTTTATGATAAGCTTTAAAAGCATTGGTCATTTCGGTATGTAAATCTAGGTAACGACGTAAGAAACGTGGGTTAAACTCGTGAGTCATTCCCAACATATCGTGAATTACCAAAACTTGTCCGTCAACTCCATTCCCGGCACCAATACCAATCACAGGAATAGAAATGCTCTCGGCTACTTCTTTGGCTAATTTGGCAGGGACTTTTTCTAAAACTACAGCAAAACAGCCAATTCTTTCGAGCATTTTTGCATCGGCTTTTAATTTTTCAGCTTCTTCCTCTTCTTTGGCCCTAACCGTATAGGTTCCAAATTTATAGATAGATTGTGGAGTTAAGCCTAAATGTCCCATCACGGGAATACCGGCTTTTAAAATACGTTTAATAGATTCTTTAATTTCTTTTCCACCTTCCAGTTTAACCGCGTGGCCACCGCTTTCTTTCATAATTCTAATAGCAGAACGTAGCGCCTCTTTAGGATCACTTTGGTAACTTCCAAAAGGTAAATCGACGACCACCAGTGATCTGTTGATCGCTCTAATTACAGAAGAAGCGTGATAAATCATTTGGTCGAGTGTGATGGGCAAAGTAGTTTCGTGACCAGCCATCGTATTGGCAGCAGAATCACCTACTAAAATTACATCTACACCGGCACCATCTACAATGCTGGCCATCGTATAATCGTAGGCCGTAAGCATCGATATTTTTTCTTTGTTGGCTTTCATTTCTACCAACGATTTAACCGTAATTCTTTTATATTGTTTTTTTGCAGTTGACATTTTCTTGTTTTTTGTTGAAGTAAAAGTACTAAATTCGTACACGAACGTCAAAACATTAACGATATGCGGTTTTTTTACTTTTTTCTTATATTTTCCATAGGATTTACAGGATTTTCGCAATCGAAAGAAGATTCTGCGAAAGCCATGGTGCAAGCCTTTTTTAAGGCTTTTCATGAGCAGGATAGTGTAAAATTAAAAACCTATGCTTTTGAAGATGTTCAGTTAAAATCAATCGCTAAAAATGCCAAAGGAAAAATGGTCATAAATACCGATAGTTATGAAGAATTTGTAAAATCGATGACCACTATACCTGCAGAAGTTGACTTTGAAGAGCGATTAGGCTTGTTGGAAGTCCAAACCGATGGTTATTTGGCCAATGTTTGGGTGCCTTATGAGTTTTATTTGAATGGGGAATTAAGTCATTGCGGAGTAAATAATTTTCAATTGATCTATACCGATAAAGCTTGGAAAATTATTTCTATCGTAGATACCCGAAAAAAACAAGCTTGCCAAGATTAATTTGCGTCTAACTTTTTAAATTCGTCCCTAAAACTAACTATTATGAATTATATACTCTTTGACGGAGATTCAAGAAATAAATTATTACCATTCACGTATACGCGTCCGGTTGCCGATATTCGCGTAGGTATTTTAACCATCCGTGAAAAATGGGAATTGTTGTTAGAAGCTACCACCACTACAGTTACAGAAGATTATTTATCTGGAAAATGGCCTATGGTCGAGATGGAAACCAACGTGATGATCAATGGTGCTTATTTTCCTTCAGAAAGTTTACTTCAGCAAATCAAAAACTTGAAGTCTAATCAAGTGATTGTGCATCAAGATACCTATATCGCTTTTATCACGGCGGAAGGGGAAGAAGTAGATTTAGAAAATTTTGAGACGATTGAAGTAGAAGAAGAACCCCTTTTTATTGAAAATACCTGGGATATTTTTTCTAAAAACGGAGACGCCATTGAATTTGATTTTTATTGGTTAACTAAAGACCGGGAATCAGCTGAAATACCGGATTCCGTTTTTTGTGTAAATAAAGAACGCATTTTTGTAGAAGATGGAGCAAAACTTACGATCGCTAGTTTAAATGCAAGTAATGGACCTATTTATATTGGTAAAGATGCTGAAGTCATGGAAGCTTGTAGTGTTCGTGGACCTTTTGCGCTTTGTGAACACGCTACCTTAAAAATGGGAGCAAAAATTTATGGACCAACTACTGTGGGACCTCATAGTAAAGTTGGGGGAGAAGTGAATAATTCAGTGATTATGGGGTATTCTAATAAAGGTCATGATGGATTCTTAGGAAATTCTGTTTTGGGTGAATGGTGTAATTTGGGAGCAGATACCAATAATTCCAATTTAAAAAATAACTATGCTGAGGTAAGACTATGGAGCTATGAAACCGAAGGTTTTGCAAAAACAGGATTGCAGTTTTGTGGCTTGATGATGGGTGATCATTCTAAATGCGGAATTAATACCATGTTTAACACCGGAACTGTTGTTGGGGTTAGTGCCAATATTTTTGGTGCTGGTTTCCCTAGAAATTTTGTACCGAGTTTTAGTTGGGGAGGAAGCAGTGGAACCACCACTTACAAAACCAATAAAGCTTTTGAGGTAGCCGAAAAAGTAATGGCAAGACGTGCTATCGAATTTTCAGAAGAAGAAAAAGCGATTTTAGAACATGTTTTTGAAGAGACAGCTAAGTTTAGAAGAGATTAGGGATGAGATGATATTAAAAAAGCTCCCAATTTGGGAGCTTTTCTTATTTAAAATATAAACTATTTGATTTTATTTCTGAGAATTAGCTTCTTGCGCTAACTTTCTATCCTTTTTTTCTTGGTATCCAAATAAGTTTTGTTCTTTTATCATTGTTGCGGTGTTTTCAGGCAACATTTCTTCCCATCCATCTTCCCCGTCAGAAATAATTTGTAAAACTTCACGAGAGAAAATATCCATAATCGTAGGATCGTAATCTTTAATATCTACTACTTTACCATTGTACTTAAAGAATTTGTATAATTCTTTCATACGCGGATGAACTTTTAGGTTATCGCTATCGGTAATTTCTCCGGTATGTTTGTCTTTTAAAGGATATAGGTAAACTTTTAAGTCTTTAAAGAACAGTTTACCAAAAGCTTCCAAAATTCCACCGCTTAAATGGCGATAGTATTTTTCATCAAAAATATCGACTAAATTGTTCACACCCATCGCTAGTCCCATACGTTGTTTGGTATAACGAGAGAAATATTCAACAACTTTATAATATTCTTGGAAGTTTGAAATCATAACCGTTTGGCCAAGAGCACAAAGTAATTTGGCACGGTCCATAAAATCTTTTTCATCAATCTCTCCTTCCGAACGCAGGTTAGATAAGGTAATTTCAAAAATACTAACTGTATTTTCCTCTTGTACCCGGTTTTCTTTTAAAAATAAATCTAGCGCATTTTTATAAATGTCCATATTTACTTTAGTTACCGGTCTAAAACTCCCTCTTAACGCAAGTACGTTTTTCTTGTAAAGTATTCTTGCCGGTAGCACATTATTACCATCAGGAGCAAACATGACCGCTTCGGTCATTCCATTCTTTACTAGTTGTAAACTCATCAGGCGGTTATCTACTTTTTCAAATCTTGGACCTGAAAAGTTAATGGTGTCTATTTCTAACTGATCTTTATCGATATGATCGTATAAATAGCGTAAGAGTTTTTTAGGATTATCGTATTTGTAATAAGCTCCGTAGATGAGGTTTACTCCAAGTATTCCCAAGGTGTTTTGCTGTAAACGGGCATCGTTTTCGTGAAAACGGAGGTGAAGAATAATTTCATTATAATCTTCATCCGGTCTTACTTGGTAACGTATTCCTACCCAACCGTGACCTTTGTATTTTTTGGCAAAATCTATGGTAGCCACCGTATTAGCAAAGCTGAAGAAAAGTTTCTTGGGGTGTTTTTCCCGATCCATGCGTTCTTCAATGAGCCGCATTTCGTGTGAAAGCATTTTTTTTAACCTCGCTTCAGTAACATATCTTCTGTCATCTTCAATCCCATAAATGGCATCGCTAAAATCTTTATCGTAAGCACTCATCGTTTTTGCGATGGTACCCGAAGCAGCTCCTGCCCTAAAGAAATTTCTAACCGTTTCTTGGCCGGCACCGATTTCGGCAAAAGTACCGTAAATATTTTCGTTTAAATTTATACGGAGTGCTTTACTTTTTATTGAAGGAACGTTTTCGAATTCCTTATCGCCCATTATTGTAATTGGCATAGCAAATTAAAGATTTAATTGTGTTTGTTACGTACTTTCAAAGGTAATGATTTGACGGTTAAACAAAAAAATATAATTACTTTTGTGATAAATTTTTGCTTTTGGAAATAACATTTTTAGGAACAGGCACTTCACAGGGGATTCCAATTATAGGAAGCGACCATCCGGTCTGCTTAAGCAACGATCCTAAAGATAAGCGTTTGCGCGTTTCAATTTTAGTAGAATGGGAGAATTATACCTACGTGGTAGATTGTGGACCTGATTTTAGGCAACAAATGTTGGCAAATAAAGTTGAGAAAATTGATGGTATTTTGCTCACTCACGAACATAACGATCATATTATTGGTCTAGACGATGTACGTCCATTTTATTTTAAACAAGGTGATATTTCGGTATATGCGCATCCACGAGTAATTAAAGCGTTGAAAAAGCGGTTTGATTATGTTTTTGAAACCGTCAATAAATATCCCGGAACTCCCACATTAGCTATTGTAGAGTTAAACGATAATCCTTTTCAAATAGGGAATCTAGAAGTAGTTCCCGTAAATGTATGGCATCATAAATTGCAGGTATATGCCTTTAGATTGGGAGATTTTGCGTACGTGACCGATGCTAAAACCATAGATGAGGAGGAACTGGAAAAGTTGAAAGGGGTAAAAGTTTTAACCGTAAATGCGTTGCGAAAAGAACCTCATTTATCTCATTTTAACTTAGAAGAAGCCTTAGATTTTATTAGAAAAATAAACCCCGAAAGAGCTTACTTAACACATATTAGTCATTTAATGGGTTTTCATGAAGAAGTAGAGAAGGAGCTACCGGAAAACGTGTTTTTGGCTTACGATAATTTAAAAATCACAATTTAGATGAAGAGCAAACTTTTTATGTACCTGTTTTTATTTGCGGTACTTTACATCATATTTCAATATGCCAATTCCAAGAAAACATTTGAAATGCAAGAAGCTAAAATAGGATCTTTAAGAGAAAAAGTGGAAGCATTAGAACAAACCAAGGATTCCCTTCAAAATACAAGTGTTACAGCTTCTTCACAAGATGGTTATTCATTAGAAAGCGATGATAAAGCCAAAATGTATATAGAAGAATTGGGCTATAATATAGATGATTTTAAAACTAAATTGGAGAGCGATATTTTCTCTAAAAACAAAGCTGATGCAAATAATGAGTTAGTTCCTTTTGCCGGAATGAATGGCGGCTTTATGCGGATTAATGGTTTGAGAATTATTAACCATCGTTGGGTAATCATTGAATTTACCGATGGTACCTACTGGGGCCAAGCTTTAGTGAATTATTTTATAGAAGATGACGGTTCTCTTTCTTTTGAAGTAGGCGATGGCTTTTTATATCCTAATTAATTTTTAGCTAACCAGTTTTTAAATTCCATAAAATTTTGTGGATTTACACCGTGACCCACGGGAAATTCTGAATATTTATAGTCGATACCCAAATTTTCTAAGAAAGGTTTATTTTTTCGAGCCCATTCTACCGGAATTACTTGATCTACACTTCCGTGTGAACCATAAATTTTTAATTTCGAAAAATCGTTGTTTTCGTAACCTTGCTTAAAAATAGCAGAATGAATGTAACCGCTTAACGCGACAACTTTATTAATTTTTTCAGGATAAGACAGCGCTACCGCATAACTTAAAATAGCACCTTGACTAAAACCTAGAAGGATTACCTGTTCAGGATCTGCGTGATAATTTTCAACTACTTCATCTATAAACTTTACGATTAGTTCACGCGATTCAATGGCTTGTTCGTCGTTCGTAAATTTATTTTGGGAAGCATCAAAATTAATTTCATACCAAGCATTGCCGTAAGGTTGCATAGCTAGGGGAGCTTTTGCTGAAACAATAAGGTATTCTTCAGGTAATTCACCTGCAAAAGAAAACAAGTCGTTTTCATTACTGCCATAGCCGTGAAGCATAATAATTACCGGAGCTTTTTCTGTTAAGCTGGAAGGTTTAATGAGGTGTTCTAAAGAAAGATTTTTAGTGATCATTACGCTAGATTTTTAAACCATTTTTGAAAATATTCTCCTACCAAGGGTACAATTGTTTTTCTACCTTGAATAGCTCCAATAAAGCCATATACCCAAAGGATAAATACAAATATCCAAAAAGCAACAGAAATTAACCAACTATCAAAACCGCTAATTAAAGCAACCAACAAAAAATATAAAATATGTATACCTAAAGCTTGTTTAATGTGAAAACTTGCAAATTGATTTTTAGGTTCGCTGTTCATGAAAATAGCGATGATCGCTCCAATAATGGTAAGGTAAGCAACAATAGCCGTAGATTTTCCTTCTCTTATTTGTTCTGTAGTTGACATTAGGATAGCGTTAATTGGTGGTTAGCTAAAATACCGTATACTTTTCCTTTTAATTTTTCCCCTAAAAACATAGAATTTTTTGAGGTTGAAAGAATATGGTTTTTTTCAAAAGTAAAATTGCTTTCAGGGTTGAACAGTGTTAAATTGGCTTTTTGGCCAATTTCGAGTTTGGGAGTCTCTAGGTGGAAACGTTCCCGACCCTGGGTTAAAACTTTAATGGCTTTCTCTGTTGGTAAAAGTTTGTTTAAAGCAGCAAAGGCTGTCTCCAATCCAATGGTTCCAAAAGCAGCATTTTCAAATTCTACTTTTTTCTGTTCAATATCAATAGGCATATGGTCGGTGGTGACCATATCTATGGTTCCGTCTTTAACCGCTTTTAGTAAAGCTTTTCGGTCTTTATCGGTTCGTAATGGAGGAGTAACTTTGTAGTTGGCATCAAATCCTTGTAGCTTTTCATCGGTTAATAATAAATTATGAATTGCTACGCTACAAGTTACATCTAAACCATTCTTTTTAGCTTCTTTAATAAGCTGAACAGATTTTTCAGTTGAAATTGTAGGGATATGAAGTTTTCCGCCGGTATATTCTAAAATAAATAAATCCCTACTAATCTGAAGTTCTTCTGCAAACGAAGGGATTCCTTTTAATCCCAATTGTGTACTTTGGTATTCTTCGTGTACATATCCGTTTCTGGCAATCGCATTCTCCTGCGGAAATGATTGTACCAATCCGTCAAAATTTTGCGTGTATTGTAAAGCAATTTTCAGTAAGTTGGGATTCTTGACAGGTTTTTTATAATCTGAAAAAGCTACCGCGCCGGCATTTTTCATATCGTAAAGTTCCGCTAAATCTACTCCGTCTGCATGTTTGGTTAAGGTTCCTACCGGAGCTAATTGAACTCCGTGTTTTCCTTGATGGCTAATTAAAAAACTAATGGTCGAACTATTATCGGCAACAGGTTGGGTAGTTGGATTCAAAAGAATCGTTGTAAAACCACTTTTAGCGGCGGTTTTCATTCCGTTGTCCAACGTTTCCCGCTCTTCGTAACCTGGTTCTCCAAAACTTACGCTGCTATCAAACCAACCCAAAGAAACATGAAGGTTTTCTTTTTCAATTACTTGATCTGCTTTGGTAGAAATAGATTTATCAATTGCTTCAATTTTTCCATCGTTAACTAAAATATCTACCTTTTTAAGGTGATGTGCACTTTCAGAATTAACAATTGTCGCAGCTTTGATAAGGATTTTCATTGATGGGTTTTATTTAAGAAACTTCAGTAATAAAAATTCAGTAATTAAAAATATTAGGGCAAAAATAACAAACCATTTCCAAAGAAAGTTCATTTCATTTGCATTAATCTCTGCCGTAAAGAAGTTTGAAATACTTTCGCTTTGCTTACTATTTTCAACATCAGAAAGTTCAGCATAATTTAAATTACTTTCTTTTCTATGGTAATTAAAACTGATTTTTTTTAGGGTTTTATCGTTAGCCTGTAAGCTATAAGTTCCCGCCTTTTGGGGTTGTGTGTTAAACGTTAAATTAACTTTATTGCTGTATTTTCTTTGTAATGGAATAAAAGTAGACGTACTATCCTTCACTTTAATTACTTGGTCTTCTTGTAATGCGGTGGCAATTTCTACCGTATTATTTTGTCCGCTCAGATAATACAATTTGGGTAGTTGTAAACTTTGTTTCGCCATATTATAAAAAGTAGGGACAATTAATGGCGAATTTTTAAAATTGCTATTTTCTTTATTGATTGCGGCTGAAAAGTGATAGGTTTTATTTGATAAACTTAGAAAAGCTGAACCATTGCTAAAGCTTAAAATATTGTCGTTACTAGTTGTTGGGTAATAGCTATATACTTTGGGATATTCAAAATTGGAAACTTTTTTATTGAATACATGTTCATACAGAGGATGATTGAAATTAATCTGCGTGATCTTTAGTTCCTGTTCAATTTTTGGGTTGAAATTGCCAAGTTGAAGCAAATTGAAAAGTGTTTGATAGGAAGTAAGATTACTTTCTAAAGAAGGAATTATTGTGACAAATCCACCATTTTCTATGTGTTTTTGAAGAATAGAACCTAATCCGGAAGGAATACTTTTTAATTCATTAAGCACAATTAAATTCTGGTTTTCCAGTTGATTGTAATCAATTTGATTTTCAGCAACCGAAATAAAATTGAATTCAGCTTCTGTATAAATCTTTTTTAGAAAACTATCATCACTTCCGTTTAAGGCAATGACATTAATTTTTTCATTTTGTTGAAGTGAAAAATACAAGCGGTTATCAAATTGAAGATGATCGTCCAAAATTTGTATAACGCCATCTATGTTTTCATTGTTAGGAACGCTAAACGTAGTGGAAGCTTTGTTTTTTTCTTCGAAACCAATACTGCTTTTTGCCATTAAATGAGTTCCATTATACAAGCTAACAGGGAAAATTTCTTCAGTCGTAGAAGTTGCCGATAAATTGACTTGTAGTTCAATATTATCTAGGTTCTGATTTTTTATAAACACCGAATCGATACTCACATTAAAATTAGTTTCCGGTTGTAACTGAATAAAGGTGTTTTCAATATTCTTTTCAGCAGAAAAACCATCCATATCTTTTTGCTGAAAATCTGAAATGGCTACAAATTTTTTCAGCGTACTAGAATCTTTGCTAAACTGGTTTAAAGCTTTTAAATAGGTAGTTTTTAAACGGGTTGGAGTAGAAGAGTAACTAATTTGTTGTAATTCGGGTTTAATTTCTTCTAAGTTTGTTTTGCTATAAGTTTGGTCGTTAGTGAGTAAGGTAAAGGTTTCCCCTTCGGGAATTTGGGTAAGTAAATCTTGAATGGCTTTTTTTAGCAATTCTCCTTGTTGTCCCTTTTGCTGCATGCTAAACGAATTATCTAAATAGATAACTGTTTCTTTTTCTTTTAAAGTTTGTTGGGAGGAAGGGAAATAAGGTTGAGCAAATGCAATAATTAAACAAGCTAAAGCCAACAAACGTGCTAAAAGTGTAAGCCACTTTTTTATTTGAGAACTTTTACGGGTTTGTAATTGTACTTTTTTTAGAAATTTTACATTGGTAAAATATTCTTTCTTAAACCTTCTTAGCTGAAAAAGGTGAACAAGAATAGGGATAACCAGTAAAAAAAGTGCGTAAAGAATTTGCGGGTTTTTAAACAGCATTTCTTATTTTCTATAAGATGTTCAAATATAGAAAATGAAACTTAAAGTTAACCTATAGTTGCCTATTTATTAAGCGGTTTTTTGTTGGATGGGTTTTTCGATGCTAAATGTAAAGCTGGTACTTTTTCCTATAATAGATTTTACTTGAATTTCGCCACCTAAACTGTTGACTAGTTTTTGAACGGTAGAAAGGCCTATTCCATTGCCTCTATTTCCATTTCTATCGATCTGATCGATAGTAGCAAATAATTCAAAAATATCTTTTTGTTTATCTTGTGGAATTCCCATACCATTATCGTTCACGCTAAAATAATAGACATCTTTTTGTTCTTCACAGCTAATATCTATTAAAATTTTTTCTTTGTCGTTGTATTTGAGGCTATTGCTCAATAAATTAAGTAGAATTTGCTCTAAGGCTACGCGATTGCAAATTAGATCCAGGTTATTTTCCGGGAAGTTAATTTCGCAATCTTCTGTTATATTTAGTAAATCAACGATTTCTTCCAGTAAATGATGGATATCAAACTGATCTTCTTCCTCTCTAGGAGAAAGTTTATCGGTTTCATAGTGCGCTAAGATTTTAGTAATGTAATCGCTTAAAGTAAGGGAAGATTGTTTAAGGTATTTTAGATACTCGTGGGCTTTTTCATCTAAATGTGCACTATATTTTTCTTTTAATAAATCAGAAGTCACAATCATATTGGCCAATGGCATTTTCATATCATGAGAAACCACACCGGCAAAATTTTTCAACAATTCATTACGTTCCCGTAAAGTTTTTTCAGTTTCCTCTAAATAATCATTTCTTACCCGAAGCTCTAATAGTTTTACTACTTGTTGAGCGAGCGTTTTTAGAGCTTTTATTTGATGCTCGTTTAATTTTTTAGGTTCATGGTCGATAATGCACAAAGTACCTAATGCATTTCCATATTTATCGGTAAGTGGTACTCCGGCATAGAAAATAATCGGAGCATCTTTTGATTCTGTGAGTGGATTTCCCTTAAACCTTTCATCTAATCGAGCATTTTCGATAATGGTTATCTCCTGAGGTTTTAAAATAGCATGGCCACAAAAAGATAAGTCTCTGCTACTTTCACACATATCTATGCCAATACGAGATTTAAACCATTGTCGTTCTTCTTCAATAAAAGTAATAAGCGCAATAGGAGAATTGCTAACATAAGAAGCAAGTTCACTAATATCATCAAACTCCTTTTCGGGAACGGTATCAATGATTTTCAGCTCCTTTAGTGCTTTTAATCGTTTAGCTTCGTTAGCTGGTAAACAAGGTTTGATCATAGCAATTAATAAAAAAACAGATGTAAAATTACAATTTTTTTAACATTTATAACTTATTTTAGAAAGTCTTTTTCAAAAGCACCAATCCCAAATAAAGCATAATCATACTTTACAGGGTCTTGAACGTCCAATTTCCGTAAATTGGTATCTAATTCAATTAAGGCTTTGGCGTCATTTTGTTTTCTTTTGAGTAATTTTAGTCTTCTGGCAATATTACCACTATGAACATCTAATGGGCAGGAAAGTGCTGCTGGTGAGATATTTTTCCAAATTCCAAAATCTACCCCTTTGTTATCATCTCTAACCATCCATCGTAAATACATATTGATTCGTTTGGCGGCAGAATTTTTTAAAGGATCGCTTACATGCTTCTGGGTTCTTTTTAAATGTGGAAGTTCAAAAAAAACTTTTTTGAATTCGTGAATGGCTTGTTGGGTGGAAGTAGGAGTAGAATGTTGGCTGAAAACCTCTTCCAATCCTCCATGATTTTTATAAATGTGTTGTAGTGAACTAAGAAAATAATGCAAGTCAATTTCGTTAAAGGTTCTATGGACAAAGCCTTGAAATCTATCTAATTCTTCTTCTTTAAAATTGAGAACAAATTCATGGGGACTCATATCCAATAGTTCCATTAAATTTCGGGCATTTTTAAGAATGCTTTTACGATTTCCCCAAGCGATGGTTGCGGTAAGGAATCCAGAAATTTCAATGTCTTCCTTTTTAGAAAATAAGTGTGGAATTTGAATAGGATCTGTCTCAATAAATTCTGGTTGGTTGTATTGTTCTGTTTTAAAGTCTAGAAATTCTTGGAGCTCTTTTTTATTCATCTTCAAAATTTTCGATGGGTTTAGCATAAAAACCGTCTTCTAATTTTCCGGTTCGTAGCTGCGGAATGATATGAAAATTCTTTTTAAAATACTCGATTTGCTCTTTTTTTATGGCAGGAAGTTTTCCGTCACCTGTAATCCAGAGAAAGTCAATATTTACC
Organism: Mesonia oceanica; assembly: GCF_902499555.1. Lineage (GTDB taxonomy): Bacteria > Bacteroidota > Bacteroidia > Flavobacteriales > Flavobacteriaceae > Mesonia > Mesonia oceanica. Next base: position 30,260 of record NZ_CABVMM010000015.1, read on the forward strand.
GGGTTTTGATAGTTTAGGTTTTCTAATTGTTCTGCTTTGTAAACGTAATCGTATTTAGAATTTTTATGCGGATAAATAATATTATTTAATTTGAAACTACTACTCTGTTGAATAAGCTGATTATTGGTGAATTGATTGTACTGAAGTGAAAAAAACAAAGGAAAACAACTGAATGAAATTCCTGCGATTAAGAGTATTTTTAAGATTTTCTTCTGCTGAAAGTAAATAAAAAAAAGAAGTCCTGAAAGTACTAAAATAAAAACTAAAAAGAACCGGTATTGTGGGGAAGTGAAAAATAAAATCCCTAATTGAAGAATGGCTAAACTATAAATAAAAAATAGTGGTTTTTTCTGTTTCGATTTTAAAATGAAAAAGGGAAAAATAACTAATAAAAGAATGATTAACTGATTAAAATAACCGTGAAGTTTGGGCAAGAACAACCAAGCTTTAAAGCGCTCCCAAACAGAAAGGGAAGTGTACTCTTGATAACTAATATGGTAAGCATACGCTTTATTCATAGTAAAGAAAAATTCCTGATATTCTTTTGGTAAACTATAATCGGTTTCTATGAGTTGTAACTGTTGTAAAGGGAATAAAGGGTAACCAGTTAGAATTTGATTCTTTACCAATAAAACACAAAGTGTAATTAATCCGACAGAAATGATAGGGAGCAATCCCTTTTTTAATTTTTGAAAATTGAATACTAAAATTCCCAACGGAATAAAAGCGATAAAAACACTACTAACTTTTAGGTAAAGTACAAAAAACGAGAGTAAAGAGATAATTGTAAAATCTTCTTTTAAAAAGTTATTCCATTTTTTCAGGATAAAATAGAATAGTAAAAAAGAGATGAGAAAAACCGGAACATCTGGAGAAGGAGCGCTAATAAATTGAAAAAACAAAACACTTCCTAAAGGAATGATCGCTAAAAATAAATCTGCCAGATGATTAGTTTTCTGTTGAAAAAAAAGGTTGAGTTTTTCAAAAGCAAAAAGAACAACCAAACAAAATAAGTAAGCGCTTAGATCGTTAAAATTTTCATATAGAAAACTAAAATTGAATGCACTTTGCAATATGTGCCATCCACTATTTTGTGCTAAAAATAAATGTAAATTAGCGAGGCCTTTTACAAAGCCGTATTCATTTAACCATTTGATGGTTTGCAAATAATAAGATTCATTATCAATCACAAATGGCGCAGAAGCGGCTTGGGCTAAAATAAGTAGGGATAATCCTAAAAAGCATGTTTTTAGAAATTTACTGAGTGATTGAAAGAGTTCTATAAATTGTTGAAAACTGGAAATAATTTCTCGTTTCTGCCAACACCCCAATAGAATATTAAGCCCTAATAAGACAAGGTGAAAAGAAGTATTGATAGGTTTAAAAAAAGCAAAAACAGACGTAAATAAGCAAATAAAAAATAATCCGAGCAGTTGTGAAATAACCGGATGACTATTTTGAATTTTAAAAATTTTATGGGTAGCTGCTCCCCAAATGCTTGCAGATAAAAAGATATAAATCCAAGAGAGGAGAACGAGTAACATTTTCTAAACTATTGCACCATCAACCATGGTTAGTTTTCTATCGGCCATATTGGCAAGTTCTTTATTGTGGGTAACGATTATAAATGTTTGTCCAAATTCTTCTCGCAATTTAAAGAATAACTGGTGCAAGTTTTCAGCAGATTCAGAGTCTAAATTTCCCGAAGGTTCATCAGCTAAAATAACTTTTGGATTGTTAATTAAGGCTCTTGCGACTGCTACACGCTGTTGCTCTCCACCACTTAATTCTGAAGGCTTATGGTTTTTACGATGAGATAATCCTAGAAATTCCAATAATTCCAAGGCGCGTTTTTCTACTTCCGCTTTCTCTCTTTTTTTAATAAATGCCGGAATACAAACATTTTCTAAAGCTGTAAATTCCGGTAATAATTGATGGAACTGAAAGATAAACCCAATGTATTCATTTCTGAAGGCTGCCAATTCATTTTTATTGAGTTTATAAATTTCTTTATCCGCAATTTTTAAGGAGGTAGAATCATTTTTAGAAGCATAATCCAAGGTTCCTAAAATTTGTAATAAAGTGGTTTTTCCGGCACCGGAAGCTCCTACAATGGAAACGATTTCACCTTCATCGATTGTAAGGTTAACATCATTGAGTACGTGTAAATCATCGTAATATTTATGGATATGCTTGGCAACAATCATGAATAGATTTTTAGTAGAGTGCTAAAATAAGTTATTTTAAAGGAACAATACAATACCATTATAACAAAGCTTTATCATTTTTAGTCTTTACAGCTTCTTATTTAATTTTAAATTTACGTAAAAAAGAAAATGGAAGAAGTTCAATTAAAAACCGCAACTTTTGCGAATGGTTGTTTTTGGTGTACAGAAGCGGTTTTTCAGCGATTGGAAGGAGTGAGTGATATCATTTCCGGTTTTACCGGCGGAAAAATTAAAAATCCACCGTATCGCGAAGTAGTGCAGGGAAGAACGGGCCATGCGGAAGCAATTCAATTAAAATATAACCCTAAAGTGATTTCCTATAAAGAATTATTGATGGTATTTTTTACCACCCACGATCCAACCACCTTAAACCGACAAGGAAATGATGTGGGAACTCAATATAGAAGCGCTATCTTTTTTCATGATCAGGAACAGCAACATACCGCTCAAGAAGTTATTGAATACCTAAATAAAGAAGCTTTTGATGGAAAAATCGTTACGGAAATTACTGCTGCATCAGCATTTTATTCCGCAGAAATAGAGCATCAAAATTTTTATAATAATCATCCTGCGCAGCCTTACTGTCAAATAATAATTGACCCCAAAATAAAAAAGCTAAAGTCTTATTTTTCAGATAAATTAAAGTCAGCTTAAATTTCGGCAGGTTTTTTGCTTTATTTATTATAAAAATAAAAACCATGAAAAATAAATTGTTACTAAAAGGGATTGTTTATGATGCTATAGGTATGGCTAGTAGTGCAATTCCGGTAGTAGGAGCTTTTCTGGATATTTTATGGGCACCTTATGCGGCCAAGAAGATGAGAGAAATGTATCCTAATAAAGGAGGTAAGATAGCTTCTGTTTTAGTATTTATAGAAGAGATTTTACCGTTTACAGATATTATTCCAACCTTTACATTAATGTGGGTTTATAATTTTGTTTGGAAGAAAAATACGATAGAAGATATTAGCTTTGTAGAAGTGAAATCATAATTTATTTAAAAAGAAAAAGGCTATCAACAGATGATAGCCTTTTATATTTTATATATTAATCTTCTTCTTCGTCTTCATCATCGTCATCATCCGTGTCCATTTCTTCTTGATCTTCCTTAGAAATTTTTACGCTTTCAGGAATATCTACAATTGGCTCATTTAAATCATCGTCATCATAATCGTCTTCATCGTAATTAGCCATTGTATTTTCTAAACGGGTACTTACTTTTACTAAGTAAACGCAATCTTCAGTTCTTACTTCTACAGCTTCAACTGTTTCGTTTTTAGCATTTTTAAAAGTAATAATGTGGTCGTCATCATAACCGTCAGGATATTTTTCAACCAACATTCCTAAAATTTCAGGAGTTAATTTTTTATAATCAACAATAACTCGTTTCATAAATTTTCTATCTCTATTTTAATTGGAGTAACTGAAAACAATAATAAAAAAGTTTCAATTAAATTGAATAGATAAATTGAAAAAATTATATTAATTTTTTAATTTATTGATTTTAAGAACAGTAACTAAACTATCGCAATTCTTAAAAGTACTTTTATATTTGTTTTTATCTAGTTCAGATTCAATAACATAAAAACTACAAGTGTCTAAAGAAGTTTCACTTTCACTAAAAATAACTTCTCCATTTTCTAATGTAGAATTAATAAATAGCGTGTCTAAGTTATAAGTAGAAAGTTGATTTTTAGCTTCATTAGTATATATTTTTTCTTTTTGTCTAAGAGCTTTCAAGACTCTTGAGCTCGGACCATAATCACAAGAAGTTTTTTTTCCGCTTAAAAAGAAAATTAAAATAATGATTCCGGCTACAAAACCGGTAAAGTAAAAACCAAGTCGGTGAATTAATTTCATTTGTACTTTTTAAATTGAATTTTTTTAGAATTCCCGAAAATTAAAAAATCAGTAAATTAATATCCCTGTAATTCAAATTGAACCAATCAGCCACAGATTTATTAGTTAAAATTCCGTGGTAAAAGTACAAACCGTTTCGTAAACCACGATCAAATCTTAAGGTATTTTCTAAACCACCTTCTTCTCCTATGTGAAGTAAATAAGGAGTGAAAATATTACTTATTGATATTGAAGAAGTTCTGGGGTATCTGGAAGGAATATTTGGAACTCCATAGTGAATTACTTCATGTTTTTTTATAATGGGGTTATCGTGTGTAGTGATTTCTGAAGTTTCTACACAGCCTCCCATGTCGATACTCACATCTATAATAACCGCACCTGCTTTCATATTTTCAACCATTGTTTCAGTGACGATAACCGGCGACCTGTCTTTTCCTCTAATAGCACCAATAACAACATCGGCTCGCATTAAAGACTTCAGTAAATTTTTAGGTTGTAGGGTAGAAGTATAAAGTGGCCTTCCCAAATTGGTTTGTATAGACCTGAGTTTGGTTAGGGAATTATCAAAAATTTTAATGTTTGCTCCTAAACCTAAGGCAGATCTTCCGGCAAATTCACCCACAGTTCCTGCTCCTAAAATCACCACTTCTAACGGGGGAACGCCGCTAATATTACCAAACATAAGTCCACTGCCTTTAGGACTGGATAATAATTCTGAAGCAATTAATACAGAAGCCGTTCCTGCAATTTCACTTAATGCTCTTACTGCGGGATAAGTTCCGTCTTCATCTTTAATAAATTCGAAAGCTAAAGCGGTAATTCTTTTTTCAGCTAATTTTTGAAAGTAAGTTTTCTCTTGTGTTTTTAGCTGAAGAGCTGAAATTAAAATGGTTTGCGGGTTTATTAATTCTAATTCTTGTAGTGATGGAGGTTCTACTTTCAAGATAATCGGGCAGGCAAAAACCTTAGCGGTTTCTTTGGTGATTTCTGCACCGGCTTCGCTATAATCACTATCGGTAAAATTTGAATCTAAACCAGCATTACTTTCTATAAGTACTCGGTGACCGTTAGCAGTTATAGCTCCTACTGCATCTGGTGTTAAGCAAACCCGTTTTTCTTGATAAGATGTTTCTTTAGGTAAACCGATAAATAGTTCACCTTTCTTTTTTTGAATTTCGAGCATTTCTTCCTGCGGAATAAGTTCTCGTTGACTAAATGGAGTGGTGGGTTGGCTCATTTCATATAAGATAATGAACTAAAGAAATGAAAAATATTATTGATAAGCAAACCTAAAATTATTTAGGAGCGAAAAATATCTTTAAAATGAGAAAAAATACTTTTTTTGTTCTGGAGTTCGTATTCTATTTCTTCTAAGGAAGGATTATGCATACTGGTAAAGATTTTAGCCCGAATTAAGTAAACAAGGGGAACAATCACAGCCATAACCGGGATTAAAAACCAAATTTCTACTACATCTGTAAATGAAACATCATCATTAATTGTACTAATTAATTGAAATAAGTACATCCCAATAGGAATTAGAATTACGTGATACCACCAATGCTTACATGTTAAAAACCAAATGCTTAAAAGATAAAGCGGAACAAATTTACCTAAAATTGTCCAAGCGCTTACACTTATTTTTTGATAAAAATTACTCTCATAGGTAAACAAAAAAGTTTCCCAAACTTTAGAGTCTGGGAAACTTTTATAAGAATAAAAAACATACGGTGATATTATAATAAAAAAAGCAACAATACTACCCGTTAGTAGGGATCTTGATATCTTTTTTCTCGATATTTGTGGTTGCTTTGATGTTGTCTTGTGTGGTATGCTCATCTATTGACTGTGGGGTACAAGATGTTACTAAAAATCCTAAAGCTGCGATTGCGAATATAGCGTTTTTTACTTTCATAATAATTATTTTTTAAAGTTTAAAAATCAGTTTTCTTGTTTTGTTTAGTACAAACCTATAAAGAAATTCGTTAAAATTTTTAATTTTCTTTACCGTACCTTTGCAAGCTTTTTATTTTTAATTTACTGATAATCAATATTTTAAAAGTAACTATTATGAATGTGTTTTTGTCTTAACATTTTGTTTTTGGGTAGAAATTGAAATTTTTCTTGTTTTGTCAGATTTTTTTATTATTGAAATTGTTGTTTTGTTTTGGGGAAGTAAGTTTTTTATTTTTTCAGGCCATTCAATAAAAATCCAATTGTTGTTATCCAAGTATTCTTCAAAACCTATATCGTAAGCTTCTTCTTCGTGGTTAATCCTGTGAAAGTCAAAATGATAAATATAACTATTATTTATAAGATATTCATTAACCAAAGAAAAGGTGGGGCTAGAAACTCTATCTGAAGAACCTAATTGCTTTACTAGTTCTTTTATTAAAGTAGTTTTGCCAGCTCCCATTTCACCATAAAATAAAAGTGTCTTACTAGAAGACACTTCTATTATTTTTTGTGCTATTTTGGGAAGTTCCTCTATGTTATAGGTGATTTCCATCATACTAAATTATCTAGGTGAATGTACCGAAAACGGTATAATCATTTCTTCTAGCGATACCCCACCATGTTGATAGGTGTTTCTATAATAACTTACGTAATGATTGTAATTATTAGGGTATGCAAAAAACAGGTCACCTTTTGCAAAGATAAATGAACTGCTCATATTTATACTAGGTAAATAAAAATCTTTTGGGTTTTTGGCGGCCACTACATCTTTGTCTTCGTAGGTTAAACTCTTACCTGTTTTGTACCTTAAATTTAGACTGGTATTTTTATCACCTATTACTTTAGAAGGGTTTTTGGCATTGATGGTTCCGTGATCTGTAGTGATGATTAATTTAAAACCTAATTGTTGTGCTTGTTGAATCATTTCTAGCAGTGGTGAATTTTTAAACCAACTCTCTGTTAACGATCTGTAAGATTTATCATTAGAAGCTAATTCTTTAATAACTTCCATTTCTGTTTTAGAGTGGGAAAGCATATCTACAAAGTTGTAAACCACTACGGTAAGATCATTATCTTTGAGTTGTTTAAAATTTTGCACTAATTGTTTTCCTGCTCTTAAATTGACAATCTTGTAGTATTCGGTTTTGTAATTTAATCCCAAACGTCTCATTTGTGCCATTAAAAACTCTTCTTCATGCATGTTTTTTCCACCTTCATCTGTATCATTTAGCCATAAATCCGGATGTAAGCGTTCCATTTCAGAAGGCATTAGTCCAGAGAAAATTGCATTTCTCGCATACTGTGTAGCCGTTGGTAAAATACTGGAAAAAGCAGATTCCTTTTCTTTTTTGTAATAATTGTTTACAATTGGCTCAAAAGCTTTCCATTGATCGAAACGTAAATTATCGACAACTACCAGAAGTGTAGGTTTTTTATCGCTTAGTTCAGGAACTACTTTATCTCTAAATAGCGTATGGGAAAGTGTGGGCCTATCTGCATCTTTGTCAAACCAAGAAGTGTAGTTTTTCTCTATAAACTTACAGAATTGAGTATTGGCTTCCTGTTTTTGTGATTCAAGAATTTCAAACATTCCGCTGTCTTCAATATTTTCCAACTCCAATTCCCAATAAATCAATTTTTGGTAAAGTTCTGCCCAACCCTCCCAAGAATTAATCATCGTCATATCCATGGCGATTTTTCTAAATTCCTGTTGATAATTGGAAGTGGTTTTTTCTGAAATCAATCTGGAGTGATCTAAGTTCTTTTTTAAACTCAATAAAATCTGGTTAGGATTTACCGGCTTAATTAAATAGTCGGCTATTTTAGAACCAATCGCTTCCTCCATAATATACTCTTCCTCACTTTTGGTAATCATTACTACAGGAAGGTTGCTCTTTTTAGCTTTAATTTCAGATAAAGTTTCCAAACCGGTTAATCCCGGCATATTTTCATCTAAAAAAACAATGTCAAAGCTATTTTTTTCAACTTCTTCAATCGCTTCTGTACCACTTTGGCACGTAGTTACTTCGTAGTTTTTTTTCTCTAAGAAAAGTATATGTGGTTTTAGTAAATCTATTTCATCATCTACCCAAAGTACCTTAATATTATTCATATATGTATATTTGCTATAATTATTAAATTTTTAATTTGAATCAACGTAACAAACTCAAAATATTAAACGATCCAATTTACGGATTTATTACCATTCCCAACGAACGCATTTTTGATATTATTGAGCATAAATACTTTCAAAGATTACGCCGAATTTCTCAAATGGGAATGTCGTATTTGGTTTATCCCGGTGCGCAACATACCCGTTTTCATCATGCTTTGGGATGTATGCACTTAATGCGGAAATCTTTGGATGTGCTTCGATTTAAGGGAGTTAAAATTTCAAAAGAAGAGGAAGAAGCTCTTCTAATCGCTATTTTACTTCATGATATAGGGCATGGACCTTTTTCTCACGCGATGGAACATAGCATTGTAAATGGGGTAAGTCACGAGTGGATTTCACTTCAATTTATGGAAAAAATGAATACCGATTTTAACCAAAGTTTAACGTTGGCTATTCAAATTTTCAAAGGGGAATATCACCGTCAGTTTTTCAAACAGTTAATCGCATCTCAATTGGATGTAGATCGTTTAGATTATTTAAAGCGTGATAGTTTTTATACAGGTGTTGCTGAAGGGAATATTAATAGTGAACGCTTAATTACGATGTTAAATGTAAGTAACGACAAACTCGTAGTTGAACAAAAAGGAATTTATTCAGTAGAAAAATTTCTGGTAGCCCGACGTTTAATGTACTGGCAAGTTTATTTGCACAAAACCAGTTTAGGAGCTGAACAGCTTTTAATTAGGGTTCTTAAACGCGCAAAAGAATTAGTAAGTAACGGAGTGAAATTACCAGCAACTAAGGCACTTTCTTTCTTTTTGGAAAATGAAATTAATCCGTCTAATTTTGATGAAGCTACTTTGCATACATTTAGTAAGTTAGATGATTATGATATTGTCTCTGCTATGAAAGAATGGATTTCCTGTGAAGATTTTGTGCTGAAGAATTTATGTAAATCTATCATTAATCGGGATCTTTTAAAAGTAAAGCTGAAGAAAAGCCCAATTGATAAAAATAAAATAGAAAAACATTTAAAAGAACTTCAGCAACAATATAAAATAAGTAGGGAAGAAGCCAATTATTTTGTATTTGAAGGAGAAGTTTCTAACCTTGCTTACGAAGAAACTAAAGAAGACAATATTAATATTCTCTATAAAAATGGAAAAACAAGCGATGTTATTAAAGCTTCAGACCAACTAAACCTTGGTGCGCTTACCAAACCAGTAGTTAAATATTATATCTGTTACCCTAAACCCTAGAAATTAACAATTTTTTCTATTTTTGTCAGAATGAAATTTACAGCCGAACAAATTGCAGAAGTATTAGAAGGTGAAATTATAGGAAATCCTGAAGCAGAAGTTTCAGAACTTTCTAAAATTGAAGAAGGTCATGCTTCCTCATTAACTTTTCTATCTAACCCAAAATATACCTCATATATTTATTCCACAAATGCAGCTATCTGCATTGTGAATGAAGATTTTGAACCAGAAAAAGAAGTAAGCGCTACTTTAATAAAAGTAAAAGATGCTTATAAAGCTTTTTCTAAATTATTGGAGTATTACAATCAGGTAAAACTCAGTAAAACCGGAATTGAAGAACCAAATTACATTGCAGAATCAGCTCAGTACGGAGAAGATATTTACATTGGTGCATTTGCTTATATTGGTAATAATGTAAAAATAGGAAATAACGTTAAAATTTATCCACATACTTATATAGGGGATAATACTAAAATAGGAGACAATGTTATTGTATTTGCCGGAGCCAAAATTTATTCAGAAACCATTATTGGGAATAACTGTGTGATTCACGGTGGAGTAACGGTAGGTGCTGATGGATTTGGATTTGCCCCTAACGATAAAGGAGAGTACGATAAAGTTCCACAAATAGGTAATGTGATTATAGAAGATAATGTTGATGTTGGAGCTGGAACTACGATAGATCGTGCTACATTAGGTTCAACAATCATTAGGAAAGGGGTGAAATTGGATAATCAAATACAAATTGCCCATAATGTTGAAATTGGAGAACATACCGCAATTGCTGCACAAACGGGAATTGCAGGTTCTACCAAGATTGGCAAAAATTGTTTAATTGGTGGGCAAGTAGGTATAGTAGGTCATATAACTATTGGAGACCGAGTAAGGATTCAGGCACAATCAGGTATAGGTAGAAATGTAAAAGATGACGAAACCTTACAGGGTTCACCGGCCTTGGGCTATAACGAATTTAATAAAGCCTACGTGCATTTTAAAAATTTACCAGAATCAATAAAAACGCTTCATAATATTGAAAAAAAGCTAAATAATAATGGCTCAAAATAAAAAGCAAACAACTATTGAAAATGAAGTTTCCTTAGAAGGAGTAGGACTTCATACAGGAAAGCAAGTTACCCTTACATTTAAACCGGCAGCAGTAAATACTGGTTATGTATTTAAGAGGGTAGATTTAGAAGGAGCACCTGAAATACCTGCAGATGTATCTTATGTTGCGAATACACAACGAGGAACTTCTTTAGAAAAAAATGGTGTTTCCATTCAAACTTCAGAGCACGTATTAGCGGCTTGTGTTGGTTTGGAAATAGATAATGTTTTAATTGAAATGAATGAAAGTGAACCTCCTATTATGGATGGTTCTTCTAAATTTTTTGTCGAAGCATTAGAAAAAGCCGGAAAAAAAGAGCTAGAAGAAGAACGCGATGAATACGTAGTAAAAGAAGTTATTTCTTACGTAGATGAAGCAAGTGGAAGCGAAATTGTAGTTATGCCTTCCTGTGATTATGAAATTACAACAATGGTAGACTTTGGTACTAAAATTTTAGGTACGCAAAATGCCTCCATTAAGAATCTTTCACAATTTAAAGATGAGATTTCAGACTCCAGAACTTTTAGTTTTCTTCATGAACTTGAAATGCTTCTAGAAAACGGATTAATTAGAGGTGGCGATTTAAACAATGCTATTGTCTATGTAGATAAAGAAATATCTCAAGACACTATGGAAAAGCTGAGAAAAGCTTTCAATAAAGATGAAATCTCTGTTAAGTCTAATGGAATTTTAGATAACTTAACCTTACATCATCCCAATGAAGCTGCTCGACATAAGTTGTTAGACGTTATAGGTGATTTAGCTTTAATAGGTACAAGAATTAAAGGAAAAGTAATTGCTACTAAACCTGGACACCATGTAAATACTGAATTTGCCAAAAAACTAGCAAAGCATATTAAAGCAGAAAAACGAAATTTAGTGCCACAAGTAGATTTGAGTCAACCTCCGTTAATGGACGTTAATCAAATTATGAAAATGCTTCCGCACCGACCTCCTTTTTTGTTAATCGATAAGATTTTTGAATTAACAGATGAATATGTGATAGGTACCAAAGGGGTTACCATGAACGAAGAGTTTTTTAAAGGTCACTTTCCTGGGGCACCGGTAATGCCGGGAGTTTTAATCGTGGAAGCTATGGCACAAACGGGAGGGATTTTTATTTTAAGCACCGTTCCAGATCCTGAGAATTACCTTACTTACTTTATGAAAATAGATAAGGTCAAGTTTAAACAAAAAGTAGTACCTGGAGATCAGTTAGTATTTAAATGTCATTTAATAAGTCCAATACGTAGAGGTATTTGCCATATGCAAGGTTATGCTTTTGCAAATGGAAAATTATGTGCCGAAGCAGAACTTATGGCACAAATTGTAAAATCAAAAGACGCGTAATTCATGAATCAGCCATTGGCATATGTACATCCGGGAGCTAAAATAGCTAAAAATGTAGTGATAGAGCCTTTTACCACTATTCATAATAATGTTGAAATAGGAGAAGGAAGCTGGATTGGTTCTAACGTCACCATTATGGAAGGAGCCCGTATCGGTAAAAATGTTAGTATTTTTCCAGGAGCAGTAATTTCAGCAGTACCACAAGATAAAAAATTTAACGAGGAAGAAACCGTAACCATTATTGGTGACAACACCACTATTAGGGAATGTGTAACCATTAATAGGGGAACTTCCGACAGAATGAAAACCGTTATCGGTAAAAACTGTTGGATTATGGCGTATTGTCATATTGCTCACGATTGTATTGTGGGTGACAACTGTATTTTTTCTAATAACAGTACGTTGGCAGGACACATTACCGTTGGAGATCACGTAGTTTTAGCAGGAATGACGGCCATTCAGCAATTTTGTATGGTAGGTAGTCATGCTTTTATTACCGGAGGATCTTTGGTAAGAAAAGATGTTCCGCCCTTTGTAAAAGCCGCACGTGAACCTTTATCTTATGTAGGGATTAATTCCATAGGTTTAAGAAGAAGGGGTTTTTCAACAGAAAAAATTAGAGAAGTTCAAGACATCTATAGAATTTTATATCAAAAAAATTATAATAACTCACAAGCCGTAACCATCATCGAAGCAGAAATGGAAGCAACACCTGAGCGGGATGATATTTTAGAGTTTATAAAAAACTCACAGCGCGGTATTATGAAAGGTTATTTTTCAAATTAATTCATCAAAATTATGGCAAGTACAAGTGATATTAGAAATGGTTTATGTATTCGTTACAACCATGACATTTATAAAATCATCGAATTTTTACACGTGAAACCAGGTAAAGGTCCTGCTTTTGTAAGAACAAAATTAAAAAGTGTAACTACCGGAAAAGTAATAGAAAATACCTTTTCTGCAGGTCACAAAATTGAAGATGTAAGAGTTGAAACCCATAAATTTCAGTTTTTATACAATGATGGAGAATTCTATCATTTTATGAATACAGAAGACTATACCCAAATTCGGTTAATGGAATCTGCATTAGATTCGCCTGGGTTAATGAAAGAAGGAGAAGTAGTGACCGTGATCATTAATTCGGAAGATAACTCACCACTTTCTGTAGAAATGCCTCCTAGCGTAATTTTAGAAGTTACCCATACCGAACCAGGAGTAAAAGGAAATACCGCAACCAATGCCACGAAACCTGCAACTGTAGAAACCGGAGCAGAAGTAAACGTGCCTTTATTTATTAATGAAGGAGATAAAATTAAAATTGAAACCGAAAAAGGTACTTACAAAGAACGTATTAAAGAATAACACCTTTTAGAAGACTATATGAAATTCCCGCAAACGCATACCCTCCAACAAATCGCTACTATTATTAATGCTGAATTTGTAGGAGACTCAGATTTTCCTGTTGAAGGAATGAATGAAATTCATGTAGTCACACCGGGTGATATTGTTTTTGTAGATCATCCAAAATATTACGATAAAGCTTTACAATCAGCCGCTACAATTATTCTTATCAATAAAGAAGTAGCTTGCCCTGAGGGTAAAGCTTTATTGATTTCAGACGATCCGTTTCGGGATTTTAATAAGCTTACCGATTATTTTAAGCCTTTTCAGAAATCTTTGGAAAATATTTCTTCTTCTGCCGAAATAGGAGAAAATACCGTGATTCAGCCTAATTCATTTATAGGGAATCATGTAAAAATCGGAAAGAACTGTTTAATCCATTCCAATGTAAGTATTTATGACCATACGCTAATTGGAGATAATGTAACTATACATGCAGGAACGGTTTTAGGAGCTTCCGCTTTTTACTATAAAAATAGACCAGAAGGCTTCGACCAATTAAAATCTGGTGGTCGTGTTATCATCGAGAATAACGTAGATATTGGAGCCGCTTGCACGATAGATCGTGGAGTAAGTGGTGATACAACCATTAAAGAAGGAACAAAGATAGATAATCAAGTACATATTGGTCACGATACCGTGATCGGTAAAAAATGTTTGATTGCTTCCCAAGTAGGTATTGCCGGTTGTGTAATTTTAGAAGACGAAGTTACACTTTGGGGACAAGTAGGAGTGAGAAGTGATGTAAGACTTGCAAAAGGATCTGAAGTATTTGCACAATCTGGTGTAGGTAAAAATTTAAAACCTAATACCCAATATTTTGGTTCTCCCGCTACGGAAGCTAAAAAGTGGTTTAAAGAAGCTGCTGCGATCAGACAATTACCTTCTATGTTAAATAAAAAATCAAAGTAATATGCCATCTAAAGAAAAGCAATTAGTACACGATTTTTATACTTCCGGTTTTCATAAAGACACTTCAATATTAAAAGAGTACCTTCATAAAGACGTAACGATTTATTGGAATTCGAGTTCCGGGTTTTCTAAACTTGATTATGAAGACTTTGCTAGAATGTCTTCCGATATAGGAAAATCTTACGAAGGGCTCTCTTGTGAAATTACGCATTTGCTACAAGAGGATAACAAAGTAACCATTAGGTTTACTTACAATGCCAATACAATCGAAAATCCTGAAGAAGATATAGCCTTAGCTCATTTTATGTGTATTTGGGAGGTGAAAGATGGTAAATTATACGAAGGTTATTTAATTAGTCAACCGGGAGACGACTCAGAAGAAAATATCTCATCTTTTATTCCAAAAAAATAGTAAAAACTTTTAGAGTTACTTTTAAAAAAGTAAATTTGCAAGGCAACAAATCAAGAAAAAAATTATGAGCGTTTTAGTTAATAAAGATTCAAAAATAATTGTACAAGGTTTTACCGGTAGTGAAGGTACTTTTCACGCTGAACAAATGATTGATTACGGAACCAATGTTGTTGGAGGGGTAACTCCTGGAAAAGGTGGTCAAACTCATTTAGGGAAGCCTGTTTTTAATACCGTTGCAGATGCTGTAAAAGAAGCAGATGCAGACACTTCAATTATTTTTGTACCACCCGCTTTTGCAGCTGATGCAATTATGGAAGCTGCAGATGCAGGAATTAAAGTAATTATCACGATTACAGAAGGTATTCCGGTGGCAGATATGATTAAAGCCTCAAACTATATTCAAAATAAAGACTGTCGTTTAATTGGTCCTAACTGTCCTGGTATAATTACTCCGGGAGAAGCTAAAGTTGGTATTATGCCAGGTTTTGTTTTCGAAAAAGGTAAAGTAGGGATCGTTTCTAAATCTGGTACGTTAACTTATGAAGCAGCAGACCAAGTTGTAAAACAAGGTTTAGGGATTACTACTGCAATTGGTATTGGAGGAGACCCAATTATTGGTACTACTACCAAAGAAGCGGTTGAATTGTTAATTAACGATCCAGAAACAGAATGTGTAGTGATGATCGGTGAAATTGGAGGTCAGTTAGAAGCAGATGCTGCCAATTGGTATAAAGAAAGCGGTTCTAAAAAACCTATCGTTGGTTTTATTGCTGGTGAAACAGCGCCTGCCGGAAGAACAATGGGACATGCCGGAGCTATTGTGGGGGGTAGTGAAGATACTGCTCAAGCTAAAAAGAAAATTATGGGAGAATGTGGAATTCACGTAGTAGATTCTCCTGCTGAAATAGGTAAAAAAGTAGCTGAGGTATTAGCTTAAAAATAAATCTGTTAAATTTTTAACGGTTTTGCAACTTTTAAAGTTCGTTAGTGTCTTATAACTAACGAACTTTTTTATTTTTAAGAGTTACTAACTTAATAACCAATTATGAAAAAATTTTATTTACCGATTTTCCTCTTTTTATGTTCTATAACTTTAATGAGTTGCGGAGCCGATAAAGAAGAAAAAGACAAAAATGCAGAAGACCAATATCATCATACCGATGAAGCTGGTTTTTCTTATGAAACCTTTAAAGATGATCCTACAGGTTTACGTTTATATACATTAGATAACGGGCTAAAAGTGTATTTAGGCAAAAATGAAGAAGAGCCAAAAATACAAACCTTAATTGCCGTGCGTGCCGGTTCTACATATGATCCTGCAGATAATACCGGTTTGGCACACTATTTAGAACATATGGTTTTTAAAGGAACCGACAAAATAGGAACTCAGGATTGGGAAACTGAGAAAGTGCTCTTAGATAGTATTTCAGATTTATACGAAAAGCATAAAGCCGAGCAAGATCCAGAAAAGAAAAAAGCCATTTATGCACAAATCGATTCAGTTTCTCAAAAAGCCTCAGAGTATTCAATTGCTAACGAATATGACAAAATGGTTGCTTCTCTAGGCGCTGAAGGTACTAATGCTTTTACCTCTAACGAGCAGACGGTTTATGTAAATAAGATTCCTTCAAACGAGTTAGACAAGTGGTTAAATGTAGAAAGTGAGCGTTTCAGTAATTTAGTGTTGCGTTTATTTCATACAGAATTAGAAGCGGTTTATGAAGAATTTAATCGTGGACAAGACAGCGATGGTCGTAAGCAATACCAAGCAACATTAGAAGGTTTATTTCCAACGCATCCTTACGGTACGCAAAGTACAATTGGTAAATCAGAGCATCTTAAAAATCCTTCGATGGAAGCGATTCATAATTACTTCGATAAATATTACGTACCTAACAATATGGCGGTGGTTTTAGTGGGAGATATCGATTATGATGCAACTATTAAGAAAGTAAACGAGGCTTTTGGAGAATATGAGAAAAAAGAGGTTTCTCATCCAAGTTTTCCTGAAGAGCAGCCGATTACAGCTCCGGTAGAAAAGGAGGTTTTCGGACCAACTTCAGAATCGGTTTACGTTGCGTTTAGAACTGATGGAGTAGGAAGTGAAGACCAGAAATTAGTTACTCTTATCGACTACATTTTAGCAAACTCTCAAGCAGGATTAATTGATTTAGATTTAAATCAGCAGCAAAAAGTTCAGCGTGCTTCTTCCTATACAAATTTTAATAACGATTATGGTTTTCACTTACTTTATGGGATGCCAAAAGCCAACCAAAGTTTAGAGGAAGTCAAAGATTTGTTATTAGCTGAAGTAGAAAAAGTAAAGAAAGGAGAATTTGACGATTGGTTGGTTGAAGCGGTGATTAATGATTTAAAGCTTTCAGAAATTCGACAATATGAAGATGCCTCCTCAACAGCATACGCATATATGGATTCATTTATCCATTTTCAAGATTGGCAAGATCAAGTAGATTTTATCAACGATTTAAAATCTGTTACTAAAGAAGATTTAGTGAATTACGCTAATAAGCATTACAAGGATAATTATGTAGCAGTTTATAAACGAAAAGGAGAAGATACAACTATAGCGAAAGTAGAAAATCCTGGTATTACTCCGGTACAACTAAACCGTGATAAGCAATCAGATTTCATTAAAGCATTTAATAAAAAAGAATCTCCGGCTCTAGAACCACAATATGTAGATTACGAGCAAGCCATTCAAAATTCTAAAACCGAAAGCGGTTTGCCCATAGCTTATATCGAAAATGAAAATAACGATTTATTTAACTTATATATTATTTTCGATATGGGGCAAGATAATGATAAAGAGTTATCGTTAGCCGCAGGTTATTTGGATTATTTGGGAACTGAAAAACTTTCCCCCGAAGAAGTGAAACAAGAATTTTATAAGTTAGGGATTAACTATTTTGTAAGTTCTGGTAACGATAAAACCTATGTAGGTCTTTCAGGCTTAAAAGAAAATTTACCGGAAGGTTTGGCCTTGCTAGAAGATCTTTGGAGTAATGCAAAAGCAGATCAAGAAACCTACGATAAATATGTAGATCAAATCCTAAAAGGTAGGGAAGATAATAAAACACAAAAAGGAAATATTCTTTTTGATGGTTTGATGAATTACGGTCGTTATGGAGAAAATTCAAGGTTACGTGATATTTATTCTGCAGAAGAATTAAAAAACAAAAATCCGGAAGAATTAGTGCAAAAAGTAAAAGACATGCGCAATTACAAGCAACGTATTTTTTACTACGGAAAAGATTTTGATAAAGCGGTTGCAGCGATAGATGAAAATCACCAACTGCCAGCAGAACTTAAAGATTATCCACAAGCTAAAGAATATAAAGAAGTAGATACCGGTAAAAAAGTATATTTTGTAGACTACGATATGGTTCAGGCAGAAATGGTATTCCTATCCAAAGGAGAGGATTTTAGTCCGGAGAAAATGGCAGCTACCGAGTTATTTAATACTTATTTTGGTAGCGGACTTTCTTCCATCGTATTCCAAGAAATAAGAGAGTCTCAGTCTCTAGCTTATTCAGCATACTCAGCCTACCAAACAGCAAAAGAAAAAGACAAGCCTAATTACGTGATGGCTTATATTGGTACGCAAGCTAATAAATTGCCACAAGCCGTTGATGCGATGATGGAGTTAATGACCAATATGCCGGAGGCAGAAGAGCAATTTCAATCGGCAAAAGAAGCAACCTTAAAACAAATCGCTGCCGATAGAATTACCAAAACTTCTATTTTCTGGAATTACGAAAGTTTAAAGAAACGCGGTATGGATCACGATTATAGAGAAGAAATGTACAATGCCATTAAAGATATGACCATGGAAGATTTAAAAGAATTTTTCAATAACAATATCAAAGGGCAAGACTATAATGTGATGGTGATAGGGAATAAAGAAGATGTAGATATGCAATCACTTTCTAAATTAGGAGAAGTAGAAGAGTTGGACATCGATTACTTATTCAATTACGAAAAATCTTCAGAAGATATAAAACTCTAGGTTTTTTATTCAAGAGAAAAGCAAACCTCCTGAGATTTCAGGAGGTTTTTTTATACAAAAACTCTAAGCGAATTATTATATTTGGCTTTGCTATCAATAAATCAATCACAAATTATGAAACTATTAGAAGGAAAAAATGCCATCATCACCGGAGCCAGTCGTGGTATTGGTAGAGGGATTGCACAAGTTTTTGCTAAACACGGGGCAAATGTGGCATTTACCTATAGCTCATCGGTAGAAGCAGCCGAAGAATTAGAACAAGAATTAACCAATATGGGCGTTAAAGCGAAAGCCTATAAAAGTAATGCCGCAAGTTTTGAAGAAGCGCAAGAGCTTATCGCAAACGTTTCTAAAGATTTTAGCAGCATCGATATTTTAATTAACAACGCAGGGATTACTAAAGATAACCTGTTGATGCGTATGAGCGAAGAAGACTTCGATAAAGTAATTGAAGTTAACTTAAAGTCTATCTTTAATATGACAAAAGCCGTTCAACGTACCATGTTAAAACAACGCCACGGAAGCATTATTAATATGAGTTCTGTTGTTGGTGTAAAAGGAAATGCAGGCCAATCTAACTATGCAGCTTCTAAGGCTGGAATTATCGGTTTCTCTAAATCAATGGCGTTGGAATTAGGTTCTAGAAATATTAGAACCAATGTCATCGCACCAGGTTTTATCGAAACAGAAATGACCGCTAAGTTAGATGAAAAAACCGTCCAAGGATGGAGAGATAATATTCCGTTAAAACGTGGTGGAAGTCCTGAAGATATCGCTAATGCTTGTGTGTTTTTAGGTAGTGATTTAAGTAGCTACGTAACCGGTCAAGTGATTAATGTTGACGGCGGTATGTTAACTTAGTAATTGTTCACCTCGAGCTTGCCTGCTAAAGGAAGGCGGAGTCGAGAGGTGTTTACTTAATTAAATATAAAACTCTAACCTAATTTAATGACTGTCACCAACATCTTTTTAATCATTTTAGCAGCGATTATCGCATTAGCATTGGTGTTGGTACAATATTATTTTACGAAGAAAAATAAACGTTCAAAGCACTGGATGCTGTTCAGTGCTTTGCGTTTTATAACCTATTTTTCTGTATTTCTATTGCTGATAAACCCTAAATTTACCAGCACTACGTATACATTAGAAAAACCATCCTTAGCCATTGCTGTCGATAATTCTTCATCGATTAAAAATTTAGGAGAAGAAAATGAAGTTCAAAATTTATTAAATCAATTACAGCAAGATGAAGATTTAACCGAAGTTTTTTCTATTGAAACTTACAGTTTTGGTTCAGATTTTAAAGCTAACGATTCTATTACTTTTTCAGAACAACAAAGTAACCTTCATCAAGCATTCTCTAATCTTCAACAACTTTACAAAAACAAAACCGCTCCCGTTGTTTTTATTTCAGATGGTAATCAAACCTATGGGCAAGATTTCACGTATTCAGCGAAACAACTCAAGCAATCTATATTTCCGGTTGTGGTAGGCGATACAACTCAGTACGTCGATTTAAAAATAGGCCAATTAAATGTCAACCGTTACGCCTTTCTCAATAATAAATTTCCGGTAGAAGTATTTGTGAATTATTCGGGAAATTCAAAGCTTTCACAACGTTTTGAAATTAAACAAGGCAACCAAATTTTATATTCAGAAATAATTCCTTTTAGTAGTGAAAAAACTTCCGCAGTTATCAATGCGACACTTCCTGCCAACAGCGTGGGAGTAAAAACCTATTCAGTTTCTATTCAGCCTATAGAAAACGAAAAAAATATAGAAAATAACATCAAGAATTTTGCAGTAGAAGTTATTGACGAGAAAACCAATGTTCTTTTGCTTACTTCAATTATACATCCCGATTTGGGAGCTTTTAAAAAAAGTATAGAACACAACCAACAGCGGGCCGCTACGATAAAAAATATAGATGAAGAAATAGATTTTGGAGACTATCAGCTTGTAGTTTTGTACCAACCTGATGAGCGATTTGCTCGGGCTTATGAACAGATTAAACGCTTAGGGTTAAACACCTTTACCGTAACAGGAACACAAACCAATTACCAATTTCTTGATCAAATTCAAGACATTTTTACAAAGCAAAGTACCCATCAAGAAGAAGATTATTTAGCCAGATACAATCAGAATTACTCTTCTTTTCAATTTGAAGATATTGGTTTTGATGATTTTCCTCCGTTAAAAGATAAATTTGGCGAATTAAGTTTCTCTACAGAAGTAAATTCGTTATTATTTCAATCCATTGCCGGTTACGAAACAGACACCCCTTTATTGGCAACTTTAGAAAACGGAACGCAACGTCACGGATTTTTATTTGGTGAAAATTCTTGGCAATGGCGAGCCAAAAGTTTTTTAGAGACAGAAAGCTTTAATACTTATGATGAATTTTTCGGAAAACTGGTTCAATATTTAGCTTCCAATAAACGAAGAGAACGTTTACAGATTGATTATAATTCGTTCTATAATTCAGGGGATGATATTGTGTTGAAAGCGCAATATTTCGATAGAAATTATGAATTTGACCCTCGTGGAAAATTGGGGCTAACTGTGAAATATAAAGAAACCAATGCTTCTCAGGTTTTCCCTTTTTTGCTTCGGAATAATTTATACGAAGTTGATTTAAGTAATTTAACAGCAGGAGAATACGCTTTTACTGTAACAGTAGAAGGAGAGCAATTATCGAAATCAGGAAATTTTACAATTGTTGACTTTGACGTAGAGAAGCAATTTTTAAGTGCCAACTTAGGCGCTCTTCAACAATTGAATAAGCAAGTTTATTTCCCGAACCAATTTGAACAGCTCAAACAAAATTTGTTGGCTGCTCCAGAATTTAAACCTATCCAAAAAAGTAAGCAAGAAATCTCTCCATTAATCGATTGGATTTATCTATTGGCAATCATAATCTTTTGCCTATCTTCCGAATGGTTTTTAAGAAAATATTACGGACTAATCTAAATCAACATAATGGAAAATAGACTACCAAAAGCAATTATCCCAATAGCAATTATCGGGATTGTATTTATAATTATAATGTTCAAAGCGACAGTAACCATAGGTTCTGGAGAAGCGGGAGTTTTATACAAAACGCTAGACGGTGGTGTCGTTACCGATGAACCTCCTATTGGAGAAGGTTTTCACTTTGTAGCTCCTTGGAATAGCGTTTTTATCTATGAGGTAAGACAGCAATCACTAGATGAAAAAATGCAAGTGTTAAGTTCTAACGGATTAGAAATTAGAATAGATGCTTCAACTTGGTTTCAGCCAAAGTATGATGATTTGGGAAAACTACATAAAGAAAAAGGAGAGGAGTATATTGAAAGATTGCTAAAACCAGCGGTAAGATCTGCTGCCAGAGCAGTTGTAGGAAGATATAGTCCCGAGCAATTATATGCCAGTAAACGGGAAGCCATTCAAAAAGAAATATTAGAAGAAACACAAATTCTTTTAAAAGATCAATATGTACAAGTAAATGAAATCTTGGTGCGCGATGTTTCATTACCTACTACCATTAAAGATGCGATTGAGCGTAAATTACGTCAAGAGCAAGAATCTTTAGAATATGAATTTAGATTAACCAAAGCGACCAAGGAAGCAGAAAGACAAAGAATTGATGCAGAAGGTAAAGCGGTAGCTAATAAGATTTTAAGCGAATCGTTAACCGATAAAGTTTTAAAAGAAAAAGGAATACAAGCTACCATTGACCTAGCTAAATCTACAAACTCTAAAGTGATTGTCATAGGAGGAGGAGATGAAGGTTTGCCTATTATTTTAGGAAATAATTAGACAAGTATTAAATTTTTCTAAAATTGAATTTTTCTTTCAAATAATTTATATGTTTGTATTTATAATGAGACAAATTAATTTACATCACCATCATATTCACTTCCACGCTCAAGCGAGGTGATTATGTATTTGATGAAATTCAAAAATAATTTACAAACCCGTTTGAGTAGTTCAAACGGGTTTTTTGTTGCCCAATTTTAACTGCTCAAACTTTTATTTTAAAAAAATGCTAACAATTGCAATTCAAAAATCAGGACGTTTACACGATGATTCTATTAAAATTCTAAAAGAAGCAGGGATTTACATTGATAACGGAAAAGATCAGCTCAAAACCACTGCTAGTAATTTTCCTTTAGAAGTTCTTTACCTAAGAAACGGAGATATTCCGCAATACTTAAGAGATGGCGTGGTAGATATGGCGATTATTGGTGAAAATCTAATCATAGAAAAAGGAGAAGATTTAGAGGTAGTGCAAAAATTAGGTTTTTCTAAATGTAGAGTTTCAATTGCTATTCCTAAAGAGAGAGAATTTCAAGGTTTAGAAGAATTACAAGGAAAAAAGATTGCCACCTCTTATCCAAATACGGTTAAAAATTATTTAGCTGAAAAAGGAATTACCGCAGATTTACATCAAATTTCCGGATCGGTAGAAATTGCACCTAGTATTGGTTTAGCAGATGCAATTGTGGATATTGTTTCTAGCGGGAGTACTTTGTTTAAAAATAATTTAAAAGAAGTACAACAAATCTTAAAAAGTGAAGCCGTCATAGCTGTCTCCCCTAAAATTTCTACAGAAAACAATCAAATTTTAGACAAGCTTTTATTTCGTATTCAATCAGTTTTAAAAGCGAGAACGTCAAAATATGTATTGCTGAATGCTCCCAACGACAAGCTCAACAAAATTATAGAAATTTTACCCGGAATGAAGAGCCCAACTGTCTTGCCTTTGGCTAAAGAAGGCTGGAGTTCGTTACATTCAGTGATTAATGAAGAAACTTTTTGGGAAGTTATCGATGAACTTAAAGCCAATGGCGCTGAAGGGATTTTAATTTGTCCTATTGAAAAAATGGTATTGTAGAATTTGTCACCTCGAGCGGAGTCGAGAGGTAAAAAACATAATTATGAAAATTATAAAAAATCCATCGCAAGAAACCTGGGAAGAAGTCTTAAAAAGACCTACGCAAACCATCGATGATATAGAAGCTACCGTAAATGAAATTTTTGCTGAAGTAAAATCAAAAGGTGATCAAGCCATTGCAAAATATACGAGTTTATTCGACGGGATTTCTTTAGCTAACATGGAAGTTTCTACGGAAGAAATGCAACAAGCACAAAAAGAAATTTCAACAGAACTCAAAGAAGCGATTCAACTAGCAAAAGATAATATTACCAAATTTCATGCGGCACAAAAAACCGATCGGGTAGAAGTGGAAACGCAAAACGGAGTAAAATGCTGGCAAGAAAAACGACCGATTCAAAAAGTAGGTTTATACATTCCCGGTGGTTCAGCACCTTTATTTTCTACCATTTTAATGTTAGCTGTTCCCGCCCAATTAGCAGGCTGTCAAGAAATCGTACTATGTACTCCACCCGATAAAAACGGAAAAATTAATCCGGCCATTTTATATACTGCTCATTTATGTGGGGTTACTAAAATTTTTAAGGTGGGAGGGATTCAAGCGATTGCCGGTTTAACTTTTGGAACCAAAACGATTCCGCAGGTTTATAAAATATTTGGTCCCGGAAATCAATTTGTAACGGTGGCCAAACAATTAGCAACTCGGTTTAATGTTGCCATTGATATGCCGGCGGGACCTTCAGAGTTATTGGTTTTTGCCGATTCAACTGCCAACGCAAGTTTTGTTGCTTCAGATTTATTGTCTCAAGCGGAGCATGGAGCCGATAGTCAGGTGATTTTGGTGACTACTTCCGAAGAAATTTTAAAAGAAGTTGAAAAAGAAGTACAGCAACAAATTCAGGATTTACCAAGACTAAAAATTGCGGAACAAGCTATTGAAAATTCAAAATTAATTCTAGTTGAAAGCGAAGAAACGGCTTTAAATTTAATCAACGAATATGCTCCTGAACATTTTATTGTGGTGGTGCAAAACGAAGATTTTTTCGTGAGTGGAATTCAAAATGCAGGTTCAGTTTTTATTGGTAATTATACACCGGAAAGTGCCGGAGATTATGCTTCAGGAACCAATCATACGCTACCTACTAACGCTTATGCCAAACAATATAGCGGAGTGAATTTAGATAGTTTTCAAAAGAGTATGACCTTTCAAAAAATAAATGAAACCGGGATTCAAACCATTGGTAAAGCTATCGAATTAATGGCTGAAGCAGAAGGTCTACAGGCGCACAAAAATGCGGTATCTTTAAGATTAAAGAGTGTAGCGTCATAATCAGGATGAGATCCCGGATCAAGTCCGGGATGACGATAACTAACTAGTTGTTAGGCTTGATTCAGCACCACATCATCTAAAGAATAGAGGTATAAATTTCACCTCAAGTGAATTCGAGAGGTAAAACAATAAATATGAGCGACTTTAATTTACAAAATTTGGTACGAGCAAACGTGCAAGCGTTA
Source organism: Mesonia oceanica (assembly GCF_902499555.1). Lineage (GTDB taxonomy): Bacteria > Bacteroidota > Bacteroidia > Flavobacteriales > Flavobacteriaceae > Mesonia > Mesonia oceanica. Next base: position 55,280 of record NZ_CABVMM010000015.1, read on the forward strand.
AAAACGTATTCGTCTGCAAGAGATGAATATCAAGCAAATGGCGATAAAATGGTTTTTCTCGACGCCAATGAAAATCCGTTTGAGAATGGTTTAAATCGTTATCCAGATCCGCAACAACGCGATTTGAAGGCAGTATTGGCAAAGCTAAAAAATGTAAAGCAAGAACAGATTTTATTAGGGAACGGGAGCGATGAAGTCTTAGATTTATTATTCCGCGCTTTTTGTGAACCCGGCATCGATAAGGTGATTACCTTACCACCAACATACGGGATGTATAAGGTTTTAGCCCAAATTAATAATATCGAAAATCGGGAAGTTTTATTGACGGAAGAATTTCAGCTCGATGTAAAATCTATTTTAAAATCGGCAGATAAACAAACCAAGTTACTTTTTATCTGTTCGCCTAACAACCCGACGGGAAATGCGTTTGATGCCCGAGAAATAAAAGCCATTTTAGAAAATTTCAGGGGAATTGTCGTTATCGATGAAGCTTATATAGATTTTTCATCATATGAGAGTTGGATTGGCTTTCTTGATCTTTATCCCAATTTAATCGTCACCCAAACGCTTTCTAAAGCTTACGGAATGGCTGGAATTCGATTGGGGGTTTGCTACGCCTCTTCAGCAATTATTTCAATATTAACTAAAATTAAACCTCCTTATAACGTCAATCAATTAACTCAGCAAAAAGCTTTAGAGCGTGTGTTGGCTGTTGACGAGGTTTTTGATGAAGTTGAAATGATTTTAAAAGAACGAATTCAGTTGATAAAAGCGCTGGAGGAGATTAGTTTTATTCAAGAAATTTATCCTACCGATGCCAATTTTGTACTAGTGAAAGTTGATGATGCCAACAAGCGTTATCAAGAATTGATTGAAAAAGGAATTGTGATTAGAAACCGAACTACGCAGCCACTTTGCGAAAACACCTTGCGTTTTACGATTGGAACTTTTGAGGAGAATAAAAAGTTAGTTGAAAATTTAAGAATCATAGATAAAGAAATTTAATAGAATTGAAATTAACTATATATCTTCCTGTAAGGTCTTTTTTGATCTTGTAGGTATGAAAATCGATGAAAATTGATACTATAAGGTTTTTGAAACCTTGCAGGAAAAAAGGAAATACAATTTAAATTAATATATGTTTAGTTAAGGCAGATTTGATCTGTTATTTCATACTAATCAAAAAAAATTATATGAAAAAAATCCTATTTATAGACCGTGATGGAACGTTAATTCACGAACCGGAAGATTACCAAATTGACAGTTTAGATAAACTTGAATTTTATCCAGAGGTGATTTACTACCTTTCAAAAATCGCTAAAGAATTAGATTATGAGTTGGTGATGGTAACCAATCAAGATGGTTTGGGAACCGAAGAATTTCCAGAAAAAGATTTCTGGCCCATTCAACATTTTATAGAGAAAGTTTTTGCCAATGAAGGAGCGGGGTTTAAAGAAAGTCTAATCGATAAAACGTATGCTGAAGAAAATGCCGAGACCCGAAAACCCAACATAGGTTTATTAAAACAACAAGGTTATTTAGAGGAAGGAAAATACGATTTAAAAAACTCGTTCATGGTGGGTGATCGTTTAACCGATGTAGAATTTGCATATAATTTTGGCGGAAAAGGTATCTTCATCAATACACACGCAGAATTGGGTGCCGATGAAATTAAGAACAATAAAGAAGAGGTTGAAAATGCTATCGCCTTACAAACCGACTCGTGGAAAGAAATTTATGAGTTTTTAAAACTAAAAGATAGAACAGCAGAAGTTCATAGAAAAACCAATGAAACCGATATTTCTATCGAATTAAATTTAGATGGAACCGGTAAAAGTGAAATTGAGACAGGAATTGCATTTTTCAATCATATGTTAGACCAACTTTCACGTCACGGTCAGATGGATTTAAAGATTAAGGTAAAAGGCGATTTAGAAGTTGATGAACATCATACCATTGAAGATACCGCCATTGCCCTAGGTGAAGTGTTTCAGCAAGCTTTAGGTAACAAATTAGGAATTGAGCGTTATGGTTTTTGTTTACCGATGGATGATTGTTTAGCACAAGTGGCTATCGATTTTGGAGGTAGAAATTGGTTAGTTTGGGAAGCCGATTTTCAACGAGAAATGATTGGAAAAATGCCAACCGAAATGTTTTATCATTTCTTCAAATCTTTTTCAGACGGAGCAAAAGCAAACCTAAATATTAAAGCAGAAGGCACAAATGAGCATCATAAAATTGAAGCCATTTTTAAAGCTTGGGCAAAAGCTATTAAAGCTGCCGTAAAACGAGATACTGAAAAAATGATTTTGCCAAGTACTAAAGGAATGCTTTAGGAGAACTGAGATGTTAGAGATGAGAATTCGTCATACTGAACTTGATTCAGTATCACATCAAGTTTAGAAGATGTTACGAAAGAAAAACAGGATGAGATTCCAGATCAAGTCTGGAATGACGTCGCTAGAAAGAAAAATAAAGCTAGATTATACTGAACTTGTTTCAATATTTCAAAAGAATATGATTAATAAAAACTATATACTCAATTCTAACTACTAATTACTAAATGAAATGAAAATAGTCATTATCAATTACGGAGCGGGAAATATACAAAGCATCAAATTTGCGATACAGCGATTGGGCTTTGAAGCCAAACTGTCTGATGATGTTGAAGAAATTCAGCAAGCCGGTCGAGTGATTTTCCCGGGTGTAGGCGAAGCGAGTAGTGCGATGAAAAAATTAAAAGCAACCGGATTAGATCAACTGATTCCGCAATTAACACAACCGGTATTGGGTATTTGTTTAGGCATGCAATTAATGTGTCAGCACTCAGAAGAAGGAAATACTAAAGGTTTAGGAGTTTTTGATGTTGAAGTGAAGCGTTTTTCAAATCAAGTAAAAGTTCCGCAGATAGGATGGAATCAAATTTCAAATCTTAAATCAGAATTATTTCAAGGTGTAAAAGAACAAGAATTTATGTATCTCGTACATAGTTTTTATGCTGAAAAATGTGACGAGATGATTGCAGAAACCACTTATGATGTTCCGTATGCTTCAGCTTTACAGAAAGACAATTTTTATGGAGTTCAGTTTCATCCTGAAAAAAGTAGTGATGCCGGAGAAAAAATACTAGAGAATTTTTTGAAAGGCTAAAAAGATATCGCTTCATGCTGAACATGTCTGCCGGCGAGGCAGGCTTGATTCAGCATCACATCTAAGTGATAGTTTTTTTTTAATAAATATGCGATGAGATCCCGGATCGAGTCCGGGATGACGAAAAGTCTAAACGAAATCTAATTTAACTATGAGAATCATTCCAGCCATAGATATTATAGACGCTAAGTGTGTTCGACTTTCCAAAGGCGATTACAGCACGAAGAAAGTCTATAATGAAAATCCGCTAGAAATAGCAAAACAATTTGAAGCGCACGGAATTCAACATTTGCATTTAGTCGATTTAGACGGAGCAAAAAGTAAACATATTGTCAACTATAAAATCTTAGAAGAAATCGCTTCAAGAACAAAGTTGAAAATCGATTTTGGTGGCGGACTTAAATCTGATGAAGACCTACGTATCGCTTTTGAAAGTGGAGCGAAGCAAATTACCGGCGGAAGTATTGCAGTAAAAGATAAATCGCTTTTTAGCAGTTGGATTCAGCAGTATGGAAACGAAAAAATTATTTTGGGAGCCGATGCAAAAGAGGAGAAAATTGCCATTTCAGGCTGGCAAGAAGATTCTAAAGAAGAATTGATTCCGTTTATTCAAGAATATCAAGAAGAAGGAATTCAATACGTGATTTGCACTGATATTAGTAAAGATGGTATGCTCGAAGGTCCGTCGTTTCAATTATATCAAAAAATACTAGAAGAATGTCAAGGCGTTAAATTAATTGCTTCCGGCGGAATTTCAACCTTCAAAGAACTCCCCAAACTCGCTGAACTCGGTTGCGAAGGAACCATTATTGGTAAAGCGATTTATGAAAATAGAATTAGTTTAAAACAACTAGAAAACTATATTTTAGAAAGTTGATATTTAGTAATCAGGAATGAAGAGCGTCATGCTGAACCTGCCTGCCGGCGAGGTAGGCTTATTTCAGCATCACATTCAGATTGTAATTTAGTTAAAACAAAACCTAATGAGATCCCATATTAAGTCCGAGAGGACAAATAAGAAATAGAGGTCTTAGAATTAAATAAAGCTAGAAGCCAATGGCTAAAAGCCGTAAACAGTAAACTACACAAATGCTTACCAAACGAATTATTCCTTGCCTAGATATCAAAAACGGAAGAACAGTAAAAGGCGTGAACTTCCTAGATTTAAGAGATGCCGGTGATCCGGTAGAACTGGCACAATTTTATGCAGAAAATGGCGCTGATGAATTAGTGTTTTTAGATATTTCTGCTACTGAAGAGAAACGTAAAACTTTAGCAGATTTAGTGCTTCGCGTGGCCGAAAAAGTGAATATTCCGTTTACGGTTGGCGGCGGAATTTCTTCTGTAGAAGATGTAGATGTATTGTTGCAATCCGGCGCCGATAAGGTTTCCATCAATTCTTCCGCAGTTAAAAGACCGCAATTAATTAATGAACTTTCTGCTAAATTTGGAAGTCAATGTGTGGTTGTAGCTATTGATGCCAAAAAAGTTGAGGATGTGTGGAAAGTACATTTGGTAGGCGGTAAGTTAGCTACCGAACTCAATCTTTTTGATTGGGCAAAAGAAGTAGAACAACGAGGTGCGGGAGAAATTTTATTTACTTCCATGAATAACGATGGGACTAAAAATGGCTTTGCCAATCAAGCTTTAGCTCAACTTTCTACAGGCTTAAATATTCCGATCATTGCCTCGGGCGGAGCAGGAAATATGCAGCATTTTGCAGATACGTTTAAAGAAGGTAAAGCCGATGCAGCTCTTGCAGCGAGTGTTTTTCATTTTAAAGAAATTGCCATTCCAGAGTTAAAAGAATTTTTAAATGAAGAAGGAATTTTAGTTAGAAAATAAAATTTAGTGGCGTCTTGCTGAACTTGTTATACTGAGCTTGTCGATGTGTTAATTCAGCATCACATTTAGATACTAATATTTTTAAAACAAAACACAATGAAATCCCGAATTAAGTTTGGGATAACAAAAAATTGATAATATCACCTCGAGCGGAGTCGAGAGGTCTTTAAATAAAAAATATGAATATAGATTTTAATAAAAATAGCGACGGACTTGTACCGGCAATTATTCAAGATGCAAAAACCTTGAAAGTATTGATGTTGGGCTATATGAATGAAGAAGCCTTTTTAAAGACCAATGAGTCTAAAAAAGTGACATTTTATAGCCGATCCAAACAACGATTATGGACAAAAGGCGAGGAGAGTGGTAATTTTTTACATTTGGTCGATATCAAATTAGATTGCGATAACGATACGTTGTTGATTCATGTAAATCCCGAAGGGCCTGTTTGTCATAAAGGTACAGATACGTGTTGGCAAGAAAAAAACAAACAAGATTATGGTTTTGTTTCTGAATTGGAACAAATCATTGAAAACCGAAAAAATCAATCGGTTGCCCAAGATAGCTATGTAGCTTCCCTCTTTGAAAAAGGAATTAATAAAATTGCGCAGAAAGTAGGAGAAGAAGCCGTAGAAGTGGTAATTGAATCGAAAGATGATAACGATGATTTATTTTTAAATGAATCTGCAGATTTGTTATTTCATTATTTAATTTTGCTGAATGCCAAAGGCTTTCAGTTAAATGATATTGTCAAGGTTTTACAAAAAAGACATTAATGCACATACATCGAGAAAATTATCGATTTGATAGTGAAGTAGTTTTATTTATCAACGGTCAATTCCCTAGTATCGTTCCTGAATTAACTCATTTTAAAAAAATATTTTGTACTGATGGTGCCTATAAAAATCTTCATCAGTTAAATATTCAACCCGATGTAGTTTCCGGTGATTTTGATTCGGTTTTAGTTTCAGAAATTTCTTCAGCAGTGAAAGTGATCGAAACGCCCGATCAAAATGCCACTGATTTTGAAAAAGCTTTGCGAATCATTATTGAGGAAGGTTTTAAGAGTGTTTCGGTTTTTGGCTGTAGCGGATTAGAACAAGATCATTTTTTGGGAAATTTAACTTCTATGCTCAAGCATAAACACGAAATTGACATTCGCTGTTTTGACGATTTCGGATTTTATTTTTTTGCAGAAAAAGAAACTGAAATTGAAGGATTTCAACAAGAGGTTTTTTCTCTATACCCATTTCCTGAAGCAAAAAAGATCACTTCTACCGGAGTAAAATATTCTTTACAAAATGAAAACCTAACTATCACATCCCGAATAGGAACACGAAATACCATCCTAGAAAATCGGGCAACGGTAAGTTTTCAAGAAGGGAATTTGTTGCTGTTTATTCAGGATCGATTATTATAAAATAATTATCATATTCATAGATGAAATTCATCTAACTATTTTGAGGTTTTATCTTAATTACATCTCAAGAAAAATTATAGTTTAAATCTATATATCCTATACAGCCCTCTTCGTTATAACTAATGCTAGTTACCTTGACTTTTCCATTTTTAAAACTTTCTGTACCGGCATTCTTATATTCAAATGTATTCCGCATAGGCTATTTTGGCTCCTAACGAATTAAGTGAGCCATCTACCTTTTTAGTTATTTCCGTAAAAATATGGTTCCATACAATCCTTCGGCAGACATTCTATAAGCAGACTTATAAGCACTACGTTCTAATTGCTCAGCATTCTATAGAATATTTATTCTAGCTCTCGATGTTCTACAAAGTCACTAGCATATTTGTTAGAAGAAGATATAATTGTGCTAGTGTGATGATAATCAATAGTTTGATTACTGTTGATCAAATTTTTATCGAACGTATCACCATTCACTATAAAACCATCTATTATCGGAGGTATCATCATAACTAAAAGAAATCATTAAAAATAAAAACAATAAGAATAGATTTTTTACTTATACAAAAAAGTAATTATTTTAACTGATATTTAAAATAGTTATCTAAATATTTCAATTTTTTTATTGAATTAGAACTACTTTTACAGCAAAATAGGAGTTAAGCTATGGAGTTATTTGAAGATTTTAAAATTAATAAGCAATTACACTATGCGATTGAAGATTTAGGTTTTAAAAAACCTACCCCTATACAGTCTAAATCTTTTCCGGTAATTATGAGTGGGAGAGATGTTGTGGGAATTGCTCAAACGGGAACGGGTAAAACCTTTGCGTATATGCTACCTATTTTACAAAATTTAAAGTTTTCAAAACAAAAACATCCTCGGGTATTAGTTATGGTCCCTACACGGGAACTTGTTTTACAGGTAGAAGAAGAAATTGGCAAATTTGCTAAATACCTCAACCTACGAGTAGCTGCAGTTTATGGAGGCGTTAATATGAATACCCATCACCTATTGGTGGCACAAGGTTGTGATATCGTAGTAGCAACTCCCGGACGATTGTATGACTTAACATTAAGTAGAGCACTTCGGTTAAAAGAAATTAAACAACTGGTGATAGATGAAGTAGATGTGATGCTGGATCTCGGGTTTAGATTTCAGTTAACCAATATTTTAGAAATTTTACCGCCACAGCGTCAAAACATTATGTTCTCGGCAACAATGACTGATGATGTAGACTTATTTATCCAAGATTTTTTCAAGTCTCCAGAGAATATTTCAGTGGCAGTGAGTGGTACACCTTTAGATAATATAGATCAGGTTTGTTATTCAGTTCCTAATTTTTATACCAAAGTAAATTTACTTCAATACCTATTAAAAGATAAGCAGCAGTTTCAAAAAGTTTTAGTTTTTGTGCCGAATAAGAAAAGTGCCGATTTGGTATTTCAATTATTAGAAGAAAAGTTTAATCAGGATGTAGCTGTTATACATTCAAATAAAACTCAAAATTACCGTATTCGATCAATTGAAAGTTTTAATACGGGAGAAGTTCGTGTGTTAGTGACGAGTGATGTGATGTCTCGTGGGCTAGATTTAAATAAAATTACTCATGTAATTAATTTTGATACTCCTTTATTTCCTGAAAATTATATGCACCGTATCGGTAGAACCGGTAGAGCAGAGGAACAGGGAAGTTCTATTTTACTTTATACTGAAAAAGAACAAGCTTACAAAGAAGCAATAGAGAAATTGATGGATTATAAAATCCCCAAATTAGCTTTACCAGAAGGGGTAGAAATTTCTAAAGAGCTTAGCCCCGAAGAAAAGCCAAAGCACAAAGAAAAAGATTTCACGAAACACAAAAAGACAGAAGAAGAAAGAGGAGCAGCATTTCATGAAAAGAAAGAGAAAAACCAAAAAGAAAATTTAGGAGGTTCTTATCGTCGCGAGATCAAAAAGAAATATAAAAAGCCTAAAACTAGAGGAAGTAAAAAATAAGTCATCATCAATTTTTAGTACCACATCTCAAGCGAAGCTTGACCATAAGATGAGGTACCAGATCAAGTTTGGGATGACGAAAATAATAGAAGTACGTTTGCTTCATTCTATGGAATCTCCGATTTTAATCATGATATTAAAAGAATAAGTTTTATAACTTTGAAGAAAAGACTTTCCATGAAATCTGTACCTCAAGAAGTATTAGCTTTTTTACGTCAACTTGAACAAAATAACGATCGCGATTGGTTTAATGACCATAAAGCTGAATTTAAAGCTTTAGAAAGTGAAATGAAAGATTTCTATAAAGAAATTGAAATCAAGCTGAATCTTCACGATCAAATAGAAAAAACAAAAGCGTTTAGAATTTATAGGGACGTGAGGTTTTCTAAAGATAAAACGCCATACAAAACCAATTTTGGGGCAAGCTTTACTCGAAGAAAACCGGCATTACGTGGTGGATATTATGTACATATTCAACCCGAAAATAAATCGTTTATTGCCGTAGGTTTTTGGAACCCCAATAAAGATGATTTATATAGAATTAGGAAAGAAGTAGAAATGGATGCGGAAGAAATACAGGAAATTCTTCAGCAAAAAGACTTGAAAAAATATTGGGGAGAAGTAGAAGGAGAGCGCTTAAAAACTTCCCCTAAAGGATTTGATAAAGAACATCCTGCTATTGATTTATTGAATTTAAAACAATGGACGTTTACCAAAAAATTTACCGATAAAGAAGTAGTTGCCCCTGATTTTGCAACAACTATAGATAAGCATTTTCAAGCTATAAAGCCATTTTTTGATTATATGAGTAGCGTTCTAACCACCGATTTAAATGGCGTTTCCTTGATTGATAATTAAAAATTTCGTCATTCCGTGCTTGGCACGGAATCTCATACCGAATTTATAAAATAATTTTTAGTGATGAGACCCTGAAACAAGTTCAGGGTGACGGAAAAGTAGAAAATAACATTTCTTGATCTTACATTTGCTAAAATAGATGAGGAAATTTACTCCTCAAACAAATCAGAAGAAAGGTAACGATCACCGCGGTCACAAACAATAGAAACTACCACTCCTTCTTCCAGTGTTTCGATAAGCTTTAACGCTGCTGCAGTAGCACCGCCACTGCTCATTCCCGCAAAAACACCTTCTTCTTTAGCTAGACGTATAGTCATAGCTCGTGCTTCTTCTTCACTTACTTCAATAACCTGATCTACCTTTTTAGGGTTAAAAATTTTAGGCAAATATTCTTTTGGCCATTTTCTAATTCCGGGAATGCTAGCATTATCGCTGGGTTGTACACCTACAATTTTGATATCACTATTTTTCTCTTTTAAAAAAGTAGAAGTTCCCATAATGGTTCCGGTGGTTCCCATAGAAGATACAAAATGAGTGACCTTATGCTCGGTATCGTTCCAAATTTCTGGTCCGGTGGTTTTGTAATGCGCTTTCCAGTTATCGTCGTTAGCAAATTGATTTAAGCCCACATAACCTTCATGGGCAACTTTGTTATCGGCATAATCACGAGCAGCTTCAATGCCACGATCGCTAGGAGTTAAAGTAACTTTTGCTCCGTAGGCACGCATCGTTTGTACACGTTCTTTGGTAGCGTTTTCAGGCATTACCAATTCTATGTTTAGTTGATAAAGATTGGCAATAAGTGCGAGTGCAATTCCGGTATTTCCACTGGTCGCTTCAATTAACTTGGTATTTTTATCGATATCGCCACGTTCTATCGCACTTTTGATCATATTGTAGGCAGGACGATCTTTTACGCTTCCGCCTGGATTTTGCCCTTCTAATTTAAAATAGAGCTTTACGTTTTTGTTCTTGTTCAGTTGTTGGGCCTCAACTAGCGGCGTGTTGCCTATTAAATCTAAGATAGTACTCATGAGTTTTGCTTAATTTTTATTTCTGGACTGTGGGTAACAATAGAATTTTCTGGAATGGAAGAGGTGAGCCAAACATTTCCGCCAATCACACTGTTTTTTCCTACCGTCGTTTTTCCGCCTAAAATGGTGGCATTGGCGTAAATGGTAACTTGATCTTCTACGGTAGGATGCCTTTTTGTGTTTTTTAGATTTTTTTCAACATATAAAGCTCCTAGCGTAACCCCTTGGTAAATTTTTACCTCATTTTTTATCACAGCAGTCTCCCCAATAACAATTCCGGTAGCATGATCGATAAAAAAAGAAGTTCCAATTTGAGCTCCGGGATGAATATCTACTCCGGTAAGCCGATGTGCATATTCGGTCATCATACGAGGAACCAGTGGGAAACCGGCTTTATAAAATTCATGGGCAAACCTATAAATGGCTACTGCAAAAAATCCTGGATAACATAAATAAACTTCTTCAATAGAATTGGAAGCCGGATCATTTTTATGAATGGCTTCGGCATCTTTATTCAATTTGCAGAGCAATTCCGGTAGCTTGGTAATGTAATTTTGCCAAAGTTTGCTACAAGGTTTTTCATGGTCCCAACAGGCTAAATCTACTAATTCTTTAAAGTCTTCCTCTAGCTCATTCAAATTCTTTTCAACAGGGATTTCAGCATCAAAAAGGGTGTGAAATAACTTATTGGTAAAGTTTTCGGTAGCGGTTTTCAGCCGAAATTTTAAATGCGGATTTAGTTTTTGGTTCTCTAGTTGAGCAATAATTTCTTGTTTATTCATGTATCGAAAATTCTAGCAACTCAAAGTTAGAAATTATTCTGTTGCCTACTTTAAAAATGCAGCAACAAAATACTTATGTTGATTTGATTTAGACGAAATACCTTTAATTTCTTGACAGTTTCTGAATAGTGTTTATTTTTGAAAGAAAAGGAGATGCAACGAGTTAGGTTTTATTACCTTATTAAACTTCAATATTTAGGCTTTCGTTTTCACGGTTGGCAAAAACAGCCTGATGTGATTACGGTTGAAAAAATGGTAGAACGAACTACCGCATATGTGTTGGGACGAAAGAATTTTAAACTTTTGGCTTCCGGTAGGACCGATGCAAAAGTTTCGGTTAATCAAACGTATATCGAACTTTTTGTGGATAAAGCACCGATTGATGTAAAAGAATTTTTACCTGAATTCAATAAAAACCTTCCTCCGGATATTCGAGCTTTGGATATCACAGAAACCGATAAAGACTTCAATATTATTAATCACCCCAAGCAAAAAGAGTATTTGTATTTTTTTGCTTATGGCGAAAAGTTTCATCCGTTTTGTGCACCGTTTATGACGTATTTTAAAGATGATTTAGATATTGAGTTGATGCAGCAAGGTGCTAAATTATTTGAAGGAGAACATGATTTTTGGTCGTATGCTTTTAGACCTAAACCTGAAACGATAACACAGGGGAAAATTGATTTTTGTGAGTTAACAGAAAATGATATTTATACGGCAAATTTCTTTCCGAAGAAAAGTTATGTATTAAAAATTAGAGGAAAAGGTTTTAAACGGCATCAAATTAGGTTAATGATGGGTGCTTTATTTGATTTGGGTAGGGGAGATGTAGATTTGAATTTTATAGAAAAAACCTTAGAAGGGGAAAATAGAATTAAATTAGAACACATAGCTCAACCTTCCGGATTAATTTTGAAAGAAGTAAAATTGGAGGAGTAATTTGATATTTATTTAGGAAATTTTAGTTTTTGCTTTATTATTTTTGAGAAAACTCAATAAAATTGAAAGCAGCGAATATTGCCAAATACAGTTCTTTGTATTTTACATTAACCTTAGTAGTGGGATTAGTAATTTTATATTTTGTTTATCCTGATTTTCAAAATGCGATGAACGATTTATGGGAAGCTCTAAAATCTGGTGAGCAACAACAAATTTCTTCTACCATTAAAAGTTTTGGTGGTTGGGGGATCGCCGCAATTATCTTGATTATTGTTTTACAAATGTTTTTGGTGATTTTTCCTTCGTGGTTACCAATGATAGCTGCAGCTTTGGTATATGGGACTATTCCTTCTATTCTTATGTCTTCAGCAGGGGTTTTCTTGGCCTCTACCATTGGTTATTCTATAGGAATTGGGTTAAGTGAGAAAGCATTACATAAATTTATTAGTGACAAAACTTTTGAAAAACTGAAATATTGGGTGGGCAATTATGGTTTTTGGAGTATTGTATTATTTAGGATTTCTCCCTTTTTATCGAATGATGCCATTAGTATTTTAGCGGGTGGGGTAAAAATGAAATATGTGAAATTTATTACCGCAACCATGTTAGGGATTGTACCGTTAGCAACAGCTATTGCCCTATTTGCTGAAAATATAGAAACTTTAAAAACCGGATTGTATTGGATTGGCGGAGCAGGAGTTGTGATTTATGCTATTTTTATTTATGTAGATCATAAAAAGCGCAAGACAAGCGACTAGGTTTATTCAATTCTAACACCTTGGCTAATAAACGACAACCCTTGCTGACTGGTAGTGGAAATCATCACACTTTCAAAAAGTGGCTCATGAGCATTTTTGTTTATCTTCCAAACAAAAATGAAATTACCTCCGGTTCCACCTGCGATTTCTTGTTCATTAATCACGATTTCCAATGTTTCCATCGGTGCGATAAAAATTGTTTTTTCTAAATAAGGTTTTATTAATTTTCCTTCGGTAGAATAGTGGTCTGCTTTTTCTAAATATAGCGTATCAGATAAGCTAGTATTCCGCATACTTACGGTAACGGTAAGATTATGTTTTCGATGTTCAGAAAGGCTATAAACTTGAGAATATATAGATAGGTAAGTTTTCCCTTCGTTTAAAAGTGAATCAGCCTCAATAGTTGTTGCTAACCTTTCTTTCAAATGTAATGAGGGAGGCTGTTCATGCGATTTATTTGTTTCCATACAAGAAATACAAAAGATAGCACATAGTAGTATTAGTAATACTTTTTTCATTAGAGGTTAGCTTATAGCCATTTTTTGCGTTTAAAATACCAAATCATCATACAAAAAACAACGAACATAAGTCCTAAAAGATAGAAATAACCATACTTTAACTGAAGTTCGGGAATATATTCAAAATTCATCCCATAAATTCCGGCCATAAAAGTTAAAGGGATAAAAATACTAGCCATTATGGTTAGCACTTTCATTACCTCATTCATTTTATTGCTAATGGTAGTCATATACATATCCATAAGTCCCCAAATCATTTCTCGATAAATCTCGATATTTTCAGAAATTTGAGTAATATGATCTTGTAAATCTCTAAGGTAACTATGTGTTTTTTGGTCAATGAGTTCGTGTTGACTATTTTCTAACCGATTGACGACTTCTCGCAGCGGATGAATAGCTTTTCTAATACGTAATACTTCTCGTTTAAGATCTTGTATTTCTTGGGTCATATCTTCTTCTACCGCTTGGGTAAAAAGGGAATCTTCAAGGCTTTCTATCTTCTCGCTTAATGCTTCAATAATAATAAAGTAATTATCGACAACGGCATCCATCAGGGCATACATTAAATAGTCTGAACCAGAAGTGCGCATTCTGCCTTTTGTATTATTAATACGTTCTCGAACTCCATCAAAAACATCACCATCAGCCTCTTGAAAGGTAAGTACAAAACCTTCACCGGCAACAATGCTTAAATGTTCATTTACAAATTCATTTTGGCTGTCGTTATAAAGCATTTTAACCACTACAAAAATATAATCGTCGTAATCGTCAAACTTTGGACGTTGTTGAGTGTTTACAATATCTTCTATAATTAATGGATGTAGATGATAATGCTTCCCCAGTTCTTCAATCTCTTTAGTATGGTTTAAGCCGTTAATATTAATCCAGGTAATGTTGTCTTTTCCTTTAAAATGAAAAGCATCATCTACCTTATTACTATTTTCACGGGTGACTTTATCCTTGTCGAAATTTATAATTTCAACAGAAGGGTTTTCTGTTTCTTTATTCCCTACATAGGTAACCTGTCCGGGAATTTGATTAACTGAAGTATTCTTTACTTTTTGCTTTTTTTTATGCCTTCTTCTTACTCTCATAAAAGTAAAAATAGTATAATTTTAGAAAACATAATCTTGTTCTAAAAGCTGAATACTATTTTGAAGCCTGTCCCTCACCAAATTCATCATTCGTTTATTTAAGGCTGAAGAATTTTCGATATACGTAAGGTATTCATTCACCGTAAATTGGCCAATGATCATTCCTTTTAAACTATTTCTAAACTTCATGTCTTTATGAATAACATTATCAATGTAGCCTAATCTTCTTTCTAAAGAAAGTTCAAAAAATACATTTTTATGTTTTTTGATATAGTTTTTAAAAGCTTCTATCAATAAATGATGCTGAAGTTTAATGACCGGTCGTAAAGTAGCATTTTGAAATCGTTCTTCAGAAGACATATTCTCAGCTACCTTAGCAGAAGGAATTTCGGGTCTAATGTGTAGTAAATACTCGTCGCGAACATCCATAAGTAAGTGATTTTTAATAAATTTACGTAATCCAACTTATCTTAAGTTAATTGAGTCTTAAGACTTATACACCAACTTGTTAACAATAAGTGGCGTTAAATTACTCTTAATTGAAAATGCTATCATCCCCAGTATTTTTAAATTGAGACGAAGAATCAAAAAGTTAAAATACTAGATAGAATGCTTACATCCATAAATCCTTATACCGGTGAGAAAATTGAAAAATTTAAAGTTCACACCAAATCAGATATTTCTAAAAAAATAAAAAAGGCCGATAAGACATTTCAAGATTGGCGGCACGTTTCTTTTGAAAGAAAAAAAGAATTAATGCTGAAGTTGGCTGATGAATTGCGGAACAATAAAAAAGATTATGCCACAGCCATTACTAAAGAAATGGGAAAACCTATTACACAAGCTATAGCCGAAATTGAAAAATGTGCTTGGGTGTGTGAATATTATGCTGAAAATGCAAAAAATCAACTTGAAAAAGAGATAATAGAAACCGATGCAAAAGAATCTTATGTGCGTTACGATCCGTTAGGAGTAATTCTTGCTGTCATGCCTTGGAATTATCCTTTTTGGCAAGTATTTAGATTTATTGCCCCGGCTTTAATGGCAGGAAATGTAGGTCTTTTAAAACATGCCAGCAATGTAATGCGCTGTGCAGAAAATATAGAACAAGCCATTTTAAATGCCGGTTTTCCTGAAGGTTGTTTCCAAAACCTAATTATTGGCAGTAAAAAGGTAGAACAAATTATTAGGGATAAACGTGTAAAAGCAGTCACCTTAACCGGAAGTAAACCCGCAGGAAGTTCGGTGGCTTCCATTGCCGGAGAAGAAATAAAAAAATCGGTGTTGGAATTGGGGGGAAGTAACGCCTTAGTGGTTTTTGAAGATGCGAATATTACCGAAACCGTAAAAACCTGTGTGCAAGCCAGGTTTCAAAATACCGGACAAAGTTGTATTGCCGGAAAACGTCTAATTGTTCAAGAATCTATTTATGAAGAATTTTTGGAAGAATTTATCACACAAGTTCGTGAATTGAAGAGTGGAGACCCGATGGATGAAGAAACATATATAGGTGTGCTAGCACGTGAAGATTTGGCGATAGACTTAGAAGAACAATTAGAAAAATCTAAAAAGCAAGGAGCAAAAGTAGTGTTGGGCGGAAAACGAAATAAAACTTATTTTGAGCCTACTATCGTGATTAACGTTAATAAAAAGATGACTATTTTTAAAGAGGAAACCTTTGGGCCTCTAATGGCCGTAACCCGATTTAATTCTGATATGGAAGCTATTGATTTGGTCAATAGATCAGCTTTTGGATTAGGAGTTTCTATTTTTACAGAGGATTACGAAAGGGCAAAAGCTTTAATTCCGCAGTTTGAAGATGGAGCTGTTTTTGTTAACGAACTAGTAAAAAGTGATCCGCGTTTACCTTTTGGAGGAACCAAGGAATCAGGTTATGGAAGAGAACTTTCTTCCCACGGAATTAAAGAGTTTTTAAACAGAAAGACCGTTTACATTAATAAATATGAGTAAAAATTAAAATTTTTCTTTCTGAATATGAGTGAATTAATTATTTGTTCATTTTTTTGAAGAATTTAGGGTTGTTTTATTCAGAAGTATTAATATATTTGCAACCGCTTTTAAGCTTGGTCGCGTAGCTCAGTTGGATAGAGCATCTGCCTTCTAAGCAGACGGTCACAGGTTCGAATCCTGTCGCGATCACTTAGAAAACCAAAAACCTCTTGTTTTACAAGGGGTTTTTTTATGTCTGAGATTTAACTTTCCCAATGAAGTATTCCGCGCTTTTTTATCTATTGAAAAAATTAATTCCTGTTATTTTGTATTTCCTTTCTTGTTTCCCGCATTCCCTTACCTGTATATTTTTTCATCATCCTATTGAGATGGCTACTATCGGTAAAACCAAGTTCGGAAGCTATTTCCTGAAAAGAAACATCGGTAAATTTTGCTCTTGCCCCTGCTATACGTAGTTTAGAACAAATTAAGTAATCTTGAAACTTTTGGGATGTATTCCTTTTAAAATACTCACTGAAATAATTTTTGGAAATATTGAACTTTTGAGATAGATAACCCACTGTCAGTTTTTCGGGTTCAAGAAGATTAAAGTCTATAAAATTCAGGATTTCGGCAATTTTTTTATCTGTAAAATGATGCCCTCTGTATTTCTTGTCCTGTATGTTCCGACTGATGATTGCGATTAACGAAACCAATGTATTCTGAATTATAAAGGTGCTACAACCTGCTTTTTTTTGATATTCATAAAGAATGATGTCCAAAAGCCTCTTTAATTGCATTCGATCATCAAGATTATCTATTAATTCCCCCGATAGGTAATCGTGATTGCCAATGATGAAATTCAGGGAATTGAACCACTTGCTATAATCTACCGTTTCGTTGGGATTTGGTAAAAAGTAACTTGCCGTGAAGCGAAGAAAGAGAAAACGTGTTTTCTTTTCAATAACGTACATATGACAACGTGCCGCAGGTAAAAGAAATATACCGTTTTTTCTGTACGGATATGCAATATGGTTTACACGATGTAAGCCTTTGCCGTTTAAGATATAAACCAACTCAAAAAAATTGTTTTTTCGGTTTCTTTCTTTCCATTCGCTGTAATCCACGATTTCAATAGCGAATGTATCGTGTATCTGCTCCATCAGACAAAGGTGCAAAAAACAGTACTAAAAAACACAATATCCAATTAGGATACTGTTATTTCCTTTTTGATTACGGCATCTGAAAATAGGACAGCAATACCTTTGCAAGGTCATTTAAAACAAAAAAAGAAGATGGATTATAAAGAAATCGCAAAAAAGACCATTGGTTGCCTTTACCAGTCACACACAAGTATCAGGCAGTCCGGTATTGACAATAAATTAGTAGCCTTAGCAGAATTACGTACCTCACAACTCAATGGTTGTGCCTATTGCTGTAGTTTTCACGCAGAAGAACTTCGTAAAATGGGCATAGACCAAAAATTGATAGATACAATCCCAGGTCATAAGCATTCTTTTTCTTTTGATATAAAACAGGAACTTGTTTTAAAATGGGCAGATGCGATAACCGTGCTTTCTGATGAGGTGAATATAATCAAACAAGAAATGGAGCACCATTTTTCACAAAGGGAATTGGTTGAACTAACAGCAAGTATTTCACTTATGAACACACTGAACAGGCTTCGCATTACACTAGGAGATAAATTTTAAAGTAGCATATGAAAGCGATTATATTGAAAGAATTTGGCGGTGTAGAAAATCTGGAAGTTCAAGAAATACCAATACCTAGGATATCAGAAAATGAAGTATTAGTTAAAGTAAAAGCATTTAGTGTAAATCCTGTAGATGTAAAAACAAGAAAGGGGGAGGCATTAGCAGCTTCGTTGAGAAATGAAAAACCCATTATTTTAGGTTGGGATATTTCAGGAATTATTGTTGAAACAGGAAAAAATATAACCTCATTAAAACTTAATGATGAAGTTTTTGGGATGGTAAATTTTGTAGGACACGGAAAAGCCTACGCAGAATACATAGTCGTTTCTGTAGCGCATTTAGCGTTAAAGCCTAAGAATATTTCGCACGCGGAAGCTGCCGCAAGTACTTTAGCGGCATTAACAGCGTGGCAAGCCTTTTCTTTTTTTGGCAAATTAAGAAAAGAAGATAAAGTTTTAATCCACGCAGCGGCAGGAGGGGTAGGACATTTTGCGGTTCAGATGGCTAAACACCTAGGAGCATTTGTAATAGGAACATCATCTGCAAAAAACAAGGAATTTGTGTTGGGTTGGGGTGCCGATAAGCATATTGATTACAAGAACCAGCAATTTGAAAACGAACTAAGTAATATTGATTTTGTTTTAGAAACGATAGGGCACAAGAATTTCAAAAAGTCGGTAAGTGTACTTCGAGAAGAAGGAACAATTGTAAATTTACCTTCAGGATTAACAAAAGAAGACGAAAAAGCAGCTGAACAAAAAAAGCTGAATACTTGTTTTTTTATGTCAGTTTACTCAAACGGCGATGATATGAAAATCATAGCAGATCTATTGGAAAGAAAAATTATTCGTCCTCATATCTATAAAATCTATGGTTTTAATAAAGTTAGAGAAGCGCATTTACAAGTGGAAACAGGAACAACTAGAGGCAAAGTAGTAGTAGAAATATAGTACGAAAGCACAGCACCAATAACTATTATGCAAGTCTTTGCCCCTTACTTTTTGCTTTATACTCTTTCACGGACTTTGAGAGTGCAAATTTGATAAGAGTGTGCGGTTAGGATAGGCAAAACTACCTAAAAAAAGAAAACTCATTGGTTTTGATCACATAACCTACACGAATCATACTTTTTGATTCTTTATAATTGAGCAGGCCTTCTGCCTGTCCTACATAATACTCCAGCATCAGGTATTGGTTAGAACGGTTTTGTTTAAAAGGATTAAAGTATATACGCGTTCTTATACTGCCTTTTGCATCAAAGTTTAGTCCCTTTCGCATTCTGAGGGTTAGATACAGTTTGTTGGGTTTCCATTCGTGCTCCAGGTTGATCTCCCCAAGGCCGGTATAGTCTAAGAGGTCCCGGTTTCCGTCTTTATAGGCAAAAGGAGCCCACAGCTCAAAACTTCCCCGGGTATTCTTAGCAATCTTTGTGATATAAGAAAAGGTTATTCGGTTCCAGCTTCGGGAGTAAATACTGTCCCGTCCGTTTGATTCATGCTCCAGAGAGACAGTTCCCAGACCTCTTAACCGATCTTTCTTGTCAAAAATGGGTTTTCCCCAAGTGATAGAAGGATTGAAATTGATGTCTTTAAAGGGAAAAGAATCTTCATAGATGTTCCAAAAAGCTTTTTGGGTATACGTCAGAAACAAGTACGTATCCCAGGGCAATTGATCCCGGGTGATCATCTGTTTAAAACTGATCTGGTATTTCGCATCGGCACTACTTGAGTTGATTGCTGTATTGGTAGGAATCCCGGTGACAAAATAATTGTCCTTATGGATGGAGAAATAGGGAAGTTTTTGAATAGAATCTTTAAACTGTTCTCGCGTTATGGTTTGTGCTTCAACGCGGGATACGCCAATAACGATAAAGCTTGCAAAAGCTAGAAAGACTGATTTTTTTAGTTTCATAGTACAGGTTATTAGAAGCTGTTATCCTAACGTGGTGCAATTTAGTACTCCACCTTTGTATTCGTATTATAAATTATCGGTTATGAACAGATACTTCGATTCTGCTATTCTGTAATTGGCATACGCATTGGCGTATTCAGCCTCAGCAGCTTCTTTTTGTTGTTGGGCATCTAAGAGATCAGAAAGATTGTTAAGTCCGCTGTTGTAATTATCCCGTTGTACCTTTAGGTTCTCATTGGCATAGTTCCTATTATCTTTCGCATAGGTAATCTGCTTATAAGCATCCATCAGGTCGTACCAGGATTTCATGATCCCTATAGTAAGTTGGTTTTTGCGATCTTCAAAATTATTTTGAACAATTTTTTCTTCCAGCGCTTTTTGCTTTACTTTTTGGCGACCGGCACCCCACCAATCGGATATGGGGATGCTCACCATCCCAAAAGCAATCGGCATAAATTGACTGTCAAAAGCATTGTTAAACGACCCAAAATAACCCGCATTAACCCCCACTGAAACCTGAGGGAGCAAGTCGGCTTTGGTAAGTTCAGACTGCAATTGGGATGCGGTAATCGATTTTTCAAGCAGCCTGTAATTTGCGTTGTCCTGCAAATCGAGATCAGGTCTGGCGTACGTAAGCTGAGGTGGGTTGACCCGCTGTAAGGTATCGGTGACGACGGTGGTTGTATCGTAGACTTTACCCACATACAAGCCCAGGTCTAGCAATGCCAGTTTACGCATATTGCCCAGTTTGCTTTGTTGTAAAAGTACACGGCTGCGATTGGTTCGTACACGTAGCAATTGATTTTTAGCGATAAGTCCGGCAGATAAGAGGTCTTGTTGTTGTTTTAATAATTCATCCAGATAAATCTTACTGGCCTGAATAGATTTGAGTTGCTCTTGCACCTGAACCAGTTGCCAGTACTTTTGCGCTGTATTCAATACAACCGAATCTACAGCCTGCTCAGCCTGAATGCTTCGGGTTTCAGCCAGAAGGCGTGCTAAATTATTGGCATTTCTAACTTTTCCGCCGGCATAAATCGCTTCTGTCGCCATGGCACCGGCCTGATAAAAATTATCAATGCCATTGGGTAACAGTTGAGGTATAGGCGGTATAAATTCCTTAAACCCGTAAACGCCAATTCCCGTGGCGCTAATCTGAGGGAAATAATTAGCAAGAGCTTCGCGTTTGGCTGCTTCCGCTTGTTCTATTCTTATTTTTCCGTTTTTGATAGCCTTGCTGTAGGACAATGCGGCTTGCTTAACTTCTTCTAAATTCAGTTTTTGCTGTGCAAGTAAGTTTCCGCAGGACAAAAAACTCAGCATACACCAGATTACAAGGGGTATGCGCTTAGGTATTTGCATCTTTTTCATACTCGTTTTAGGCGTTTGCATTAGTGTGTTGTGTTTCTTCTTGTTCCGTTTCCTCGTTCCTAAAGAACAACCAGTAGAGTACCGGTAAAACAAATAGGGTGAGTACCATAGACAGCATTAAACCAAAGGCGATAACCGTACCTAAGGGTCCCCATAACGTGGACCTGCTGATGATCATAGGGGTAACCCCAACGGCAGCAGCAGAAGAGGTAAGGAAAATAGGACGCATTCTCCGTTTGGCAGCGTGTGCCGCAGCTTCGTATACCGAATGCCCGTGATGGATGCGCAGTTCATTGGCAAAATCGATTAAAATAATACCGTTTCGTACCACGATACCACACAAGGCCAACAGCCCTAAGAAGGAAGTAAATCCAAAAGGATACTGCATCAAGATCAATCCTAAAGCTGCGCCAAATATGCTGAGGGGCATCGTTATAAAACTCAATACGGCCTGTTTGAATTCCCTAAAATGCCACAGCAGGATCAAGAAAATGATAAGGACGCTTATGGATAGGGAAATCCCCATAGGAACCAGGTTTTCCTCGCTCATTTCATATTCTCCTCCATAGCCTACTGTAATGCTATCGGGTAGGTTAAGTGCTTCGATTTTAGGACGAAGCTTACCCAATACTTCATTGGCTACGGCACCTTTTTCAATATCTACACGTACCGTTAAGCAGCGCATTCCGTTACGCCTTACAATTTGTTCCTGTTCCCAACTTGGGGTTACTTCGGCTACTTGACGTAGCGGTACCACTTTACCGGTTGCAGGTGATATAATCGATAATTCCCTAAGGCTGGAAACAGATTGATCTTTATGATCTTCAGCCTTAATTTTCACGTTAATCGCATAATCGCCGTCCCAAACCTGTGTGGCATTCAAGCCTTCCATATTCATAGCTATGGTATTGGCAATGGCTTCACGGGTGAGTCCTATACGAGAAGCTTCTTCTTCATTAACATCAATAGCAACGGTGTGCTGCATTTCGCCATAATTGGTTCTGGACCAAATGGTCTGGGGTGTTTCCCGTGACAGGTCAATGATTTGATTTCCGTAGTTTTTTAAGGTGTCGATATCATCACCAAAAAGGCGCACTTCTATCTGTGCCGGTTTGGCGATCAGATTGAGTTGTTTCATCCGTAAATAGGCATTGGTGAATAGTTCTGAATATTTTTTATCATATTCGATCAACACTTCTTCCGTTGCATCGTCTGAAGTAGTGGTCACCAAAATTTGCGCATAGTTCTTAGCCGGCAGATTAGGCGCATATACCACATGGAACCGCGGCGAACTTGTGCCTATAAAACTGGTGTAGTTTTCAATACGATCGTCTTTGGCTAAAACCTTCTCAAATTCTTTTACCACTTTTTCGGTTTCTGCAAGACTGCTGTTTTTAGACAGGTAAACTTCAATCGCAAACTGATTGCGTTCAATTACCGGAAACAATTCTTGCGACAGCTTTGAGAAGAGAACGATACCCACAACTATAGATAGTAGGCCAACTAATACAGTCATTTTATAGTGCTTCATGGCGCTTTCTACACTTTTGTCAAAAAAGAGCTGTAACCTTTCTAACATCGATTTTTTTTGCTTCTTTTCTTCTTCCTTTTGGTTGTGATGCAATCCTCTTTTTATAAATAGGGTATTGAAGAAAGGCACTAAGAGTACAGAAATGGTAAGCGAAAGAAATAATGCCAGCATTATGGTGTAGGGAAACGTGCTTAAAAAGTCTTTGGCGGTTCCCGACATAAAAAATACCAAAGGCAGGAAGGTGGCCGATATGGCCAAAGTGGCCGTAAATACCGATGGAAAAAGTTCTTTGGCACTGTTGAAAGCCGCCTCCCATACCGACTGGCCTTCATCCAGTTTCTCCACGTGGTTGTCTATCACCACAATGGGGTCGTCTACCACAATACCCAGTACGATAATCAGGGCCGCTAAGGTCACAGTATTAAGCTCCATCCCCAACATATACATCAAGGCAAGAGTAGCAAGTATGGTGATGGGAATGGTGGCTGCGGCAACCGAAGCTACGCGAAAGGGCAGTAGCAGGAGCGTTACAATAATCACACCCATTAAGGCAAAGCCAAATTCTTCAAGGAAATGGCTTATGGAGTGTTGTACCACCTCGGGTTGATTCGCGATTTTTGTGATTTGAATATCCTGCGGAAGTTGGGTTTTAAACGCATCGAGTTGATCATTTATTCGGTCTCCAAATTGTACAATATTGTTGCCGGAAGCCATCTCAAGCGTAATGATCATCGCTTTGGTTCCATTAGCTGTAATAAAAGAGTCCGGATCGTCGTATTCCCTTTTTACCCGAGCGATGTCTTTGATGCGGATCACACTACCATCCCGTTCGGTCTTTACAATGTGATTGGCTATATCGGTAACATTTTTAAGGAACACATCCATATTTATAGGGCGGTCAAAAGTAGGGGATTCTAAAGTTCCGTTTGGCCGTATGGTACCTTGCGTTTGCAGGCTTTGCATTAAAGTTGCCGGACTAATACCGTATTGTGCCAATTTGTTTTGGTCTACATAAACCGCAATTTGCTCGGTAAGTCCCCCAGAGTGGCTAATCTTTGCCATCCCTTTAACCTGGCGCAGTTGATCTTCGATTTCTTCTACGTGTTTTTGCAGGTCTTTATATGGTCTGGTTTTAGACTCTACAGCGAGGATCATCGCGGCCGTACTTCCAAAATCACTATTCACTATAATCCCCTTAACGCCGGGAGGAACACTACGCTGCTGAAAGATCAGCAGGTCGTTTTTAAGCTTGTTCCAAAATTGTTGGGTTTCATTGCTGCCCACACGGTTGGCGACCTCTATATAAATATACATTTCCCCATCGCGCGAGTAGGAATACGTCTTTTCTTTGTCCACTTCATTGTAGCTGAACAAGAATTTTTCAACTTTAGCGGTAAGTTGCTCTTCCACTTCCTGTGAATTTGCACCGGGATAATACCCAATGACCAATCCTTGTCTAATGGTAAACTCAGGAAATTCGTTACGGGGCATATTGAAAAGCCCTAACAAGCCAATCAACACAAATACAAAAGCCAATGCCAGCGGAAAGGCTTTGTTTTTCATGGCCCATTCTATCATAGAACCTTGTTTTTTCATAAAATAGGGACTTAGTGTTTGTTTGAAATGCGCACCGGAGTACCTTCAGTGAGCTTATGATAACCCGAAATAATAAGCTTATCGCCCTGCTGTAAACCTGCAGTGATACCGATGCCGTTGTTGTATAAGCTTCCGGTTTTTACAAGGCGGCGTTCTGCTTTGTTTTGGCTATTGACCACATACACAAAATGCTTATTGTCATCGGTTACCGATACGGTTTCTACCGGTATGATGAAGCGGGAAGAAGTTGCTTCTGAAGCATGTTCAGGTTCAGGAAGCATTACCGTACAGGCCATACCGGGCTTGATTTTCTTATCGGCATTGGTAATGGTGATTTTTGCCGTATAGCTTGGCGTGTTGTAGTCAGACTGTATGGCTATTTCGGTGATTTCACCTGTGTACTCGGTATCTAAGACCTCTATTTTTACAAGGGCTGTATCTCCTATTTGATACTGGTTTACCTGATCATCTGAAATGGGGATGATGGCTTTAAGCTTATCGATATCAAAAAATTCTACGATAGGATGCCCCGGTGAGGCCAAATCTCCGGTTTCCATCATTTTCTGCCCCACATAACCCGTAAAGGGTGCGGTAATACGGCTAAATTTCACGTTTTGATAGCTGGCTTGTGCGGCGGCTTCTGCCTGTTTGTAATTGGAGCGGGCTTCTACCATTTTGACTTCAGCAATACTTCCTTTATTATACACGTCCTCGATGCGGTTGTAAGTATCTTTAGCCAAATCTGCCTGTGCCTTTCGGGCTTCATACTGTTTTTGATAGGCTGTCGCATCTATTCGGGCGATAAGACTTCCTTGTTGTACAAAATCCCCCATATTCACCGGAAATTGTTCAATAACTCCGCCTACCTGAAAGCTGAGCCGCACACTTTTATCGGCCTCAATCCTACCGGTGGCTGCATAAGAAGTGGTATTATTTGAATCAGGGCTGCCCAGGGTTAAGGTTTTTACCGCAATTGGGGGGATTTCCCGGGTTTTGTCTTCGTTTTTACAACTTTGAAGCGTTAGCATTGCGAAGCACATCAAAAGAAGGGGATAAAACTGGCGCATATTGATTTTAGTTTTAAGGATGATTGTAGATTAATTTTTTAAACCTTTTATAAGAACGCTTATAAGCCATTGGAGCCGAACGGGCATATTTTCGATGGTGCCATAAAGGAGCATTTCTTTTTCTAAACTGCTTAAGGCAGTTACCATAGTCATAGCTAAAAATTGAGTTTCTTCGGGACTGATCGCTGTGATTTCCTTTTTGTCCAGTGCCCAGTTCAGCATATTTTCGAAAATAGCGGTTTCTATATGTCTTAACTTCCTGAATATATAATAGGCGAGGTTGATGTTCTGGCGAATGTCTTCCAGCAGAAAGGTGTATGCTGTGGTTTTACTGATGAGACTTTTCAGTTTAAACTCATTGTAAAGCTTTAAGTTTTCTTCCAGGCTTTGCGAGGCTTGGATGGCCGTCTTAGCCGGTTCAATAATCGAAAGGTATTCTAACTCGGCCACGTGTTCAAAAACCTCATACTTGTTTTTAAAGTAGTAGTAGAGCGTACTTCGTCCTTTATTGGCTGCTTTTGCGATATCATCCATCGTCACTTTTTCAAAGCCCAATTCTTTAAAAGCAGCTGTAGAAGACTGTATGATGTGTTGCTTGACTAAGGCTTCTTTCATTCGACAAAAAGTATTGTTTTGTTTAATTTTAGACAAAAATAGGGTTTTTGTCTAAAATAAATTCGAAATAAGAAAAATTTATAAAACCTTTAAGGATAATCTTCTACCTGAGTAAATGAAAATAGGAGTAAGTATTCGAATAATTATATCCGTACAGAGGAATAGGGGATAAGGCAAGTTTATTTGATAATGAAAATTTTTTTTACTTTTCTTATTAATTGGTTGATGGTTTTTGTTTTAGTGTTGACTACAATACAAAAGCCTTTACAGAAATGTAAAGGCTTTTGTAATTCAAGTAATGATTGAATATTTAGCGAATTCAAAATATAATAAACCGCTGTTTTTATAAAATAATACTTAATAAATACCTAAGCTATTCAGTTTTATCTACTACTAGACGTTCGTCGCGATTGGCAACCTCCCAAGCGGTATAAAAAATAAGTTTTGCCCGGCGTGCCATTAAATCATATTCAATTTTATCAGGCGTATCCGTAGGTTGGTGGTAGTCTTCGTGTGTTCCATTAAAGTAGAAAATTACCGGGATATTGTGTTTTGCAAAGTTATAGTGGTCACTTCGGTAATAAAAACGGTTGGGGTCGTTATCTTCGTTGTAGGTATAATCTAAATCGAACTGGGTGTATTTGTTGTTTATTTCTTCTGATAGTTCGTGTAAATCTGTACTCAACTTATCACTTCCTATCAAATAAATATAATTGGGGTTGTCTTTGTGCACAGGGTCAATACGTCCAATCATATCTGTATTAAGATCGGTAACCGTATTTTCTAAGGGAAAAATAGGGTTTTTGGTATAATAATCAGAACCTAACAATCCTTTTTCCTCACCGGTAACGTGCAGGAACAAAATAGAACGTCTAGGGCGGTAACCATCTTTAACTGCATCTTTAAAAGCTTCGGCAATTTCTAATATTGAAACAGTACCTGAGCCATCATCATCGGCTCCATTGTAAATATTACCTTCAGCATCCATCCCTACGTGGTCGTAATGGGCCGAAATTACCACAATCTGATCAGGAAATTCACTTCCTTCTATGTAAGCGACTACATTTTCAGAGTCGTTGTATTTGTTGTTAAAAAAACTGGAAGGAATATCTTGAAAATAATCATCTCCTCCTAAGGGTGAAGCAATCTTCATTTTTTGATATTCGTCTTTTAAATAGTTTGCCGCTTTTTTCTGTCCGGGTTTTCCGGTATCTCTACCTTGAAATTCATCTGAAGCAAAGGTATAAAGGTGGTCTTTTAATTCAGATGCCGTTATGGTATTGGCATATTTCTCCGGATTTACTTCTTTAATAGACTTTTTAGGTGTTTTACATGAAAAGGCTAGGGTTAAAGCCGAAAGGAATAAAATTTTTTTTATCATTATTGTGGACTTAATCGTTTGGTTGCCAATATATCAAAAAAAGCAGAAATCACTTGTCATAAAAAAGCTAAAAAATACTGCATGTTTGTTTTTGAGAATTGAAAAAAGCTGTTATATTTGCATCCGCATTCAGGAAATACCTGATGAGACACTCAAGGAGAAATGGCAGAGTGGTCGAATGCACCGGTCTTGAAAACCGGCGAGGGTCACACCTCCGGGGGTTCGAATCCCTCTTTCTCCGCAATCAAGCGCAAGGCTTGAAATACAAAAACCGCCAAGTTTACTTGAGCGGTTTTTCTTTTTTAAAGACTTAGGCATTTGCAAAATGCCGTAAGGGGGGATGTTGGAACAAAATCCCTCTTTCTCCCGCTTAGAGCAAAGCTCGATTTCTGTACAGAAATCGAGCTTTTGTTTTTTGGAGCCTTAAAATTTATAGACTTTTGTAGGATTAAGCCTAAATGTTTATCAATCCTAATAGTTGTGGTTGGCCAAAAATTGTAGTTAATCTATATAGAAAGTATTCTACATTTTTTACTCTCCTAAATTGAATCCTAAAAACGCTATTATTTTTACATTGAAGGATTCTGTTGCTGCATTTGTATAGATCAGAATAATTAAAAACTAGAGGAGAGTTATAATGATATATTCACTGAAGAAGGGAAATGTCTATGACTGCCTATTTTTAAAATATTTGTAGCCATACAACAGATAATTTTACTTTAAATAGAAACTTGATCTGCATAAATTTCTATTTCATCTAATTGAAAATAGATTTGTTTAGCCTTTCCTAGTTCTTCTTCGTACTTAAACAGAGTTTCTTTTAAAACCTGCCTATCTTCAGTGGGAAGTTTCATAGTAAGAAGATGATTATTACGGTAAATTTCATTTTGTAAATACCTAATTCTATCTTCTAATAGCTTTCTAAAATATAGTTTCATTACTTGCTAAATACATTATGTTTTTAAAATAAGCGGAAATTTAATTATAAGTTTTCTGGCGGTGTTTTTTTTTCGATATTCTACCTAATAACTCGATTAATATTTTATTATCTTAAATAGATCTTGAAGTCTATAACAATAAATTATAAAAACTTTAAAATTTGTTTCTGCTTTTAGAGATAGAATTGAAGTATATTCATCATAAAAAAATTTCATGGAAGATTTAAAACTAGCTATTATTTATTATAGCGCAACAGGAACAAATTATCAACTAGCTAAAGAAGCAGAAACAGCCGCTAAAGATTTAGGCTTAGAAAACATACGCTTTAGAAGGGTAGAGGAGACTGTACCTGAAGAAGTAATAAAACAAAACGAAGATTGGTTAGAACATTACCATAAAACCAAGGAAATAGAAACTGCAAGTGTTGATGATTTAGATTGGGCAGATGCTATTATTTTTAGTTTCCCGACCCGTTATGGAGATTCCCCTTCACAGTTTAAAAGTTTAATCGATTCTACCGGAGGACTTTGGCAGAATGGAAAATTAGTGAATAAAGTAGTAAGCGGTATGACGAGTGCTGCCAATCCGCACGGCGGACAGGAAGGAACATTACTTTCTTTATATAAAACAATGATGCATTGGGGAGCTATTGTTGCTGCTCCAGGATATTCTGATCCTGTGATTTTTGAAACCGGAGGAAACCCTTATGGTTTTAGTATGGTTGGAGGAAGCGACTTAGGAGGAAAACAAAAGCAAGCTATTGCAGCACAGGTAAAAAGAACCTTAAAAATTGCTGAAAAATTAAAATAGAATGAAGCTTTAAAAACAAAAAGAGCGTTGAAAAACGCTCTTTTTTTTATTATAATAGATATTTAATTTTATTCTTCTTCCATGGTGTGAAAAACATTTTGAACATCGTCGTCTTCTTCAATCTTTTCAATTAGTTTTTCCACATCTTCCTTTTGCTCTTCATCGAGTTTTTTGGTAGTAGTAGGGATTCTATCAAATCCGGAAGAAAGTATTTCTATATTTCTGTCTTCCAGTTCTTTTTGTATAGCTCCAAAACTTTCAAAAGGAGCATAAATATGAATACCATCTTCATCTTCAAAAACTTCTTCGGCACCAAAATCGATAAATTCAAGTTCTAATTCTTCAGGATCGATTCCTTCTGCATTGATCCTGAAATTACAAGTATGATCAAACATGAATTCTACCGAACCGGAAGTTCCTAAGTTACCATTGCATTTATTGAAATAAGATCTAATGTTGGCCACGGTTCTAGTATTGTTATCGGTAGCGGTTTCTACCAAAATAGCAATTCCATGAGGAGCGTAACCTTCAAAAAGTACTTCTTTATAATCCCCTTGGTTTTTATCACTAGCTCTTTTTATCGCACGTTCAATATTATCTTTAGGCATGTTTACAGACTTAGCATTCTGTATAACTGCTCTTAAACGTGCATTAGCATCAGGATCGGGACCGCCTTCTTTAACGGCCATTACAATATCTTTTCCTATTCTTGTAAAGGCTTTAGACATAGCTGCCCACCTTTTCATTTTTCGCGCTTTGCGGAATTCAAAAGCTCTTCCCATCTTAAAATTTTAAAATAATTGCGAATTTACAAAAAAAGACCTTAATCGTTAGGGATATGTTTATCCAAATATTGGTCGGTAGTTTGGTTAATCTGCGTAATGTATTTTTGTCTTTTTTGGTTTAACAAATTATTGGTGTTGTTATACTCATTCACGCCTTTATTCATCTCCTTTACCTTGTTGTTGTAGGCATCTACCATTTCTTTGGTGCGCTTTTTCTTTGGCGTATTATCTAAATTCTTTTTGATGGTTTCAAAATCTTCATTTACAATTAAGAAATTAGTTAAGGTAGGGACGTGTTTAGTTACTTCTTCCAAATAAAATTCCAACGCTTTTTTAGTTGAATTAATTAGTGCACGGTCATTTTTATAAGCGGTAAGTGTGTCTAATTGGGCTAAACCTTCTTCTGCGGATGATTTTAAAGCATTAGCCGATTGCTGAATAGCGCTCACATCTCCAGTCGCTAAAGCTTCCATCAAATAAGACTCGTTCATATTGGATTTAAAGAAAATAAGATAAGTATCGTTATAATGACTAAATACTTCCCCCGAGATACGCATTTTTTTACCTAAATCGGATTCTTGTTCGTTGATCGTAATGTCATATTTTTCAGCATATTGGTTAAAATACTTCTCATAATCTTTTTGCGTTTCTTCCATTTTCTGGTCAGCCATTTCCTGTGCTAACATATAAGCCTCCATTTTGTCATAAGATTGTTGTGCTACTGCTTTCATATCTACAACTTTATCATACTCATTATTCATGAGGCTTTTGTTCACTTGTAGGTTATTGATGATTTTCTCCTTAAAATCATTTTCTTCATTATAGCTATCGGCTTTTTTGATTTTCTCAATCGATTCTTCCATCATTTCCACCAATTTTTCACGTCTTCGTTCTATGTTACGATCACTTTTTCCGTGAGCAATGGCTTTGGTATATTTCCACATTTGTTTCGTTAATTCCTGGTATTCTCCACTAATAAAATCTAAATACTCTACAGGTTGATCAAATGTTTGTGAGTTAGCTTTAAAGCTGAAAAAAGGTAAAGCTAGAACTAAGGCGAGTGTAAAAAGTTGTTTCATTTGTTTAGTTATTTAATAAATCGGTTATAATCAAAAAAGCTTCTTCTATGTAAATATCTTCGGCGATAGATTGAACTATTTTTTCGTTTAATTCTTTATCGTCTTTATTGAAAATTAATATGTTTTTAGTGGAAGAGGTATTTTCTACAGAAAAATCAGGTTTTTCTGTTTTTACTTCAGAAAACTCATTCAGCAGGTGTTGAAAAGCTTCCACATCTTTATAAATATTTTCTACCGTTAAAGCGTATTCGGTTTCTTTAGTTAAGTATTCCGACTTAAATTTTCCATTTAACTTTTTAACTTTATCAAAAGTTTGGTTGGAGTTGATTCTATTTGCACTCTTTTCTTTTAATGGGGAAGTATTAATTTTCTTCAGTTTTAAAGGTTGTAGTGTAACCTCTACAGAATCGCTATTTAAGGCATAGGGCAGAAAGCGCTCTCCTCTTTCTATATCATCATAAATACTAGGTAAAATAATGTCTGGTTGAATACCTTTAAATTGATGTGTGGTCCCATTAATTCCATAGAATTTCTGAATGGTAATTTTACTAAAGCCTAATTTTTCGTTTTCATCTAAAGGAAAAATACTTTGCACGGTAGATTTTCCAAAAGTAGGAGAACCTACTACAATTGCACGATGATAATCTTGCATAGCACCAGCAAAAAGCTCTGAAGCCGAAGCACTAAATTGGTTGACCAAAATAAGAATAGGTTTGTCCAAAACTTTTCCGCGATAAGGATCACGAAGGGTAGAAACACGACCTTTATGGGTTTTTACAATTGAGATAGGTCCTTTATCAATAAACATTCCCGAAAGTGTAATTGCTTCTTTCATCGATCCGCCACCATTATTTCTTAAATCTAAAATGAGGCCGTCAATATTTTCTTGCTGAAGTTTAAAAATTTCCTTGGCAACATCATTGGCCACTCCTAAACCATTTGGAGATTCTAAATCGGTATAAAAACTAGGAATTTTTAAATAACCTATACGTTTATTTTCATTATTTAAAGTATAGGCCCGAGTTGAATTTTCTTCAACCTTTATAACTGTTTTAGTAAGTTTTACGGTTTTAATGGGCCCGTTTTTCTTTTTAACTTTAAAAGTGGTTTGGTGGTGATTTTCATTGTTCATAAAGTTAATCACCTCTTGATTAGAGACGCAAGAAACCAGCAGTTCGTCATTTTGGCTAAGTAGATTTTTAAGGATATCTCCTTCTTCCAACTCACTATTTTTAAAAGCCGAACTTCCCGGCACAATTTGCGCTATTTCTATTTCTCCCTCCTTATTTTTGGTGGTGTAAATGCCAAACGTAGCTTGGTTACTGGAAATATAGGTTTCAAAACTTACTTTATCACTTCTGTCTAAATAAGTGGTATGCGGATCTTGGTAATTTGCAAAAGCATTTAAAAACTGTTTTTCAACAAATTTTTGAATCCCTCCAAACTGATTAGTGGTCTCACTAAGCAAGCATAGCTGTTGGTCTATGAGTTTATTTTTTAATTCTTGCCCTTCTTCCTTTAAAGTCTTTTCTACTTGAGTCAATAAACTATCTTCTTCTGTTAAGTTAGCAATAAGCTCATAGCTAATCTTCTTTTTCCAATAAGTAGTTTGTGAATCTTTATTTTTAGAGTAGTGATGTTTCTCTTTTGGTGAAAAAGAAAGCTTTAAATTTCCGCTAAAGTCTAATGGTACTGTTCTTAGAGCTTCTAATGATTTTTGAGCATGAGCTATACTTTTTTCCAGCTCAACTACATATTTATTTAAAAAAGAACAATCATTTGCTTTTAAGTAATCATCTAGTTGGAGGTAATCTTGTTCTTTAAATTTATTGACTTGTTCTTGATTGAACAGGCGTTTATTTTCATCTAAGTTTTCTAAAAAAAGATGAAAAACTGCTGTAGATAAGCTGTCATCAATAGGTTTTGCTTGGTAATGAAGTTCATCTACAAGTAGAGAAAGCGCTTCCATTTCCTTACAAAATGCTTCATTTTTTTGTCCATAATTTGAAAAGCTAAAGACAAAAACGAAGAAAAAGAAAAGAATATTTTTTAGCATTTAGCCAAATAACTAACTTTTGGGAATAAATGCAAATATTACTTTATTGAATTTGAATTAAGTCTTCAATGGTTTTAGCCATTTTAAAATCTTTTTCGGTAACTCCACCGGCATCGTGGGTAGATAGTGTAATACTTAAAGTGTTGTAAACATTCGTCCATTCTGGGTGATGTTGTTGTGCTTCAGCTTCAAAAGCAATTCGCGTCATAATGCTGAATGTTTCTTTAAAATCTTCAAATTCAAATTTAGTCTGAATGGAATTTTCGTGGAATTCCCAACCTTCCAGTTTCTCCAGTTTTTTGTTGATTTCGGTATCGCTCAATTTTTCCATAACTATTGTTTTTTGCTGAAGTTATAAAAATTAAGTATTAATTTTTCTCAAGAGACTAAATTTAGTACAAGCTTAACATCAACTAATTAACGAATCTTTTACCACATCTTGAATGGTCAATTGAAGGTTTTTCGGTAGTAAATTATCTTTTGGGAGTAAAGCTAAAAACCGATCTTCATTAGAGTCATAAACACTTTTAAATAAAGGATTTTCAAGTTGAAGTTCTTTGCAAATATCATCAATTAGATCACTATGATGTACTAAATCTGTACTGCCCAAATGGAAAACCCCTTCTAATTCCCGGTTAATAATGTAGTGCATTTGCTGTGTAAATTTAGCAATACTAGTAGCATTAGTAACTACATTAGGGAAAACCTCTATAGCTTCATTTAAATCGTGTAGTATTTTTAATTCTTCCACTCGGGGAGATTTCGCTCCATAAACCATCGGTAATCGCGCAATCACGTATTTTTCGTTGGGTAAACGTAAAAGTGCATTTTCAATTTTTATTTTAAATTTCCCGTACACGCTTAACGATAATGTTTTGTCGTATTCGTAAGAAGGGTAATTGGTAAACGCATCAAAAACATTGGCAGAAGAAAGAAATATAAGTTTACTATCGTGTGAGAGAATGTAATTGATGGCTTCAAAATGAGCATAAATTTGAGCTTCAAATTCTCCACGCATCGCAGAAATAATTAAATCGGGCTTTAAGCTTTTCAATAAAATTTCCAAAGACTCTGTTTCAGAATCCCACTGATGGAATTTTTTATTTCTATCGTAAAAATTATTACCGGTGCGGTAGGTGGCATGTACATTAAAATAGGGCAGGAGCTCTTTGTAAAGTGAATTGCCCAGAAAGCCACTTCCGCCTAGGATTAATATTTTCTTCGAATTTTTGATAAACTTGAGATTTGTTGTATAAACGGTAAAAAAAGAAAAACTAGTGCCAAAAACAATTGAAAATGTCTTCAACACTAGTTAAAATTTATTTTGAATGAATTATCCTTTCTTGTAAAAAGGTGGTTTAACTACGCGTGCAGGAATCGATTTTTTTCTGATTTGAATAAAAATTTCTGTTTCAGGTTTACTAAATTCAGTTTTTACATAACCCATTCCAATCGCTTTGCCTGTAGAAGGCGATTGTGTACCTGAAGTAACTACACCAATTTCTTTACCTTCAGCATCGGCAATCACGTAATCTTTTCTAGGAATACCTCGCTCGGTCAATTCAAAACCAACCAATTTGCGTTTTGGTCCTTCTTCTTTTTCTTTTTTAAGATTTTCAGAATTGATAAAATCCTTGGTGAATTTGGTAATCCAACCCAATCCTGCTTCAATAGGAGAGGTGGTATCATCAATATCATTTCCGTAAAGGCAGAATCCCATTTCTAAACGAAGCGTATCACGAGCAGCAAGTCCAATGGGTTTTATACCAAAATCTGCTCCGGCTTCCAATACTTTTTTCCATACCTGTTCAGCAAATTCATTTTTCACATAAATCTCAAATCCACCACTTCCAGTATAACCGGTAGCTGAAATAATAGTATGCTCTGCACCGGCAAAATCACCAATTTTAAAATTGTAAAATTTAATTTCGGCTAAGTTGATATCGGTTAAAGCTTGCATGGCTTCCACAGCTTTGGGACCTTGAATGGCCAATAAAGAATAATCGTCAGATACATCTTTTAAATCGGCATTCATCGTGTTGTGTTGATAAATCCAGTTCCAGTCTTTATCGATGTTGGATGCATTGACGACCAATAAATACTTTTCTTCGTTCATTCGGTAGATAATTAAATCATCTACAATTCCTCCATCTGCATTTGGCATGCAAGTATATTGTGCTTTTCCATCTACTAATTTGGAAGCATCGTTAGAAGAAATTTTCTGTATGAGCGCTAAAGCTTCCGGTCCGGAAACTAAAAATTCTCCCATATGTGAAACATCAAAAACCCCTAGTTTTTCACGTACGGTTTCGTGTTCAATAGTTACTCCTTCGTAAGAAACCGGCATATTATAGCCCGCAAACGGAACCATTTTAGCACCAAGTTCTTCGTGTATATGTGTAAGTTGCGTATTCTTCATGACCGCGTTTTATAATTTTTGGCAAAATTATCAAAAAATAAAGAGTAGCGATAAGAAGTTTTAAAATAATATTGCATAAACACTAATATTTTTGAGAATTTTTAAATGCTATCATTGATATCAAGTTTTATTGTCTTTTATTTTTTGAGAAATCTCTTTAGTTCCTCATAATTTTTAATACCAAAACTTTTCTTTTCTTTATCGATTACTTCTTTGATTTGTTCTGGAATATCAATTTTTACGGGAAGTGTTTTTTCAACGATATCTAAAAACTTTACGGGGTGAGCCGTTTCTAAAAAAACACCTACACTATCGGGAAATTCATCCTTTACTTTTTGCCAACCTAAATATCCCACAGCGCCGTGTGGATCGGCAATGTAATCGCAATTGCTGTAGATTTCTTTCATTGCTTTTTTGGTTTCCTCGTCGGTAAAACTAAAGGAAGCAAAATATTCTTTTAAAGCTTTAATATCGTTATTGAATAATTGCTGAATCCTTATAAAGTTGCTGGGATTCCCTACATCCATCGCATTCGAAATAGTAGCGGTTGAAGCTTTGGCTTCGTAAGTGCCTGTTTGTAAAAACTGCGGAACGGTATCGTTCACATTGGTGGCGGCAACAAAAAACTCTATGGGTAAACCTAAACTTTTGGCTAATATACCGGCGCAAATATTTCCGAAATTTCCACTGGGAACAGAGAAAACCAATTTTTTATTGAGAGGTTTTAGTTGTTTGTATGCAAAAAAATAATAGAACATTTGTGGTAACCAACGCGCCACATTTATAGAGTTGGCCGATGTTAAATGGAGTTCTTTTAATTCTTCATCTAAAAAGGCTTTTTTTACCATGGCTTGGCAATCGTCAAAAGTTCCGTCAACTTCTAGAGCGGTAATGTTTTGACCTAAAGTAGTCAGTTGTTTTTCTTGAATATCAGAAACTTTTCCACTTGGGTATAAAATGATAACTTCTACACCTTCAACGCCTAAAAAACCATTAGCTACTGCACCTCCGGTATCACCGGAAGTGGCTACCAAAACCCTGATTTTCTGATTTTTTTTATTTCTGTTGAAATAACCTAAACAACGAGCCATAAAACGAGCACCAACATCTTTAAAAGCCATGGTGGGGCCGTGAAAAAGTTCTAAGGAATAAGTTCGTTCATCGAGTTTTACCAATGGAAAATCAAACCTCAACGTTTCTTCTACAATTTTTCGTAATTCTTTCTTCGGAATAGATTCGTTTACAAACTGCCGGATTACTTCATAAGCAATTTGTTCGTTGCTCATAAACTCTATGGTTTCAAGCATTAATTTATCGAGTGGAATTAGACTTTCCGGAAAATATAAACCTTTGTCAGGAGCAATTCCTTGGACGGTAGCTTGCTCAAAATTTACAATTGGAGCTTTATGGTTTAAACTGAAATAATTCATTTTGTTTAATTTTTAGATTTAGGACTTAAGTACTAGTGCTGTTACGTCATTCCGAACTTGGTCTGGAATATCATTCTCAAGATGCACTATTAAAAAACGAGCCTGTCTGCTGTACTTGCAGGTTCAGCGTGACATTTTTTAGTTGACAACTATAGTACTTTAATGCCTTCACAATTTATTTTTGAAACGTGAACATCATAATCTACCTCAAATTTACGATAAACATCTGCCATAGCAGAAGCGATTTCTTTTGCGGTTGATTTGGATTTGCTTAAAGCGAAAATGGATGGACCTGAACCGGAAATTCCACTCCCCAAAGCTCCGTGAGCCAAGGCTGTTGCTTTTACTTCATCAAAACCAGGGATGAGTACGCTGCGTAATGGTTCTATAATCTCATCATGTAAACACCGGGATAGTAAATCGTAATCGTTGGTGTATAAAGCACTAATTAAACCGCCTAAATTTCCCCATTGTGTAATCGCATTTTTTAAGGAAACCGAATGTTTTAAAACCGAACGGGCATCAGCAGTTTTTACTTCTAACTGCGGATGAATTACAGTGGCCATCAGTTCTGCCGGAACCGGAAGCCTAATCACATCAAGAGGATTATAACTTCTTACCAGCGTAAAACCGCCCAAAAGGGCAGGAGCCACATTATCGGCATGCAATGCACCACTAGCTAAAAATTCACCTTGCATTGCGAAGAGAATAAGTTCTTTTGCTGAAAAAGGTTGACCGAGTAATTGATTAATACCAAAAACAGCTCCGGCGGCACTAGCTGCACTACTTCCAATTCCACTACCGGGTTTGATGTTTTTGTAGATTTCAATTTCAAAACCGGCATGGAGTTCTTTTAATTCATTCAGCAAAGCTAAACCTGCAACTCCAGCTACATTTTTTTGATTTTCAAGAGGTAAATCCTGACCTACAATTTTAGTAATTTGAATGCCGGGAGAAGACGATTTTCGAATAATCATCTCATCGCCGGGTTGTTCTAGGCAAAGTCCCAATACATCGAAACCACAGGAAACATTTGCAATGGTAGCCGGACAAAATAGTTTAATTTCTTCCATAACTTAATAATTTCCTATTCGTATGATATCGGCAAAAATTCCTGAAGCGGTAACATCGGCTCCGGCACCCGCTCCTTTAATAATGAGTGGTTGTTCTACGTATCTTTCTGTATAAAATAAAACGATATTGTCTTTTCCTTCTAAATTGTAAAAAGGATGTTGCTGCGGAATTTCTTCCAGTCCTACACTTGCTTTTCCGTTATCAAATTGAGCTACGTATTTGAGTCGACTGTTGTGTTGCTTTGCACTTTCAAATAATTGATTAAAATGATCTTTGTGTGTAGCTAAACTTGTAAAGAAATCTTCTACAGTTT
Source organism: Mesonia oceanica (assembly GCF_902499555.1). Lineage (GTDB taxonomy): Bacteria > Bacteroidota > Bacteroidia > Flavobacteriales > Flavobacteriaceae > Mesonia > Mesonia oceanica. The sequence goes on from NZ_CABVMM010000015.1 coordinate 93,718, forward strand.
TCGTTTGGAGGCATTCTTCCGGTAAAAAAGATTGGTTTTGAATATCGTCTAATTCTAGTTGATAACCGCTTTCTCGAGCAAGAATTAGTATTTTGCGCATGACATCAATTCCACTTAAATCTATTTTTGGGTCAGGTTCGGTATAGCCTTCCTCTTGCGCTTGTTTAACTACGTCTACAAACTCATGGTTTTCATCAAAATTATTGAATACAAAATTTAAACTTCCTGAAAGAACTGCTTGGATTTTAGTGACTTTATCACCGGAAGCAATCAAGTTTTTAAGCGTATCGATGATAGGTAATCCCGCTCCTACATTGGTTTCAAATAAAAATGGAGCGTTATATTCCCTTGAGAGTTGTTTTAATTCTGCATAATTTTCATAAGCAGAAGAACTGGCCACTTTATTGCAAGTAACTACAGAAATACTATTTTTTAAATAGTTGGCATAAGACATTGCAATCACCTCATTTGCTGTATTATCTACAAAAATACTATTGCGTAAATTCATTGCTTTTACCTTTTCAAAGAATAATTCTTTATCGGCTTTTTCGCCCTTAGTTAAATTTTCTTCCCAATTTTTGAGGGATATTCCATCTTCTTGAAAATACATTTTTCGAGAGTTGGAAAGGGCTATTACTCGAACATTCAATTTAAAATTTTGTTTTAAAAATTTCTTTTGTTGTTGAATTTGCTTGAGGAATTTAGCACCTACATTTCCAACACCCATCACAAAAAGATTGAGTTGTTTTATGTTTTCTTCAAAAAAGCGTTCGTGTAAGGTATTTAAAGCTTTTTTTACATCTTCCTTTTTGATGACTGCAGAAATATTCCGTTCTGATGCTCCTTGTGCAATTACCCGAATATTTACATTGTTTTTACCCAAGGCGCTGAACATTTTTCCGCTTAGGCCTTGATGACTTTTCATATTATCGCCGACCAGTGCAATGATGGCTTGATGATCTTCAACAATTACCGGTTGAATTCGATGTAGTGAAATTTCGTAGGCAAAAGATTGGTCAAGTGCTTCTTTGGCTTTTGCAGCATCTTCAGAGGCTACAGCCACGCAAATACTGTGTTCTGAAGAAGCTTGAGTAATAAGGACGACACTAATTTCATTTACCGAAAGTACTTCGAAAAAACGTTTAGAAATGCCTGGTACTCCTACCATTCCCGGGCCTTCAAGGGAAAGCAAAGAGATATTTTCAATATGACTTATTCCGCGAACTGGTCGGTTTTTACCATTGGTGTTTTTAGTAATCAGCGTTCCTTTTTCAGCAGGCAAAAACGTATTTTTGATATGAATAGGGATTTCTTTTGCTAAAACCGGCTGTATGGTTGGTGGGTACAATACTTTTGCTCCAAAATGAGAAAGCTCCATCGCCTCTTGATACGAGATTTCTTCAATTGCTACGGCTTGTTTTACCAATCTGGGATTAGCGGTAAACATTCCACTAACATCAGTCCAAATTTCTAAGACTTCAGCATCTAAAGCGGCAGCAACAATCGCAGCGGTATAATCTGAACCGCCACGTCCTAAAGTAGTGGAGTCGCCAGCTAGGGAAGAAGCCACAAAGCCCGGCATTAAGTAAACTTGTGTTTCTGTTTCTGTAATATTTTCGGTTAAATTTTTCTCAGTGATTTCAAAATTCACCAAAGCCCGTCCAAATTGTGTATTGGTTTTTATAAGTTCTCTACTGTCTTTGTAGGCACACGAAATTCCTTCAGCAGTAAAATAACTGTGAATGATTTTTGAAGAAAGAATTTCCCCATAACCTAAAATTTTATCGAGTAGTTTTGGCGTGGTTTCACCAATTAAAAATGCACCTTCTAACAAGGTTTCTAAAATATTGAGTTCCCGCTTTAAAAAGCTCATTACAGAACTTTGTTGTTGTACGGGAATAAGTTTTTTAACGACTTCTAAGTGCTTCTTTTCAATTAATTGAAAAGTTTCCTGATAGGCTTCCTTTTGCTGACTTGCTAAAAAAACCGAGTCTAGTAGTAAATCGGTTACGCCTCCAAGGGCAGAAACCACTACACATAAGTAGTTCGAAGATGATTCTTTTTGAACTATATTTTTAACTAGTTGAATGTTTTCTGCATTAGCTACAGAAGTCCCTCCAAATTTGAGAACTTTCATGAATTTTGCTTTTTGGTGAAATTGAAATTTTTGTTTGGTTTGTTAAAACAAACCAATAGAACCTGAAAATGATATGAATTAATTAAACCCCAAAAGGGGTAATGGTAGAGGTAGAAATAGCAATAATGCCCGAAGTAGAAATTTGGGTGAATATTAAAGATATGTTATTGCTACTGTTCATAAACGTAATTCCATATCAAATGTATTATTTTTATAAAGAGAAACCAAGCAATTGGTGAGAATTGATATTTTAATAATTTTTGAAATATATTTTATAGAATGAAAATATTTAACAAAGAAAAGCTGAAAGAAGTTGACGAATTCACAATAAAAGAGCAAAATATTAAAAGTGAAGAGTTGATGGAACGGGCGGCCGTTCAGCTTTTTGGATGGCTAAAAACGCAATTAAAAGAACACCAGCCAAAAATCAACCTTTTTTGCGGAATTGGAAATAATGGTGGAGATGGTTTGGCTTTAGCTCGTTTATTGCTAAATGATGGATATGAGGTAGAAGTTTATATTGTGAATTTTAGTGATAAGCGTTCGGATGATTTTCTATTGAATTTAAACCGATTAAAAGAAAATAAATTTTGGCCTGAATTTATCAATGAAAATTCAGATTTACCGGAATTGCAACAAGGAGAAATCGTGATTGATGCGATTTTTGGGATTGGATTAAATCGTCCAGCAGAAGGTTGGGTAAAGGAATTGATTCAGCATATAAATCAATCAAAAACCTATGTAATATCCGTTGATGTTCCTTCGGGATTGTATTTAGATAAAGCTCCTGATGATAAGGAAGTGATCATTAAAGCTGAAACAACTATTACTTTTCAACTTCCTAAATTGGTATTCTTTTTACCTGAAACAGCTGAATTTGCCGGCCGCGTAGAAATTGCAGATATTGGTTTAGATCAAAATTTTATTTCTAACACAGCTGCTGAAGCATCCTTAATTCAGCAACCTGATGCACAACGTTTGTACCAATCCAGGACAAAATTCTCCCATAAAGGAACTTTTGGTCATTGCTTGGTGGCGGGTGGAAGTTATGGAAAAATGGGAAGTGTTTTGTTAGCTACTAAAGCAGCTTTAAGAGCAGGGGCAGGAAAGGTAAGTGCCTTAATCCCTAAATGTGGCTATCAAATTTTGCAGTTAGGAATTCCTGAAGCGATGGTGATTACCGCAGAAAACGAAAAACATTTGACCAATACACAAACCGATTTTGTACCGGAAAGTATTTGTTTTGGAATAGGAGCGGGAAAAGAAGAGGGAACCAAACACTATTTGGAGCAATTAATGAAGGAGCACGGTTCACCTATGCTTATTGACGCCGATGGAATTAATATACTGGCCGAAAATAAGGATTTATGGAAGCTTTTACCTGAAAAATCAATTTTAACGCCACATCCCGGAGAATTAAGACGTTTGTTAGGAGATTGGGAAGATGATTTTGATAAACTTGAAAAAGCCAAAAGATTTTCTTTAGAATATAAAGTGATTTTAGTGATTAAAGGGGCATACACCATTACGATTGCTGATGAAAATTTATATGTGAATTCTACCGGAAATCCCGGGATGGCAACTGCTGGAAGCGGAGATACCTTATCCGGAATTATTTCGGGATTGGTGTCACAAGGATATGATCCCGGAGTTGCAGCGGTTTTTGGCGTTTATTTGCATGGAAAAGCAGGCGATTTAGCCGCAGAAAAATTAGGTTTTGAAGCACTAATCGCTGAAGATATTATTCAGCATTTGGGCAAAGCTTATAAAAGTTTGTTTGAATAATACTGAATATCTTAGAAAAGGCTTGGATATTTTGTAAGATATCTTCAATTTTGAAGCTGGAAATTAACAATTGTTTAAAGAAATGAGAGAAACCCATTATATAAGTCGAGACATTTTAGATTTACCTCAAATTCAGGAGATTCTGGAAGAAAACAAATTATTGGCCTTAAGTGATGAAGCGAAAGTGAATATTGATAAAGCCAGAACTTATCTCGACAAAAAAATGGATGCTTCTCAAGAACCCTTCTACGGGATTAATACCGGTTTTGGTTCTTTATGCAACGTTAAGATTTCTAGAGAACATTTAGTTCAGCTTCAAGAAAATTTAGTGATTTCTCATGCTTGCGGAACAGGTGATAAAGTGAGTCCGAAGATTGTGAAGCTTATGTTGCTGTTGAAAATACAGTCTTTAAGTTACGGAAATTCAGGAATTACCCAAGAAGTCGTTTTACGATTGATTGATTTTTTTAATGAGGGGGTGTTACCGGTAGTTTATGAACAAGGTTCGTTAGGCGCTTCGGGAGATTTAGCACCACTTGCTCATTTATCTTTACCGCTGTTAGGAAAAGGAGAAGTTTATGTAGATGGAGAAATTTATCCTGCTACAGAAATTCTTCAACAGAAAGGTTGGGAGCCGCTAAATTTACGTTCTAAAGAAGGTTTGGCTTTATTGAATGGAACACAATTTATGAGTGCTCACGCAGTTTTCTCTTTAATTGAAGCTTATAAATTGTCGTATTTGGCTGATGCTATTGGAGCCGTTTCTGTAGATGGTTTTGATTGTAACCTTTCACCGTTTGATCCGTTGGTGCATTATGTAAGACCACATCGCGGACAGGTGAAAACGGCCGAACGCATGTTAGAGTTTTTAGAAGGAAGCGAAATTGCTGAGAAAGTAAAAGAAAGTGTACAAGATCCATATTCGTTTAGATGTATTCCGCAGGTTCATGGAGCTTCAAAAGATACGATTCGTTTTGTACATCAAACGGTAAAGACCGAAATTAATAGTGTTACCGATAATCCCAATATTTTTGTGGAAGAAGATAAAATTATTTCCGGTGGAAATTTTCATGGTCAACCTTTAGCTTTAGCAATGGATTATTTAGCAATCGCTTTAGCTGAATTAGCGAATATTTCTGAGAGAAGGATTTATCAATTGGTTTCTGGGTTAAGGGATTTACCTATGTTTTTAGTGGATGATCCCGGCTTAAACAATGGGTTTATGATTCCGCAATATACCGCAGCAAGCATTGTAAGTCAAAACAAACAATTATGTACGCCGGCAAGTGTTGATTCAATTGTTTCCTCCAACGGACAAGAAGATCATGTAAGTATGGGTGCTAATGCAGCTACCAAATTAGTGAGAGTAGTAGAGAATTTAAAATCGATATTGGCAATTGAGCTATTTAATGCTTCTCAGGCTTTGTATTATCGTGAACCTCTAAAATCTTCAGATTTTATTATGCAATTGGTGAATAGCTTTCGGGAAGAGGTTCCTGTAGTAAAACAAGATAAAGTTATGGCTGAGGAAATTGCTAAAGCTAAACTTTACTTGACTCAGTTTGGTATTGATCAAGAAATCTTGTTTAATATGTAAGCTTAAACCGCAATATTACTTCTTTTTCATTTTTAAATATATAACAAGGGATTTTTGTAAACTTTTTAACGTATTCTAAGTGGTTTACATCTATGCTATCATTCGATAGAAGGGCAACCCATTTTACTTGAGCTTTAAATGTAAAGTAGTATTCTATTAAAATTAATGGGTTAAATGAATAGCTGTCCTGTTTGTTTTCTCTAGGCGGAATAATTATTCCAACAGGCTTAGTACCATAGTAGTTTAGCTTTAATTCATAAGATTGTTCAAACAATCTTGAATCGAAATGCGCTCCATCCTTTAATTCTAAAATTATATAATGTTTTTTGAATTTTAATTTGCATTCAATTAAATCTATTTCTTTCATTTTAGAATAATGAAATAGTAAGGAAGCTTATTAGAAATTACTTTATGGAAGAAATTAGAGTAATTTATTTTCTTTTTTCAGCAATTCTAGAACTTTATGGTAATTGGTGAAACCATATCCAGGAACATTAGTCAGCTGTTTAAGGTATTCTAGGTTTTCAAAACCGGAATCATCTGAAGCAACTACAGCTACCCACTTTGCGTGGGCTTCAAAAAACTCCTTATGTTCAACAAATAGGGTAGGGTTGATAGAATATTTATCGGCTGATGATTTTCTTAAAATCACCACTGGGATAGGGTTTTCTTTATAGTATTTTATTTTTTCGCTTACCAATTGAAATAAAACTTCTTCATCAATGTGTGTTCCTTCCGTAAAGTTTATTTCCATATAATCTGGAAATAATTTAAGCTCTCCAATAGGTAGTTTAATCTTTTTCAAGGTGTTTGTTTTTACGTAAAAAAACCTCATATTTTTTAAATGAATATGAGGTTTTATTTATGATGAATAAGAAGATTCTAAGAATCTTCGGTTTTAGCTTGTGATTTTTTTACTTCTATCAAAAGCTCATTTTTTTCTTTATCTAAATCCATAATTACTTGATCACCCTCTTCAATTTTAGAAGTGATGATTTTTTCAGCTAAAGCATCTTCTACATATTTTTGGATTGCTCTTTTAAGTGGTCGAGCTCCATATTGTTTATCAAATCCTTTTTCTGCGATAAAATCTTTAGCAGTATCTGTAAGTTGTAGATCGTAACCTAGGTCTTTTATTCTAATTAATAATTTCTCTAGTTCAATGTCAATAATTTTGTGGATGTCCTCTTTTTCAAGTGAATTGAATACTACCACATCATCAATCCTATTTAAAAACTCTGGAGCAAATGCTTTTTTCAAGGCATTTTCGATTACGCCTCTTGCGTTAGAATCTTTTTGCTCTTTCATTGCTTGGGTACCAAAACCAATCCCTTGTCCAAATTCTTTCAATTTTCTAGCTCCAATATTGGAAGTCATAATAATAATGGTGTTCCTGAAGTCTATTTTTCTTCCTAAACTATCGGTTAAATAACCATCATCTAAGACTTGTAAAAGCATATTGAAAACATCTGGGTGAGCTTTTTCAACCTCGTCCAATAAAATGACCGAGTAAGGCTTACGTCTAACTTTTTCAGTTAACTGACCGCCTTCTTCATAACCCACATATCCCGGAGGTGCTCCCACCAATCTAGAGATCGCGAATTTTTCCATATATTCACTCATATCAATTCTAATGAGGGTATCTTCATTATCAAATAATTCTTTGGCAAGAATCTTTGCTAACTGAGTTTTCCCAACACCAGTTTGCCCTAAGAAAATAAATGAACCAATGGGTTTATTAGGATCTTTAAGTCCGGCACGATTTCTTTGGATAGCTTTCACCACCTTATATACAGCATCATCTTGACCGATTACTTTTCCTTTGATAAGTTCCGGTAATTTAGCTAGTTTGTTACTTTCGGTTTGAGCAATTCTATTCACGGGAATTCCTGTCATCATAGAAACCACATCAGCAACGCTTTCTTCATTGACGGTTTCTTTGTGTTGCTTAGATTCTTCTTCCCAACGTTCTTGTGCAACCTGAAGTTCTTTCTCTAGGTTTTTCTCATCATCCCGAAGTTTAGCTGCTTCTTCATATTTCTGCTTTTTGACTACAGAATTTTTAGTTTCACGAACTTCTTCCAGTTTTCTTTCTAGATCCAAAATTAGTTTAGGAACCTCAATATTAGTAATATGAACACGAGATCCTGCTTCATCTAAGGCGTCAATCGCTTTATCAGGTAAAAAACGATCAGTCATATAACGATTGGTTAACTTCACACAAGCTTCAATAGCTTCAGGAGTATAACTCACGTTATGGTGACTTTCGTATTTCCCTTTGATATTGTTTAATATTTCAATGGTTTCGTCAACGGTAGTAGGTTCTATAATTACTTTTTGGAACCTTCTTTCCAACGCACCATCTTTTTCAATATGCTGTCTGTATTCATCTAAGGTAGTAGCACCAATACATTGTAACTCGCCTCTTGCAAGGGCAGGTTTAAACATATTGCTGGCATCTAAACTTCCGGTAGCTCCACCAGCGCCAACAATGGTATGAATTTCATCAATGAAAAGAATGATATTGTCGTTCTTCTCTAATTCATTCATTACCGCTTTCATTCGCTCTTCAAATTGTCCACGGTATTTGGTGCCGGCCACTAAGCTTGCTAAGTCTAAGGTAACTACGCGCTTATCAAAAAGGATTCTACTCACTTTTCTTTTTACGATTCGTAACGCTAAACCTTCCGCAATGGCACTTTTACCAACTCCCGGTTCACCAATAAGTAAGGGGTTATTTTTCTTTCTTCTACTTAATATTTGAGAAACCCTTTCAATTTCTTTTTCACGACCAACTACCGGATCTAATTTTCCTTCATCTGCCATGGCGGTAAGATCTCTACCAAAATTATCTAGCACCGGAGTTTTAGATTTTTTATTAGGTTTAGCACTTCCGCCACTATTACCGCTTCCTCCAAATGGATTAGGCTTGGTGGCATCTCCTGAAGTATCGTCATCTGAGAAAGACTCAGAGGTAGGACCTTCAATATAATCTTTATCTTGTGTTATCATTCCTTTAAATTCATCTTTCACATTATCATAATCTATCTTCAACTTATTTAAAAGTTTAGTAGTAGGATCATTCTCATTTCTTAAAATACAAAGTAAAAGATGGGCTGTATTAATAGATGAGCTTTGAAATAACTTCGCTTCTAAAAAGGTTGTTTTTAAGGCACGTTCTGCCTGCCTGGTTAAGTGCAAATTTTTCTTATCATTAGAAATTACTGCATTTTGAGGATTGGCAGGGCTTAGAATCTCTACTTTACGCCTTAAATGATCCAAGTCAATATTTAGCGTATCTAAAATATCGATTGCTTTACCGTTGCCATCTCTAAGTAGTCCTAGCACAAGATGTTCTGTACCTATAAAGTCATGACCTAGCCTTAAGGCTTCTTCTTTACTATAGGTAATTACATCTTTTACTCGTGGGGAAAAATTATCATCCATCTTGAATCTCCTCTAATTTGTTTACACATTATTGGTTTCAAAAACCATGCCTTATTCCAGACACTATGCTAATTGACAAAATTATCTGCTAAAATCAAAATGATATCCACATTACTTATCAACGAAAAGCTAATAATTTTTTGTTAATAAAATATAGTTGAAACCAAGTAAGGAGGCTTTTAAATACTAATAATTTCCGTAAATTGCCACGTTAGAAAATAAAATGAACTAAAATAAATTTTATGGCTGAAGGAGAGAAGTTAATTCCTATCAACATTGAAGATGAAATGAAGTCGGCCTATATCGATTATTCGATGTCGGTCATTGTGTCACGTGCTCTGCCAGATGTGCGTGATGGTTTAAAACCAGTGCATAGAAGAGTTTTATTTGGAATGTACGAACTTGGCGTACTTTCTAATCGAGCATATAAAAAATCAGCAAGAATTGTAGGGGAAGTATTAGGTAAATATCACCCCCATGGAGATACTTCTGTTTACGATACCATGGTTCGTATGGCGCAAGAGTGGAGTATGCGCTATATGTTGGTAGATGGGCAAGGTAACTTTGGATCTGTAGATGGCGATAGTCCGGCAGCAATGCGTTATACGGAAGCCAGAATGCGTAAGGTGAGTGAAGAAATGCTTGCCGATATAGATAAAGATACAGTTGATCACAACTTAAACTTTGATGATACTTTAAAAGAACCTAGTGTTCTTCCTGCTAGAATACCCAACTTATTGGTGAATGGAGCGAGTGGTATTGCCGTAGGTATGGCCACCAATATGCCACCTCATAACCTTACCGAAGTAGTTGATGGAACAGTAGCTTATATCGATAATCACGACATTGAAATAGATGAATTAATGGAGCATATTAAAGCTCCAGATTTCCCTACGGGAGGTATTATTTATGGCTATGATGGTGTAAGGGAGGCTTTTAAAACCGGTAGAGGCCGAGTGGTGATGCGTGCTAAAGCCAATATCGAAGAGGTGAAAGGGAAAGAATGTATTGTTGTTACAGAAATTCCTTATCAAGTCAATAAGGCAGATATGATTAAAAAAACTGCCGATTTGATTAATGATAAAAAGATTGAGGGGATTTCTTTGATTCGTGATGAATCCGATAGAAACGGAATGCGTGTCGTTTATATTTTGAAACGCGACGCGATACCTAATATCGTTTTAAATATGCTTTATAAGCATACAGCCTTACAATCTTCCTTTAGTGTTAACAACATTGCCTTAGTGAAAGGACGACCAGAAATGCTGAATCTAAAAGATATGATTCGTCATTTTGTGGAACATCGTCACGAAGTAGTGGTAAGACGTACTGAATTTGAATTAAAGAAGGCTAAAGATCGTGCGCATATTTTAGAAGGTTTAATCATTGCTTCCGATAATATTGATGAAGTAATTGCTTTAATCAGAGCTTCTAGTAATGCAGAAGAAGCCCGACAAAAATTAATCGATCGTTTTGAGCTGACCGAAGTTCAGGCCAAAGCAATTGTAGAAATGCGTTTAAGACAACTTACCGGTCTTGAGCAAGATAAACTACGGGCAGAATACGAAGAATTAATGGAAACCATTAAGGACTTAGAAGATATTCTTGCCAGTAAAGAAAGAAGAATGCAAATCATTAAAGATGAATTGCTGGAAATAAAAGAAAAATATGGTGATGAGCGTAGATCTACCATTAATCTTGCCGGAGGTGATTTAAGCATTGAAGACATGATCCCAGATGAGCAAGTAGTCATTTCTATTTCTCATGCGGGTTATATTAAACGTACACCATTAACTGAATATAAAAAGCAAAATAGAGGAGGGGTTGGTTCTAAAGCTTCAACGACAAGAAATGAAGATTTCTTAGAATACCTGTTTGTGGGGACCAATCACCAATACATGATTTTCTTTACGCAAGAAGGAAAATGTTTCTGGATGCGTGTTTTTGAAATTCCTGAAGGAAGCAAAACTTCTAAAGGAAGAGCTATTCAGAATTTAGTAAATATTGAGCCGCACGATAAAGTAAAAGCCTTCATCTGTACGCAAGATTTAAAAGATGAAGAATACATTAATAGTCATTATGTAATTATGGCTACTAAGAAAGGGCAGGTAAAGAAAACATCTTTAGAGCAGTATTCTCGTCCAAGAACTAATGGTATCAACGCGATTACCATTAAAGAAGGAGATGAATTACTTTCTGCTAAATTAACTACGGGTGAAAGCCAGGTAATGTTAGCCTTAAAATCTGGTAAAGCTATTCGTTTTGAAGAAGCTAAAACCAGACCAATGGGTAGAAATGCTTCGGGAGTTCGTGGAATTAGATTAGCCAATGATAACGATGAAGTAGTAGGTATGATTGCTGTAGAAAATCCAAAAGAAGAAACCGTATTGGTGGTTTCAGAAAATGGTTACGGTAAACGTACCTATATTAATGATCCTGAAACCGGAGAAGAAATTTATAGAATCACCAACCGTGGAGGAAAAGGGGTGAAAACAATTTCTATTACCGAAAAAACGGGAGAATTGGTTACCATTAAAAGTGTGACCGACAATGATGATTTAATGATTATTAATAAATCGGGAATTGCTATTAGAATTGCTGTTGAAGATCTTCGCGTAATGGGAAGGGCAACACAAGGTGTTCGTTTAATTAATTTAAAGGGAGACGATGCTATTGCTGCCGTTGCGAAAGTGATGAATGAAGAAGATGAAGAGGATATAGAAGATTTGAACGAGGATGGCACAGCAATTGATACTGATGGTGAAGAAGAATAAATAATGAATCTTAAAACCAAAACAATCATAAAAATGAAAACAAAAATTATAGCAGTTGGTCTTGTATTGGCTAGCACTACACTTTTTGCCCAAAAAAGGGAAATTAAAGATGCAGAAAAAGCCATTGACAAGGAAAACTTTTCTGAAGCCAAAAGCATTTTAACTTCGGTAGAAAGCCAAGTAGCTGGTGAGAAAGATAGAATAAAGGAAGATTACTATATGGCTAAAGGAATGGCATATATGGGAAAACAACCCCAAACACAATCTCCTTCAGATCTTAAAATCGCCGGAGAATCCTTTCAAATGGCTCAAGAATTAGGTAATGAAGATGCTGCAGCTAAATTAGGAGATGTAAGAAATGCTTTAATAAATTCAGCAATAGCAGATCAAAACGCTAAAAAATATAAAGAAGCAGCTCAAAAATTATATACTTCTTATAATTTAAATAAAAAAGATACCCTTCATTTATATTTTGCTGCCGCTAATTTAACCCAAGCACAAGATTATGAGGCTGCCTTGAATTATTATAATAAATTGAAGGATTTAGGGTATACCGGTAAAGGAATAGAGTATTATGCGATAAATACTGAAACCGGAGAGAAAGAAAAGTTTAACGATAAAAATCAAAGAGACCTGTATTTAAAATCAGGAAGCTATTCAGATCCTACGGAGGAGAAATTAGAGTCTAAAAAATCAGAGATTTATAAAAATATCGCTCTAATTTACCTACAACAAGGAAAGGAAGAAAAAGGTATCCAAGCCATTGAAGACGCTTTAGCTGAAAACCCTGGTGATACTCAACTTATGCTAGCCAAAGCAGATATTTATTATAAAGCTGGTCAGAAAGATAAGTATACTGAAATTGTAGAAAAAGTATTAGAAAAAGATCCTAACAATGCTTCTTTGTATTACAATTTAGGAGTTACTGCTACGCAAATGGGAGATCCTAAGAAAGCCATTGAGTATTATAAAAAGGCAATAGAAGTAGATCCTAAAATGACAAATGCTTATATTAATTTAGCTTCTTCTACCTTAATGAAAGAGCAAGGAATGATTGATGAGATGAACTCATTAGGCATGTCTAAAGCAGATACTAAGCGTTACGAAGAGCTTCAAAAAGAGCGTACGCAATTGTATAAAGATGCACTTCCTTACTTGGAAAAAGCGGTAGAGTTAGATGCAAATAACCAGCAAGCTATTCAAACTTTAATCAATATTCATTCTCAGTTAGGTAATGATGATAAAGTTGCTAAATATAAAGCGATGAAAAATTAATTTTCAATCCTTTTAATTATAAAAAACTCCGGAAATCTCCGGAGTTTTTTTGTTTATAGACAGAAATCATAGTTTAGATTTCAGTCTAGCTTGTTTGTCAGTAAGGGCGGAGTCGAGACTAATTGAAGTTGAAGTTGAAATCGAACTTGAACTTGAAATTGAAATTGAAGCTGAAGTGGAAATCGAAGCTGAAGCTGAAAACTTTTGCTGATTTTTTATTAAGATTACTTTTCGATACAATTTCATTTTCGCGATTGCTCTAATCTCTAATAAATAGCTCTTTAATTTGAAATAAATAGGCACTAGAAAGTGGCATAATCTATTAATAGCGCTTACGAGCTAATGATTTATAAATAAAATATTACCGGTGCTTTTTGGAGCTTATCTGCCATAAAAGACGTAGTCGAGACTAATTGAACTTGAACTTGAAATCGAAGTTGAAATCGAAGTTGAAATCGAAGTTGAAATCGAATTTGAAGTTGAACCCAAAAACTTTAAAAAGATCTAAGCTTATATTATTTTCTTGATCACCCGTAGATTGTGAGAATATTGGTTACTATCTACATTAAAAATTCCGCTATGGTCAATTCTATCAATCCTTACCTTTCCATGAGCGTGAATAATATAATTATCCCGCATGATGATCCCTACGTGAATAATTTCTCCTTCCGCATTGTCGAAAAAAGCTAAATCACCCGGTTCGCTTTCCTCAATAAAACTTAAGGCTTCTCCTTGTTTAGCTTGTTGAGAAGCATCCCTAAATAAATGATAACCATTTAATCGGTAAACCATTTGTGTAAAACCACTACAATCAATACCAAACGGAGTTTTTCCGCCCCATAAATAAGGGGAATTTAAATATAGATAGGCGGTTTCTAACAAATGCTCTTTGGGTTGAACCCCGATAATTTTTCTTCCATCAAATTGAAGTTGAAATCGGTCAATAAAATTCAATTTAGCACCAATGGAAAGAGGCGTTAGCTGTTGCGAATTGGGTTGAACTGCAAAATCCACTAAATCTACCGCTAATTCTTCGGCAGAAGATTCAAGAAGGCAATAATCTTCTTCAGAGATTTCCAGGTATTGTTTATTATCTACCCAACCTTCATAATGATCAAATGCAATACGGATTCTGCTCCATTTCTTTCTTTTTTCTAAAACTTTTATCTGTTCTCCAAACAAAAGCTGAGAAACCAATTCACTGGTATCGTCCGGTTCTACGCGTACCGGTACAATATTAAGGTTACAAATTCCGTATTGCATTAAAACTTTTTACTGCAAAAATATTAATTTCTTTCAATTATCATTGCAGAAGCACCACCTCCTCCGTTACAAATTGCAGCGGCACCTACTTTTGCATTGTTTTGTTTCAGTACATTCATTAATGTAATTAGGATCCTAACCCCCGAACAACCAAGGGGATGCCCTAAAGAAACGGCTCCTCCATTCACATTTACATTTTCATCGGTGAGTCCTAATATTTTCATATTTGCTAGCCCAACAACAGAGAATGCTTCGTTAAATTCAAAGTAATCTACATCATCAATCGCAATTCCTGCTTTGGCAATCGCTTTAGGTAAAGCTTTAGATGGCGCTGTGGTAAACCATTTTGGTTCTTGCGCTGCATCGGCATAAGCTTTTATCGTAGCGAGGGGAGTTAAACCTAATTCTTCTGCTTTTTCTTTACTCATCAATACAACCGCACCGGCACCATCATTAATCGTAGAAGCATTCGCAGCCGTCACCGTACCATCTTTTGAGAAAGCAGCCCGTAATGCAGGAATTTTTTCCATTTTAATATTTTTAAACTCCTCATCTTCTTTTACGATTACAGGTTCTCCTCGACGCTGAGGCACTTCCACAGGAACTACTTCCTCATCAAATTTACCGTCAGCCCAAGCTTTTTTAGAACGCTCGTAAGATTTAATAGCAAAATTATCTTGATCTTCTCTTGAAAAATTATGCTCTTTTGCGCATAAATCGGCACAAACGCCCATTGCGTTATGGTCGTACGCATCTACTAAACCATCTTTTTGCATTCCGTCTTCCATCGTTTTCGGACCAAATTTTTGTCCGTTTCTCATGTGCACGTAATGCGGAATCAAACTCATATTTTCCATACCTCCGGCAACAATAATATCAGCATCACCCAACGCAATAGCTTGCGCACCTTGCATCACCGCTTTCATTCCGGAAGAACAAACTTTGTTGATGGTGGTACAAGGCACGGTATCCGGGATTCCGGCACCAAGAGCAGCTTGACGGGCAGGTGCTTGACCTACTCCGGCTTGTACTACATTTCCCATTAAAACTTCTTGTACCAATTCTGGTTTTAAATTTATTTTCTCTAAAGCGCCTTTAATGGCTACAGCTCCTAATTTTGGAGCCGGAACAGAAGATAAACTTCCTAAAAAACTACCGATGGGAGTTCTTGCCGCGCTTACAATTACCACTTCTTTATTCATTATTTAATAATTTTTCGTTTTTAATTTTACGAATTTAATAATTTTAGCAAGAACTCACGCCTGTATTAAAGCTTAGCTTTTATCTTTTTACTACATTTGATGAGCAATAAATTTATATGAGCAATTTCGTAAA
Source organism: Mesonia oceanica (assembly GCF_902499555.1). GTDB lineage: Bacteria > Bacteroidota > Bacteroidia > Flavobacteriales > Flavobacteriaceae > Mesonia > Mesonia oceanica. The sequence continues at coordinate 109,331 of NZ_CABVMM010000015.1, forward strand.
TAGTATTTACAAGAATCAAGCGGTGATTTATAAAGTTTTTCTTTATCTGCTCACCACTGCCATCATTGTTTATTTATTTCCTAAAGGGAGTAAATTTAAATATGAATATTCTAAAGGGCAACCTTGGCAATATGAGAATTTGTATGCGCCTTTTGACTTTGCTATTTTAAAATCTGATGAAGAAATTGCTGAAGAAAAAGAGGAAATAAGAAATAACCACACGCCTTATTTTACTTACAATCAAGAAATCCCGAAACAGGTTGCCGGGGCTTTAGATGCAGAAATTGAATCTGTCTTTTCAGATAGTATTATGAAAGTTCGGGGAGTACGTTTGATAAGGTTTACAGAACGAACGCTGGATGATATTTATGACCGGGGACTTATTCAGGAAATTAAACCCTTTAAAGAAAATGGAATTGTTTACCTGAAGAAAGGGAATGAAGCACAAGAAGTCGTTTACAGCAGTATTTTAAAGCAAAAAGACTTACCTTCTTATATTAAGAGGAAGATTGATATAGCTAGCTTACAAGAGTTTCAAACAGAACTTACCGAGTTGTTTTTCGACATTGTGCAGCCCAACGTTAGTCTAGATGAAGAGTTGACGAGGGAAGATTTACAATCGCAATTAAATTCTATTTCTTATACACGTGGCATTGTTCCTCAAGGTACCCGGATCATCGCTAGGGGAGAAGTGATAGATAGTAATAAACTGGGAATTTTAAACTCCCTTAAAAAAGAATACGAATCTAAGGTTTGGTCAACTTCCAGTTATTACGTCGTAGTTTTCGGATACGTGTTGCTGGTTTCTTTAGCTTTATTAATGTTATTCCTTTTCATTAAAAAGTATCGTTACGAGATTTTTGACAACAATACCAAAGTTACTTTTATTTTCTTCAACGTACTTTTAGCGGTTTTAATGACCGTTGGCGTGATGAAGTTCAACGTGAAATACGTATATGTGGTGCCTTTATGTATTTTACCGCTAACGCTCAAAGCCTTTTTTGATGCCCGTTTAGGACTTTTTACGCACGTTATCACAGTATTGATTCTCGGTTTTATCGTACCCAATAGTTACGAATATATGTTCTTGCAAATCATTGCAGGGATTGTAACCATTCTAACGGTTTCAGAATTGTATAAACGAGCAAATTTATTTATTAGTGTTGGACAAATTACCGCAATTTATATTTTTGCTTACTTTTCATTTACCATTATTCAGGAAGGAAGCTTAGAGGAAATTAACTATGAAACCCTGGTTATTTTCCTTATTGGTGGATTTGCTACCTTATTTGTTCAGCCGTTGATTTACGCTTACGAAAAGATGTTTGCCTTGGTTTCAGATATGTCTTTATTAGAACTTTCCGATACCAATTCAAAATTATTAAAAGAGCTTTCCAATAAAGCACCGGGAACCTTTCACCATAGCTTAAACGTAGCCAATTTAGCTGAGGCTGCCGCTAATGAAATCGGAGCCAACTCGATGTTGGTTCGGGTAGGAGCTTTGTACCACGATGTGGGAAAAATGTCTAATCCTACTTTTTTTACGGAGAACCAAACGACTTCCGTTAATCCGCATGACGAATTGGAACCTCGGGAAAGTGCGAAGATTATTATTAATCACGTGATTCACGGGATAGAAATAGCAAAAAAGCATAATTTACCCGATCGATTAATCGATTTTATAAGAACACATCACGGTACCAGCTTGGTATACTATTTTTATAAAAAAGAAAAAGAACGTTTAGAAGGAACCGATGAAGAAGTAAACAAAGAAGATTTTATGTATCCCGGTCCCGAACCCTTCAGTAAAGAAACCGCTATTTTAATGATGAGCGATAGTGTAGAAGCGGCCAGTAAAAGTTTAAAAGAACCAACAGCTACGCTTATTGATAATTTTGTAGAGAAAATTATCAACAAGCAAATGGATGAAGGACAGTTCTTAAATGCAGATATCACTTTTAAGGAAATTCAAAAAATTAAGAAGGTTTTAAAACGAAAGCTAAAAAACATTTATCATCTTAGAATAGAATATCCAGAATAAAAACTCAATCAAAAAACGGTCGCTATGAAATTCGGAAAAGTTGACGATCCTTCTAGCATAGATTTTACCTTACCGGAAGATCATGTACAAACCAAAGAGGTACTTCAAAAGTTTGCGCCCAAATCTTTCAATACCATTTCCATTGGCTGTGCTAAGTGGAATAAAAAAGATTTAAAGAACTTTTATCCTCGCGGTACCAAAGATGAACTGGTTTACTATTCGCAGCAATTCAACAGCATTGAATTAAATGCTACTTTTTACCGGATGTGGCCTTTAGAGCAGTTTCAAAAATGGCATGACAAAACGGTAGAGGATTTTAAGTTTTTCCCGAAAGTTCCACGGCTCATTAGCCATATAAAACGCTTACATGAAGTAGACGATTTGGTCACCGATTATACTGCTAATTTATTGGGATTAAATGAAAAATTGGGAATGGTATTTTTACAAATGCCCGAAAATTTTCAACCCAAATGGATCGACCGTTTACCGGAGTTTTTTAAAAAATGGCCAAGGGAAATTCCACTATCTTTTGAAGTGCGGCATCACGATTGGCATCACGATCAAGCGGTGAGTGATGAGCTCAATGCCATGCTTCAAGAATACAATATAGCCAATGTGATCACCGATAGTGCCGGAAGGCGTGATTTATTGCATATGCGCTTAACCAGCGACACCGCATTTGTTCGTTATAACGGTGCAAATCACGAATCTGATTATTCCCGCTTGGACGATTGGATAGATAGAATAGAGGAGTGGTACGAGTTAGGATTAAAGAACCTGTACTTTTTTGTACATCAAAATTTAGAAAAGGCCTCGCCTTTACTTTCTGCTTATTTTATAAAAAAAATGAATGAACATTTTGAGTTGGATTTAAGAATCCCTCAATTACCAAAATCGAACAACCAGAAATCCCTTGAATTATGAAACAAGATATTTCCATTACTACCGACGCTGTTATTTTTGCCGAAGAAAAAGAAGGTTTATATGTACTCTTGATTAAACGAAAAAATGAACCTTACCAAGGACAATGGGCTTTACCGGGTGGATTCTTAGAAGAAGATGAATTACTCGAAACCGGTTGCTTACGTGAACTTCAAGAAGAAACGGGGTTAAAATTAGATAAGGTAGAACGCGTAGGGGTTTACGATGCCATTCAACGTGATCCACGGGGAAGGACCATATCGGTTGCTTTTACGACTAAACTTTCTAAAAGAAAAACGATTAAAGGAAGTGATGATGCTGCGGAAGCCAAATGGATGTTGCTAAAAGAGGTAGAAGAAATAGCCTTTGACCACGGACAAATTATCGAGGAGTCGTTAGAGAAATTACAAATGAGCCTATAGTTTTTCCTAATTCAATTGGAGTTGATTTCAGTATAAAAACCACTAATTTTACATAAAAAAGATGAGATTTCACACTAGAAAATGGGTAAAACCCGAAGATTTAAATCCTAACGGAACTTTATTTGGAGGAAGATTGTTAGAATGGATAGATGAAGAAGCAGCTTTGTATTCTATCATTCAGCTAGAAAACCCCAAAACGGTAACCAAATACATTAGCGAGATCGATTTTCAAAGTTCTGCCAAACAGGGCGATATTGTTGAAATCGGAATCCAAGTAATTAAATTTGGTACGGCTTCCTTGACGTTGAAATGCGAAGTACGAAATAAAATGACCCGCAAGCCCATTATTAAAGTAGATAAAATTGTAATGGTAAGCTTAGACGAACATGGGAAAGCCAAACCGCACGGCAAAACCCAAGTAGAGTTTGTAAAAGACCGCCTAGCCGATGAATAAAGCGAAAACTAGTCAGTTCGAGTGATTTGTGTAGTGATGTGCAAAATTGTATCGAGAACCTGAGAACTAAATATTAATTGCAAGCCCTTTTCTTGATATAAAAATCTTTACCGATTATCGCTTGAAATGACGCCTTTGAAGTGAGTTTTCAAAGAAAATTTATCGAACATTAGTAGCAATTAATCATCATCGAGTAGCGTCACCCTGAACTTGATTTAGGGTCTGCTACGCAAGATTTAGTCTTTTGCTGTAAAATAATGAGATTTTACAGCAACTTTTTTAGATTCATCTTAGAGGAAAAACCAATCATTTATAGTCAGTTCGAGTGTTTTTCCGAAACAAAGAGAAGGGAAAATGTATCGAAAACCCTATCAGCAATTTTTAGTTCTAACCAACACAGTCAGTTCGAGTGATTTTGTGCAGTGAAACGAAGCAAAATTGTATCGAGAACCCGAGAACCAAATATTAATTGCAAGCCCTCTTCTCGATACAAAAACCGTAACCGATTTTTATTTGAAATGAAGCTTTAGAAGTTAAATAAAACCTTTTTCTAAAACAGAACTCCTAATTAACTAATGCGAAGGCAAGTATTTCTTTTCCGCATAAATTGGCCCTAAAGGCAATACCGAACAAAGCATAACAATCCCCAAGGTTTTTAGGGACCAATTTAGTTTTTCGTAAATAAAATACGCCCCAATGAGGTACACAATAAATAAGATGCCGTGAGCCATACCTACCACTCTTACCATTTCGGGAGACTCCCAAATATATTTTAGTGGCATGGCAATTAATAACAATACTAAAAAGGAGATCGCTTCTAGAATACTAACGAGTTTAAAAGCCTTGATTTGGTAATCCATCACACATAAATTTTTGCAAATTTACAGCTTAAATTTATGGCTCCCTATTTTCTCGAAAAATAATTTTTAGCTGAATTGAATTTACCTATTTATACTATAGCTTATATGAAGGTGTTGGATAATTTATAGGAATTAGTTATATTTATACCATAGCTAATGATAGATAAACGCAATTGTGTTTATTCGCATGTTACCACACATTTGAGAAAAACATTCTGCATATTAACAATTTTAGTCTTGATTTTGTCCTGCAAGCAAAAAACAAGCAACTCTGAATTGAATAAGGACGAAGCAAAAGAAAGTATTGTGGTACAGAATCCAATTATATGCAAAGAGCAATTTGAAAACGGAAGTGAATTTAAAACCTGTCTAAAAGATTATGACTTTTTCGAACTCAAATCTTTGGACGATAAAACATTGTATCGGAATGACAATAATCCTTCTGAATTTATTTTTACCGATTTTAACGGGGACGGATTTTTAGATATTGAGCTACACTTTATGACTAATGTTCCTGAGGTTAATGAATTGCTGATTTTTAATCCCAAATCAAAATCCTTTATTGAGATAGAAAACTTTTCAAATTTTCCAGCTTCAACAAAAATTAAAAACACAAATTATTACTATTCTTATCACAGAAGTGGTTGCGCTGACTCAAATTGGGACAGTGACTTGTTTTATTTAAAAGAAAATAAAGCAGTGAAAATTGGAAATATTCATACGATAGAATGCGACAACGAAAATGATAATGGAATATATATTTACAAAGTAAAAGAAGAAAATAAAAAACAACTAAAACTCATTCCAATAGAGAAAAAGGACTTTGAAAATAAGTGGGAATTCATAGAGCAATATTGGACTGAAAATTATAAGAAATTTGAATAAAAAAACGTGTGGTAACAACGTGTATAGCTCATTGCGGCTGAATTCCTAATCGGAATTCATTGCAATTTGCTATCTTCGTTTTACGTCGGAAAATCAGCTATGATTTTCCGCAACGAGCCATACATAAAACCGTTGGTAATAATGTAAAAAAAAGAAAAAACTATGAGTTTTGGACGAGTAACTTAAATGTATGTTTTGAGCAAACTGCTTTCTCAATTAGGAGAAAAGGCCCTAGAATTCCAAAGATGCAAGTGTTTGGATTAATTTCTATCACCGCACCTAGAGAAGACACTAATCTCATAAAGATTGCTGTCATTATTCTAGTTAATGTTGTCATATTGACCAAGGATTTATTTCTATAAGTTAAATATACAATTATTATTACACGCCTAGCGTGAGGGAAGATAACCGAAAAGGTTATTGGTTTGAGATTATACATTTTACGAGGTGTTTCCCGCTCGTCCTTAACTCATTTTATTTATGAAAAAATGGTTTAAAATAAAACGATATCCACATATTGGCTCTCAAATATCACGTGAAGATTATTCGAGAATAAAAAAGTATGTTTCAAATTCTGAGAATGTAGAGAAACACTCATTCAAACCTTTTATTAAAAGAGTTCAAACTAAAAGGAAATTTCGCAAACAATATGATGATGGTATTCTAATCTCAAAAAAGAGAAAAAAGGATTTAAAACCAAGAGAAATCTGTTTTGCTAGTCATTTAGATTCACAAATTTATTCTTACTACTCAGAGTTCCTTTCAAAAAAATATAATAAGCTGATTACTAAGCATAACCTTGCTAAAGTAGTTACGGCTTATAGAAAAATTAAAAAAGACAAATCAAAATCGGGAAAATGTAATATTGACTTTGCAAATGAGGTTTTTAGCTTGATAAAAAAAAGATCAGAAACAAAAAAGAATCAAGTCGTAATTGCATTCGATATCAAAGGTTTTTTTGACAATTTAAACCATAAAAAATTAAAAGAATCTTGGGCACATATAATTAATGAACCACTTCCTAAAGACCATTATCAAGTATTTAAGAACATTACAAAATTTTCATTTATCAAAGAGGATGAACTTTTTAATCTTTTCAAGAACAGAATAGTGGTTGAAAGATATGTCGACAGTTACAAAAAAGATAAGATATTAAAAAAGAAGAAAGTAGATAAAATCAAGTATTTGAAAGAAAAGAGAGCCGTTTCGTATACAGTTGACTCAAAAGATTTAAGGTTAATTAGAAACAAAGGCTTAATAAATGCTAATAAACTCGATAAAAAAGGTAATAAACGCACAGTAGGAATTCCGCAAGGTTCACCAATTAGTTCAGTTCTTGCAAATATCTATATGTTTGAGTTTGACAAAAAAATGAACGAATTATTATCTAATTCAGGTGGAATATATAGACGTTATTCTGACGATATGATTGTGGTTTGTGATTTAAAACAAATACAACTTGTCGTTGATGAATTTGAATCAAACATTAAAAAACTATGTGATTTAGAAATACAACCACATAAAACTCAAATATTTCATTTTGTAAAACAAAAAAATAGACTTTTCTGCTATCAAGAATTTAAAACACATTGCACAATAAATAGAAATCTTGAGTACTTAGGACTTCAATTTGATGGAGAAATAGTTTTGCTAAAGAACAGCAGTATTTCTTCATATTATAGGAAGATGAAAAAATCTATAAATAGAAGTAAATATTATGCAAAGCATACAAGGAATAAAGTAAATAGAGGTAAAATATTCAAATCAAGGTTGTTTGAAAAATTTACCGTTATTGGCTCCCATAGAAAAAGAAAACGCATTAGAGATAAGAAAGACAAATCAAAATTTAAAGTTTTGAAATTCTATAATTATGGAAATTATTTAACTTATGTAAATAAATCAATAAATCAAGTAGAAAATAATTCAATAAAAAAACAACTGAAAAACCATTGGAAAATTTTTAATTCTGAGTTGAAAAAATAAACACTATTGCCAACAAAGTACTGTGGTAAAAAACAAGTAAATCTAGGTTAATTTTTTACTAAATTACTTCTATAAGCATCGTCATAAATCAACCCTGATTTTGCTATGGCAAAAGCTTGTTTTAGTAGCTTGTTGCATACGGCAATTAAAGCCAATTTTTTGCTCTTTCCTTTGGCCACTATTCGTTCATAAATTTCCCTGCAAGCTTTGTTATATCTACACGCATTAAAACTGCACATAAATAACAAATT
>NZ_CABVMM010000016.1 GCF_902499555.1 Mesonia oceanica
GTTGAAAGAAAACTATGGAAATTTATTGACCTTAATTTTAAATGCTATTTTCAGGACAAATTATCTGTGTAAAAAATTGTGTTCGTAAGGTTCGACTATATATGTTGCTAAAAATCTATAATAGCTTTAAACTACTTTTATAATATTTTGGAATATTCGTGAGAATGAATATTATACTGCTCAAAATTGGATTCGTAATCAAAAAATGTGTACTCTAACTTAATTAAATCTCCGTATATTTCATAGAGTTGGCTACCAAAATAATAGCAAGGAGTTAGATGATTTTGATTACTAGCTTTTAAATAACTTTCTGTGAATAATAAATAAGAATTACTTTTAACAGAATTTTTAAGTAACCTATGCGCTTCTATCACAGTTTTACCATACAGTTTTGTGAATTTATTCAACTTGTAAGTGGCGATTCTCCCATAATGCACAATCATTTTAAGAGTGAGGTCAATTTGAATACCAGTATCATTTTTAAGTTGCTTTAGTTTATTGTTAAACTTGTCTAACATTATTTCAAATTGTTTTCTAATTTGAAGTGGGGTGATTGGATTTTTTGAATAAAAAAGCACCGCATCTCCTTCAATTTCTGAAATTTGAAAATTATATATATTATAATCAAGGATTGTTGATAATAATTCTCTGGTTATTTTTTTTCCGATTTCGAATTCGGTACTACTCACGAATTTTGTAAATCCGCTAATGTCTGGAATAAGCACGATGCCATCAAAAGCTTTTGAAGAATCATTATTTATTAAATTTGATGCCATTTTATTAAAGTTTATAAAATCAAATTTCTCTTTGTGACCAGTGAGTTATTGATAGATTTTGAAGAATTCAATTTCGATTAGTAGCAAAATTATAATGCTTAAGATTTTTTAACTTGTATCAAATCACTGTAGTGCATAGCTGTTGATTTTTTTAATATCACCGACATCTCGGAAAAAAAACGTTTAAGTCCACTACTTTTTACCAAATGGTAAATGATTTGAGATTGGTATTAATACTTTTGTATTAATGGAAGAATTTATAGAGTATATTTTACAGTTTGGAGACCTGAACTCTCGGCAAATAGACTTGATTAGAAGCAAAGCAAAGGTTGTAGAACTTCAGAAAGACGACTATTTTGCTGAAGCGGGAAAGGTGCTCAAGCAGGTGGGATTCATTATTGAAGGAGTGCTTCGTATTTGTTATTACAATAATAAAGGCGAAGAAATCACCAAGATTTTCATCGAGGAAAATCATTTACTGTACAATCTGAAAAATGTGCCTTCTACAGAATATATTCAAGCGGCTACAGATTGTAAGCTACTCGTATTTTCAAATAAAGACTGGGTTGAAATTTCTGACACCATCATCGCCTGGGATAGTATCATTCAAAAAATCACAACGAAAGCACTTTTTCAAAAACTAGAGCGCGTGAGTCCGCTAATCTCACAAGATGCAACGACACGCTATCTGGAATTTATGGAGAAATACCCAACGCTGGTCAATCGTATTCCATTATCCTATATTGCTTCCTATTTGGGCATCACCCAGCAATCCTTGAGCAGAATACGGAAGAATATTCGTTAAAATCGCTTTTTACCAAATGGTAAACAGGTTCCTCTTTTTATTGGGGAACTTTGCTGTATAATTTTTTAAAAATAAAAAAATGAACAAGACAATTTTTATTACAGGAGCATCATCAGGACTAGGAAAAGCAAGCGCAAAACTTTTTGCTGCAAAAGGATGGACAGTCATTGCCACAATGCGCCAGCCGGAACAAGAAACCGAGCTTACCCAATTCTCTAATATTCATCTTTTGAAATTGGATATCAGTGACGTTAGTCAGACAGCAGAGATTGCATCAAAAGCAGAAGAAATTAGTCCAGTAGATGTGGTATTGAATAATGCCGGTTATGGCTTGATGGGGCCTTTTGAAGGGACAACTGACGAACAAATAGCGCAGCAAATCAACACCAATTTTTTAGGAACCGTATTGGTAACCAAATCGTTTCTTCCGTATTTTAGAGCACGGAAAAAAGGGAATATTATTACGGTAACTTCTTCAACCGCCAATATACCATATCCTTTTGTAGCGGTGTATGCAGCCACCAAAGCTGCTTTAGAAACGTGGACAGAAGGATTGAGCTATGAGTTAAACAACTTTGGGATTGCTATAAAGACCATTGTTCCGGCTTATATGCAAACCAGTTTTGGAAGTAAGGCGCAACTGGTTTCACATCCCGATTATCAGGAACTTTTCGGTGATTATATGAAAGCTATGAAGGCAGATGCTTCCGCTAAACGTGATACGCCGGAAAGCATTGCCGAAGTCATTTACGACGTAACTCTAAATAATGATACCCAGTTACATTATACTGCCGGTGAACTTTCAGCAACAGAATACAAGTGGCTTAGAAAAGACGGAATAGAAGAAGTGATGGATAAAATGAATAAGCGCTTTTTTTAAAAGAGGCTTAAATTAATTTAACGGATATAAAATGTTGGTTCATTATCATTACAGTGATAACTAACAAAACTATTATTAAAAAACCTCAGAACTAACATATACTGTTGAGTCTGGGGTTTTTTACTTTAGATCGAATCTATAAGGGAGGCAGGATTCCTATGGATTAGCTATTTGAGGGTCAGCTAATATACCTCGATTAAATCGCTATTGTGTTTTAAGGCTTTTGGTGGCATTCCAAACATCTCGTACATATATTTATTTAATTGTGGAAGGTCATAAAAGCCGGTATCGTATGCAATGTCTGTGAGGCTTCTGTCTTTATCTGAAAGAGTGAGATAAATGGCCTGCCGTAAGCGGGTCCACAATAAATATTTTGAGAGACTACTACCAGTTTGTTGCTTAAAAAGTGATGCTAGACGGGACGGAGAAAGAAAAACGATATCGGCAAATGTTTGTGGCGTGATATCAGACTGAAAATAATTGGCTTTGATGTAATCCACAATTTTTGTAATCCTGTCATCATAATCGGTTAAGGGTAATTTGGCGATTAAGGCATCGATTATCTTGTAGATGTCTAAACTATCCTTTTTAGTTCCAAAGAAATTATTTGTTTCTGACGGCGAGTCAAAAACTATATTATCATCTTCTTTAAATCTGCTTGATAATTCTAAGCCAATGGTGGAATAAGGTTCTATATTTAAAACATTTAATGTTCCCTTTTCTGCAACACAAAAGTGGCGAACGTGGGGTTTTATCAGAAAACCGTGAATACGTTCGTATAATGTTCCATCAATAGTAGAATTAAAAGGAGTATCATTGGATAAGACAATTTGATACGCTGAATGATGATGAATTTCAACGGTCAGGTTACGGGCTTTCAATGCTAGAATAAATGGGTTATTCGACTGTTTCATAACTAAATTTAAGTTTGTTTCATATCAACTTATTATAAAATGTGATAAAATAATAAATGGTTAGGAATGGAATTTCAGTTTGTCAATGGCTTTATCGACTTTTTTATTCTCCCCATATATAATAATACCAACTAAATCCAATTCAGCATCGGTATGCTTGGCAACCTCTTTTAAATTACCTTCCTCATTTTTAGTTGAGAAGAGTTCTTTAGTAAAAACACCTATATGCAACTCTCTTTCCTGTGACCTATTAAAAGTTCTTTTCATTTGCTCAGTTGTTTCAGCTGCATAGACAAGTATTGGATGTTTTAAAAAGGGTAGGTAAGGTGTACCTGATGCACTAAGGAGCGCTGCACCGTGTGTTTCAGGAAATGCTATTGCTACTGAACTTGACAGAAAAGCGGTGACATTTAATTTCTGCCAATAAGCCAGATCGTTTAATACGACTATGGCGATCTTATTTTTATACATATTATATTATTTTTTATTTATTCTTTGTGCTAATATTGCAAGCCATCTGAATGTTGCATCTTTCATAAGGGGTGGGATGTCCTGTAATTTTTTTAAACCCCAGTTTTTGATAAAGGTTAATAGCTGGTTTCAATATCGTGTTACTCTCAAGGTATATATTTTTTCCTCCTTGCATCCTTGCCCAATCTAGCGCTGCTTGGCCAAGTAACCAGCCTATATTCTTACCTTGAGCAAGTGGTGAAACAGCCATTTTAGCAAGTTCAAATTCATATTTGCTATCATACATTTTAATCATTGCACACACACCAACTGGTTTATTTTGGTATAGTGCCACCAAAATAGCCCCGCCTTTTTTTAAAATATAACCTTCCGGATCGCTTAAGGATTTATAGTCTGTTTCTTCCATCTTAAAATATGAAGAAATCCATTCTTCATTCAGTGATTTAAATGCTGCTGCATATTTTGACTTATATTTAACAATTTTCACATTTTTACTTTCCCTAAGTTTTTTTTCTTCGGTCACTCTCCGTAGTAAAGATTTTTGTTCGAGTAGAAATTCCCACTCTTCTATAGCCTTCCATAAATTATACGTTGCCTGCGATTCAATAGCTCCAATTGCGCTTTCTAAATCAATATACTGATCTTGAATTTTTTGGTTATAACTCGTTCCTTTTTTAGACAGACGCACCAAATTTCGTCTTCTATCGGCAGGGTCTTTTTTATTCAGAACAAGCTTCGCTTTGATCATTTCACTTACTATGTTACTTACTGAAGGGTGAGAATGTCCAATTTCAACTGCTAGTTCCGTAATGGATTTTCCTTGACCTTGGGACAACGCATAGAAAATCGGAAACCATTTTGGTTGCATTTTTATACCATAAATTTATTTAAAAATTGATTACACTATCCAAAGCATCATCTGCATCTTTATGAATAAAGTTGGCTTGATAATTTAGTGTGGTTTTTAGGTCACTGTGGCGATATAATTTTTGTAGCATTAAAGGATGTATTCTATCACCAGCAATATTCCCAAAACTATGCCGGGCAATGTGGTTTGATAAGTTCTTGTCAATACCACATTGATTAGCTATACGCTTCAGGTATTTATTAAATAGTTTTGTCGCATTTCTTGTCTTTCTAAAAATATCTTCATCATTGTTAGAATTGGTATCTTTTAAGAAAGGAAAGACATATCCATTATTTTCTGCTTTGTTCTTTTTGTAATAATTTAAAATGGTATTGGCTTTATCTGGTATTTTAAGACTTAAAGGCTTTTCATTTTTATTCATAACATAGTAAAGCCTATCATCATTAAAATCTGACCATTTTAATTTTATCACATCAGAGATGCGTATTCCGGCAAAATAAAAAGCAATTAACCATACATTGTGTGTATGCCAGATTGATGATTGAGGTTCAAATTCCAACGATTCTATTTTTTCAATTTCCTTAATCGTAAGACCGATTTTGTTGCCAGAACCAATTCGTATCTTTTCTTTTTCTCCTGCAAACGGATAAAATTTAGAAGCAACAATTCCCTTTTTTATACCAATATTGAAAAGGGTTCTTATGAAAATTAATTGATTAGTAATTGTGCGAGTTTTCTGATTTAGATAAACTGAACAGAAAGTTTTATATTTTTCTATAAGCGATTGATCTATATCCCGGAATTTTAAAGTTTTATTTTTCTTAAAATGATTAATGCCGTCCATAAAAGAATATTCGCCTTTACGAGACTTGCTAACCCTGTCCTTTCTTCTTTGTTGTATATCTTCAATCACTTTCTTTTTGGGTAATGCGGATTTAAGCGTTAAAAACTCTTCAATGTTATATAATATAGAAAGCTCAGATTTGGCTACTGAGAAAGTTCCACGGTCATATTTACTTTTAACTCGTTCTGATGCAACTGAAAAAAAAGATTTAGAGCCTCCAGGTCCTTTCAATTTTTGTTTAGCCTGTTGGGGTGTAATATTATCATCTTTAGAATCAAAATATAGATCATTGGCTTCTGTCAACTTCTTCATCAAAAAGTTGTTTAGCTTTTTATGATTTGGATGGGTTCTTTTAGCTTTCCCAGCAGCACTGTCCCAATCCTTTTCAAGGAGGTACTGCCCCAAAAACTTATAATTTGTTTTATAATTTTCGCTTATTCTTAGTGCTAGTGGAGCAGTACCGTCTTTTCTTTGTTTATTTCTTCGTCGAACAATTTTGATGCTTGCCATAATTACTGCTTTAGAGATGATACAAAGATATAATAATATTAAAAAAGGGGTACAGAATAGGTACAGAATAATTTAATTTTAAATAGTTTTAATTTATTTTTTAAATTATTAATTATCTTAAAAACAATTGATTATAAAGGCTTTTGTGTTGTTTTGATGGTGATGAGTGTCAAGCTCATAACCCGAAGGTCACTGGTTCGAGTCCAGTTCCCGCTACTAGCAATGACAAGGCTTCACAGAAATGTGAAGCCTTTTTTTATATCCCTTAGTACAGAATAAGTACAGAATCATCACATTTTCAATTTGACATTTCCCTTGATTTCAAATGATATTATTTTGTAGCAAGAAATAGTATGGATGAACTATTTTAATACTTAAATGCATTTTTCATTAATTCCATTTCGTTTCTTGGAATACCTAGATCCGTCGCTATTTGTTCCCATTGGGCTACATTCTGACCAATTGTATTGATAATAGCATCGGCCTCTTTTTCTTTTAACCGAAAATATGGAGCTACTTCTCGTACAAGATCAAAATCCAACGCATTATCGGTTTCTGAAATATTAAGTTTTAAACCGTTACCGTTCGGTGTTGGATTGATATCATAAGCTGGCGAAAGTATCCAACCCGAATCCCTCAAAAGGAATCCGTGATTGCGAAGATGATCGTCGGTATTTGATATGGCTATATTAAAAACAATGCGCCTCCATAATTTTTTGAGATCGTTATTAACGTCAGTTCCATTCTGCATCAAAAATTCCACAAGCTCCAAATAACTAACCCCATCTTGATAGTCCGTTCCATCACTATATCCTAATAAGGTCATTGCAGAGGCAAAGTGCGTTCGGGTGCCATTGTTGTTACGATCAAATCGTTGTGTTAGAAATGTATGTTGATGATGCGAAAATTTTTCTACCCTTGACGGTGCCATTTCAATACCAGATTGAATGGCAAGCCGATAGGCAAGCATTTCCCAAGCGCCCATATCCTGACGATCATTTTGACTTGGGAATTTAGCAATCCATAAACTTCCTTCGGTATCCCGAATGTTTGCCTTGGGTCTTGCACCTCCCAAAGAAGATCCTGGTGCCATTAGCATATTAAGCCATTTTAGGTATTCCGGATTTTCTGAGGCATCTTCTTTTTCTAGTTGTAAGCTGGCAAATTCAAGATCCCGAAGTGCAGCAAGAGGTGGTGCGGCCATCGCTTCATCATCATCTAAAAATGCACCATCGGACGTTGTTTTAAAACGAAGTCCTCCCATTCTGTTATTATCATAAACTCCGAGTAGGTAATCCGATTCCATTAAAGTGTTAGGCCGGCGTTCTTCTTTCCTAGCTTTAGCAGCCTCTTTACGCATCATTAGAACTCGACCCCATCGATCAGGTGAGGAATCCAAGAAAATACCGAAATTGGATTTCTCATCAGTCAGGTACTGGGCTCCTTCGAATAATTGTAAATCTGGATCTATGATCTGGGCATAATGCGATTGTAACCATTCTTTAGCATATTCAAAGGAAAATATTTCTTTTCCTCTAGATGGCGTAGCATATAAACTCCCCATTAAGAATGGATCTTCAATTCCATCCCAATGCGCATATACCAATATTTCTTTTCGTTCCTTTGTCATTATTTCTTGGTATTTTTTGGACCACGTTCTTTAACGGTTAGATCGGCATCCTGTATTTTTCTACCCAATGTATCATCTTTGGCCAAAAGCAATATATCCTTCTCCAATCCTAATACTAATAAAACCTGGAGAATAATACCTAAAGAAACTGAAGGACTTCCTTTTTCTAGGGAAGAAAGTGTAGGTCGGGAAATCCCTGCCCGCTCTGAAACCTGATCCATCGTTAGTTTCCTGCGTAAGCGTGCCAACTTGATATTTTCTCCCACTGCTTGTAAAAGCTTCTGGTTTTTAGGTAGTAGTATAAGGCTGTTTCTAGGCATAACGTTAAATATTTTTTACAAATATATCTAAAAAAGTAAATAGTATTTTACGTTATTGAAACAAATAATATAGGGGGCTTAATTTTGTCCCAAAAAAAGTATTTTTTTAGGACAATTGAATTTGTTACATATATTTTCCACTATAGAGTATAATTAGCCATTAAAGCATTATTCTTTTATTGAGTTCACTCAGCATATTCCCCTTCATTCCTCGAAAAGCTACATTCCGGGCGGCAGCGCTTCCCTAAAAAGTCTTGGACACCACCCCCCAATTTCTCCTTTTCATTTCGTTAACCCTCCCGATACTCTGGAAAGGATCACTGCATTCCCAATCCGAAATCGTGAACGGAGTCCGCTCCATCGGAATTCCATTTAATCATTTAAAGCCCTTTTCAACATTTGAAAACTCATTCGGTTTCAAAATTCAATAGTTGAAGAATTACGTACTGCTACCTAAGTAGCATTAGTCAAAACAAATTAGCTTTATTTTTGATTCATAAAATTTCAGAATGTCTAAAAAACTTAACCAACTTGAAGCTACTGCCATTTGTGGAAATGATATCAGCTCGTCTTGTCTTTATGTTTCAGCGCTTGCTATAGTCTATGCTGGGCAGTATGCCTGGGTATCCTTATTAATAGTGGCTGTTGTGCTTTTCTTTTTTAGACGGATTTATGGTGAAGTGGTAGGTGCACTGCCGTTAAATGGCGGAGCTTATAATGCCCTGCTCAACACGACTAAAAAATCTACGGCATCGCTTGCAGCATCGCTAACAGTACTTTCTTATATGGCCACTGCTGTAATTTCAGCCAGTGAGGCGGTAAAATATGCTTATAGTATATGGAACGTTATCCCCATAATACCTACTACTATTGGGTTATTGTTGCTTTTTATGGGGCTGGTAATCATTGGTATTGGTGAATCTTCAAAAGTGGCTATTGGTATTTTTATTTTTCATTTGATATCTCTTACCTTATTATGTGGTTTTTGCTTGTTCTTTTTGTTTGAAAACGGATTTGAAACCTTACTTGCAAATTTTAGCAAACCTGTAAAAGGAGGGATTATTGCAGCTTTATTTTTGGGTTTTTCCGCAGCAATGTTGGGAATAAGTGGTTTTGAAAGCTCGGCTAATTATGTAGAAGAACAGCAAAAAGGAGTGTTTCCGAAAACACTTCGTAATATGTGGATTGTGGTTACGGTCTTTAATCCGTTGATTGCGTTTTTAGCATTGGCGCTTATTCCAATGGATACCGTGGTGGCCAATCAAGATTCATTACTTTCTCTAATGGGTAAGACGGCCTCTGGAAGATGGCTTGCCTACATTATAGGAATAGATGCAGCATTGGTCTTGAGTGGGGCGGTGCTTACCTCTTTTGTAGGAGTAAGTGGTCTTATGCAGCGTATGGCACTGGACAGGATATTGCCAAAACTATTGCTTAAAAAGAACAAGAAAGGTAGCGCTTATTTTATCCCATTAATGTTCTTTCTCTTATGCACTTCAATTTTGCTAATAACGCAAGGTAACCTCGCAAAACTGGCGGGAGTGTATACCATTGCATTTCTTTCTGTAATGTGCTTGTTTGGAATAGGGAATATCTTATTGAAAGTAAATCGAAAGCGTTTACCTCGCCCCGAACGTGCAAGCTGGTTAGTTCTTTTTATAGCGATAGTAGCTGTAGGGTCAGCTATTATAGGCAATATTTATCTGAACCCCGCGTATCTAGCGATTTTTATAGAATATCTTATTCCCACATTGGCTGTTATTTTCTTTATGTTATATAGAGTTAGGATTTATAAGGCCTTTTTACAAGTTTTGGAATATGCATTTCCAGATAAAGGGAAGTTGTTTCACAAGTTAAGGAGCATAACAACTAAGGCTCTTAATGAAGTAAATAGCCAGCAGTTTGTCTATTTTACCAATCACGATAATGTAGCAAAACTTAACAAGATAATGCAATACGTTAAGCACAACGAATCTACTCGGCGTATTAAAATTATAACGGTGCTAGATACTGGTGAAATTGTTCCCGAAAATTTAAAAAATGATGTAAAAGTACTGGATCGTGCGTATCCTGAAATAGCTATAGAATTTTTAGAAGAGCCTGGTGTTTTTGGTCCTGAAAAAATTTACGAATTATCAAAAAGATGGGGAATACCCACTAACTTTATGTTTATAGGTTCTCCTGGAGATTCATTCCCTTATAAAATTGAGGAATTGGGTGAGGTACGCTTGATTATTTAAAATATCCCGATAGAAGAATAAATGAAACTTACTATGTTTCCTGCTCTTAAAAGCTGTAACTATCTGCTTTATTTAATTGAAGTAGTAGTTTCACTTTAATCCACCTTGAAAATTAATATCATAGTGGTAAAATGCTCTTTTTTCCATTTACTATCATGAAGGCAAAATGTTGCTGTTGTGATTATTACTACCTGAAATACCACACTCATCACACTGTGTTTTGTGATCCATCAGACTAATGCCAGTCACAAGCGGAACGATAGCCCTAACAATAGGAGTAAACCGAGAATAAAATAATGAATTTATACCATAGAGATATGATATTTCTAGGCTTTGTCATCTTTATAAGTCACATTGCCTAAAACGCTACCAGAAACGACCATTAAGCCGGCATCAAACCGGCAATGGAAAAATTTATCGAACCAGCAGCGGCAAGAATTTCAATAAGAAACAGTAATCCGTCTCCTGGCAACAGAGGAGCTATATAGACTATGGTATAAAAACAGATACGCCCCAATGAGGATAGGAAGTAGATAGATGACTAAGCCAGTCGTCTAGGTTTGCGAAAAATCTGTTATCATTTGGGTTTAACTTTCATAGGTTTCTGAAAATGAGTTATTACTCTTTCAAGGGATAAGCCCTGTATAATGATAGAAAAAACCACCACGATATAGGTAATGGGAACAATAATATCCCAAGCACTTGTTTTAGAAAGGGATAGTGCCATTGCAATGGAAATACCACCACGCAATCCACCCCAAGTCATAATCATTGAAGTTTTAGATCCAAATGAATTCCATTTTTTTAAAAAGTTAACCAATACTTTTACCGAAATATACCGGGCAATCAGTACAATTGGGATGGCTATTAAACCTGCAAAAATGAGTTGTTTGCTGAAGGTAATAAGCACAATTTCCATTCCTATAAGCACAAACAAAATGGCGTTGGAGAGAATATCTATCAATTCCCAAAACTTATACACATATTCTTGGGTTTCAGCTTGCTTTTTAGATGAAGTATAAGTCTTGTTGCCAAGGAAAAGTCCGGATACCACCATAGCCAAGGGGCCGGAAAGTCCAAGTTTTCCTGCAAGGGCATAACCTCCCATTACCATTCCCAGTGTAATTAGTACTTCTACTTCATACGAGTTAATTTTTAAAATAGCCCTGTGGGTAATTCTACCTAATACGATTCCAAATAAAATACCTCCCAAGACTTCCAAAAAAACCAGTTTTACAATTTCTGTAGTTTCGATAGCTTCGAAACTACCTGCTGAAGCAATTTTTAGTAGGATAATGAAAAGTACCACACCTATTCCATCGTTGAATAGACTTTCTCCTACAATGTTTATCTCTAAAGTTTTATGGATCCCTGCTTTTTTTAAGATACCCATTACGGCCACAGGATCTGTAGGCGAGATGAGAGCTCCAAATAGGAAACAATAAATTAAGGGTAAGCTTACTCCAAACAACGACAAGCTATAAAAAAGTGTAATCCCAATAAATGCTGTGGAAAGCAATACTCCTAATGTGGTAAAGGCAATAACATTCCATTTTTGAGATTTCAGTGCATTGAAATCTACATGTAAAGCTCCCGCAAATAACATAAAGCTAAGAATACCATTTAATAAAAGTTTCTGAAAATCGATAGTGCTTACCAGGCTCTTTTCATAACCAATATACGATGGATACCAAGAAGAAACAACAATTAGGCAGAGCGAAAACAATATAGATATGATCATAATACCAATACTGTTCTGCAATTTTAAAAACCGATAGTTAATATATGCAAACGCAGATACCAGCACCATTAACAGTGCACCTATGTTGAATGTATCCATTATTTTTTTGCAGTTGTTAAGTTCAAGGTGCTTTCTGAATTTTTCAATTGCTCATCAAAAAAGGCTTCGGTAACATCATTATTCCAAAATGGTAACATTTCATTGAGGGTTTTTTTTCCATTTTCAGAAAGTACTATTTCAGGAAATGCTTTTTCCAAAACCTCCATCATTATTTTTACCGCAGTAGATGCACCTGGTGATGCGCCCAATAGACAGGTAATACTGCCATCTTCACTACTTACCACCTCGGTGCCGAATTCTAATTTACCACCTTCAAATTCATCTTTTTTTATGGTCTGTACCCGTTGTCCAGCTACTAAAATTTCCCAGTCTTCATCCTTGGCATCTTTTACAAAGGTGCGCAATGCATTCATCCTGTCCTCAAAGTTCATCGAGAGTTGTTTTACTAAATACTCAGTTAGAGGTAGATTGTGCCAAAAGACCCCCCACATAGAATGAAGATTTTTAAACTTGATGGATTTGAACAGGTCTAAGTTTGAACCTTCTTTTAAGAATTTTGGGCTGAAACCTGCAAAAGGACCAAAAAGTAATTCCCGTTTTCCATTTATATAGCGCGTATCTAAATGAGGAACAGACATAGGAGGATCACCTATCCCTGCTTTGCTATAAACCTTAGCATTATGCTCATTGATGATATTCTCATTTTTGCAAACCAACCACTCACCGCTAACCGGGAAACCACCGTAACCTGCTTTTTCCTTTATTTCCACTTTTTGCAATAATAGCAAACTCCCGCCGCCAGCTCCTATAAATACGTGTTTGGCATCAAAATGTTGGGTCTCGCGGGAATGTGTGTCTTTTATTTTTACCGTCCAATCTATAGTGTTATCTGGGTCAACATCCAGTACTTCTTTGTTGCAATAAACGGGGGTGTCAAATTGTTCTTCTAAAATTTGAAATAGTTGCTCGGTTAACACTCCGTAGTTCACTTCAGTTCCGCGTTCAATTCTAGAAGCAGCCATAATTTCATCATCAGCTCGATCGTGCATCATAAGCGGGAACCATTTTTTCATTTGAGCAATGTCCCTTGTAAATTCAATGGTGTCAAACATAAAATGTTGGCGCATTGACTTATACCGTTTTTCAAGGTACTCAGCATTTGTTTTACCCATTACCCAACTGTGGTGTGGTACATTGCAAATAAATCTTTCAGGATTTTTAATAAACCCTTTTTGGGTAAGGTAGCACCAAAATTGCTTTGACATCTCGAACTGGGTGCAGATGTCTATGGCTTTCTTTATAGTCACATTTCCATTGGCATCTTCAGGAGTATAATTGAGTTCGCAAAGAGCAGAATGACCTGTTCCGGCATTATTCCAAGTGGCAGAACTTTCCTGAGCCACCTTATCCAATCGTTCTACGATAAGAACTTTTAAATTGGGTTGTAATATTTTTGCAAGTAAAGCCAAGGTAGCGCTCATGATACCGCCACCTACACAGATTAAATCATAGTTTACTTCGGGTATTTTGTTTGTTTTTATTTTCATAGTTATTTTCGCTAAGGAACTTTAATAATACATCAATAGAATAGATGTATGTGCTACTGGGGTAGTATTTCTATTGATGGGTTGAGTACATTATGATCAAATAAGTAATGCTTATTTTTTTCTTATCGATTCTGTCGCTGCTGTAATCCTAAAATCAATCGATATATTCCGATAAAGATAAAGGCAAAAGCGGTCATATAAACGATCGATAATTCGCCTATCCCTGGTTTTGCAAGTATAACCAAGCCGATAACTGCTGAAAGCAAAGCAGTTATCAGTAATGCAGAATAAACAGCTTTCGGTCCATTTTTAAGTTCGTAATACATTGCGATTCCCAGAAAAGCCCTAAAGAGAAACCAAAATCCCAAGAATAGAGGTAAGATTTCCATTGTAAGGTTTTCATGAGCCATTAAAATACCTCCAATGGCAATATCTACAATACCACCCACTAAATAAAACCCCCATTGTTTTGAATGTTTGCTGGCGCTTATTGCATTGATAATTTCAAAAAAACCAGAAACAAACATCCAGATACTAAAGTAAATAGCAAGTGTGATAAAGGTTTCTATGGGGGTGAAACAAAACCAAAATCCGGTTCCTATAAAGAATATGCCTAGCAGTATGTTTAACCACCAGTATTTGTTGTGCATTTGTAATGTGAGTACTTTTTCCATTTTTTTAGAATTTAAATTAGTTTTTATTAGGATGGTGTATTATTCTCATTAGGGTTTTCTTCTTTTACTTCTTTGTCCAGCATCTTAATTTGGCGTCCTATTACAGTTGTTAAATGCGAGGCCTTTTTCAATGCGAGTATTTGTGTGGGGTAGATGCTTCGGTTTCCGGTAATAAAAAATGAAATGATACATGCAAGAGAAGCGTAGGGAGCAATGGCAGCGCCAAATAATTCAATGCCCATTATACAAGCTGCGATAGGAGCATTTGTGGTGCCACCTAAAACAGCAACCAATCCTATAGCGGCAAAGAGGGCAGGGTCGTTTCCTGTTAGTTGCCCAATTAAAGCGCCTAAAGTTGCACCCACAAAAAAAATGGGTGTTACCACGCCACCGCTACCGCCAAAGTTGAGCGTAACCGACGTAACAATAATTTTTAAAAAGAACAGGTACCATACTATTTTTACACCATTAAAAATGCCTGTTACGGTGCTGGTTCCAAGTCCAAGTGCTTCGGTTCCAAATAAGGAGCCTATTAAAATAATAATACTACCTCCTATGAGCCCTTTCAGTAAAAAATGTATTTTAATTTTGTTTGTTAATGCTTCCGTCCTATTCATAACCTCAATAAATAAGAAAGCACAAATACCAAAGGCAACACCCGCAAGGGCAACCTTCAGAATAAAAAATTCATTAATACCAGCTGTAAAATCAATGTGATAATCAGTGCGAGTAACCCCCATTAAATGGGTTATGTAAAAGGCTGTGATACCCGCAACAAAAGAGGGGAGTAGTACATCATATAATAATACACCCACGAACAATACCTCAATACCAAACACGGCTCCCGAAATAGGTGTGCCAAAAATAGCGGCAAAGCCGGCACTTATACCGCAAATCACCAATTTTTTACGGTCTTCATCATTAAATTTTAAAATATCTGCTAAAAGGGAAGAAAGTCCGCCACCCATTTGTGCACTCGGGCCTTCCTTACCCACAGAACCACCGGAAAAAAGGGTGAGCAATGTGGTGATGAGTTTTATAGGGATCACTGCAACCCTAATTCTACCGGCTCTTTTATGTATGGCTTCAATTACCTTTTCGGTACCGTGCCCTTCAGCATCTGGGGCGAGGTATTTTATAAGGACGATGTTTGTGATAAAGAACACTGGAGCTATCCAAAAGTACTTGCTGAAATTTTGTGAATAGGCCGTGCCCCAATCAAGAAGTTTAATAAAAAAAGACACCAAAAGTCCAGAACCCAACCCGATAATGGTCGCTAAAAAAAACCAACGAACCACATCGTAAAAAATAATCTTTTCTTCTTTTAAGTATTTAGGTTGGACCATTCGTTGAGTAGCTTTTTTTCATTAAGGTCTTTAGTTGCCTTACTTTTTCCATCCAAGCCAAGATAACGTACGAGTAAATCTGATAAAGAAAAAGCCTATGGCACCAATACGTTCTGTGATCCAGATGGCAAAACCTTCAGGTTATTTTAGGTCGTCTTTAAAAATATGGGTTTTTTAACGGACATTTCGATACGATGGTTAAAAGTTAATCTGTAGTGATGGCCGTTCTATCTATCTGTGCATAAAAAGAAAGTAGCCAATCTTTTACCTTTTTTCCCGCCTGTTCATCTACTAAAGGATTTAAATGCGTGGTATCTTCCCGTTCAATCCAAATAGTAAGCATTACAGAATCTAGACCGTTTTGGTTTAGAAATGGTCTAAACATCGCCATAATATCTACCTTTTCATTGTCTAGAATTGGGAATATCACTTCTTCAGTTTCCATAACCACGACATCTCCATTCTTGATTGGTTCTCCAGATTTTCCTTGATATTGATGTAAAAAATCCCGCCATTCACTTTCTACAAAATCCATTTGTACCCCTGTTATTGTAGCGGTAAAGCTCTTACTTGTACCTGCTTGTGGCGCCTGACCTTCCTGTATGGTATAGTTATGTTGCGCGTTTGCGGTAATTGAGGTTGTTACAATTGCAAGATATAGTAACCTACGTATCATGATTTACGGTATTAATGGGTTCCATTCATCTTCATGATTTCTTGGTCAAAAGCCAGTAACCATTGCTTTATTTTATTTGCCGAATCCTCATGTGTTTTTGAAGAATAAAAAGTACCATCCTTAAATTCTATCCACAGGGTTATCAGGACTCCTGTTCCCCTATCATTAGGCGTAAAGCGAGTATGGAGGGTTACGAGTTCATTTTTTATAAAAGGAAATGCTACGTGTTCACTTTCAAATTCAACATTGGCTTCGTTGTTGGAAACCAGGTAAGTAGTGCCCCCGTGTTTCTCGATATATTTTTGCCAATGGTACATCACAAAATTTTCGCTAGTCCCAATAATATTTCCTGTAAAGCTAGTGGCAAATTTGTTGTAAGGAAGATTTCGTTCCAAAATTTCATAATTAGTTTGAGCAACTAATGTGGAGGTTGCAATTAGTAAAAATGAAATGATACATAATTTTTTCATAATGGTTATTTTAGGTTAGGAATCAATTTCTTGAATTAGGTAATCCATACTAAATTCAAAACTGTTATTTTTTAGATATGTAAAAAGCGCTTTCTTAAATTCTTTTATGCCCAATGCAAGAGTTTTCATTTTTTTGGAAAATGTGATATGGTCTAATCGATATGTTCTATTGTCTTGAAGGCTTCCTGTCAAAATAATTTTTGCTAATAATTTTTCGTGAGAGTACAACTTAGCTAATAAATCGTCTGAGAGTTTAAAAAGTAATGCATCAATGTTTCGATAAATTTCCTTGTGATCAAGATCTATCGTAGTCCTTGTGTCGATTTTCTTTATGATAAGTCCGTTAAGGAAATTCAATTCTTCCGAATAAAATTCAACATCATCAATCCATTCTTTGGTTTGATGATGAAGTTCTTCCTGAGAGGCTTCCAATAATAATTTAGCGGCTATAGTCATATTTTTTGCAAATAGCGTTATTTGGTGTTTGAACTCTTCGAGAGTTGTAACTTAATTATTAGGTAAATGTAATATGGATTGTAAAAAGGAAGTGCTACCTAAGTAGCACTAAGATTATTTTTTATGATTTTTAAGCTTTTCTTACTACTTGTAATTGGTACGGAAAAGTAGTTCAGCATCAAACTAATTACCGTTTACAAACATATCGACATATACAACACGGAAAATAAATGCATTATAAGTGCAACACAAATACCGCCTACTAAAATATAAAGGGAATGTTTTAAATATAGTGGCTTTTGTGCTAATGCTTTACCTAAATAGAAAATGTCTTCAATGATAGCATGATGTATGGCTTCAACATTAGATGAAATAACTGTCATTGCTTTTTTATAGTCAGAAAGCTTTAAATCTTTAAAATTTCCGAAGAACAACGGGTTTCCTTTTTTTGAACTAAGATGGTCTTTAAATATTTAGACATGAGGCTTCTAAGGGGTGATGGCGAGCATACTAGTGTATGCCTTATCACCTATTTCTTTTGATTGGGCAAGTTTCCCTTAGCTTCTTTTTTTGAGGCTTTAAGGTCTCTTTCTCTTGTGCTTTTTGTTCTCGACCATAAAATTGCTATTAAATATGCTTAAGAATAGAGCCGTTCAGCAATTAACAATGCTATGATGACCAAGAGGATCATAATGATGATTTTTGTTTTTTTTGACATTTCGTTTTTAATTATTATAAATCAAAAATAGAAGTATTGATGCAAAGTGAATGCTACTTGGGTAGCACTTAAAACATTTTATGTAATTTAAACTATTATCATACAAGGAATAGATGAACGCGAACAATTAGTAAGATTGCATAAAAGATTTCCAATAATGTTTTATGGTCATTATACCACAGATGAAGATGAAAAAATGATATAACGATAATGAGAACCTTCATCAGTTCCCTGCCTGTTTAACTGAATAGTATTTTGAGTGTGCCTACCTGAATACCCTGTTCTTTAAGTGTATTGGAGTTGCATTTTCATTATTATAACCCATTGCCTTCTGTGTTGATTGTGCCTCGGGGATAAACTTTAATGCAGCAGAATTTTTGCAATAGCGGCTATGCGAAGGTGCCACCTATCATAAAAAGATGCCCAGATGCATTTCTGTAAATTGCGCATTAATACAATGCTATTCCCCCAAAGAAAAATAGCATTGCTAAAATTGTTACGCAGTTTCTGTTGAAATATGGAATATGGCATCACCTTGATATACCATTGGGGCGTGATTGATGTTAATGATATAGCCGTCATTGCTTGCCTCTACGATATGGCTTTTTGAGCCGTAAGGGTCTGATACAGTTGCTAATCTTTGTCCTTTTAGTACATGTTCGTGAATACCAATCTGAACGTGCAAAAACCCTGAGTGGTCTGTACGGATCCAATGGTTTTGAGTTATAAGCACATTTTTATGGCGTTCTTCAGGAGCTTCAAAATTGGAATTTAGCATTTCCAAATAACTCAGAACTCGTTTTATGCCATCAAGTGCTTCCTTGCACATTTCTTTGTCAAGGGCGAGACTTTTTCCACTTTCATTTAAAAGAATTGGGATTCCTTTTTTTGCGCACGTCTCTCGATATGAACCTTCAATTTTATCTTCGAAGAGTGTAAAAGGAGCATCAAAAATAGCGGCTAGTTCTTTCACATCCTCATTATCACGTTCAATACGTATTTGTGCAGAATTAAAACGCTCTCCACCTCCTGTATGAAAATCCATACATAGGTCTGCCACAGGTAAAATCTCGTTTACAAAATGATAAGCAAATCTGCTTGCCAAAGAGCCGTCTTTATGACCAGGAAATTCACGGTTTAAATCTCTACCATCTGGGAAGTATCTTGACTGGTTGATGAATCCAAAAACATTGATGATTGGCATACAAATAATAGTACCCTTATCAGGTTTGTTAATACCGTGCGAGATCACTTCGCGCACTATTTCCATTCCGTTCACTTCATCACCGTGAATGCCAGCTGTAATCAAAACTGTTGGGCCAGGCTTTTGAGACCGTTCCACAAATACAGGCACTTCTACCGCTGTGTCTGTAAACAAATGAGCGATGTTAAAATTCAGTTTTTTACTTTCACCCAAGGCTATAGAACTGCCTAATATTTTTAAGTTTTCTTTATGTTCTTTTAACTTCATATCATTTCTAATTTTTAGTCTGTGTTTTTTTCTATGTATTTAATAATACTTACCGCAATATCTTTTTTGGTAGCACCTTCAATCCCTTCAAGACCCGGTGAAGAATTAACTTCCATTATGAGGGGGCCTCTTTCAGATTGTAATAAATCGACCCCAGAAATGTTTAGGCCCAACATTCTTGCAGCTTTTATAGCAGAGTTTTCTTCCTCATCAGATAGTTGTATTAATTGAGAGGTACCACCTCGATGCAAGTTGGATCTAAATTCGCCTTCTTTTCCTTGTCGTTTCATAGCACCTACCACTTGGCCATCTATCACGAAAGCTCTAATATCTGCACCCTTGGCTTCTTTTATAAATTCTTGTGCAATGACTCTTGCTTGTAGCCCGTTGAAGGCTTCTATAACAGATTTCGCGGCATTTTGCGTTTCAGCCAATACAATCCCAAGACCTTGCGTGCCTTCCAAGAGTTTTATAATGAGTGGTGTACCTCCTATATAAGATAGAATTTGCTCAGTATGATTTGATGAATAATTGGTGAAAACTGTTTTTGGGATTCCTATGTTTCCTTTGGTTAGTAACTGTAGGCTTCTAAGTTTGTCCCGTGATCGAATGAGCGCTTGAGATTCTAACGTGCTAAACGTTTTCATCATTTCAAATTGTCTAATAACAGCAGCACCGTAATACGTATGCGTAGCTCCTATACGTGGAATAACAGCGTCAACATCTTCAAGAAGCCGACCTTTATAATAAATTGTAGGTTTTTTTCTCTCTATTACTAAATCGCATTTCAAATAATCTATTACTTCTACATTATGACCTCTTTTTTTGGCCGCTTCGAACAATCTTTGTGTAGAGTACAATTTTTTGCTCAGCGATAAAATTTTAATAGTTAAGGGCATAATGAGATATAAATATATAAGTAAAGAAAATTATAATCTTATAAAAAAAGTGCTACCTAAGTAGCATTCAAACTATATTTTAATTTTTAGATTTATATCGTTTAATTTGAGGGGGTAGTGATTGGTTTTTTTATAAAGATTTAACCAATTGTCGTGATATTGAAACTAAATAATTTGCTTTTTTGAAGTGTATACTGTCTGGAAAATGACATAAAAACCTAAAAGAAGACTTTGGTTCACTTAGTGATGTTGAAGCTGAGGTAGAAATAAATCAAGTGAAAAAGACCACAAGATGATGAAGAAAGAGCATCAAGATATTAAAAAAGATTAACAGAAGAAATGAAGGAAGCTAAAGAAATGGAGTAATTCTCATAAATCTGTCAAGAAAAAATTCCGTTTAAGCTTGTTTCAAAGAATTTATTTATTTTCAAGATCAAGTAATAGTTGTAGTGCCTTTAAATTTTATCAGCTTCGTTAATTGTGGGTTTTACATAATTAACTATGTATATAAGGTCCAACATTTAAAGATGGTTTTTTTTAGAGGTAAAAGCAGCAATGCTTCTATAATGGACAGAAAAAGAAAAATAAATAGTTGAACAACCTAGATTAATGAAAAAAAGCATCCGCAATTATACCGAATGCTCCAACAATGTTTCAAAACTAAAAATAAGAAAGATATGACATTTAAAACAGCCGATTTATGTGATGCAAACCCCAATACTGAAAGCATCAATATTGTTGACAATATTGGATTTAAGGATTATGGTGGGAATTCAAGATTTTACGGAAATATACAAACCTTAAAGTGTTTTGAAGACCATAGTTGGGTCGAAAAAATGCTTTCTGAAGATGGTACAGGAAAAGTGCTGGTTGTGGATGGAGGAGGATCTTTAAAGTGTGCCATTTTGGGTGATAGGTTGGCCAGTCTTGCCGTTAAAAACAATTGGAATGGTGTCGTTGTGTATGGAGCCATTCGTGATTCGGTTACTATTTCTAAGTTACCCATTGGTGTCAAAGCTTTGGGAACATATCCCATTTCAAACACTAAAGATACGGTTTGGCAAAAAAACATTGGGATTGAATTTGCCGGAACCTATTTCTGGTCTGACCAATACATATATTGTGATGAAGATGGAATGATTACATCACGCTCAAAACTAATTTAAGTTGTTAATCTTGTTTTATAGGAACTACGAGTAGGGGTGTTTTTGAGTGCCTTACAATTTTTGTAGCAATATTTCCCATTAATACGTTTTCCATAAAACTATGACTATGGGTGCCGATAACCAATAAATCTGCACCCCAAGTATTTACGAAATCAAGGATTTCAGAGTCGGCATTAATACCCTCTAAAACTTTAGTTTCTATACTGGGATTACCCAAATATTCAGCGGTGGCTTTTAGAAATATTTCGGTTTCAGCTTTAAGATTATCTACAAGTTTTATATCCTGTTGAATGAAAAATCCTTCATATCCCATTATGGGGTCATAATCGTATTGATACATTTCAACATCATATATGACGTGCAGTAAAACTACTTCGGCATTTAAAGCCTGAGCATATTCATATCCTAATTTTGCAACTTTTTCAGCAGATGGACTGGTGTCGATCGCAATACATATTTTTTTCATATCTATTTATTTTGAGAATAACTTCCTAAGCCAGTAAAATAGGAGCTACACCTAAGGCATAATAGTATGGTCTTAGTATAGCCTAAATTACGATTTATATTTTTATAGTCTTTTTTCATTCATATAAAGCCTCCTATCATAAAAGCAGCATTAAAAATACGCAATGCCATTGATTCATAGATGCCCGAGATTGTAAAATATAATCACAGTACTTATATAATAGCTGCATAAAACCATGCAAAACAGCTGTCTTACTAACTGTGCTTGTCTTCTAAACTGAAAGGCCTCGGTGATTGATTTATTGTTTTTATTAGTATGAAATGACTTTAATTGTTTAATACCGTAAATATAGCGTGATAATTAAATAAATACAGCTACCTAAGTAGCAGTTTGATAATTGTTTAAAATAATTTTAATGCATCGGTATATTCACGGCGGAACCATTGTTTTTAGCTTTTTTACTAAAAAGATAATCGGGATGCAAATTAAAAAGAACGCTCCTAGGGTCATAAATACATCTACAGAAGTAACCAGTTACACCTGCTTGGTAAGCATACCTTAAAAAATGGCCAATACTTGTTTTTTTGCATGAAAATCCTTCATTCCCTTTGCTACAAGATTTACCGTCATTTGGTTCAATCTTTCGAGCACAGTTAGATTAGTATTGCTTAAATGACTTGCTAATACACTTTTATTCTGTACAGTTTTATTGCCCAGGTAGGTGGCGAGTATGGCAACCCCAAAAGAGCCACCCAACTGCTGCTTCCTGTGTATGGGTACTTCACAAAAGACTTTTGAGAATGATCCTTTTCTTCCGTTAAACCATTAAAATCCTTTATAATTTAATTTCCAGTCAAAATCAGTAAAATGATTTTGAAACTCTTAAATAGGAGTTTTATATAACTTATCTCGGTCTAGTAAAAAATGTTGTCGTTTAGCAGAAAAAGTCTGTAAGCATCCAAGACGAAGTTTTTAACTTTCGCAGAAATAAACAGAGTGATGTTTCCTTGTTTTATTTCTTCAACATAGTATTGGGCTAACGTAGACAAAAGTATTTGATAGGTAGAATGAACCCATCTAAATCCTAAAATTATCTTTTATGATAGATGAGATTCTGTAATTCTGGAAACTAGTTTGTTATAAATTTGGTATTTTAGTCTAAATTAATGGATAAGCAGGAATGTAAATTCTGGTTATTAGGTAAGAGGGTGATGCAATAAAATTTACAGTTTTAAAAAAATACAGGTTGCATTTACAAGCATTTGTAAATGAATTATAGAATTGTTGGGTTTCATTAAAATCTTAAGATTGATAATGCAAAAGCATACTAAATATTTAAAGTTTCCTTTTCGGTTTAATAAAGAGAAACTGATCCAAGACTTATCATTAATTCTTGACAGAAATTGGATTGCACATTTTAATAAGTCAGGCTATGATGGAGATTGGAAAGTTATTTCATTATATGCTCATAACGGAGACGAATCTAATATATATGCACTTTCAACAGCTAACTCAATATTGTCTGAAACAGCAATACTTAAAGAATGTCACTATTTTAAGGAAGTGATTGACTTTTTTGAATGTCCCATACTTAGTGCCCGTATCCTAAGACTAGGGGTTGGTGCAGAAATTAAACCCCACAGAGATCATAAATTAGGCTATGAGGATGGCAATTTTCGTTTACACATACCCATCGTAACAAATCCAGATGTCCAATTTATTCTAGATGGTATCCAATTAACGATGTTACCGGGGGAGTGTTGGTACACCAATGTAAACTACGTGCATTCTGTTATAAATTCAGGCGAGTCAGATCGAGTTCATTTGGTGATAGATGGCGAGAGGAATGAATGGTCAGATCAATTGTTTTTCTCATTAGCTCCTAAGGAAAGCTTTCAAGCCATCCCTGAAGAAAGTGATTCTCCAGAAAAAATTAAACAAATTATTGAACAATTAAAACGAAGTAATGAGCCAATAGCAGAACAATTGATTAATGAATTACTGCTAAAATTGACAGAACTAAAGGAAACACAATAAAACCTAAAAATCATTAAAACGCATTTTAGCCAAAACCTTATGCTCAAGCTAGCAAAACTATGAGCTGAAATGTACCAAAAGTTAAATGAAGAATTTAAACAACTACGTAGCGATCTATCAAGAGCAACTTGAAAAAGGAGACATTTTAATAGCATACAATGCGCTTGTAAAATTCGTTATGAGTTTAAGAACAGAATTCATCAAAACGCTATCTGACCATTATTCGTTTACAGGAATTCTTCATGGATATATGGATTTTACCTATTTCTATTATTCAAACGATTTTTTAAAAAGTAAAAAATTAAAACTGGGGATTGTTTTGAATCACTTAGAAATGAGATTTGAGGTTTGGCTTTTGGGAAATACCATACCGATTCAAAAAAAATATTGGGAACTGCTGAAAAACTCAAAATGGAATAAAGAAAAAACAGAAATGCCTAAATATGCGATTCTTGAAACTACTATAGCAGAAAATCCTGATTTTAACAATTTGGATCAACTAACCGAACAACTAGCAACTCAAATGGTTCAGGCTTCTGAAGAAATAGTGGACTATCTTAAAACATTAAATCAAGTACCTAGATATGAAACCGGTAAGCGTTCAGCAAATACCTGAATCTAGATGTTTTCATTCTTTTATTTCTTCAACATAACATTAGACTAACGTGGACAAATATATTTGATTATGTGAACCGGCTATTTTTTTAGGAAAGGTTTTTTTGATGGGCTATTTTTCTCTTTTAAGGGAAACCGTGATTGATATTGGTTTTTTTTGGTAGATTTTATGATTGAACTAAAGTGAATATCACACAACGCTTGTTGGGATATGGCTAGATTGAGCAACATTAAATAAGACACTCGGCTAATTAAGATTTTAAGTATATACTTAACTTAACTCATTCCTTATTTAATATTTTTTTAATATTCTTAATTAAGATGTATCTTTATTTAAGTTTGTAATTAAATAAAAAATGAAAACCTTCAAATCTGGTACCTACATAAACCAAGGTACACATAAAAGCTTTCAACCTACTAAAATAAATCAACAATGGACAATTGAAGATATGGAGGTATTAGCTCTTTTAAGTCAAGCTGATAGACAACTAGGAAGACTAGATATGTATTCAGAACACATTCCAAATATCGATTTATTTATCAGAATGCACGTTTTAAAAGAAGCAACACAATCAAGTAAAATTGAGGGAACAAAAACAAATATAGAAGATGCTTTATTAGATAAGGAAGATGTAAATGATGAAAAACGAGATGATTGGGAAGAGGTACAAAACTATATCGAAGCATTAAATTCTGCTATCAAAAGTTTAAAAAAACTACCTTTTTCCTCTAGATTAATACGTGAAACACATAGAATATTATTGCAAGGAGTTAGAGGAAAGCATAAACTTCCTGGAGAATTTAGAAGCAGTCAAAACTGGATTGGAGGAGCAAGTATTAATGACGCCACGTTTATTCCACCTATACATACGACTGTAAATGAATATATGGGAGATTTAGAGAATTTTGCTCATAATTCCCAATCATTTTTTCCTGATTTATTAAAAATTGCTTTAATTCACTACCAATTTGAAACTATTCATCCATTTTTAGACGGTAATGGAAGAGTTGGTCGATTAATGATTATATTGTATTTAGTTGAAAAGGGAATACTAAAAAAGCCTATTCTCTATCTCTCTGATTTTTTTGAAAGAAACAGAATGCTTTATTATGACAACCTAACAAGAGTTAGAGAAAAAAATGATTTAAATCAATGGTTTAAGTTCTTCTTAGTTGGTGTAATTGAAACTGCAAAAAACGGAATAAACACATTTGAGAGTATTTTAAAACTACAAAAAGAAGTTGAATTTAAATTACAAACCTTAGGAAGTCGTTCACACAATGCGCAATTGATTTTAAATCATCTTTACCAAAGACCAATTATTGATGCTCAAAAAGTTAAAGATTTGACAGGCTTATCATTACCTTCGGTTTACAAATTAATAGAAGAACTTGAAAAATTAGAAATATTAAATGAAATAACTGGAGGAAAAAGAGGAAGAATATATTTATTCGGAGAATATACTAAACTATTTAAATAAATACGTTGCCAAAAAATTGCTTTCTAAAAGCTTTTTAATTTCAAATCAACAAAGCAATCAAGTAGCACAAATGGACAAAAATCTAAGTCAGATTAAAACCGAAATTTACGATAAATGCGCACTTGAGCTCTCCGACTTTAAAACCGAAACAGAAAGCAAAGCATACAATGCCTGTCGATTTCAACTCAACGGAATGCATATTTTGAGCCGAAATGCTAAAATCACACCCAAGAAAGCCGGACAATTTGTGACCTTTTGGAAACGACAAAAGAATGGTCCCATTGAACCTTTTAGCGGGAATGATGCCATTGATTTTTATGTGGTCAACGTACGGACAGAACATAAATTTGGGCAGTTTGTATTCCCCAAATCGGTACTGATAAAAAAAGGAATTCTCGCTACCGAAAATAAAGATGGAAAGCGCGCCTTTAGAGTTTATCCACATTGGGATATGGTGAAAAGCAAACAAGCTGAAAGGACGCAAAAATGGCAACTGAATTATTTTTATGAAATAAGCAGTCTAACCAATTTACAAAAGGTGAATCAATTGTATACTAACCAATAAAGCATTGCTTGGCAGGCGTTCGCCAAACCTTTTTTGATCTTCTTTAATTATTAGCCTAACTCCGCAGCTTATCCTAAAAATAGTATCTTTAATTTCTAATTGACACTTATACAAGTCCGAGAGATAACACAACTCCATCAAAATAGATCGATTACTAGAAACCATAAAGCTCTATACATCCCTTAGTCCGCAGGAAATAATACCGTAAAACCCTCAAATTTATGAATTCACAAGAATACTTTTTTACAGAAGCTTTATAAGAGAACTTCATTTTTACTGTTCTGTAAAACCTGGTTTTGGATGCATTTTTAAGGGAAACAGTAATTGAAATTTAGCGTTTCAGGTTAGATTTATACTGAATAAAATACAACTTGTGGGGTTATAAGTATCCGTGTACGTGTTGCTGAAAAAGGAAAAGTTGTCTTATTGGACTACTTTTTTTACATTTGTACTATGAATAAAAAACGGGAACTTTATTTTTTCAAAAATTACTTTGAGGAATTTTACGAAGCCCAAGCTGATAAAGTAAAGAAGAAAATTATTTGGACTTTAAAGGTAATTGAAGAAATTGATCGAATTCCCGATATTTATTTAAAACATTTGAAAAACACGACTGGTCTCTACGAAATAAGAGTCCAGGTTGGAAATAACATTTTCAGAATTTTCTGCTTTTTCGACTTGGATAATATTGTGGTTGTTGGTAACGGATTTCAAAAGAAAACGCAAAAAACACCAAAACAACAAATTGAAAGAGCAGAACAAATAAAAAGAGAATACTATGAAAGCAAAAAATA
Organism: Mesonia oceanica; assembly: GCF_902499555.1. GTDB lineage: Bacteria > Bacteroidota > Bacteroidia > Flavobacteriales > Flavobacteriaceae > Mesonia > Mesonia oceanica. The sequence continues at coordinate 27,441 of NZ_CABVMM010000016.1, forward strand.
AAAACCTGAAGAGTCTTGACCAGTTTGTCGATGAAAAGGTGGGAGAAAGAGGAACTGAAAAACGAGAGGCATTTGAAACAGAATATGACGCTTTCAAACTTGGTGTATTGATTCAGCAAGCCAGAGAGGATAAAGGTCTTACTCAAGAACAATTGGCAGAATTAGCAGGAACAAACAAATCCTATATTTCAAAATTAGAAAGAAATTTAAAAGACATTCGATTTTCCACATTACAGAGAATTATCAACGAAGGATTAGGTGGACATTTAGATATTTCTATCAAATTTAAATAATGCTAAACACTCAAATAAATAAGCGACAGTGAGCTAAAAGAAAGGGATTAATAATAATTGATATTTTCATCATTTTAGGTCATTGTGTAAATTTTCGCAATAATACTTATTTGCGTCATTCCGGGCCTGCCCGTCCGGCAGGCGTGCTCGACCCGGAATCTCATACCGAATTTTAAAAAAAGACTTTGAAGATGAGACCCTGAATCAGACCCGCCTCGCCGGCAGGCAGGCTCAGGGTGACGACAGATTGTGATGCTCCATTCCGGCATACTTTTTATATCCGTAGCAAAACAAATCAATTCCGCAGCGCTGGATGTGTAGGATGGCCTAGCGCAGCGGTTGCCATCCGCAGGATAAGGAATTTGATGTAGTTTTCAAGGATGTAAAAATAAGCCTAGCGTTTCCTGCCCGCCGGCAGGCGGGTTTGTTTCTTTTTTTGGCGATGAAAAAAAGAAAGGGATTATGAATAGAATCTTTAATCTGATAATGTATTGAAAAATATAATCTAGAGAATAAGATTCTGAACTAGAATATTCAACCTAGTTAATCAACATTTCGACTCCGCTCAATGTGAGAATCCGGGGTGACGACGCCAGATTATAATTATTAGAGACGTTCATTCTAAAAGAGAAAATAGAATACCAACTTCAAGGCTGTCAATTCGAGTGGAAATCGGTGACGATTTTTGTATCGAGAATAAGTCTTGAAGTCAATAATTGATATCGGAATGTACGATAGATTGATAGCAATAATAAAGAACAAAGTTGAGGTTGATAGCAAGGTTGTTAGTAAGCATTTTAGGTCATTGAGTAAATTTTCGCAGAAAATTTGTATCTAAATGCTCCAAAATGAAACGCTTTAAACCTGGAATTTTTTACGGGATATCAATAGCATTGTTTTCAAGGATGAAAAAAAGAAAGGAATGTTATTACAACAAAACCAAACTTCTTGACCATCGTCAAGAAAATTCGGTGAGCAAATCCCTAGCTTTGTCTTAAAAAATGAACGCAAAAAAAGTATTGGTTGCTGGCGCCACCGGATATTTAGGTCAGTATTTGGTCAAAGAATTGAAAAGACGAGGCTTTTGGGTAAGAATATTGATCCGTAGAGAAGCCCAAAAACAACTATTTACCAAGGTTGACGATATTTTTGTAGGTGAAATCACCCGTCCCGAAACCCTAAACGGAATCACGCAAAACATCGATTGGGTCATTTCTTCCGTGGGGATCACCCGGCAAAAAGATGGGTTAACCTATATGGATGTCGATTACCAGGGCAATGCAAATTTGCTAAACGAAGCCTTAAAAGATCAGGTCGAAGCATTTCAATACATTTCAGCCATCAACGGAGATCAGCTAAGGCAGTTAAAAATCTTTGAAGCCAAAGAAAGATTTGTCGATGAATTAACCAATGCTGCTATTCAGCAAAGCATTATCCGCCCTAATGGTTATTTCTCTGATATGAAAGACTTTTTAACAATGGCAAAAGGCGGCAGGGTTTACCTTTTTGGAGACGGAAAGCAACAGCTAAATCCCATTCACGGCGCAGATCTCGCCGAGTTTTGTGTCGATAAAATGATCGCCGGCAGCCCGGAAGAAAGCGTGGGCGGTCCCGATATTTTAAGTCAAAATCAACTCGCCAGCATCGCCTTGCAAGCCTGGAGCAAACCCATTAAGATTTATCACTTGCCCGATTGGATAAGAAAAAGCATCATCTGGTCGTTAAGAACTTTTACCTCTTCTAAAACCTACGGACCCATTGAATTCTTTTTAACCGCAATGGCCAAGGATAATATCGCTCAAACCTATGGCACACATCATCTTAACGAGTTCTTTAAAGAAGAAGTGAACAAAGAAAAAGCATAAAATAGAAGCCTAATGATACTGGAAATTGATGACCAACTACAACTGAAAAAGTTAGAAAAAACCGATGCCGAAGTGATTTTTAGAACCATCGATAATCAGCGAGAATACTTGGGGAAATGGCTTCCGTTTGTTGCATTGACAAAAAAGCTAGCCGATACCCAAGCCTTTGTCGATACCGTGGTGAAAGCATCCGAAGAAAAATCTGAATACGTATTCACCATTCTGAAGAATAGCGAATTCGTCGGACTTATTGGCTTGAATGGAACAGACAAAAGCAACCAAAAAACAGAAATAGGCTATTGGCTTTCCGAAGCATATCAAAAGCAAGGCATTATGACAAAATCGGTAGCCAAAATCTGTGAGTTTGCTTTTCAGGAACTCCAACTTAACCGCATCCAAATCAAGTGCGCGGTGGGAAATCACTCCAGCAGTAAAATTCCGCAAAGATTAGGCTTTACGCTCGAAGGAATACAAAGACAAGGAGAGCGCTTAACCGGAAATGTATTTACCGATCTGCAAATTTACAGCAAGTTAAAAAGCGATGATTAAGCTAAAAACGAGCAAAAAGGATGATTCCATTCAAACAACACCCCAATTTTCACATCATCACCGGCGGTCCCGGCGTAGGGAAAACCACCCTGTTAACGGAACTCCAAAACAGAGGATATCCCGTAGTTCCGGAAGTAGCGCGGCAACTGATTAAAGAACAGCAACAAGCCAACGGAGAAGCCTTACCGTGGAAAAATAAGGAATTGTACAAGCAACTAATGTTCGAGCGTTCCGTGGAAAGTTACGTGCAAACCGAAAAACATAGAAACAACCGGAAGCCCGTATTTTTTGACCGCTCGTTTTTAGATACGCTCTGTTATGCCCAACTTATCGGTTCCGCAATTAGCGAAGAAATGCAATCGTATGCGGAACATTGGAGGTACCATACGAAGGTTTTTATACTTCCGCCCTGGCAGGAAATCTACCAAACCGATCACCAACGCAAACAAGATTGGGATGAGGTGCTGTTAACGCATACCAAAATGAAAGAAACTTATAATCACTATGGCTATCAAACCATCGAAGTCCCCAAAACCGAAGCAAAAACCCGAGCAGATTTTGTATTGAAATATACTGGAGCATAAAGCATTTTAGTTCATTGCGTGAATTTTCGCAATAAGGCTTATTTTGCGTCATTCCGGGCCTGCCCGTCCGGCAGACGGGCTCGACCCGTAATCTCATACCGAATTTTAAAAATAGACTTTGAAGATGAGACCCTGAATCAGGCTCAGATTGACGACACATTGTGATGCTCCATTCCGGCATACTTTTTATATCCGTAGCAAAACAAATCAATTCCGCAGCGCTGGGCGTAGAGGATGGCTTATCCAGTGTATTGCCATCTGCAGAATAAGGAGTTGGTGTAGTTTTTATCATTTTGGGGTCATTGAGTGAATTTTCGTAGAAAATTTATATCGAAATGTCACTAAAATGTAAACCGTATCATATAATAGACTATGGCAATAATATAATTTATTGCTTATCGGTAATTTTCAATAAGGCTTATTTGCGTCATTCCGGGCCTGCCCGTCCGGCAGGCGGGCTTGACCCGGAATCTCATACTGAATTTTAAAAATAGACTTTGAAGATGAGACCCTGAATCAGACCCGTCTCGCCGGCAGGCAGGTTCAGGGTGACGACGCCAGATTATAATTATTAAAGACATTCATTATAAAACAGAAAATAGAATACCAACTTCAAGGCTTTCAATTCGAGTGGAAATCGGTGACGATTTTTGTATCGAGAATAAGTCTTGAAGTCAATAATTGATATCGTAATGTACGATAGATTCATAGCAATAATAAAAAACAAAGTTGAGGTTGTTAGCAAGCATTTTACGTCATTGAGTGAATTTTCGCAGAAAATTTGTATCGAAATGCCCTAAAATGAAAACCTCAAAACCACATTTTTTACAGAAATTTGACACCGACTCCAAAATAAACTTCAATCTAATTCAGCAAAGCAAAAAAACAAAAATGAAATACATACCCATACTTTTAATCCTTTGCACCTCTACGCTCCTCGGGCAAAACAGGTTCCAAAATAGTTACGACAGTTTAAGACTCGAGGGCAGCACGACCCTTTACGACTATAAAAACAAACAATGGATCTTTACCGATGCGCAGGATGCCGAAATTCCCACGCTGCCCGCATCCACTTTTAAAATCCCCAATTCCCTTATGCTGCTCGAACAAAAAGCAGTAAAGGACGAAAATGAAATCTATCAATGGGATGGAGAACCAAAATCACATTTTGGATTTCCGTTTAAAGTTTGGGAGCAAGACACCGATTTAAAAACCGCCTACAAGAACTCCACCATCTGGTTTTATGTAAAAGCTTCCCAAAAAATCAAAAGAAGCACCTATAAAAACCTGCTGAACAACATCAACTACGGAAATAACAAGCTAAGTGAAGCAGGAGATGATTTCTGGAATTATGGAAATTTTGCGATATCCCCTAAAAATCAGGTCGAATTTTTAATCGATCTTTATGAAAACAAGCTACCTTTTTCTCAAGAAAATATGGAAAAGGTAAAAGAACTAATGATTTCAGAACACAAGGAAAACTACACCTTTCGCGATAAAACCGGATGGACAAGAACCAACGGAAAAGACATCGGCTGGTGGGTAGGTTATCTCACCACTAAGGATAATGTGTACTTTTTTGCCACCCGACTGACCAAAGCTATCGATGAAGAAAATCCAAATTTCTTTAGCGGAAGAAAGCAAGTCACCCAACAAATCCTCAAAGAACTCAACGCCTACTAAAGACGAAATCGGACTTTGGCTACTTCCCGAATTTTGGGCACAGGGAATAATGACCGAGGCACTTCCTTTAATCACCCATTACAGATTTAAACAACTTCACCTTCACCAAATGGAAGGTTTTGTAGAAACCGAAAACACCAATTACAAAAAAGCAATGGCCAAGCTCGTTTTTAAAGAAGAACGCACCCTACAAGAAGCCGAATTTAAAAGCGGAAAACCCATAAACCTTGAGGATTTTATAAAAATGAATCCTAAAATTTAAAAATAACTAATGATTTGTTTATATACGGGTTAATTTTTTAAGTATTGATAATTAATACCTTATAAGGTATTTTGTCGATTTTTTTAGCCTTTAGGGGAAACCGTAAGGAAGTTTGTATGGTTTTGGTTAGGTTTATAAAGTATAAATAAGATTGATGTTTTTATACAATTTTTGTGTGTAATTAAAACCGATAAAATGGAAATAGAAAAACTAATGACTTACCAAGAAGTTGTAGATTCTTTAAATAAGAAAAAAAGAAAAAAGCATTTATTATTTGGCAATGGATTTAGTATGGCTTTTGATAACAGTATTTTCTCGTATAATGCATTAAGCAAATTTATAGAAGATAGTGGTGACCCAATGGTTGTAAAACTTTTCGAACGACTTAATACGAAGAATTTTGAATTAATAATGCAACAACTTGATAACTTTTGTGAAATCGCTGACCTATTTAGTAATGATAAAACTTTAGTACCGAAGATAAAAGCAGTTACGGAACAGTTAAAAAAAAGTTTAATAGATGCAGTAAAAGAGCTACATCCTGAACACGTCTTCAAAATTCCTGATGAAAAAAGCGAATCTTGTATGAAATTTTTACAAGAGTATCTTTCTCGAGACGGATTGGTATTTTCAACAAATTACGATTTGCTTCTGTATTGGGTTTTAATGAGAAATCAAGTCAAAAATGCAATCGATGGATTTGGTCGAGATTTAGAAACTGATTTAGATAGTGGAGAATTCATTCCATCAGAGGAATTGGAATATTCCGAATTGAGATGGGGGAAATATAAAGAAGAAATGACCATATTCCATCTTCACGGAACTTTGCCAATTTTTGATACCGGAATTAATATAGTAAAAGTGGAATACGATAACGCTCATTATCTTCTCGAAAATGTAAAGGAAAGAATTGACAATAAAGAATATCCCATTTTTGTTACTGCTGGCAATGGAGAAGAAAAACTTAACCATATAATGCACAATAAATATTTAACTCATTGTTATGACCAATTATGTGCTATTGAGGGTTCGCTTATAACATTCGGTTTTAATTTTGGAAAATATGACTACCACATAATAAATGCCGTGAACAAAGCGGCTAAAATGGGGAAAAAAGTTAAGGACAAACTTTGGAGTGTTTACATTGGAGTTTATTCCGATGAAGATTTGGAATATATTAATGAAATTAAAGACAAATTCAAATGCAAAGTAACACCATACAATGCACGAACAGTTAACATTTGGAATAATTAAATTAGAAAATGAAACTTTTAATTTATGAAAAAAAGCTATTTGATTGGTTATGATTTAAATAAATCAGTCAAGACTATACAACACTAACACTAATCGAAGCGATTAAAGAATTAGGAATTTGGTGGCATTGTTTAGATAGTACTTTTATTGTTAAGTCATCGTCAACCACAACTTTAATTAGAGACCATTTAAAACAATTTATTAATTCAAATGATGAACTTTTAGCGGTCTGCTTAACAGGAGAAGGAGCTTGGGCTGGATTTAGCAAAGAGTGCTCTGACTGGTTAAAGAATAACCTATAATAACTAAATAGAAAAATGAATGTAAGTAATTGCTTGTTTTCGCTTACTTCTTAAAAATCGCGAGTATTTTTAGGTTGGTGTTGGCTTGCAGTTTACCGCTAACAAACGTAAATTCTCATAGGCGAAACACTTTTGCATAAGTTTAAAAAACTACCAAAATCAATGATTCATTATTCATCTCATCAATTATCAAATCTGGTTGACTGGAATGTCCAGAAGCAATTCAATTATGTGAAAAAATATACTTTTAATACAAGTTTACGTTCAAAAATGCTATGGCGGATTCGGTTATGTCCAAATCCACTTGAAATTATTAACGCTAAGCTAAACATTTATAAATAAATTTTTTAATAATTCATTATTCCAAAATTTGAAAAGACAGATAAATGATTACTAGGCAAGACATTTTTATAAAAGTAATATTAGAAAGGCTTCCCAAAAATACTTGGATTAATCTTTTGGAAATTTATCAAATAGTAGAAAGTAGCATCGATCATTTCGAACCAGGAGATTTGGAGCCATTGGCTGATTATAATCAACAGGAAAGGTGGAAACGAAATGTTAGAAATGCTTTACAAACTCTTAAGGCAAAAGGTAATATTAAGTGGGACGGAAAGGCTAACTATTTTCTTGGAGTTAATTCTAATAGCGCAGAAAAAAAATCCACAAGCGAAAAATCTAAAACAGAATTAAGCAATACTGATAAATTATATGTGCAACGAGCAAAACTTGCTTTTCCCATTTTGGTAAGACAAGCTAGAGCTGGAAAGCCAATATTTTATTCTGATTTGGCTCAGGAAATTGGAATGTCGAATGCTCGTAATTTGAATTATGTATTGGGAGCTGTAGGTAATTGGATTAAAGAATTACAAAAGAAGACTAATAAAAAAATACCATTATTAAACTTTATAGTTATCAATAAATCAGAAGAAATTCCAGGTTCTGGAATTGAAGAATTTAGTGAATATTCTAATTTTCAATCGCTAAATAAAGGTCAAAAAAGAAAAGCAGTTGACAAAGTACTTACCGATATCTATTTATACAAAGATTGGTATTGGGTGTTAACCGAGCTTAATTTAAAACCTTTAGAAACAGATTTTGACCAAAAAATAAAAGAACCCAGACCAAATTACGGAGCAGGAGGGGAAAGTCAACAACACAAAGACTTCAAAAATTATATTGCTGATAATCCAAAACTTTTGGGACTTTCATCAAAACTAATAGGTATTACAGAATATGAATTACCTTCAATGGATTTGATAGATGTAGTTTTTAAAAACAAAGATGAAATAATCGGTATTGAGGTAAAGTCATATATTTCCAATTCTGCTGATATTCAAAGGGGATTATTCCAATGTGTAAAATATAAAGCTTTATTAGAATCAGAGCAGATAGTTAATGACCATATTCCAAATAGTAGAGTAATACTAGCTTTAGAAAAGGAATTACCAAATAATCTAATTGCAGTAAAAAATCAATTAGGAATAGAGGTTTATGAATATAAAAGAAATATAAAAAAGTTACAAAACAATCATTAAAACCAATTGCTAGTTCTAGCCTAATTCAGAAAACCCTATCGAATTTTTATGCTGATGAATACTTTTTGATATATAAGGTTATTCCTAAAACATACCACTATTTATAGTTTTTAAATTCTTTTCAGCGGAATAAAATTATTGAAAATCAACAATTTCCTGTACATTAAATTTTTAAAAAACGTAACTTAAAAGTTACCTTAGAAAGGAGAGAAAAGTAAGGGAGGTTATAGCGTACAAACATTATTTCGAAGAATTTCTTTTGGCTCAACCAAATAAAGTTCAGGACAAAATATATAAAGTCATCGAAATAATTGAAACCTATGAAAGAGTTCCTTCTAATTATCTAAAAGCATTAAAGGGAACCTATAGACTTTACGAAGCAAGAATTAAGCTTAGTTCGAATATTTGGCGGGTCTTTTGCTTCTTCGATAAAGGAAAGCTTGTTATTCTCTTAAACGGATTTCAGAAAAAAACACAGAAAACACCGAAAAAGGAAATTGATAAAGCGCTGATTTTGATGAAAATGTATTTTCAAGAAAAAAATAAATAAAATGGATACTAAAAGCTGGAAAGAAATAAAAGATACGGTTTACGGAGAAAAAGGAACAGAACGCAGAGATGAACTGGACAGAGATTTTGAGTCTTTTAAAATCGGACTGCTTTTAAGAAAAGCCAGAGAAGATAAAAATTTGACCCAGGAACAACTCGCAGCATTAGTCGACAAAAAACGGACTTATATTTCGAGGGTGGAAAATAACGGAAGTAATTTAACGCTAAAAACACTTTACGACATCGTTGAAAAAGGACTTGGCGGGAAAGTAAAAATATCAATCGAAGTATAAAAGTAGGTTTAGGAATACGTCCAGAATCTTCCAAAATAATTCAATAGTAGTTATTCTAATGTCAAGTATTTTGTTTCATTTACTTGACGTATGATTAATATGTATTACCTTTGCAAAGTAATGGGAGTTACACAAAACAACCAAAAATTCCTAAGACACTTTTAAAAGCTCGTGGAGTGAAAGTTCCAATCCCTTTGCAATTTTTATAAGTGTAAGTAAACGAGGGTTGGTTTTTCCGTTTTCAATCATATAAAGCTGTGTTCTACCTATCTCACAATCAAAGGCAAAAGTTTTTTGATCTAAGTCCTTTTCCTCTCGTAATTGCTTGATTCTAGCACCCAGTTTTTCGAAATATTGTTGTTCTTTCGTGTTCACTATACCGAATTTCAACAATTTTTTTATATCTTGTGTTCGTTATTCCGAACATATGGAAATGAACCGATTTAGAAAATTAAAAATTTATAGTAAGTTTCGTACCCGGCGGTAGGATAATACAACCGTTCCCGAAATTCGACTTCAAGGTAAATGGCTGGAAAATTTAGGCTTTAAAGAAGGCGCTCAAGTAAAGATTAAAGAACAACACCATCAACTCATCATCACCGTTCTTCAGCAAAAAAAAGAAGGAACTAATCACACATAAACTATGGTTTCAACTTAAAAGTCTGTGGTCATAAAACCACCACTATTTTTATACAAAACCATTATTCCACGCTAAAAAAATTATAAAAGCGTAGCATAACACATATTTAGATGATCGGCCTACTTTTTATTTCCGTAGCAAAACAAAACAATTCCGCCGCGTTGGATGTGGAGGATGGCCTAGCGTAGCGTTTGCCATCCGCAGGATAAGGAATTTGGTGTAGTTTTCAAGGATATAAAATAAGCCTAGTCCTTCCTGCCTGCCGGCAGGCGAGTTGGTTTCTTTTGCTTGTCCTGAGCTTTTGTCGAAGGGTTGGCAATGAAAAAAAAGAAAAGGATTATGAATAGGATCTTTAATCTGATAATGTATTGAAAAGCATAATCTAGAGAATAAGATTCTATCTAGTTAATCAACATTTCGACTCCGCTCAATGTGACAATTCAGAGTAACGACATTTAGTGATGATTCATTTCATAAATTCAGTATAATTTTTCACCCATTTTGCGTTATTGAGTTGATTTTTACAGAAAATTTATATCGAAATGTTCCCAAAATGGAATTTCAAAAAATCACCACATAAACAAACCGCTTCAATACCCATTGGGAGAAGCGGTTTTTTAATTTATCTTCGGTTTCCACACTAATGATTGAAAAAATATTCAGTGGAATTAGTTTTCGTGTTTTAAATGCGTGGAGATCCCAATGCGGTTCCATAAATTGATGGTACCAATCTGCATAATAATTTGCGCGATTTCATTCCCCGTAAAATGTTTTTGCGCTGCTGTATACGTATCTTCAGTCAGGCCTTTTTGTTGAATATGGGTGATTTCTTCCGTCATTTTCAGCAATACGTTTTCTTTCTCATCAAATAGCGGAGATTCCCACCAGGCACTTAAAGCAAAGATCCGTTGGTGGGTTTCCCCATAGCCTAGCGCATCTTTCGTATGCATTTCTATACAGTAAGCACAGCCATTGATTTGAGAAGTTCTGATTTTGATCAACTCCTTTTCGATATGCGTCAGGCTGGTAGTCGCTAAATAGTTTTCCAAGCCAAGCATCGCTTTGTACGCTTCCGGTTCAAGTTGTTGAATGTTAATTCTATTTTCCATTGTATTTATAATTTGAAATGAGTCCATCGAATACGGTATAGACATAGCCAAAACCAATCCCTAAACCTAAACAGAGCATAAGCATAGGCAGATTGTTTAAAGAATCTGATGAATAGCTAAACCAGGCGGTCATCCCTAAAAAATAGGTGATGAGATTATTAAAAAATTTCAGTTTAGTCACCCAGGCCGGTAGTTGTAGTAAGATACAAACGTAAATCGATAAGGCGGCCAGAAGCCCTAATACAATCGATTTTAAACTATCTTTTAAAGTGATTTCCATTGTTGATTTGTGTTGCATACAAACCTACAGGGAATACAGGTGAATATTCTTAATCTAGATTAAGAAGCAAAGCGCATTACATTTTGGAGCGGATTTTACTAATAAATTCTGGCGTTACCCCAAGGTAGGAAGCCAACATATATTGAGGAACACGTTGCGTAAATGCAGCATTCACTTCTATAAAATGCCGGTATTGTTCTTCTGAAGATAAACTAAACAGAAATTCCAGTCTTTTTTGAAAAGCCATATAAGCGCGTTCCATTATCCTTCTGAACAAACGTTCCGTTTTTGGAAGTTGTTGACAAAGCTGTTCAAATTTATCTGAAGTTAAGCAATATACTTCGGTAGGTTCAATCGCTTCAATAACCAGTTGTGAAGGCGTATCATTCAGCAAGCTTTCGTAGTTGGAAATCCACCAATTGTCGATACCAAAATGATAGATCTGCTCTTTACCTTTTTCGGTATAACCATACATTCGAACACATCCTTTTTTGATATAAAATCGGCTTTGGCACCGCTCTTCGTAGGCCAATAATCGCGTTCCGGGAGCAAAGGATTTCGTTTCCAGGTAAGATAAGAAAACGGCATATTCTTCTTCAGATAGGCTAATGTAGCGTTGTACGTATTCTTTTAAGCACATTGGTTCAGTTCATTTTTTGGCAGACAAATCTCATTACAAATATACACGGGTAGGGACAATAGTTTCCATTTCGAATTTTAAGGGGTGGAGGTTTTTACGGAAATCAGGGATTTAACAAGTATTGTTCCTCATAAATTTTTCAGCCTTTAGCGCAAACCGTAAGGAATGTTGTAGGTTTTTGTTTATTTTTATAATATAACTAGTTGTGTTATACGTATGTTGCCACACATTTGAAAAAAATGCACTAATGAACGAAATGATTTATAAACCTGACGTGCGAATAAATAATCCGATTTACTTATTAAGACAAGCGGAAGAATTAATTAAAATAGCAAAATCTAACGAAAACGTCTCATCGTTGATTTACGCTTCGTTAGAATGTCGAATTGCGCTTGAGTTAATGGAATTAAATTTTCTTCTACATTCTGTTAAACGAGAGGAAAGGGAACAAATCATTGATGATTCCAAACCAAAGAATGGAATTGACCGAGTAAACAATAAAGTAGGAAGTTTAAAATTTAAATATCAACAATTTTTACAAGCAGTTTGCGAGATTTTAGACATCGATAATGAATTTTATGATTATAAAAAATCGAAGAACTTACAGCACGAATTAAGCACATACATCCATTCTTATTATTTAATAAATGTTGAGATAAAATATCAATCAGCATATATGCAAAAATGTTTAGAATTGATTTTAAAGGTCATAAACTTTGTTAAAAGCTCAATGCCTTATAAAGATGGAACTTACACAATGTTGGGAATGGAAATAGCATCAATGCCTGTAGAAGATAGAATAATATTGGACGAGTGGAAAACTTCGACCAAAATGACTTACGAAGAACTAAAAGAAATGCTGAAATCAAATCATAATAAACGTAAACAAAAAGAATAAAAAAACGTGTGGTAACAATTTGCTATCTTTCGGTTACGGCGGAAAATCATAGCTAATTTTCTGCAACGAGCCATACGCAAACACGTTGGTGTAATTAAAAATATGAGAACAGCAATTAAGATTTCATACTACGGCGAGCCTGAAGAAGGTTTCAATATTTCGGAATTTAAAGGACTTACTGAATTCAAGAATGATTTAGATGAAGATTATTATGCTTTTATACAGAAAAAAACAGATGGATACGGTGCTGGGTTTTATGAGTTGGCTGTCGAAATTTTATCCGACTTAAACTTACAGCAATTCATTGAATTTATTGGAACTGGAATTGCTTATGATGTTCTTAAATCGGGAACTGAGAATATAATTTTAAAGCCCTTTCTGAAAGCTTATAAAAAATTGAAAAGAAAAAATAGGAGTATTGATATTCAAGAGTTGAAGTTTTCATTCAAAGATTCAACCATTACCATTTACAAAATTTATGAAAACAGCATTTTCGGTGAATTAGAAAACATCTTACTTGGCTTATCTATTAATTACACCAATTTATATTTAAAAAGTGGCGAAAAACCCTTCGAATTAAACATCCCAATTTTCAAGAATCCAAACGAAAGTAATGGTATAAAATATAGATGTCTGTTGAGTGTAGATGAAACTATTCAAAATATTAATAAGGAAGATTATTTCATATATTGGGGTGCATATTACCAATTTAAAGGTTGGTTTCACGTTTTTGACTACAAAAAACAGGAATTGACAAATGAGTTTTATTATACTGAAGAATTGTACTTGGAAAAAGTTAAAGCAGAATAACCCAAACCCTTTATAATTAATTGGAAAGTGCTTATTTGTAAATTAGGTACAAATATTGTACATTTATTCGTACAATATAAAGTACAATAAATAGTAATGATGAAGGCAATAACAATTTCCACGCTGCGTAAGAATATAAAAAAACATTTCGACTATGTTTCAAAGTCAATGGGAGTAATCGTTGTACCAAGAACTAAAGGAGATGATGCTGTAGTTATAATGTCTATTAGCGAGTATAATTCATTAAAAGAAACCGAACACCTATTATCTACAAAAGCCAATAGAAATAGACTAATGGAATCTATTGAACAAATGGAAAAAGGAGAGTTAATTGAATATAATGATGAAGAAATAGAATTAGCTCAATAAATGAATATCGTTTTTACGACACACGGATGGGAAGATTTTACATACTGGTTAGAAAATGACGCTGATACTGCAATTAAAATAAAAAACTTATTAAAGGAAATCAAATCAAACCCTTTTAAAGGAATAGGAAAACCAGAACCTTTAAAACACGGACTTAAAGGTTTTTGGTCAAGAAGAATAACAGGTGAACACAGGTTGGTTTATAAAGTATCTGGGAAAAAAGGCATTGACCAAAAATGCACGATAATTCAGTGTAGATTTCATTACGATGATAAATAAAAGCCAATTACCAAAAAGCACAACCAAAAAACACCCAAATGGACCAAATCAGAAAGTTTATTGATCATATTTCTCCAATAAGCGATTCTGACTGGGATTTTTTCTCTTCCAAACTAAAAGAAGTACCGTTTCACAAAAACACCACCCTATTAAAAACCGGAAAAATAGAGCAGCATTTATCTTTTATTGCTAAGGGAATCGTTCGCCTTTATATCCCAAAAGAAGAAGCCGATGTAACCTTCGGATTTTTATTTGAAAACGAATTTGTGACCGCCTACGATTCCTTTTTAACCCAAACCCCTTCTGAATACCAGATAGAAACCTTAACCGAAACCATTTTGTGGCAGATTTCCCATAAAGACTTACAAGAAGTCTATAAAAACACCACCATCGGGAATATTATTGGCCGCAAAATGGCTGAAAATATGTATCTAAGAAAATCAAAAAGAGAACTTTCCTTATTAAGCCAAACCGCAGAAGAACGATATCTAAGCCTGTTTTCTGATAGACCAAAACTATTAAAACAAATTCCCTTAAAATATATAGCTTCCTATATTGGCGTAACGCCACAAGCCTTAAGTAGAATAAGAAAACGTATTACTTAACCTAGGTTCATTATTTCTATTTCCGCTTTACAGAACTTTGTATTTCTATAAATTAAGAAATATGAAACCATTAATTGTTCTGTTAGTAAGTTTTACCCTCGCTTTGTTGATCATAAAACTGATAAGTAAAACCTATGATTTTAGAAGATCGGCGAGAATTGCAATGGCCCTAATGCTGGTATTTACGGCAATTGCGCATTTTGCATTTACCAAAGGAATGGCGATGATGATCCCAACATTTATACCTTATAAAAACTCCGTAGTTTATGTAACCGGAGTCTTTGAAGTTTTACTTGCCATAGGTCTTCTAATTCCGAAACTTAAATACATAACCGGGTGGGCACTTATTCTCTTTCTTCTTCTCATACTACCCGCTAATATTTATGCATCCATACATCAAGTAAACTATCAAAAAGGCACATTCGACGGAAATGGACTTACTTATTTATGGTTTAGGATTCCATTGCAATTACTGTTTATTGCCTGGACTTATGTTAGTACCATCCGAACTTAAAACAGGAAAAACCGATAGCTAAGATTTATAAAAATTTTGATGATTCATTCTCGGCCTACTTTTTAGTTCCGTAGTAAAACAAATCAATTCCGCAGCGGTGGATGCGGAGGATGGCCTAGCGTAGCGGTTTGCCATCCGCAGGATAAGGAGTTGCTGTAGTTTTTATCATTTTGGGGCATTGAGTGAATTTTCGTAGAAAATTTGTATCGAAATGTCATCAAAATGTAAACCGTATCATATAATAGACTATGGCAATAATATAATTTATTGCTTATCGGTAATTTTCAATAATGCTTATTTGCGTCATTCCGGGCCTGCCCGTCCGGCAGGCGGGCTCGACCCGGAATCTCATACTGAATTTAAAAAAATAGACTTTGAAGATAATACCCTGAAATAGAAGATTCACCTAGTTAATCAACATTTCGACTCCGCTCAATGTGACAATTCAGAATGATGATACGTTGTTATTATTCATTAAAGATGTTCAATTTTATTTCATCAAAAAACACGAATGCATTATTCCTGGCCTACTTTTTAGTTCCGTAGTAAAACAAAACAATTCCGCAGGATAAGGAGTTGTGATAGTTTTTATCATTTTGGGGCATTGAGTGAATTTTCGTAGAAAATTTATATCGAAATGTTACCAAAAGCAATAAACTACAGTGGGCTAAGAAAGAAAGGCAGGGAGGTAGTTTTATATCAAAGGTTTTTAGTTAGTTTTATAAAAGAAATAAAACGAATATGTTGATACGAATACGCCCACAAACCACTAAATTTTGAAAAAGCTCCTTCACGGCATTATCTTCCTTCTTTTAACTGTTATTACCCAAATAGGCGGTATAATATATCTTATTTCAATTGTACTTATTAAGTCAACAGCACACAAAAAGCTGATAAAACGGCTAGGGGTATTTATAGCACTTTACCTCATCGCCATCTTTTTGATTGTTCCGAATGTGGCTCCAATTTTTGGCCGTGAAAAAATCAAAGAAACCGAATTTTTAAAAGCACATTCCATATTTTATAAACTGGCCAATAGAAATTATGTTCGGCCGGAACTAAATAAAACCCTCGCACAGATAGCCAGTGAATTTGGACAACAGCATAACGGAATAAAAATGGTTTATTTAGATGCCAATTTTCCATTCATTGATAAATTTCCGCTTTTACCTCATTTAAGTCATAATGACGGAAAGAAAATAGATGTTTCGTTAATCTATGAAAATCCGAACGGACAATTGACCAACAAGAAACCATCGGTTAGCGGATATGGTGTTTATGAAAGTCCGAAACCTAAGGATTATAACCAAACTACAGTTTGTAAAAAAGAGGGGTATTGGCAATACGATTTTCCTAAGTATTTAACTTTAGGAAAGATTAATAAAGACATTCAATTTTCAGAAAACGGAACACGAAATTTAGTGGATCTCATTTTGAAACAGCATACTATCGGAAAAATGTTTATCGAGCCACATTTAAAAACGCGACTTCATCTCGCGAATGAAAAAATAAGGTTTCACGGCTGTCAGGCAGCACGACACGATGACCATATACATTTCCAATTGAAATAGAAGTTAGACCACAACAAAGAGATTTGCTTAGTTGTTTTTAATCCGCATTAACAAATTCCCCTTTTTCGGTTACGATTTGATTGCCCCATTTAGTAATTGATTCCAACACAGGAATAAAAGATTTTCCGAAATCTGTTAATCCATAAACAACTTTGATCGGTGGTTTTTTGCCATACACTTTTCGGGAGACCAATCCGTCTTTTTCCAATTGCTTTAGTTGCAAGCTTAGTGTCATTTCGGTAACTGTACCCATTTCCCTGCGGAGTTGGCTAAACCTTTTGTTGGCATCCATCAAGTGGTATAAAATAACCGCTTTCCATTTTCCGCCCACCAAATCCATCGTTAAACTTACCGAACACGGATAAATTTTTCCATTTACTTTTACATAATCACCTTTACATTCTTCTTTCATCACTAGTTATTTTCCACCTATCCAAATCGATAGGTATTGTAAATGTAGTACACTAAAAGTAGTTTAGCAACTCAATTAATTATAGTATACATTATGGCATTAATCATTTTAGGACATCCCAATTATAAAAACTCCTTCGCCAACAAAACGGTGATCGAAGAACTCAAGAAAAGCGATTTGGATTTAGAGATAAGAGATCTTCAGAAACTATATCCAGATTACAACATACACATACAAGCAGAACAAGAAGCATTATTGAGACATCAAACCATTGTATTTCAATATCCATTTTACTGGTACAATATGCCCGCCATTTTAAAACATTGGTTTGATGAGGTTTTTGCATATCAATTTGCGTATGGTTCCGAAGGCGACAAACTCAAAGGCAAGAATTTCGTACCCAGTTTTACTGTCGGCTCCTCAGAAAGCAGTTATTCCGTTTTAGGAAGTCAGCACTTTCGGGTGTACGAATTTTGTAAAAACCTAGAGCAAACAGCCTTGTTTGCCCATATGAATTACGTAGATCCTATTTACTTCCACGGAACCTCCCTGGCCGCCGGTTATACCGAAACCGATATCAAAAACAACGCAAAACAACACGCTACAAAATTAATAAAGCACCTAGCCGAATTGGGATAGAATCAAACACGAAAAATTTTCGTACAAAACCTTACTGACGAGAAGTGATTAGCGGTATTTGTCATTAGAAATATCATATCCTAAAACTATACCTACCTAACTTTCCGGCCTACTTTTTTATCATTTTGGGGCATTTAGTGAATTTTCATAGAAAATTTATATCGAAATGTTACCAAAATGAAATTCTTTTGCACTCAAAAGCTTTACCGATAAACGTGTGATTATTAAAAAATAAGCACGTGTTTTGAAATTAGTTGTATATTTATAGTTATTCAGTTTAAAATAAAGGAGATGAATACAAAGCTGACGTTAACAATCGAGCAGGAAGTCATTAAAAAGGCAAAAGAATATGCGAAAGATAAAAATCGCAGCTTATCAGATATTATCGAAAATTATTTGAAAATGCTGACTAAAGAAGAACACAAAGAAATAGCCAAAAAGAATAATCCGGTTGTAAAGTCATTAAAAGGATCTTTTAAAATCCCTAAAAAAGAAATGGATTATAAAAAAGAATTAAGACAGCGCTTAGACGAAAAATATTCTTAATGGATAAAGTTCTTATTGATACCGACGTCATCCTGGATTTCTTTTTTGATCGTGAACCCTTTGCGGCATTTGCCACAGAAGTTTTTAATTTATGTGAAGAGAACAAGATAAATGGATTTACTACGCCAGTTATCATTTGCAATGTGTATTATTTATTAAGGAAATCGGCCAAACACGAAATCATAATTGAAAAAATAAAGCAGCTCTTAACGATAATAGATATCATAAAAATAGATAAAGAAGCCGTTTTTGGAGCTTTAAATTCTAATTTTAAAGATTTTGAGGATGCATTACAAAATTTCTCAGCTATAGAGAATGATGAAATAAAAATAATACTAACTCGAAATATCAAAGATTTTAAGAAAAGTGAACTTGCCGTTTTAACTCCGGAAACCTATTTAAAAGGAAACCCCAGTGAATAAGCATCTTATTAAACCAAAAAGCTAGTTCTACCTTAAACACCAAATGAAACTATTTCCTATCAATAAATATGAGCTTAAACTAAAAAGAGAAAGTTCGAAGGCCTTATCAGAGCTAGAAAATAAAACCCTATCAAAAGAACAGTTTGTTACCCAATGGAATAATCAGGCGTTCATTGGAAAAGTTGGAAAAGATGAATTTGAGTTGATACCTTCAAAAAAGCTAATCGGACAAATATGTGTTCTAAAAGGTAAATTTGAAAATGAAAAAGGAAAAAGGAAGCTTAGAAATAAGGACAGGAAAAATCTTTAGAATCATTTTTTTAGCCGTTACGTTGTTTTCGTTTTCCGGAATAATTACTGTAATAATTCAAACGAAATGGTCAGTTATTGTTCCACTTGTTTTGATAATTATAATTGCAAGATTCGTTTTTCTGGAATTGGGTTTTAGACTTGTTTCTAAAAACGCACTAAATAAATTAACAGCAATTATCGGGATTAAAAAGTTGCATAAAAAATAGTGAGGCTATCACAGCCTTTTTAAGACATTACCCCTAACTTTCCCTTAAAAAATAAAATGAGTCAGATAGATTGATTTTGAGAAGTATAATGAAGCAAAATTGTATTGATAATTTAATTTTAGTTACTATTCTCGATACAAAAATTTTAACCGATTTTTACTCCAATTGAAGGTCTTGAAGTAAAACAGTAAAGTGTATCAGAGGTTACTATAATAAAAAAACAAACTTTAAAACTTAGAAAATGGGCCTATTCAACCTTTTTAAAAAGAACAAAACACAATCGACTTTTCCAGAAAATGAACTGGAAAAAAGTTTAATAAAAGCCTCTTCAGACGTTTCGGCCCGAAGTGAATTCTACACCAAATTACTATGGAATGAACTCATTGTATTGACCAGCGGACACAACCCATCACAGGAAGGAAGAAGAACCTTAGAGGAAGATACTGAAGTTCAATTTGTCACCTTTAAAAACGGACAAATTCCCGTATTTACCACAACCAATAGAATTTTTGATAAAGGCATTATCAAAGAGCAAGTACCATTTATGGCAATGAAAGGCCAGGACCTATTTCAATTGACCAAAGGGGCCACACTTGTATTAAATCCGTATTCAGATTACGGCAAAGAATTGATGCCGCAAGAAATTGAAAACCTTTTAAACGGTTCTATTTTTCAGCAAACCCATCAAACCGAAATCACCAAAGACACCCAGGTGTTAATCGGCCAACCCGCAACCTATCCCAGCCAATTGGTCAAAGCCCTGGCTCAACTCTTTAAAGAAGAACCAAGCGTAAAATCTGCCTATCTGGCAAGCATCAAAACGGACCATACAGAACATCAGCCCCATTTAATTATTGGGATTGATGTAGAAGGAAGTATGTCGTCTATTTCTGGGAAAGCCGGTGCGCTCGCAGAACAAATGATAGGAAAAAATGAAATCATCGATTTTATAAAAATAGAAGAAAACAATAGCATATCTGCCTATTTTCTCGATCAAACCCAAGCCTTTTACCAACGGAAATAAAAAGAGTAGGGAATAGGTGTGTCATTATTTTAAAATCTAATTTAAACTAATTACCTCTTAAAAGTTTTCTATTTTACGGAAAACCGTAAGGCACAAGTGTAGTTGTTAACTAGTTTTATTTTAAATAAAATTAGATTGAGTTTCCAGCTTGATAGGTAACATAAAAAAAGGGAAATATGACGACATTAAAAGGCGCAATGCGCTCGTACGGTGCAGCTGTAAGAAGAATTGAAAGAGAACAACAACGGCAAGCACGAGAAGCCGCTAAAAGATTTAAAGAGCAACAAAAACTAAAGGAAATTGAGAATGCGCAGCAAGCTGTTTCTGACTGGCAAAATTATGTCGAAACCATTCAATCTGTTCATAAAAATTGTACCGAACCCATAGATTGGGGACAAATTGAAGAAACAAAAAAACCAATAAAACCAGCTCTTAAGACTAAAAATGAAAGTATTGCAAAAAATAAATTAAACAGCTTTAAACCATCGTTTTTCGATAAAATTTTTGGCACTTCTCAAAATAAAATTAACCTGCTTTCCCAACAAGTAGAACAAGCTAAACTAAAAGACAAAGAGGAATTTGATAGTGCTTATAAAAATTATTTAGAGGAGTTAAGTAGCTGGGAAGAATTGCAAGAGATTAGTGCAGGAATTAAAAGAAAAGACCCCACATCCTATAAAAAAGCACTTCAGTATTTTGACCCCTTTTCAGATATTGGAGAATTAGGAACAAAAATCAGTTTCAATTTTGAAGAAAATCACATAGATATTGATTTACACATTAATAGTTTAGATAGCATACCAGATTACGAATTGAGGCAAACTTCTACTGGAAAACTATCAAAAAAGAATATGCCCAAAACAAGGTTTAATGAATTATATCAAGACCATATTTGCAGTGCTTCTATGCGAATTGCAAGAGAAGTATTCGCTTATTTGCCAATAGACTATGCTAGAATTAATGCGATGGCAAATATCGTAAATACAGCAACCGGTCATTTAGAAGAGCAGCCCATTTTGTCAGTAATATTTCCGCCTCAAACCATTGAAAGTTTGAATTTAGAAACAATTGATCCTTCAGACAGTATGCGAAATTTTGTTCATAATATGAACTTTAGTAAAACAAAAGGATTCTCGGTAATTGAAAAAGTCGAACTGGAAAAATGATATGTGTGAATATTGATAAGTTTTCTCAAAACCTCTTATTTAAATAATTATTAATAGAAATTTTTTCATTTTACGCTAAACCGTAATTAGCGTTGAGTTTTCTTGGTTAGTTTTGTAGATGAATAATAAACTGCTTTTATAGGTTCTTTAGTGTGAAATAAAAAAATGTAACTATACAGAAATGGAGATAACAAAAGATAAAACCTTATTTTTTGATATGGACGGAACATTGATTGATACGGATTTTTCAAATTTTTTATCATATGAAAAAGCGATACAATCTGTAATTAAGACAAATGAAAAACTTACTTATAGTCCCAAGAGAAGGTTAAATCGTTTAAACTTAAGATCCAAATTCCCAAATATTTCCGATTGTGATTATCGAAAAATTGTTATCCTCAAAGAAGAATTTTATAAAGAAAATTTGCATCATACAAAACTAAATAAGGAAGTTGAGGAAATATTATTACAATATTATAAAACCAACAAATGTGTTCTAGTGACTAATTGTAGGAAAGAAAGGGCAATGCTGACATTGAATTATCATAATCTAACTAAAAAGTTTTGTAACTTATTTTTTGGTAATTATTCGGATAATAATAAGAGAATCAACAAATACGAAAACGCTATATCAATTATGGGACTATCGCCTCATAATATTATTGTTTTTGAAAATGAAAGTCAAGAAATTGAATATGCTAATAAAGCGGGAATAGTTATGAGTAATATTTTAAGTATTTAGATTATGATACAGTTTACGATTAAACAAAACGATTTTCTTTCTAAAGAAATTGAGGCCTTTTCTCATACAGATTATATAGGCTACGACAGACGTGATGAAATTGAAAATTATCCGATGTATTTGTTAACTTTAAAGAATGATGTAAATCGTAATTGGAGGGAGTCCTTGCTTAAAGATGCTCAAAAGTCATTACTTGCAGCTCTTTCTAGTGATCTTCCAGAAATTATAGATAAGATTGAACCAGAAAATTTAACCGTTTGTGTAGTTCCTCGTGCCAAGAAAGAAAATTCATATAGAAAAGATCAATTACTTTTCAAAGAAACCATCAGAATCGCAGTTAATAAATTAGGAGATGATTTTATAGATGGAACACAATTTATATCAAGACACACAAACACAAAAACCACGCACTTAAGACGGCCTATTGATGATTATGATAACGATGGTTCAGAACCATATCCAGGTATTAGTGGAAATACCTGTAATTTTTCAGAAAATCTAAGAGGTCGTGATATCCTTTTGATAGATGATATCTATACGGAAAATATAAATATCGATGAAGATATGATACAAGCTCTCTTGGATTGTGAAGCAAATTCAGTTACCTTTTACGCTGTTGGAAAAACTATTCATTAATAGCTAGTATTTATTATTTGATAATCACAAAATGAAGTATACGGATAACGCAATAAATATAATAACTGCCAAATCTTATAAAGGAATAGGTAATGCTTGGTTGGTTAAAAATTTGAAAGGAAATGAAGATGTGAGTACAATCGTTTCTCTTCTAAATAATAAAATTAGTGAGAAAACCAGTATTGCAGAATTTAAGCATTTGAAAGAAATGTTTGAGAAAAAACTTAGTGATAAATTTCAGGATTTCTGTGATGGTATTGTAGCTATGGGTGATAATGATTTTCCTCAATATCGTGGAAATGTAAAAGATAGTGAAAAACCTGTTTTCCTTTATTATAAAGGAGATATTAATCTTTTACGTATTGAGAATAAAAATATATCTGTAATAGGGCTTTTAAGTCCTGATGAAGATATAGAAGAAAGGGAAAGAAATGTTGTTTCGGAATTTGTAAAAAATGGAGCTACAATAGTTAGTGGATTAGCATTAGGCTGTGATAGTATTTCTCACAAAGAAGCTTTAGATAGAAACGGCAAAACAGTGGCTATTTTACCGAGCCCACTTTATAATATTATGCCTGCTACAAATAAAGGTCTTGCTTTCCAAATTGTTGAAGAAGGTGGATTGCTTATAACTGAATATGGTAATGATTTTAAAAATGGATTGGAATTAAGTAGTCGTTATAAAGAACGTGATCGGTTACAAGCTTTATTTTGTGAAACAATAGTATTGTCTGCAAGTTATGCTCAAAATAGTGCAGAAAGATGGAAATTATTTGGTGAAAAATTAGATAGTGGGGCTCGTTTAGCAATGGAATATGCCAAAAAATATAATATTCCAAGGGCAGTTATGTATGATAAAAATCTTGATGATTGTAATCCAATGTTTGATTTAAATCGAGACTTGATTAAGGAACAAAAAGAAATTACAGTAATTGATCAAATTAATATTTCGGAAATTGTAAATAAGATTATGGATAACAGTAGTAAAATTAAAAAGTTAAATACCGTTCAAGGAAATTTATTTCATTAAAATAATTTAAGAGAATGAAAAATTATTTATAAAAATGAGAATTCTTTCAAAATCTCTAAAACTAAAAATCCACCAACTTTTTTAAAGGAACTTCTAAGGCTTTAGCAACTTCTAAAAGCGAGTAGAGGGTTGGATTTACTTTTCCATTTTCCAGTTTTTCAATTGCCTGTCGGTCTTTTGCACAGGCACGGGCCAAATCTGATTGGCTCCATCCCTTTTGACTTCTTAATTCAACAATACGTTGACCAATTTTATTTTTAAGCTGCTCTTTATCCACAACACAAATGTCAATTAATTATACGACAATTTTGTCATACAAGAATTTGACAAATCAATTAAAATTAATAGTTTTGTCATATATAAAGATGACAATTGAGCACCTTCAGAATTTTAAAAATATATAGTAAATTCCGTAATCGCAGATGGCGAAATAATTACACTGTTCCCGAAATCCGACTTCAAGGAAAATGGCTAGAAAATTTAGGCTTTAAAGAAGGCGCTCAAGTAAAGATTAAAGAGCAACATCATCAACTCATCATCACCGTTCTTCAGCAAGAAAAAGAAGGAACTAATCAAACATAATGAGATAAACCTAAAAACCCATTCCTTCGATAACCAACAAAAAGCACTTCAACCTTACCAATTTCAGTCAGACCATTAATCAAGAGCCCTGATTTTTTCATAAATCATTTGTTTCGATTGCTTAAAAAGTTCCCCACCAAACTCCTCATTATCCAACGAGATAACCCGCGTATCTTTTACGCCCATCATTCCGAAAACAAATTTTAAATAAGAAGTCTGAAAATTCATCAGTTCATTTTTCTCCCCTTCCGCATAACCTGTATCGCCCCGTGCTGAAAGAATAAAGAGTTTTTTACCGTTCAATAAGCCCACATAATCGCCATCGGGCACGCCAGATCTAAATTTCCAGGTTTCGTTAATACGCATAATTTGGTCGATATACGCTTTTAAACCGCTAGGGATTGACCAGTTGTACATTGGGGTAGCCAGCACATAAATATCGTGTTCCTTGATTTCACGTACCAGTTCATCACTCAGCATCACCCCACGCTGATTTGCTGTTGTCCGTTCTTCAGGCTTTATAAACGCACTCGCAATCCAAGCCTCATCGATGGGTGGAATTTCCACCAATCCCACTTCGCGATACGTAAAAGTGTCTTTAGGATGTTTACTTTTCCAGTTTTCAACAAATAATTCAGCGAGCTTTCTACTTTGTGATCGCTCTTCCCTAACGCTGGAATTAATGATTAATACTTTGTCCATTTTTAACTTTTTAAGTTCAGGACAAAGCTGAGGAATATTCAGCTTAAAAAAATTGACCTAGTTCAAGATGAATTTTTTATCTGACTTCGATCGTATCGTTTTTTATCATTTTGGGGCATTGAGTGAATTTTCGTAGAAAATTTGTATCGAAATGTTCCCAAAATGAACTCAGCTATTTCGAATCCGACTTAAAAACTCGGCCGACATATTTAAATACGAAGCGATGAGGTAATTGGGAAACCGTGCTGAAATAAGCGGATACCTATTTTGAAAATCTACATACCGCTCTTGGGCATCGAGTACCTGATTGAAAATAATTTTTTGTTGTAGCGCGCCTAGGTAACGTTCTAGAATGATTCTGAAAAAACGTTCGAGTTGAGGAAGTTCTTCCAGCAATTTTTGAAAGGACTCGTAAGAAATCTGGAGCAGCTGGGTATCTTCTACCGCCTGAATGTTGTAAATAGAGGGCGTTTGCTGCTGAAAACTATGCATATCGGTAGCCCACCAATCTTCAATCGCAAAATAAAGAATTTCTTCTTTGCCGGATTTCGGATTGATAAAATAAGCTTTTAAAGCACCTTTTACGACAAAATTGTCGGTTTTGCAAACCCTTCCGTTGCGCAATAAATATGCTCCTTTTTGTAAAGCTTTTTCAGTCCAGTAGTGAGAAAAAACTTTTTCTTCCGCCTCCGTAAGCTTTACAATGCTATTTACTTTTTGTAGAAGTTGTCCCGTCATTTCAATGTTTTTATACGGAATTGAAATTACAAATTTGTCAGTTCGTTGTGTAGTAAAACATCCCAAAATAACATACGAGTACTCAAAACCAAAAACCGTAATCGATTTTTCTTGAGTTGAAAGTCTAAAAGTATTCATCCTGGACGTTCAATTTTATCATTTTGGGTCATTGAGTGAATTTTCGTAGAAAATTTGTATCGAAATGTTCCCAAAATGAATAACCGACAGGGAGCTTTATAGACTTCAATTTAAAAAATATTCTAGGATCCTTAAGTCCATTGGCAACTTAAAGCATCAAATTAATCTAGCAAATACTATAGTGTTTTCAGCATCCAGATGTTACAGGAAGAATGTCCTGAATTTCCTAAACATTCATCCAAGCTTTTAAAACCCAATTTTTTGTACCAAGAAACCGCATTGGAAAATTCGGGTAAGCTTTCCAGGTAAAGTTCCCGGTACCCAAATTGCAGGGCAGAAGCCAGAGAAGCCTCCATCAATTTTTTCCCTAAGCCTTTTCCACGAGCTTCTTTGCTGATGTAGAATTTAACCAGTTCGGCACAGCCCTCAGGCAAACCTTCGGTAGGATATACACCGCAACAACCTAGGATTTTCCCTTCATCTTCAGCTACCCAAAGTTCAGCTTTTTCTATTCTGAAGCATTCATAAAGACTGTTCGTGGCCGCATCAGAATATACCGTTCCTTCTTTTGGTGCATTATATTCTTCGAACACATGCTTAATCAAGGTGGCCACTGCTTTATTATCGG
The DNA here is from genome assembly GCF_902499555.1 of Mesonia oceanica. Classification (GTDB taxonomy): domain Bacteria; phylum Bacteroidota; class Bacteroidia; order Flavobacteriales; family Flavobacteriaceae; genus Mesonia; species Mesonia oceanica. The sequence goes on from NZ_CABVMM010000016.1 coordinate 54,251, forward strand.
TTCTTTTTATTTGTCTAATTTCCATTAGTGTAGTTCTAATTTCATATGATTATGCGGTATGCCTACCTCTGTAAAGGTTTCGCCGTAGGTGGTGAAATCTGCTTTTTTATAAAAGTCGACCGCATAGTGTCGGGAATGACACTGAATCTCTTTTAAGGATTTACTTTTGGCAAAAGTGATGATTTCCTTAAGCAATAACTGACCTATACCTTTTCCCTGAACATCGGGATCTACTGCCATTTGTATCAATTGCGCTAAGGTTTTATGTTCTTCGGAAGGAACCAGCACCGCACAGCCAATCACGTTGTCATTCTCTAGTGCTACAAAATGCCAAGAGCGCTCGTCGTGCATCTCCCAGGAATGATCGGGAATCCCTAGGGGGCGTAGCAATACTTTATTGCGAAGCTCACGCATCTCCTGATAATATGGAGAATGGGTATTTATATTTTTTATACGGATCATAGCTGAATTTTAGTATAAGATGTTGTATATTACTTGACAAAAGCAAATATAATTAAAGATACTTGATATAAGCAAGTAAATTTTATGAAGGAGATTGAAATTATACATAGTATTCGAAAATTCAACCGTAATTATGTGAGAAGTATTGGCTTGTTAGAAAAAAGCTTTTTAAACACGGGGTATTCGCTTACCGAGTCTCATATTTTGTATATCGTTAAAGAACAGGGCAAGACCACCGCAACCGAAATTAATAAGGTATTGAATTTAGATGAAGGTTATTTAAGCCGAATCATCAAAAAACTGATTTCAAATTCGATATTGACCAAAGAAAAATCAAAAGACGATAAGCGCGTTTTTAAAATTAGCTTAACAGAAAAAGGCATCAAAGAACAACAAAAGCTCGACGATTTATCTTCCGATTCCGTAGCCGGTATTATTTCACATTTATCCCTTCCTGAACAGGAAGAATTGGCCCATTCTTTTAATAAGATCATGGGCTTGCTGTATGGGGAATGAGTTGGGGATAGTATTGAAGGCGGGGTTTGAAAATTATTTTAAATTTGTATATTGTATTAATTATATAAAACCCTAAAGAGAAGGTTTCTTGATAATAATGTGATAATATATTATATTTAGACCTTTAAAATTGATATTGGCACTTGTATGATCCACGATAAAAAGCGTTTAGATGATTTAAAGTCGTATAAGATTTTAGATACTTCACCCGAGGAACAGCTTGACCAGATTACAGAACTAGCTTCGTTGATTTGCGATACCCCTATTTCGCTAATTACTTTATTAGATGATAAACGACAATGGTTTAAATCTAATAAAGGGCTTAGTAAGCCACAAACAAATGTCACACATTCTTTTTGTCAATATGCTTTAGGTAATCCCCAAGAGGTATTAGTGGTTAATGATTCTTGGCAAGACAGTCGTTTTAAAAATAGTGAATTAGTAGTTAATGATCCTAAAATCCGTTTTTATGCTGGTGCACCTTTAGCAACCAGTAACGGAAATGTTCTGGGAACCCTTTGTATAATCGATACTAAACCAAGGGAAATTACTGAAAATCAAAAAAAAGCCCTTGAGATTTTGGCTAAAAAAGCTATGGGACATATTGAATTGAGAAAGATTTTTCTCGATCAGAATAAAACCATTGCTATGGGCGTTCATCGGCTAAATAAACTTACTCAAAATATACCTGGTGGTATTTTTCAGCTACGTGTAAAGCCAGATAACTCATTTAAATTTGAATTTTTAAGCGAAGGGATAAAGGATCTACATCCAGATATAAATATTGATGAGTGGCTGAAAAATCCCTCTTTAGGATTTTCGCTTATACATCCAGATGATCTTAAAAACCTTAGGGAGACTCTTGCTGATTCAGTTAAAAATAATACTAATCTTTATTATGAATATAGAGTGAATTATGGTGATGAAATACATTGGCATTCTGTAAAAGCGCATCCTGAATACACTAAAAATGGGGACACTATTTTATATGGGGTTTTTAACGATATAAGTAATCACTATGAGTACCAATCTGCCATGGAGCAAATTTCTTTTGATATTTCCCATAAATTAAGAAAGCCAGTCACGAATTTATTAGGCTTAACTCATTTGGCGGAAAATAATCTAAATGCAACTAAAAAAGAATTGAAAGAATATATAGGTTATATTCAAATGGCTTCTGATGAATTAGATAAGTTTACAAAACAACTCAATGAAACTTATGAGTGGAAAAAACAAAAAATTGCCAATAGCTCTTGGGAAAAAAGTAATTAACTCAATTATTTGTATTTAAATAGCGATTATAAATTTTTTACTTTGGTTAACTGGCATATTTTTTTCAATTTTTTCAAATCGATAGGTTTAGTGATATAGTCTTTAACCAAAGGATGATTATGTGCTTTTTTAATGTCTGTATGATCTACCGATGAAGAAACGATTAAAATTTGAAGCTTTTTTGCATTTTTCACTTTAATAATGCTATCTAGAAATTGCCAACCGTTCATAACGGGCATATTAATATCTAGCAAAATGACTTCCGGTAGGTCTAGGTTTTCTTCCAAGGCTACACTAAAGTGCTCGTAAGCTTCTTGGCCATTCTTAAATATTAAAAAATCATTGCAATATTTTTTAAGTTGGAATAATTTTTTTGTTCCAAATCTAAATAACTTATCATCATCAATGATACACAAAAGGTTAAACTCTTGTTCCATTTTTTAAAAATACTTTAAAGTTAGACCCTTTATTTATTTCACTTTCTACTTGTATAGAACCTCCTAAGGCTTCTATTTGGTTTTTGGTAATAAATAGTCCTATGCCACGGGAATCTTTATGCTGGTGAAAGGTTTTGTACATCCCAAAAAGCTTTTCTCCAATTTTATTCAAATCCATTCCTAGCCCGTTATCTATTACCTCAAGGCTAATGAGGTTGTCTATTTCTTTTGCAATTATTTTTATTTTTAATTCTGTTTCTGGTTTCCTGTATTTAATGGCGTTGGTAAGTAAATTCAATAAGATGCTTTCTAAATAGGCAGGAATCGCTTGTACTTTTAATTGATGATCTACTTCAGTTTGTATATGAGCATTTTCAGATTTTATTAGAGCAGAAATATTTTCCAACGTCTTTTCAATGTAGTAAAGCAAATTTAGACTTTCTATATTTTTCTTATCTGTATTTTGCATGGCAGCCACTTCGTTAAGATGGTTGATGGTCTCACTTAAATTATCTACCGATTGCTCGAAAAGAGGAATAAGTTCATTCTCCTCCAATTCAGGATAATCAGAATGCATAAGCTCTAACAGCATCGATAAATTACCGGAATGTGATTTTAAGTTATGTGAGACAATATGCGCAAAATTTACTAAGCGATGGTTTTGATCTGTAGTGATATCTAAATAGGAAGTAAGTTTTTGTTTACTTTCATACTGAGCAGATAGATCAATTACTTGTGCTAAAAAATTTAATATGCGACCATTAATATCTCTTATCACAGTTAAAACTAAATGGATATGTAATGTATTTCCATTTTTATGTTTTAAGTTTTTTTCTGTGGTATAGGTTTTAATTTTTCCTTCTTTTAATTTATTAAAACCTTGAAGAAAACTTTGTAAGTCTTTTTTGTTAATATATTCATTAAAATAGGTTCCTTCTATAGCTTCACAGGAATACCCTAAAATCTGGCAAAACCCGTCATTGGTATTTTTGATGAGGCCTCTTTTGTCTAAAAATGCAATTCCTATACTCGTATTTTTTAATACATCGTTAGTGATTTGTAACTGTTTGTGAAGGTGTTCTTGTTTTCTTTCTTCTTTATCTATGTTTTGAAACAAGCCATAGATACTCACACATTTGCCATCTTCAAACTCTGGGATTCCAATAGCCCTTACCCAAATATTTTTACTTTTAGCCGTGGTTATTTTTACTTTTATATCGTATTCTATATTATGATGGATCGCTTTATTAAAGCTATCTTTAATAAGTTTTAAAGAATAGGGATCTTTATAGAAGCTCCAAATATTTTCAAAATCACATTGATAATCTTCATCAACTTCGTGAATTAATTTCGTGACTTTACTCCAATAAATTTCTTCTTTTTCAAAATCTATCTCCCAACTACCCATTTTGGCATAGATAGCGGTTTTTTCAAGTAACGATTTAAAATTTTGTCGGTGCATAAGTTTTTTATTAAAAACGAAGTTTAGCGCTCTTAGGTTTTTGAAAGTGCAAAAAACTACAATAAGATTTTACATGTCATGAAATTTTCAATATTTTATGATTTTTTATTAAATCGAAATTCGATTTACTTCAACGAAAATAGGTTGATTAGATAATTTGAAGTCTGCTTTTCGATTAATGGAAGTTTCTTTATCGTTGAATTAATAAAAACTATAGATAAGCTGTATTTTTGTCTATTATCGATAAATATGTTTAAAAATTAAATAAGCTTAATTTAAGGGGTCATTAAAAAAGAAATGAAAATCTTTTTGCGTATTAAATATCCCTTTTGGGGAATAAATTCTTAATCACTGTTAGGTAGAAAATTAGAATAGATGCAGTAAGAGTTCCGCAGACAAAGATGAATTCGTTTTCTGTTATTCTAAAGTAATGGATGCTAATAAAGGCGTGTAGTAAAATGAAGATAGCAATAAAAATTGCCCATATTGCTGAAAACCAAAAAGCTTTTTTTGCGTTTTCCTTTCTTAAAGCTCGTTCAGATTCTTGGTTTTCTTTTTCTATAAGAAGTTTGTGAAACTTAACCCAAGTATCAATATCGTCCATACTTCCGGTGAAGAGTTCTTTTGATTCTTCATTCTCGGTTGTGTTTAAGGAGGGATTTTCAACAGAATTTTTAAAATAGTCTTCGTAATCTTTACCCATTTACGAAGCTATTTTATTCTTATAATATTCTTTAATGATGGATTCATCAATATTGATGTTGTTGAAGTTAGGCTTAAATACTTTGTCCCAAGGAGTGTTTTTTTCGTGGGTTAATTCAGATAAACTTATTCCTGAAACGTTTTTGTATTTATTCCATAATGCTTGTAGGAATTTTTTATCCTCTTCAGAAAGCTTATTTTTAGCATGTAGGTCTAAAACTACCGGATTTACATTATGATAGCCAAATGGTTTGATAACGTAATATAGTTCTGGGATTACAGGACCATATTTCCAAGCTTGAATTTGATTGGAAAATAAAGATTTATTGAAGAAAGCTAAGTAATACCCCTGCGCAATATAAGTTAGCTTGAGAAGTTTCATAGGATCTACTCCTTTGTTCTCTTTTTGTGCTAACTCGACAAAATATTTTGCTATGTCAAAACAGTTGTACATACGTTACTAACTCCTTTTTATTTTTTGAATGTTATTGATATACAAATATACAAAAATTTTTAATTGGTATTTGTAGGGTACTGTTAATAAGGTTACAAGAAGCTATTATGCATTGCACGTGTAATTGTAGTAATTCAAACCATTAAAAATATATGATTAACGACTCGGTTTCTTTGTGAACAGTAGGTATGAAATTATCCCAATTAAAACACATGTCATAGCGAATATTCCAATTTTTAGGGGTAGGAGCGGATTTTCATAGAACTTATCATTGAATACACTGAAAATTATATGAAATAATCTCGTTGGTATAAATGCTAGACTTACCATAATGGCCAAGTATTTTGGATTAGTGTATTTCGTTAAGATAGAATAAATAACGGGTGCAATGTGAATTTCTGAAACCCCTAGAAAAAATAAGGATACTAAATAAGTAATCACATGTTGTTCAGTAGGGATTTCCGGGATTAGAAATAGAATTCCTAAAGCTATTATTCCAAAGATAAAACCGAGCATTAATTTAAAAAATGGATGGCTATAGACATAGGTCCATACCACAATAGCAATGAGGCTAATGGGAAAAATAAAAACAGAGTTCATAGATTCCCATAGATATTCGGAAAGATAAAATGATGATATCTCTTTAAATTGAAATTGTAAATTAAAAATCCGAATGCCAGAGCTTTCGTAAACGCCCCAAAATAGACCAATTGCGAAAAATGCAATGAGGATGTTTAGAATCCTTTTGACTATTGAAGAGTTGCTTTTTACAAGTTGATGAATTGTTTTCTCTTTTGAAATAAGAATAGGGGTTAGAGATAGCAACATCATTATTCCAGCAATAATAAACCCGCTACGATAACTTACTTTTTCGTTTAAGTATCCCATGAATAATACTCCCAAAAACGAACCTAAATTGACAGCTAGGTAAAATATGGTATAGCCAGAATCTAAGAGTTTGGAGTTGTTTAAATAGAGCTTCCCGAAATTCGAGATGATATTTGGGGTGAAAAACCCGCTTCCCAAAACCACTAAAAATAAACCCACATAAAGCCCGAACAGGGAGGGGAGAGATAAGCAAAATGCCCCTATAGCTTGTAAAATACCTCCCAGAAGAATTGCTTTTCTATTTCCTATCAGTAAATCTCCCATGAAAGCCCCGATGATTTGTGAAAAAATCAATGAACCGGTAAACCAACCGTAAATACTAAAAGCTTCATCATCTTCCATGTGTAGTGTTTCTCCCACCATATAGAGTATAACCAGCGACCGAAGTCCATAATAAGAGGCTCTTTCGAGTAGTCTTGATAAACTATAATGGGTAATTTGAGTAGGGTGCTTTGGATTTTGAATTTTTTCCATGAGGTTGGTAAGTTGGTAGAATTGGTTTTGAAGTAGCCTTGTGGTTAGAAAATTAACTTTATAACTATAAACTTAAAATCGGCGATAATTTTTAGAAGTATTCCTAATAGGTATTGATCTAGTTAATACTTTATATGATGGTTATATTTTCTTTTTACAGCTGAAAATAAAAATTAATGAGGTGAATAGTATTAGTTTGACTGATAAAGTTTTCATAGATGGTAGTTTATCTATTTGATGAATATTTTCTTAAATGTTACAATTTTTAAGTTTAAAATTAGCTATTGTTCTACAATAGGAATATTTAAATTATTTGGCACTTAACCTTACAAGTTTATACTCAAAACTAAAATTCGCAAGGATTTATAAAAGTAAGCGGTAGGTTACTCTTAAACTTCAAGACATATTTATATAAGAGTGTTAAAAAAACAAAATGGGAGTTCTGAAAATACCGATTATCTGCTTTATTTACACTTCAACTATTACGGATTTTGATGGTGTTAGATCATCTTTAATAAAAGTTTAAATTTAATTTTTTCAGGTGGTATTTCTGGGTAGTATTCTTACTTTAGTTTCCTGAGAATTTAGAAAACTCATTATTATTGATATTATGAAAAAAATAATTACCCTATCCAGCTTATTCTTTTTATTGTTTGTTTCGGCACCAGTATCTGCTCAAGATTTACCTCCGATATTTGATACTTATGTAGATGATGAAACTCCTCCTCCAGCTCCAATTACAGGTCTTTTGCCTCTAGGGATAGCAGTAGGAGCTTATCTAGGCTTTAAAAAATTAAAATAGAATACAATTACAAATTGTTTACTTTTACCTTGAAGTAATATTACCATGGTAAACAATTTAGAACAAGGTTATTTTGGTATTGGTATACAGAATGGTAAAACCCCTGAAAATTTAGGGGTTTTATGGCGTTCTGCTCAAAATTTAGGGGCTAGTTTTATCTTTACCATAGGCAATAGGTACCATAAACAGGCATGCGATACCCATAAAGCGGTTGGAGCCATGCCTTATTTTCATTATAATAATCTAGAAGAATTCTACTGTAATTTACCTAAAAGTGCCTTATTAATTGGTGTGGAATTAACCGAAGAAGCTGAAAGTCTCGAGGAGTTCAATCATCCCCGTCGAGCTGTTTATTTATTGGGAGCTGAAGATCATGGCTTAACCAATCAGGCTATTGAAAAATGCCATAAACTAGTAAAATTCAAGTCACCAAAAAGTCTAAATGTTTCGGTAGCCGGGAGTATTGTCATGTATGATAGAAATTTAAAAGGAACAGTGATTCTTTAACTTATAAAATAAATAGCCGGGAATTCCCGGCTATTTATTTTATAAGTTTTGATGAGGTTCACATTTTAGGGTTTGAGAACTATCCTAAACCTCGCTTCATTATTCATCATTTTTTCAAAAGCTTCATTTACTTGATCTAGTGGATACTCCTCAATCATAGGTTTGGTGTTGGTCATTGCACTAAAATTTAACGTATCTTCAGAATCAATGGGTGTTCCACTGGGCCAGCCAGCAATTGTTTTTCTCCCCATGATTAATTGCATGGTAGAAACCTCCATGGCTTCTCCGGTAGCTGCAACGGTAAGTAATTTTCCGTCAATTCCTAACCCATCCACTACGCTAGAGATAGCCTTCCCACTAGGAGCTGTTGCCAAAATTAATTTTGCTCCGCCCAATTCTTGAAGTTTTTCAGCGGCATTGTCTTTTTTGGCATTAATGAAATCGTGAGCTCCTAATTTGTGGGCTAAATCTTTTTTATCGTCACTAGTGGAAATGGCGATGGTTCGCATACCCATTTTGTTGGCATATTGAATGGCTAAATGGCCTAAACCGCCAATACCTTGAACCGCTACTAAATCTCCCGCTCTTAATCCGGCATTTCTCATCGCATTAAAAACGGTTATCCCTGCACAGAGTAAAGGTGCAGCTTCTGCAGATTTTAATTTTTCAGGGATGGATACCACTGCTTCTTGAGGAGCGGTCATGTATTCTGCATAACCTCCATTGTAAGATATTCCGCTAATCTTTGCATGATCACAACTCACAAAATCACCTCTTCGACATGGCTCACATTCAAAACAATGACCTCCATGCCATCCAATACCAACTCGTTGATTTTTATTCCATTGTTTAACCTCACTTCCCAATTCTTCGATGGTACCTACAACTTCGTGTCCGGGAGTTCTAGGATATTCTAGTCCCGGAAAAGCTCCTGTTTTTACAAAATTATCACTGTGGCAAATTCCGCAGGCTTCAACTTTAATAAGAATTTCGTTAGGTAGTGGAGAAGGCTTGTCAATTTCTACTAATTCAAAGTCACCATTTTTAGCTTTAATCTGTGCTGCTTTCATTCTTTTTATTTTCAAGGTAATTGATTTATTTTAATCTAAATTCTAAGTTTTTGTTAATCATTTAGTTGGAATCTTAATTTTTGGTAGATTATTTGTTTTTTTGTTACAAAACGCATTTGAAAATGAAGAAGATTTTAATTTTATTGATGATGGCCACTATGGCTATTAGTTGTACAGAAGATGAAGGGAATGTAACTGAAGTAGAAAAGAATACTGAAGAACCTCCTAAAGAAATCGAGAGCAGTTTGGCATTAAGGGCCACCCTTGAAAACATGAAGGAAGTACAAGGAATAACCGGCAGATCTGTTCAAAACGAATTATGTTTTCAATTTGATTATCCTATCGTTTTATCCTATAATGACGATTCAACAGTAGAGGTGACTACCTACAATCAATTACTTAGTCTTTTGTTGGAAGAAACTGTAGAATTACACATGGTAGGAATTCAATATCCATTTGCTGTTATTCAGAATGATAGCAATCAAACTATTAATGAGGAATCAGAGTTTCAGGCTTTAATTAGCGATTGTGGATACGATTATATTGATGTTAACGATGTTGTAGCTCTTACCGACGATTGCTTTACAGTAGATTTTCCAATTACTGTATATGTTAACGGAGAAGCTGAAACCTTTACAAGTCAAGCACAGGCTCAAGAATTTTTCGTTAACTATTCTGGCACTATCGAATCTATTAATTTTGATTATCCTTTTACTGTGATAATGACAAGTGATGATAGCCAAATGACTATTAGCGATGATTATGAATTGATAGATCTAGTGGAGAATATTTGTAATATCGAATAAAATTTATTATATTACAGTAATCCCTTTTCGGGCTTCGGCTTGGAAGGGGATTTTTATTAAATAAAAATAACGGATTATGAGTAGAGGATTTGTAAAAGAAGAAGACCAAGAAGAAGCTCCGATCATACCTCCACGAGCAGCTCTGCCAGCAGGCGTTACCAACTATGTGACTCCAAATGGTTATGAGGCTTTACAACAAGAATTAAAAGATTTAGAAGGAGAAAGATCTTCTTTAGATACTAAAAATGAAACAGAAAAGCGAAGGGCTGCAGGAATCATTGATGGTAAAATAAATTTACTAAAAGAGCGTATAAGTACGGCAAGGATAATTTACTTGAATGAACAACCTAAGGATGAAATACGTTTTGGCGCTAAAGTGGAATTAATGATAAATGGTAAACCACAAAAATTTCAGATTGTAGGAGTAGATGAAGCCGATATTAAAAAACAAAAAATTGCTTTTGTAGCTCCGTTAGCAAAAAAAATAACCGGAAAAAAAGAAGGAGAAGAGTTTGATTTCCGGTTAGGTGAAGAGAATAGAAAAATTAAAATAAAAGCTATTGATTATTGAATTTTATCTTTGATTTTCTCAATAGCATTCAGGATAGATTTATTGGGCTCTATAATATTGTTTTGCCCCCAAAAGTTTTCATCGCTAAAACCGGAAACGTCATCAATCATTACGATAGAAGGCTTAATCTCTTCCGCATTGACAGTCCAGTTTTTAGAATAGGGGGCTCTGTTAGTGACGATCATTTCACTAGTGAGCGTATAACGAGAGTTAAATAGCTTGTTTTTCCAATTTACAACAAATTTCATATAAGCATTTCCATAGCTATAATACCATTTACCATCGCTTTCATTGTAATCTATCTGGTAAGCCGTTTCAATAGGGAAAACTTTAGAACCTCCGGGTTTCTTTTTTACAAACATGTTCATAGCGCTTTTTCTGTCATCTACATTTAAACTATAATCGGCCTTTACTAGCGTTAATGTTTTGGCGTCTATATAAAGCTTTCCATAATACCAAGGCTGTGCATGGTTGAGCTCTTTAAACTTTACTACGTATAAATATTTATTGCCTAATTGGGTAGGAGATTCAAAATCAAATTGATAACCTTCAATACTGTTCTTAAAAAATAAAAACTCCGGGTATTTCATGATATCCGTAAAAAGGGGAGTGTAGGGGCCTCCTCGAAGTTTAAAAGCAAGGGTATCTAAGCTATTATATTCAGAACTTTTTCTAGCTTTATACAATGATAATTTATCCTTTTTACCAGAGTGGTAAGGTTGCTTATTAATTTTAACCACTGCTTCAGCTAAAGATACATGATGGTTTCGCTGTTGAATATTTTCTCTGTAAAATGCAGTTAATACCAAAGGCTCATTTATGTAATTAGTGCCTTTGTTAGCTAGGGTTTGCCTAACTAATTCTTTTGCATTAGTGGCTGAGAATAATTGTACTTCACTTAATTCTTCTGCAGCAGGTTCAAGGGAAATAATAGTATAAGGTAGCTCAAAATAATTTAAATGAATATTTTTAGATTGGTAACCAAGTACAGAAATAGTCACTACTGAATTAGAATTGGAAGAAGGTACTTTTAGTGAAAACTCACCTTCGCTATTGGTGATGGTTGAAATGGTTGAATTTTTAATGTGTAGGTGCGTAGAAGCAATTTCATCAGAAGATTTTGCATCCACTACTTTTCCTTTATATTCGGTGAAACTTGAAGTAAGTTGTTGAGCAATCAAGGGTTGAACACTAAATATTAGTAATATTGTAATAAGAGCAATATAAATTCTGTTAGAAGTAAATTTGATAAATTTCATAGCTGTTATTTTAAGTTAAACAACTGTGGATTAGTTTTCTAAATGTACTTAAAATAGATGAGTTTAAATAGTTAAATTTTAGTGATTTCGTAATAAAATAAGGCTTATTTTATCTTATTGTTATTGAAATGGTTTTTAAAGTAAAAAAATGGGAGGGAAAATACATTTTTATTCTAAAAAAGAAGAAGTACTAAATGTAGTTACCCATGCGTTTGGGATTGCCTTAAGCGTTTTGGGATTAATTTTGCTAATTCAAAAATCGATACATCATTCCAATCCGACTTATTTTGCGAGTGCTGTGGTCTTTGGGCTGAGCTTGCTCTTGCTTTATACTGCTTCTACCGTTTATCATAGTGCCTCTAAAAAAAGGTGGAGGTATAGGCTCAATATTTTAGATCATTCGGCTATTTACATTCTTATTGCTGGTACTTATACTCCTTTTTCCTTAATAACACTTTCCGGCACTACCGGTTGGATTATTTTTTCGGTGGTTTGGGGTATAGCCCTTATTGGTGTCTCTTTAAAACTGTTTTTTACTGGAAAATTTAAAGTGATTTCTACTATTATGTATGTTTTAATGGGGTGGATTATCATTTTTGCCATTAAGCCCCTCTTAGAAAATTTACCTTCAGGAGGTTTATTTTGGTTATTTGCCGGAGGAGCTTTCTACACCTTGGGAGCAGTTTTATTTTTAATAGAAAAATTGAAATTTAATCACGCTATTTTTCATGTATTTGTTTTAGCCGGATCATTTGCACATTTTATGGCTATTTACGACTATGTTCTGTAAAATTGAAATTTAATATTGATACTACTTTTCTTAAATTAGCAGAATTAAACCTTAAATAAACTTTATGTACGCAAAAAAGAGTTCGCTTTTAGGATACCTAGCGTTTTTAGCCCTAATATTCACGGCACATTCTCAAGAAGTTAAACAAAACAATCAGTCGCTTTTTGATGGTTTTATGAACCGTGGAGGAAATGTTTACAGAACAGCCTCCGGTAAACCCGGTCCGGAATATTGGCAAAATAGGGCCAATTATGAAATTGAAGTTGAACTAAATGATGAAGATCATACCATCACTGGAAATTTAACCATTGAATATATTAATAACAGTCCAGAAAAACTAGATTTTATTTGGCTGTATGTAGAACAAAATAGATTTACCGAAAACTCTAGAGGAACATTAACTACACCTCCGGGAGGTAATCGATATAACGGAGATACCCGCGGTGGTTACGATATTAGTAATGTTCAGGTAGATGGCGATAACGCCGAATACCTTATTGACGATACCCGAATGCAGATTTTTTTAAAGGAACCTTTAAAGGATCAAGGTGATGAAGTAGAACTTTCGATGAGTTTTTCCTTTACAATTCCGGAAGAAGGGATGGATCGTATGGGAAGGTTGAAAGTGGAAGAAGGTTGGATTTATGCCTTGGCCCAATGGTATCCAAGAGTAGCTGTTTTTGACGATGTTACCGGATGGAATGTAGAACCTTATTTAGGAGCAGGAGAATTTTACCTAGAATATGGAAATTACGATTATAAAGTTACGGTACCTTATGATATGATAGTAGTAGGGTCCGGTCAACTTCAAAATCCAAAAGAAGTGTTGACCAAAACCCAATTGAATCGTTGGGAGAAGGCTTCAGAAAGTGAAAAAACGGTTTATATTATTCAACCTGAAGAAGTAGGTACAAAGAAAGCATATAAAAAATCGTCGGGTAAAAATACTTGGCATTTCAAAATGGAGAATACACGTGATGTAGCTTTTGGAGCATCAAAAGCTTTTATTTGGGATGCAGCCAAAATGAATTTACCTAACGGCAAAAAAGGGATGGCACAATCTGCTTATCCAAAAGAGAGCGATGGCCAAGAGGCTTGGACGAGATCTACAGAATACACCAAAGCTGCCATAGAATTTTATTCAAAAAAATATTATCCTTATCCCTATAAAAATGCGGTAAACGTTGCCGCAGCAGTTGGAGGAATGGAATATCCCGGCTTAAGTTTTTGTAGTTGGAAATCTAAAGGAGCTTCACTTTGGGGAGTAACCGATCACGAATTTGGTCATAATTGGTTCCCGATGATTGTGGGTTCTAATGAAAGAAAATATGCTTGGATGGATGAGGGTTTTAATACCTTTATCAATCATTATAGCTCCAATGCTTTTAATAATGGCGAATATCCATCGCATCTAGAAAAAACCCGACAAATAAAACCTTATTTAATAAAGGATTCTCGAGAAGGAATAGATAATTATCCTGATGTTACTAACCTTAGAAATTTAGGCTATACTGCTTATTACAAACCCGCTGTTGGGTTAATTTTATTAAGGGAATATATTTTGGGAGAAGAAAGATTTGACAGAGCATTTAAATCTTACATAAAAACCTGGGCTTTTAAGCATCCACAACCCGCAGACTTTTTTAATCATATAGAAAATGTAGCCGGAGAAGACCTTAATTGGTTTTGGAAAGGTTGGTTTTATGGAAATGAAAATATAGACCTTGCAGTAGAAGATGTTTCTAAAAAAGAAAACGGCTACATGATTACGTTAGCCAATAAGGGAGGAATCCCCATGCCTATGAAACTCAATTTTACTTTTGAAGATGGTAGTACTGAAAAACTTAACCTTCCTGTAGAGATATGGCAACGTGGTGATTCTTGGGAATATTTATTGGAAACTCCTAAAAAGTTAGAAAAAGTAGAATTCGATAAAATGAAACAAGTGCCGGATATTAATTCTTCAAATGATGTTTGGTCCATTTCAAATTAAAAAATAATTTATAGAATAACCTTTTAAGCTTATCTATTGAGAAGCTTTTTCTTTGTTAAGATATTTGGTGAATATTTCAGGAGCTAAACAATCTCCATCTCATCGATTGATCATAGAATAATATTTCAATAAAAACTATTTAGGCCATTCTTTTTCTAAAGAGTGGCTTTTTTAATTTATAAGCTATCTTTGCAGCAATAAAATAAGATTATGGCACATAAAGCAGGATTTGTAAATATTATTGGTAATCCCAATGTTGGGAAATCAACCCTTATGAATGCATTTGTAGGAGAACGCTTATCAATTATTACTTCCAAAGCACAAACTACCCGTCACCGAATTTTAGGAATTGTAAACGGAGAAGATTTTCAGGTGGTATTAAGTGATACTCCCGGAATCATTAAACCCGCTTACGAGTTGCAATCTTCCATGATGGAATTTGTGAAATCTGCTTTTGAAGATGCCGATGTTTTGATCTATTTAGTGGAAATAGGAGAACAAGAGTTAAAAGACGAAAATTTTTTCAAAAAAATTACGGCTTCGAAAATTCCAGTTTTATTATTGTTGAATAAAATTGATAAAAGCAATCAAGGCTTGGTAGAAGAACAAGTAGCCTTATGGAAAGCAAAAGTTCCCAATGCTGAGGTTTTTGCAATCTCTGCCTTAGAAAATTTTGGAGTGCCCGAAGTATTTAATCGCATTTTAGAATTATTACCAGATTCACCACCTTTCTACGATAAAGAAGCACTTACCGATAAGCCTGAACGTTTTTTTGTAAATGAAATTATCCGTGAAAAAATTCTACTCAATTACAAAAAAGAAATTCCATATAGTGTAGAAGTAGAAACAGAAGAATTTTTTGAAGAAGAAGAAATTATCAGAATGCGAAGCGTGATTATGGTAGAGCGCGACTCCCAAAAAGGGATTATTATTGGCCATAAAGGAAGAGCCATCAAACACGTAGGTATCGATGCCCGTAAAGACTTAGAGAAATTCTTTGGCAAGCAAGTGCATTTAGAACTTTATGTAAAAGTTAATAAAAACTGGAGAAGCAGCGATACTCAATTAAAGCGCTTCGGATATCACAAAAAATAAAATCACAATATAAATTTTACAAAAACAAATTTCAGAAACCTTAAAATCTATATTTTAAGCTGTATTTTTGTGCCGTAAATACCTTTAGATATGAGCAATATAGTAGCTATTGTAGGAAGGCCTAATGTAGGGAAATCCACTTTTTTTAATCGTTTAATTCAACGTCGGGAAGCCATTGTAGATTCTGCGAGTGGAGTTACGCGCGACCGTCATTATGGAAAATCAGATTGGAATGGTAAAGAATTTTCGCTCATAGATACCGGAGGTTACGTTTTGGGAAGTGACGATGCTTTTGAAGCAGAAATCGATAAACAAGTAGAATTGGCCATTGAAGAAGCTGATGCTATTATCTTTATGGTAGATGTAGATTCTGGAGTTACCCCGATGGACGAGGATGTGGCTAAATTGCTAAGAAGGGTTGATAAACCTGTTTTTCTAGCGGTCAACAAAGTAGATAATAGCGCTAGAGCAGCAGATGCCGTAGAATTCTATTCTTTAGGATTAGGTGAATATTATACTATTGCGGGAATCAACGGAAGTGGTACAGGTGATTTATTAGATGCATTGGTAGAAGCTTTACCTGATGAAACAGAAGAAGTTGAAGAAAACTTACCAAGGTTTGCGGTGGTAGGGCGTCCAAATGCAGGTAAATCATCTTTTATCAACGCTTTAATAGGAGAAGAAAGATATATTGTTACCGATATTGCCGGAACCACCCGGGATTCAATAGATACTAAGTACAATCGGTTTGGTTTCGAATTTAACTTGGTCGATACCGCAGGAATTAGAAGAAAAACTAAAGTAAAAGAAGACTTAGAGTTCTATTCCGTGATGCGAAGCGTTCGTGCGATTGAGCATTCCGATGTGTGTATCCTCATTTTAGATGCTACCCGTGGCTTCGATGGTCAGGTACAAAATATCTTCTGGTTGGCTCAACGTAACCGAAAAGGAATTGTTATTTTAGTGAATAAGTGGGATTTGGTATCGAAAGAAACCAACACCATGAAAAAAATGGAGGCTGATATAAAAAAGGAAATCGAACCTTTTACAGACGTCCCCATTGTGTTTATTTCTGTATTAAACAAACAGCGAATATTCAAAGCGATAGAAACAGCAGTTCAGGTATTTGAAAATAGGAGCAAGCGTATAAAAACAAGGGAGTTAAACGATACTCTTTTGCCTATTATTGAAAATACTCCGCCGCCGGCCTATAAAGGGAAATATGTAAAAATTAAATTTATTACTCAGTTACCCACGCCGCAGCCGCAATTCGCTTTTTTCTGTAATCTTCCCCAGTATGTAAGAGATCCCTATAAAAGATTTTTAGAAAATAAACTCCGCGATAAATTTGGGTTTACAGGAGTTCCTATTTCTATCTATATGCGAAAAAAATAAGAGTTTTGCCTATTTGTTGTTTATGGTGATGATTTTATAATTAACAAAATTTAACACTTAAGAAGTAATTTAATAATAACTTTTGCTTTTAATCGTGGTTTTTGCATTTTTATCGGTATATTTGTCCGAATGAAAATGTAGATAGATTATTGTTTTTTGAATTATTAATTTAAAAAACTTTACACAAAGCCCCACGTGTATGAGGAAAACTTTACTTCTCTCCCTTACTTTTTTATG
The DNA here is from genome assembly GCF_902499555.1 of Mesonia oceanica. Lineage (GTDB taxonomy): Bacteria > Bacteroidota > Bacteroidia > Flavobacteriales > Flavobacteriaceae > Mesonia > Mesonia oceanica. The sequence goes on from NZ_CABVMM010000016.1 coordinate 71,443, forward strand.
CTTTTTTTACGCGAAATCTCAGGTTGGCGTGGGTACCGATTTGCCAAATTCTTCCGCACAGTTAGACATACAAGCGAAAGATAAAGGTATTTTAATTCCTAGAGTTAACTTAGAAAGCATTACCGATCAACAAACAATTTCTTCAGGAAACGTACAAAGTTTATTGGTTTTTAATACAAATAATAATGCTGAAGTTGTTCCCGGATATTATTATTGGTATGATGGAGAATGGAGAAGATTTTTAATTTCAGGAGAATACTTGCCTGAAACAATAACTTCTGTTTCCAATAACTCAGATGGAACATTTACCTATATCAATGAAGAAGGAATCGAAGTAACCTTCGATGCGAACACGACCAGTTTTATCAATAACAACGATGGTACTTATACTTTTACGAATGATAATGGAGAAAGCTTAACGGTTGATATCATTAATGAAGTAGCGACCGATATCCAAAACCAAGGTGATGTTTACAATGAGATCATCAATTTGTTGGAGGCCAACAGTGATGTACTGGTAGATAATGGCGATGGCACTTTTACCCATACTGCGGTAGATGGAACACAGCTGACCTTTGATGCGAACACGGTCAGCTACACGAACAATAATGATGGTACTTATACTTTTACGAACGACAACGGGGAAAGCTTAACAATCGATATCATCAATGAAGTAGCGACCGACATCCAAAATCAGGGTGATGTTTACAATGAGATCATCAACTTGTTGGAAAGCAACAGTGATATACTGGTAGACAATGGCGATGGTACTTTTACCCATACCACGGTTGACGGGACCGAGCTAACCTTCGACGCAAACACGACCAGTTTTATCAATAACAACGATGGCAGTTATACTTTTACGAACGACAACGGAGAAAGCTTAACAGTCGATATCATCAATGAGGTAGCGACCGATATCCAAAACCAGGGCGATGTGTATACGGAGATCATCAATTTGTTGGAAAGCAACAGCGATGTACTGGTTGATAATGGCGATGGCACCTTTACCCATACTGCGGTTGACGGGACCGAACTGACCTTCGATGCCAACACGGTCAGCTACACGAACAATAACGATGGCAGTTATACTTTCACGAACGATAACGGAGAAAGCTTAACAGTCGATATCGTCAATGAAGTAGCGACCGATATCCAGAACCAAGGTGATGTTTACAATGAGATCATCAATTTATTGGAAAGCAACAGCGATGTACTGGTGGACAACGGCGATGGAACTTTTACCCATACCGCGGTAGATGGAACGCAGCTGACCTTCGATGCCAACACGGTCAACTACACGAACAATAATGATGGTACTTATACTTTTACGAACGACAACGGGGAAAGCTTAACGATCGATATCATCAATGAAGTAGCGACCGATATCCAGAACCAAGGCGATGTGTATACGGAGATCATCAATTTGTTGGAAAGCAACAGCGATGTACTGGTAGACAATGGCGATGGCACCTTTACCCATACTGCGGTTGACGGGACCGAACTAACTTTCGATGCGAATACGGTCAGCTACACGAACAATAATGACGGGACTTACATCTTTACCAACGACAATGGGGAAAGCTTAACGGTTGATATCATCAACGAAGTAGCCACCGATATCCAAAACCAGGGCGATGTGTATACGGAAATCATCAATTTATTGGAAAGCAACAGCGATGTATTGGTAGACAATGGCGATGGAACTTTTACCCATACCACGGTTGATGGGACCGAGCTGACTTTCGATGCCAATACGGTCAGCTACACGAACAATAATGACGGGACTTACACCTTTACCAATGACAATGGGGAAAGCTTAACGGTTGATATCATCAATGAAGTAGCGACCGATATCCAGAACCAGGGTGATGTTTATATGGAGATCATCAATTTGTTGAATACCAACAGCGATGTACTGGTGGACAACGGCGATGGAACTTTTACCCATACCGCGGTTGACGGGACCGAACTAACTTTCGATGCGAACACGACCAGTTTTATCAATAACAACGATGGCAGTTACACCTTTACCAACGACAACGGGGAGAGCTTAACGGTTGATATTATCAATGAAGTAGCGACCGATATCCAGAACCAAGGAGATGTGTATACGGAGATCATCAATTTGTTGAATACCAACAGCGATGTATTGGTGGATAATGGCGATGGTACTTTTACCCATACTGCGGTTGACGGGGCCGAACTGACCTTCGATGCCAATACGGTAAGCTACACGAACAACAATGATGGTACTTATACTTTTACCAACGATAACGGAGAAAGCTTAACGGTTGATATCATCAATGAAGTAGCAACCGATATCCAGAACCAGGGTGATGTTTATACGGAGATCATCAACTTGTTGGAAAGCAACAGTGATGTACTGGTGGATAATGGCGATGGCACGTTTACCCATACTGCGGTAGATGGGACCGAACTAACTTTCGATGCCAATACGGTAAGCTACACGAACAACAATGACGGGACTTATACTTTTACGAACGACAATGGAGAAAGCTTAACGGTTGATATCATCAATGAAGTAGCGACCGATATCCAAAACCAGGGCGATGTGTATACGGAGATCATCAATTTATTGGAAAGCAACAGCGATGTACTGGTAGACAATGGCGATGGTACTTTTACCCATACTGCGGTAGATGGGACCGAACTAACTTTCGATGCGAATACGGTCAGCTACACGAACAATAATGACGGCAGTTATACTTTTACGAATGATAACGGGGAGAGCTTAACAGTCGATATCATCAATGAAGTAGCGACCGATATCCAAAACCAGGGAGATGTGTATACGGAGATCATCAATTTGTTGGAAAGCAACAGCGATGTACTGGTAGACAATGGCGATGGCACCTTTACCCATACCGCGGTAGATGGAACGCAGCTAACCTTCGATGCGAACACGGTAACCTACACGAACAAT
>NZ_CABVMM010000017.1 GCF_902499555.1 Mesonia oceanica
TCCCATTGAAGAAGATGTAAATCTAATAGATGCTGCTAAAAATGCAATGACATTGCTTTATGAAGCTCTGGTTACACCATTATATGGTTTCAAGTTAATGGCCTTTATTGGAGGTGTTATTTTATGGATTCTTGATTTATTTATCTATCCATTATTCTTGGCTGAACGCTTTTTCCTTCTCGGAATAATGCAGGCGTTTTTCCCATTGGTTATCAGCTTGGCCGTTTTTGAAAAATTCCGCTCACTAGCCTATACATTTTTTAAGCTCTATGCCGCCGTCTATATGTTAGTGCCTGCTTTCTTTCTGGTCAATGTTTTTGTCAATGCACTCTATACCGAGATCAATACTAATTTTTGGACAAACCTATTTGGTTCAGATGTCAGCCAAGGAATTTTTGCCCCTGTGGTACAACTCGGGTCAATTGGGTTCATTGTTTTTCTGAAGTTCAAATTGTACCGCCGTGCGACTTCTTTTACCCTTAGATTATTTACTAATTAATTAATGCTCAATGAAAACATATTATAAAAATATCTATACTGTTTTGAAAATGAACCGGTTCATCGTTTTGGCTTTGATCGTGTGCACGTTGCTTTCCAATATTTTTGCGTTATGGATGGCATTCTCAACCCACAAAAAAGCCCTGAACAATGCTTTTGCTATCAACACCGATGGCAGTATCATCCCCCTAAAGCTTATTACCCAAAAAGAAAACTTTAAAGTAGAGGCTTTAGCACATTTAGAACTTTTCCATAATTATTTCTACAATATTGATGCAAGCAATTATGAAAAGAATTTAGAAAAGGCACTTTGGTTGGGCAATAGTACTGTAGATAATTTATATCGTCAAAAAAAGGCAGATGGAGTTTACAATCGACTGCTACAATATTCCTTAGTTCAAAAAGTACTGAGTATCGATTCTCAGATCGAAGAACAAAATGGAACTTATTCCTTCGAAACGGTTACTATTTTTAAGATCAACCGGGGGTCGATCATCGACACTTATCAATTGGTTTCTACCGGAAACCTGATTATCGTAGACCGAAATTTTCCCAATAATCCGCACGGATTGCTAATCACCGATTACTTTGAAAAATCCCTTAAAAAACTAAACGATGAAAACCGATAATGGGTATTTAAAAAACCAATGATTATGAAGATAGAAAAAAATAAAATAGTTTTTGCGGCAGTACTCGCCGTAGTGGTCATTTTCTTAATATCCTATTCTATTATAGTAATGGGAGATGATGAAAGTGAACCTACAAATCTTAAAGAAACATCGGTTCCCGCACTGGAAGAAGACCAAAAGGAATATGATTCTAAACTGGATGCCATCAACGATCTAAAAGAAGTCCGTGAAACCAATGCTCCCAGCATCTATGACGAAAAACTGATTGATTCCCTTGGTTTTTACGATGAGGACTTCGACGAAAATGAAAAAGAACGTATTGTGGATAGCATCTACTCCGCAGGGAAAATCAAGTATTCTGAAAGAAATTATCAGCATATTGGTGCTAGGGAAACTGCCCCGAAGTCCGAAAAAGTAGTGGACTCTTCAGAAATAAAAGCAGAACAAAAAATTGCTGCTAAAGAAATGGGACTGGAACACCAGTTATTCTTTGCCTCAGATCCGAAAGAAAGTGATATTTCAGTTTCCGGTAGTACCGATGCATTGATTTACGCCGTTGTGGATGGCGTCCAAGTGGTCAAAGCCAATTCCCGTTTACGGATGCGCCTAACCAAAGCTGCTACCATTAACAGCAAACAAATTCCAAAAAACACCCCTATTTACGGTTTTATTAGTTTTCAGCCCAACCGGGTCTTGATAGAAATCGAAAACGTCAAGAATCATCCAACCAAATTAAAAGCATTTGACCTTCAAGACGGAAGCGAAGGGGTTTATGTAGAAAACAGCTTTCGCGCCCAAGTATCAACCGAGGTCATCGGTGATATGGTGGATGATATCAATATCGCCGGTGTGCCACAAGTAGGGGGTTTCAAAAAGATATTCCAACGCAATAACCGAAATATTAAGGTTACCGTGCTTAACAATTACAGGCTCATCCTGAAACCTAAGTTATAGACTCAAAACAACACTTAAAACTTATTCTTATGAAGAATTTAATTTTTATCTCACTATCCCTGTTTAGTACAGTTATCACTACTGCACAAACATCTTTTGATCTCGATACCATTTATGCGAATGATCAAAAAAATGTAGCATTGTTCTTCCCAGAGCCTATTCGGCAGGGGATAACAGGGTCTGAAAACTATGTCTTTACCTATAATCGTGAGAAAGGACAATATTTTGGATTGCTCCAGGCAAAGCCCGGAAATGAAAGTAATCTTCTGGTAGTCAATAAAAATGGCGCTGTTTTTTCGTATATTGTAAAGTATAGAAAAAAACTAAATCGGCTGAATTACTTTATACCGACGTCTAAAAGCATCGGTAATGAAAAGCCTATTGCTCTTGATTTAACTACTATTGTTAAACGTGAAGACACAATAGATAACAGAACCTATTATTATTATAAATTTTGTTCTTATCTAATTGGTCGAAAACAACGGATTGGCCGAATCAAAAAACGGAACGAGGGCATCGTATTGAGTGTTGAGAATATTGTTTTTGACAAGGAGGAACTTTATTTCGTGATTCAGGTTGAAAACAAATCTTCATTGGATTATGACCTCAACTTTCTGAAATTATCGGTTGAGACAAGAAAAAAGGGCAAAAAGAAGTCCTTACAACGTCTTTATCAAGAACCGGTTTTTAAATATAGTTTGCCCTCAAAAGCAAAAGAAAACGAAACTGTGAGATTGGTTTATGTACTGCCAAAATTCTCAATAGGAAATGATCGCAGAGCGATTTTAGAACTCAATGAGAAAAACGGGGAACGTAATTTGAAATTAAAAATATCGCATAGATTTATTAATAACCCAAATTAACATTGTTATGAAAAAAATAGCAGTTTTTTCGTTAGTAGTATTAGTTCTGTCGTGTGCTGGAAAGCAAGATTTATCACCTTCAGAAACCGCCAAAATCGTCGCCGAAAGTTTTTATCACGGTGATAAGGCAACTTTAAAGAAATATACTACAGAATCCGGGTATGCAAATCTTTCCAGTATACAAGAAATGTTTGCCGAGGATAAAAATTCTGAATCTGATTTTAAGGTCGTGGATAAACAAAGAGAAGGTGAGATAACCTGGATTAAATATTCAACATCCTACGACCCGAAACCAGGTATCTTTAAATTGGTCAAGGAAGATGACCTATGGAAGGTTACGCATAACGAGCCGCAGGATAGAGGGCCGTTTTAATTAAAATTTCAAAATAATTTCGGCGTACTTGAATCTGGTTTTATATTTGGTTCGTCAAACTTCATTATGATAGGCATTGGGAAATCGACACCGGTTAGAATGGCTTCTCCTTCTCCTAGAATTGGCAAAAAGTCTAAAGTGTTTTTGTTTGCCGTACTACAAGCGTTACTTACCGCTTCTTTGTCATTATAATTGATAAGTCTATGAACGATAAATGTACCCATTTGGCTCAATGTTCCATTGGGAATATCTCTTGGCATTTGAGTGGCAATACACAAAAATAATCCATATTTTCTACATTCCTTTGCTATGGAGTCAAAAGCATCAAGGTTTACTGACTCGAAATATTCATCTTTTACTTTTTTATTTAAGAATTGATGTGCCTCATCAATTAATAAAACTACAGGTTTGTTTTTTACATTATTGGACGGATTAAAATTGCCTTTTCTTGCTTTATTTAGCATATATTTTCCTATTGCATTAGCAAGTATTTCTCTTGCTTGAAAGTCAAAACCAACATTATCAAAACCAATTCTTAGAATTTTTTTATCGGGACAATTAAAAAAAGTGTCTAAAATTTTTACTAATTCGGTTTCTTCATTGCCTGTTTTATCAAATCCAAAAATGGATTTAAAATGTGTTGATTGAATAAGAGTTTCGGTCCTAAGAAACAAACTTGTACTATTATCCCATTTCCTTTTATCTATATCTCCCCAATGAGTTAAAACTTCACCAAACTTATCACTATCATATACACACTCACGTCTTAATTGCTGAGCAAGATTTTGAATATTAAACTCAGCATATTCTTTTTCAATCTCATTGGCGTACGCATTATACAAATCTATATAAGGTTTTTTCTCTTTCTTTATTTTGATATACACTCCATCTTTTACAGCTGTTGGAAGTTTATTGTTTTTTGTCGCAATTTCAACAATTTTCAAAGTTTGAATCGCTTCAAGAAGTATAGGTTGCTGAACCTGGCCAGATGGCTTTAATAAAACGAAAAGATCTGATACAGATAGATTTCTGTAGTGAAAAAAACAATCATCACCTAATATTTTAGATGTACAATATGGCTGGTTAGCATAATTTGAATATTCTCCAGTTGCATCAATTAAAATGGCTTTGTTTCCAGTTGCGATTAACGATTCTATGAGTTTGCTTACAGTGTAACTTTTTCCTCCACCTGTTGTACCAACAACAGCACAATGACGTCCAAAAATAGATTGTAAGTTTATTTTAACTCTCGTTTCAGGACTTGAAACTAAACTTCCGATTGCAATAGTGTTTGGGGTTTCGCCATTCTTTACACCAAATTTTGACATATATTGTTGAACTAATTCTCCGGAACTTACAAATACTTTTGCGCCAATGTTTGGATAGGCTGTTAATCCTTTTTTAACATCAAAAGGATTGTATAAATCAAAAGATAAAAGAATTTCCACTTTACCAGTTGGATGAAAATCACTTGTTTGAAATGCTTTCTCATTTAGTGACAATCTTTCAGATTCCGGTAGCTGTAATTCAGTGATTCTTCCTAAAAATCCAAATTTGTCTCCTTCGATAACAACAAAACTCCCGACTAAACCCCCTTTAAATTCTTTGCCAAAGTGTGTAAAGCCATTTAATAGAATTGATGACGGAAAATGTACTTTCACATATTGAGGCAAGACTTGATTAATATAGCCAAGAAAATATTCGTGTTTGAAGGGGTTAATCTTAGATTCAGTCATTCTTTAAATTTATGTGTTCTAGGCTATTTATTTCATAGGTTTTTATTTCGGGATAGAATTTTGCGAAATCGGTAAAGCTTTCAGAAATCATTAAAATACGTTCTGATTCTAAAGCACTCTTTTTGATTGCTAATGATGAATTTGAAATGTTATCATTGTCAAAACCAGGATCAATAACCGCAAGCCGGAAACCAGGATTCTGATTTAAAGCTTCTTCAATTGCTGCATTAATATGCTTATCGTTAAAGCTGTAGCCCACACAAATTAATAATGTATCATTATTCAGTCTAAGATTACGTTGAAATCTAGCCATCATTTCAAAAAAAGGCTGTTCATAAGAGTCCTCATATTTTGCTTCACGAGGATATACCATAAGAGCCCTTTTAGGATTAGCGTGGATTTCTACTGAATTGTTTTCTTCATTTCGCTCCCAGTTAATAGAACCGTGTAATTTATGTAAGTGAAATACGCGATGTATAAAATTATCTTCTTCTTTTAATTTACTTCCCTCTCTTTGCACTATATCATAATCAAAATACCTTCCGCTAAATGTTCTGGGGAAAGTGAAAGAAAAACCATCAATAACAATAGCATTTACAGCAGTTGCTGCTTTTTCAAATAATAGATCGTAATTGAGTGTGAAAATTTTAACCCTTGGATTTGTCTGCTTTCGCTGTAATAATTTTTCAAGCAATATTTTATGAGGGAAATTGCTCTCTGGTTCTGAAATAGTACACAAAGTTTTTATTAAAGTAAAAAGTTCTTCTTTAATTACGGAAAGAGGGGTTTCCTCATCATCTTCCGCGACTTTTATTTTGGAATCTTTCGAAAATTTACAAAAACCCTCAATTTGTGATAAAAGTTTTTCTAAATCTTTATCTTCATATTTATAATTTACTGCGTCACATATTGTTTTAAAACCCTTAGGATTTTTTTCGTTGTACTTTTCTTCCGCTTTATTCCAAAGTTGTGCCATTGAGAGACCGCCAACATCCATAGATGAACCTGCCCCTGAAAGAACTAGAATATTTTTGAATGCTTTTTTAAAAAAATCACTATAAATTCGCCTTTTTTCCAACTGAGCATCCTCTAAAGTTGGTTCTATTGGAGTACCGTCCTCCTTCTTTTTGTCAAAGGGTTTAAGGTCTTCGATTGAGCTTAAAATACCCTTCTCATAAGTAGGGTTCTTAACCTTAAGCCATTGAGACTTTCCATTAATTATTATGTATTTCCAAGAATCTTGTTCCATTAAAATGCATTAAATTTATCACCCATATAATGCTTTAAATTCCATTTTTTGGTAGTATCCAAAGCTCTTTCCAACACAATTAATTTTTTTCCGCTATGTGTTTTAAAATACTCCACGGTTTCCTCTGCTAGACTTACATCTAAACAAATCAGGGTCTCCTTTTCGTCGTCTGCTGCGAGAGAAATTTCGTTCCCTTTGAACTGTTTCTGTTTTTCTAAGGTATAATTGAGTTTAAAACCGTTCTTTATTAATATTTCGGTTATGAGTTCTTCTCGGTTAAAAACAGAAACAAGTTGAGCTTCTTTTTCGGTAATGTATTTTTTAAGCAAGGCCACATTTTCTTCCTCCGACTTTTCCGGATCGGGCGCGTATTCTACCCGTGGAAAATTAGATTTTACCAATTTAAATACTTTAAAGCCCAGACCTTTTAATGACTCCTGTTCCTCCTTCTTTTCAGAAAATAAATCCGGTTCTTCTTTTTTCTTTTCAGCAATAATTTTTTCAACAACCCGCTTATTTCGCTCAATGGTAATGTCGCTAATTTTTTTAAAACCGTTTTGAAAAGCCTTTCCAGATTCAGAACATTTTTGAGGTAATTGTATATTAATAAAGCGGATATTCTTATCACTGTCTTTATTTAATTCAAATACCGCCTGTCCAGTAGTCCCAGAACCTGCAAAAAAATCTAAAACTAAATCATTTTCTTCGACTGTTAATTTCAGACATCTTTTGACCAATTCTACAGGTTTAGGAAAATCAAATTCTCCATCAAATCCTAATTGCCTAACCTGAACTGTTCCTGTTTCTGTTAAAAAAGAATTATCATTCCATATTGATTTAGGTTTAAATGTCGTTTTCCTGTATTTTTCATAAATCCCAAAGCTACCATTACCTTTCTTCTTGGCAATCACATTACTTTCTAACGTATTTTCCCTACAGTTATCTTTAAATTTAGATTCGCCCCAACGCCAACAAGATTCTATGCCTTTCGAATTAAAAGGTTCAACTTCAAGATTATAATTCTCTGTTTTACTAAAAGAAACGGGATAAAAACCATCTTTATCTTGAGTATTTGTATCTACATATATTGGATAAAACAAATTCGGACGATTATGTTTTCCAAATTTTGGATTTCTATTTCGAAGTTCTCTAATATTATAATTACCAATATTATCTTGAAGATTCAAATCTGAATTTTTACTAGACTTTTCCAATTCAAACAAATCGCCGTCAAATGATTTCGTATAGACTAGAATATACTCGTGAGTTTTTGCAATTTGATTGTACGTTTGACCTCTACTATTAGCTCTTACTATAATTTGAGAGTAAAAATTTTCCTCTCCAAAAACTTCATCACACAATTTTCTCAAATGAACTACTTCATCATCATCAATTGAAATAAAAATCACACCATCTTCTCGGAGCAATTGACGTGCAATCAATAAACGACTATACATCATATTCAGCCAATTACTGTGGAAACGGCCGTCTTTCTCTGAATTTGTATCAATACTTACTCCATTCTCAGTCATTTCGGAATCCTCCCAATAAGACTTCACATCTTGTTTCCAAGTATCTCGATATACAAAATCTTTATCTTTATTGTAAGGCGGATCAATATAAATGCACTTAACCTGCTCACGATAACTTTTGCTGAGTAACTTGAGCACTTGCAGGTTTTCTCCTTCAATAATCAGGTTTTCACTATTTTCGGGGTTTACACTTCGTTCTTCATCATAAACAAGCGTAGCATCAGTGGGTGTAAAAGCTTCTCGTTTTGCCTTGCTTTTTCCAAACCAGCGAAATTCATAGCGTTCTGTTTCATTTACACTTTCGGAATCCACCACTTTTTTGAGTTCGTTTATATTTAGTTTCCCTTCATTAGTAAACAAATCGGGCATCAACTGTTTTAGCTGCTGCAATCGTTCTTTATTCCAGTCGTGTGACTGTACTTTTTCCAATGGGTTTTCTATAGTTTCTTTACTATCGCTCATAACTATTCTTCAAGATCTTTTTCAATAAATTGTTTCAATTCTTCCTCACTTGGCAGGTACATTTGGTATTTTGATGCAAACAGGTTTTTCTTATCATTGAGTACTGAATATTTGGCCACCACATTATCGGTATCGGCACATAATAATATCCCGATTGTGGGATTATCGGTCTTAGATTTTTCACGCTCGTCAAACATTCGTACATACATATCCAGCTGCCCAATATCCTGATGGCTCAATTTTCCACTCTTAATGTCAATGACTACAAAGCATTTTAAATGATAATTATAAAACACCAGATCAATAAAGAAATCAGAAGTCTCGGTTCGCACCAATTTTTGCTGCGCTACAAAAGCAAAGCCTTTACCTAGTTCTAGTAGAAAAGTTTGTAAATGGGCTATAATACCTTTTTCAATGTCCTTTTCTTTATGTGTTAAATTGGCGGGAAGATCAAGAAATTCGAGTACGTAAGGGTTTTTAATAAAATCTAACTTGGTTAATTCACCCCTTTCTGAAGTAATTTCCTCTTTGGTCTGGCTCGATAAAATGCGCTGGTAATATTGACTGCTAATGTTACGGTCAAGTTTTCGGGTACTCCAATGCTGGCTTATGGATTCCTTCAAATAAAACTCCCTTACACTTTCATTTTCCACACGTATCAATAAGCGATAATGAGACCAACTCAATTCGGGACGCACTGTGTCCCGAATTGGAAAACTCAGGTAAAATTGCCGAATCCTGCGTAACTCACGAGCATCAAAGCTTTTTCCAAAATCCTGACTTAGGTTTTGGGCTAGTTCCTTTAATAAATAAGTGCCGTATTCCGCCCTTTCGCTACCTTTCTGTTCCTCCTCTACAATACGTTGCCCAATCTTCCAATATGCAAATACCATTGCGGAATTAACCGCTGTAGCAGCCTGATTACGCGCTTGTTTTAAAATATCCCTTATTTCTTGAAGAAGGGCGCTATGTGATTTACCGGGTTTCATTAATCTTTTTATCCTTTTAGGCCTGTTGCACTTTATTAATATCCTTTTGAGCTTCTGTTTTAAAATAATCATACTCTTTTACAGGAGCTTTGTATTTTACATCTACACCTAATGCCTCAAAATGTTTAAGCGCGCATTTTATTTTATAAACTTCACTTTCTTTTAAAGACTTCTTGTCGTTGATGTTGTTGGTGCCCTTTGTTTCAATTACAAAATAAAATTCACTTTCCACACCGTCTTTTAAATTTTTACGTTTCATCACAATTCCAAAGTCTGGCTCGTATTCACCAATAGGTGTTTTGATTTTATAATAAGAAGGTAGTTTAAGAAAACAGACCACCTCATCATCGTTATCAGCAGTCAAAGCAAATTTATGTTCCACTTCGCTATCTACTAAAGTTTTATCAAAAACCCCACGTTTTGGAGTTAATGTATAACGCTTATCATCCAGTTGTTTTACAAAATCATCAAAATCAAAAGGAAAAGTTTCATTCGTTAGATGATAATCCAAACCACGTAACATTTCTTCGAGTTCAATATTCTTTATGAGTGCAGAAGCCCGGTGGATAAACTGAGGTGGATTTTTGGCAAAATGGTCGTGCTCAATATCCCGAATAATGGCAAAAGTAGTGGGATAACTCAATCCAGTATTTTCGCTGAGTTCTTCCACCAAATCCAACGCAGTATAACTCGCTTTCAGTTTATAGCTTTCACTTCCTCCAAATTCATCTTTCAATTCTTCCTCTGAAATAGCACTAATAGATCGGCTATTCACCTCTGCCATATAATCGGCAATATCTATTTGATTGAGCGCTTCCCGGCTCCTTTCAATAAGGGCTTCTTCGTCAAAAGCTACGGTATAATTGGTTTTTTTAGCGAGCGCAGCCCAAAAACGTTTGAAAGCTTTATTGATATTCTCATTCCGCTTAAATCGAACTTCGTTTTGCGGTTTTCCCTTATGGGTATGTGTCATTCCGGCACCAGCAGTTTGTGTTCCATAAACTTCTTTTATTTCTTCTTGATATTGGGTTACAAAAGTTTCATACGTTTCATTTGGAATCACGGTAAGTTGATTGATACGTTCAGCGTCTGAAACATCCAGCTTGTCATAAATACGATCCCCTTTATTATCGACACATATACGCAGGCCTCTACCTATCTCCTGTCGCTTTTTAATTTCAGAATAAGAATTGCTCAAGGTAGCAATGTTGAAGATATTAGGGTTATCCCACCCAACGCCCAAAGCGGAATGAGAAAAGATAAACTCGATTTTATTGGCCACACTATCACCATAATTGAGTAAACCCTCTTTGTCTTTCAAGATAGCATCAAACACATCACTGTTCTTACGCATCGAGCTTTCGCTATCCGTAAATTCACCTTTACCCGTTTTAGCAAAATATGAACCTTGAATATGTTCGATATGTTCGGCTGAAGGCTCTTGATTGTTGTGAAATTCAGGATAAAGCGTTTTATACTTTTCCATAAATATCCTTTTAATGACAGGATCATCGCTAACATAGTTAGCGACCTTATCAATAAAAATCAAGGAAAGACATTTAATACCTTGCTTCTGTAGTTTTTGCTTTTTCGTAAAATGCCGAATGATGAGCCATTCCAATTGCAATTCCCAGATGCTCTTAATATTCCCGGAAGTCTGCCTTTCAAATATCTCGGTTCCGTTAGTAAAGGTGGTTGACCATTTTTGGGTGCGGAGGCTCTTTTGAATGCGCTCTATTTTGTAGTTCAGGTAACTTGGATTATTCGTTTTCTCTCCAAGATTATCACCCTCTTTTAACCAGGCTGTATTTTTAAATTGAATTTTCCCACTGGCCATTTGGTGCCAGGCTTTAATTTTCGCTTTAATTTTTCCATTCTTGTTTTGAACATCTGAAAACTCAAGCTTTAACGTGGCTTCATCATTTTTTTCAGTAACAGTAAGTACTTCTATTTTTTTGACCAAACCATCTTTGTAACTATCATAAGGCGTTAAACAATACATTTTGTTTTTGGAAACCTTATGCGTGGCAGAATATCTTAATTTGAAAAGGGGATTAAGCTTTTTAATCTGCTTAATAGAATTAGGGGTATCCATTCCTTCCTGAGGCTCATCCATTATAATAAAAGGATTGGTTCGCCCAATTGCTTCAATAAAAGGAATATTGGCAAATAAATCTTCCCGTTGGGCTTGGTTTAAAATTTTATCTTCTGAATTGAAGGAAGCCAAGGTCATTATCATTATTTGAGGATGTTGTTCCTCAATAAAATTGGTTACCTTATTCAAACGCTTACTGTCATATTCAAAAGCCTTTGGAGTAAAACCGTATATTTCCTCTAATTGCGTATTGAAAGTCTCTAAAGTATTGAGCACTCCTTGACGAATAGCAACAGAAGGAACAAGTATGATAAACTTGGTAAAGCCATATTGTTTGTAAAGCTCATAAATGGTTTTTAAGTACACCAGGGTTTTTCCGGTCCCGGTTTCCATTTCAATGGTCAATTCGTTTTCGGGAGTTAATTTGGCGATTTCTTCAGCAATACCATTTTCCTGAATAATTGATTTTATATTCTTTTGAACTTCTTCCTCAGCGAGTGAAATTCTATTCGAGCGAATACCATCATTACTGGAATTGTCAAAGGTATTTTTAATCGTGCCGTCAAAGACATCAACCACCGATTTAATGGCTGTTTGTTGATACGCTAATTCTTCTAACTTAATTCCCATTAATCTTTAATCTGCTTAGTATTATTCTTTTTTATTTTTTGCTCAGCAACCTTCAAAGCTTTTTCTCCTAATTCTTCATCTTGAATTTCATAAAGTATTCTTTCACTTAAAAATTGAATGATTAAATCTTCCTGATTCAATTCTAAGATTTTAGCTAATTGAACAATTTGTTCCTTTTTTGCCTTACGTTCTCCACGCTCGATTTTACTAAGGATAGCCGTATCAACATCCAAAAGAGCTGCTACTTGCCTAAGCAATAAGCCTTTTTCTTCTCTCCGCTTCCTCAATATTTCCCCAATGGAATTATTTTTTTTCATTTGACAACATTAAGTTGATAAAATTAACTTGACAATATTTGTCAATTATAGCGAAAATTCCAATAGGGAGATACAAATTGTGTAAACGAGTTGTTAACAAATTGAAATTGTTCTTGGTTTTACAATCAACAAAGGCCACCATAATTGCTGGGAAGGATTACATTTATATAAAATGTGATAAAAAAGGATTTTAAATAAAAATCACCCTCTAGATCAAGTAATTACATTTAAAAAAGTCTTGTTTTATGACAAATAAAAATTTAAAGAGACTATTTATCTTCCTACCAATATCCCCCCACCTGAAATTAAATCATTCGTTTGAAAGAGATTATCAAAAGATTTAACCGCTAGTCCTCCTAATGGGCAACTCTTAAAGCCTAAATAGTTTGATATTATTTGAATACAATAGAGTAAAGATCCTGCGTCCCTCCAGTACAAACTTTCAGCATATTCATACTTGGATTGTGTTTTTTTAGTTTGAATTGAAAACCATATCAAACAACAGTCCCCAACAGGAATGTTTTCATTTACTTCTGCAAAAAAAGATTGTTGTAATTCTCTAGGAATTGACAGTTCACTCAAAGAATGATCTATTGGGTTATAATAATGTAAAAAGCGTTTGCTCTCTGATGGAAGTGATACTAGAAGATCTATTGGATGACGACCACCAGCTGAAGGAACAGTTCTTTTGGAAATTAAAAATCCAGAATCATCAATATTTATGGATTGAACTTTATTGCTGTAGTATAACAGTTCAGCAATATCTTCTAGCGAAATATGGCCCAAATTCTGCGAGGATCTCCTTGTCAATAAAATATCTAAAAAACCACCCTCTCTTGTTTTAAAATCTCGATTTAGTTTAGTTTTTGTGCTAAATGGATATTTAAAAGGATGAAACTCATCATTAATATTTTTAGGTTTTGGACTTTTCATTAATCTAAGCCTAACATTTGAAGTGTATAAAGATATTTTTTACATCCATTACAATTCATACAAGGCTCATTTGCGGTATGACAGGAGTGAGCCCAATATAAAAGTGATATAGGTAATTTCGCTTTTTTAATTAGGTCAACAGTGCTCATTTCAATACCAGGACACGTAATTTTTATTTGTCCTTCTTGATATTCGATTAATTTAGATAAATAATCATAAAATGTTCTAGTCCCATCTTTATGCGCATTATCTGTTGAAACAGAACCAATTATTAATTCTTTAATTCCTATACTAACACCTTTCATACAAGCTAAAGTAACCAACAATTGATTTCTATATGGCCACCATTCCGTAATAGGTGAGATACCCAAGGATTTACTCCCATTCATATCTCCTGAACCTAGAGCCGAACAATCTACTTTTAGTATATGGTGTTCAATATTCAAATACTTTGAAATTTGTGCAGCTGCTTTTATTTCAGCATTAGCTGCTTTCTGACCATAGTCAATCGTAATAGAATGAGCAGGCTTTTTCCAGTATGCCAAAGCAATGGAATCCATACCCCCTGATAATAATATTGCTAGATTATTCTTTTGCAAGTTCCCAGTATAATTTATAGATAGCTGTTGTAAAATCTCTTTCAATAATACAATTGGTTCCTTCTAACATTTTTAGTGATTCTTCTCCTTCTTTTTGAACAAATGCAACTACTTTCTTTTTCTGACATATTGCATAACCTACTTCAAATAGGGTTCCAGAATCTAATCCATCAATTATAGCAAATACAATTTTCGATTCATCCAATCCTTCTAAATCTTTGCAAACTACATCATTGGCTTGTCCGTGTCCTACATCGTGAAAAGGCGAAAACACTTTTAACCCAATGGATTTAAAAGTATTCCACACCTCATTGACTAACCATCGCTCACTAAAAGTAAAAAAAGGTCCAGCCAAATAAATTTGTTCAGAAGGAATTTTATCGATTAATAAACTTTTGAAGGTGAAAGAGTCAAGACCTTTTTTTAATGACAAGTCTTGAGTATTACAATAGATAGCTGTTGCCTTACTTGCAAGAAGCGCACTGGATTTTAAACTAGCTCCATTAAACCAATTTTGTGCAAAGTAGGCAGAAAACACATCTCCAGAGCCAATTGGCCAAACTTTATTAGTTTCAAATACCGGGATTTTAACCGGATCATTATTGTTTGATTCAAAAAGGAAAGCTCCTTTTGCCCCCATTTTTATAATCAGACCAAAGCACATTTCTGAATCAAAAAAGTAATTTTTTATATCTTCAATCTCAGTTTTTCCAGTCAGTTTTTCAGCTTCCCCAAGATTTACAATGGTGATAAGCTTTTCAGCAGTAGACTCGGTAGCAGAAAATGGAATAGGATTAACAGGGGATTGAGGGTCATACACAACTTTTTTGCCTCTTACAATAATTGAAGCTTCTAATAATCCATATGCCAAAATATTATTCCCTTCTGCAGATATCGTTTTTGTAGTGGTATTATATACATCCGGCCTTGGTATAATTCTTGGGGTTTTTAGCGGATGATCGTAATGGAATTCTGGACTTTTTTTAATTTCTGTTATATGAACATTAAGGTTTGTGTTTAGTTTTGTGTTATAATCTAAATGAGCTTTTATTTCTGCATCGGCACAGGTATAGAAGTCAATTACTTCAAAACCCCCATTTTCTATTAGCAGATTAACGGCTCGAAAACCAGATCCATATATGTTTTCCCAGATGGGCTCAAAACAGATTTCCGTGTAAGTTCCGCCAACAACAATCATATGGAGCGAATTTGGATATTACACTGACCACATTAATAGAAAGAACTTCGGCTTCATACACTGTACCCGATATTATACAATTAAGCAACTTGACTTGTTCTCTAGAAATTATATTTCCTGCTAAAATACCTGCTTGATTTATAGCCTGTATAGGTCCTTGATCTGAGGCAATTGTAATCTCCAAGAGATCCCCCGGATTTAAAGCACTTATAACTTCTGCTTGTGGAGAAGCCAAATTTGTATTAATAACTAAACCTTCACAATTTTCATTCTGATTTGGTCTATTAACTGATGGCATACCCCCATCACCTGAACTTCCCGACATAAGAGTTAATTTTTATCATTAATTAGTTTTAAAACATTTCGATTAGCTTCTTTCATTTGCAGCCAAATAAGTGCATCCATCTTAGAAGGTTGCACATCCAACTCACAACAGAATTGTAAAAATATTTTCTCTAATTTAACATAATCTTTTTGAATATCATAATATTCACTATAAAGACCCATAATTAAACAAGCCCTATAAATATGAATATCAATAATTGCTACATTTTCACTATTCAGATAATTACGGGTAACCCAAGCCGCAGTCTTTGGACCTATAACATTAATAGATAATAGCCAATCCCTTAATTCAATATCATTATCTAGAGGAATTAACTTCAAATCATTTCTGTTCAGAAATTCTGTTATATATTTAGCTTTTTGGTTTGGAAATCTATAATGAACACTCTTCTCATTAGTAACAAATGGCTCTTTTAAACTTGTAAGGATTTCTTCGTGAGTTATAGCTTCTTTTATTTGACGTCGTGTTTTCAATCTATGAAATGCTGCCAATCCTATTTCAGATTTGAGTCCAAAACCTCCAAGAAGACAGGCTACAACTTCTTCAAGAATATTATCACCTAGACGATAATTAATATCGAATTTTTCATTTTCACTATACATTAAGTACTGAACCTTCCAATAGGCTGGAGTAAAAAGCTCTCCATAGTTACCCCATTTTATTCCTGGCATAAAATCCATAGTAGGCCTGGGTATAGTAGATATTTGTTTGTTTATCCTTTCGAGAAGCGGAGTCTCTTCTATTACATCAAGTTCTTCAAACCTTAATTGATAATTCATACCCAATGGTTTATATTAAATTCAATTTATTTCACTAAAAATATTTCCTCAACAGAAACTTTAAAAAATTGAGCAATCCTTATGGCTAATTCCACAGAAGGTATTTTTTTTCCTCGCTCAATTGAATGTATTGTTTGTCTAGATACATTTACCTTTTCCGCTAAATCTTGCTGAGAAATATCAAGTTTTGCCCTCTCAACTCTAATCGTATTATCCATTTAAAAAAGCTGTCGAGAATTTCAATTCATCCTTCAAAAGTAAACTAAAGTAGTCAATATGACAACTTTAGTTATAATTATTTGAAATGGAGATTCTATTGATTATTGAATATCGACCTAGCTTCTTCATAAATCCGCTCAAAATTTTTCTCCAAATCAGCCTGAGAAAACGGCTTTGATACCTCCGGCAATCCCCTTTGAATCTTTGCTAATTTAAACTGCACTTTTTTGTCAGTTCCATCTGCATACGTAATAAACTCTCCCTGTTTCAACCGAAAGAAAACATCCGCCCTGATTTTTGGAATTTCCTTTTCCCCTGTGGTAATCCGTGTATCAAAATCCAGATTATGCCCACGACTAATACTTTTTGTCGGGTCTTTAATAATCTCAAAAAAGCGTTCATAATATTTTGCGGTGTCCGGGTCATTGACCTTTCCAAAAAACTGGTAGGAAAGATTGCTCAATATCGCCTTGCTCGCCTTATCACCATACATCATATCGTTCTGGATCTTGTCCTGCATCACATAGACCGTAGAAATATTATAGCTCCGCAATGTTGCCGGAATGCGGTGCATATTCAATAAGCGTATGGTAGGTGCTTCTTCCATTAACAGGAATGAAGGTTTGGAATTCCGCACACTCATTTGTTTGGTGATGGTATGGACAATGGTGGCAATCACTGGCGAATAGGATGTTTCAAATTTTGGATTGTTCACGATTGAAATTACCGCAGGATTTTCTTCACTGTTGATATTGAGCGGCACTTCATCTGCGGACAATGCCATAAAAATCCGTTGCGTACTGATGCGTTTTAATGCATTGGCCAAAGTGCTTTTTACACCAGCGGTTTGTCGTTCCGAATCCTTGCCGCTGATAAAAGCATCCGCCATAGCTCGTGATGTGGTATTGGTTTCCAAAAACTGGATTAGGCTATCGGTGTCCAGATATTGATAAATGGCTATCAAATGCGGCAGGGTGCAAAATTGTGGGTAGGTCGTTTTCAGTTTCCAAATCAATCCCCCGATTAATCCTTCCGCTGCATCATTAAAAAATTTAGTTGTTCCGGTTGTTCCCGATTCCCGTTGCTCCAAAAGGTTCTCTATCAGTACCCGAGAAACTTCGTTTACGCTTTCCTCGTTCTCCAAATATCGTGGAGCAATGGGATTTACCCGATGGATGATTTTATCAAAGGAAATCACCTTAAACGGAATATCCCCATCCTTAAAAAGCGGATACGCCATTTCCGTAAGCTCAAAATCTTTGTAATCGTGGATAATGCCACAAAAACCTTCCTTCCGGAAATGTTTCAGGAATCCATACACCACACTTTCGGTCTTTCCACTTCCCGCAGAACCTATGATGGATGCGCCACGTTTGATATTGTCCAGTTTGAAGTCTCCCTTGGTAGTGGCAAAATCGACTTGATACCTATGGTCGCCATTTTTTGGCACCTCCTTTTTATGCAAGAAAACATACAATGCCGTATTGATCAACAAAAGCGGACAGACCACATTCAATAAAATTATAACCAAATTGTTCCAAGGTTGTAAAAAATAGGCCAGGGCAAACAACAAAAGGCTGTTTGCAAGAAATGCATATTTGGAGACCAGATACAATCCATAAAATAAAGCACTGGTCAGACCAATGGTTAAAAGAGCGGTAAAGAGATTGTCTATTTGCATACGTTTGGATTAGATACCTATAGAACTTGATTTAATGGCCACTTCTACGCCACGGCGCAGTCGGTTGAATACCTTCATTGCCAGTTGCGCCTGTGTTACCGGAATACTTGGCAGCATTGGAACACCACTTTCCTTCATCATTTTAAAGGCGATCGCCTTTTCATTGGTGGGCAGTTTCATCAGCGATGCAAAATAGATTTTGGGATTCTTGACAAAATCCTTTCGAGCTTTGTAGGTCTCGGCGAAGTTTCTTTGATAGCCAAAAGTCCTGTCAAAGGTCTTTTCCGCACGTTCAAAAAACTGGTCACGGTCAAAGCCCCGTTTTATGGTCTTACCGTGCATCTCCACTTCCGATGCCTTATGCTTGCTCCCCGGGGAAAGACTGAAGGTGTTGGAGGCATCCTTTCGGCTTACGATGATATGGATATGGCTTTGGTTTCCCGCCTTTGGCATCCCCTGGACAATTCGCTTCCCGTCCTGTTGGTGCGGTGCTTCCTTTTCCAATCGAGCTATTTTTTGCCGTAGCAGCTTGATGTTTCCTTCAGCACGACCTTCTTCAATCCTTCTAATTTCGGTTTTGAGCTGCAATATTTTGGTGGCATAAGGCTGATTCTCTTTAATCTGCCAATCCGTTCCCTTGAAGGTTCGTTGGTATTCGATTTTTGCATAATATTTTATATCATCGATGGTAATCGGTCTTCCATTAATTTCACGGTTAAAGGAAGCCACATAATCCTTCATCAGCTCACGGGTGTATCTTTTTAAATCTTCGCTATTGTTCTGTAATCGGTTCAGTTCGTATTTGGAAGGGCTGACCGTAATGGAATAGAATTTCGGTTCAGTCTTTTTGAGTTTGGCGCCGTTACCATCGATATCCTTTACCACTTCTTCAGCGGAAATGTCATCTCCATATTGATTGAAAAAGTGTTGCATTTCTTCCTGTTCCAGACCCTGGTTTTCTTTCTCCAGATAACCAACAAAATCGCCTGAACTTTGTGAATAATTCCCTCCCAGTTTTTGAGGTGTGATGGTGATATACATAGCTCAAAGATTAGGGTTCGTTATTATGGTTCTGCCTTTCCTGAAATCTTACTTTGGGCTTTTCTTCGACCGCTTTCTTTTCCAAGATCAAGGGTTTTTTTGAAGGTTCGTTCATCTGAAAAAGGGATTCCAACATTGCTACGGTGGGTTTGGTCTGGCTCTTTTCCATATCCCTCATTATGGCGATGACCGCATTGATACGTTTCTTTATTGAGGCTTCGATAGTCCTTCCCGTTGGTCCCAATTTTTCCTTTGGGGAAATCTCGTTGTAGAAGAAAAAGTCGAGCATTGTTTCCAATGCTTCGGTGTGTGATTTGAAGTGGGTCCGTGAAAATTCCTGAAAACGTTTTGCCGTTTCCTTTTTGAACCTAATGCCTATAAATGAGTCCATAATTCGCCGATTTGTCGCAAATCCTTCCCTAAAAGTGGGCGTTCACAGGGCATTTGTCGCAAATTGTAGAGGTTCTGGAATTTTATATTTTTTCAAATTACTGAATATCAGTTATTTGAAAATTAAAAGGAGTGCTAAACATCGCATCGCGTGTTACCCTCTTGCTACTCCTTTTCGTCTCGCGCAGCGGGACAAAATTCCGTACAATCTGGCTAAAAAGCCAATTGCCATTTCAAGGAAAATAATTTTCCGATATGTTATTTTTTCGATGGGTACGGTTATCGGCGAAAGTCAAAAAATGGATAACCCTACGTGAAATTGAATGCTGAATTTCAGCGAAATAAAGATAGTGATTTTTATTGAATTGAAATCGATGCAACAAAAAAACACCTCCAAAAATTTAGAGGTGCTTGACTATGAAGTTTAGAAATTCAGATGTTGAATACAAACGTATAGGAATACAAATTGCGTAATGCTTCTTCGGCTATCATCGTTTCAAAACAAGCGTGATTTTTCCTTACGTATTTGCGGATGTCCTCCCCAAATTTTCGTTCCACATCCTTCTTGGAATTTTCCATAAGTCGGTTTTGAGTCTCTTCGCTCAAGTCGGTAAAATTTAGATAAATCATAGCTTTCAATTTAAAGGATTCCATTATCTGCAAAACTGTAATAGTCGCCATCGGGAGAAATTATCAAATGGTCTAGAACTTTAATATCAAGTAAGTCGCCAGCCTTTTTAATCTTTTGGGTCAGGCTCTTGTCCGATTCACTAGGTCTTAAGGTACCGCTCGGGTGGTTATGAAGTAAAATTACTGCGGTTGTCAAGCTCTTTAAAAGTACGGCAAATAGAATGCGGACATCCACTAAAGTACCTGTGATACCTCCATTTGAAACCTCATAAATTCCTTTTACCTTATTGGCATTATTGAGCAACATTATTTTAAAGGTTTCGTGCAGTTCAATTGTTTCTTTGTTCCATTGGCTGTAGGCTATATCGGCAGCACTTTGGGAACAGGTTACTTTGGGAAGCAAATTTGCCTTTGTGCTTCCGCTGTAACTTATGGCTATTTCATTAACTTTGCTTTTCATTGTTAACTTATTAATTGGTTAATAATTAAAAGAGGGCGCTACTTTCCACGGGAACGCCCTCTTAAATTTTAAAGATTACTTATCATTTTTATTTCCGAGTAAAAGCACTTCCTTTGCTTGCACTTCGGTTACATAGCGTTGGTTTCCATCATCGGTGGTATAGGTGCGGGTTCTCAATTTTCCCGTAATGGCTATTTCCTTTCCTTTGCCTACAAAATTTTCGATGATTTCGGCAGTCTTGCCCCAAGCTACAACGGTGTGCCAATCTGTGGACTGCACCTTTTCGCCCTTGTTGTTCTTGTAGCTTTCATTTGTGGCGATTGAAAAACGGGCTACTTTTTTTCCGCTTTCAAGGTTGGTGATGGTTGGTTCTTGCCCAACGTTTCCGATTAACTGTACGTGATTTTTTAAAGTACTCATAATAAAATATTTAAGGATTAATAATGCTATCCGAACCATTCAGACAGTTTGTGTTTGTATTTTTTGAAGTGATTTACTTATTATATCTCGAGCGTTTTCCTTTTTTGTTTTTTTTGATGCCGCTTCCTTTTTGATGTTTTTGTACGATTTCATAAGATTCATTTTAGATTTACTTCCCATAGTGCCCTCGCTGTTACCTTTTTTTGTTGCTGATACAGTTTCAATATTTGGAATTGATAAGGACTTATAAAAGGGAGGCACGACCGGTTATGCAGTCCGTTCAACTTCCAAATGTTGGTATTTTGCTGTCAGAAAAAGGGAGGGACAGTGAGGGTGCGGGAGTAGGTCTAAAGGGTTTTGTGAAGTACCAATACATAGGAAGGGGCACCAAATGAATAATGGAATTCAGATGGGGCGGACTCCGTTCACGATTTCGGATTGGGAATGGAGAGTTCCTTCCCAGTCCCGATAGCTATCGGGACGGGAAGGTTTAACGGAATGGAAAGGAGAAATTGGGGATGGTGTCCAAGACTTTGTAGGGAAGCGCTGCCGCCCGGAATGCAGCTTTTCGCGAAATGGAGGGGAATGTGCTGAGCAAATTTCGAAGATTAAGTTTTAACTACTGCTATGAAGCGTGACGGTTTTTACAGACTTTTTTTAGGAAATAAATAGCTCTATCAAAATCTAAATAATTTTGCTTGTTATTAAGTTAAATCGTTTTTAACACTCCTGAATCTGCTCTTAAAGAAGCTCCATTTGTAGCAATGGATAGAGGGCTTGATAAATATGTTGCTAAACTTGCTATTTCACTTGGATTAATGAATCGTTGCAATAAAATGTGTGGATTGGTCTGTTGTACAATTGCAGTTTTCATTTGTTCTAATTCTAGATTTTGTGCTTCTGCAATTTGCTCTACTGTTGCTGCAACACCATCAGAATAGGTTGGTCCTCCCAAAATAGTATTGACCGTAATCTCGGTTCCTTTTGTCAATTTAGATAGGCCATTTGCAATGGCAGACATAGCCGCTTTTGACATTCCATAATGGATCATATTTTCAGGAACATTTACACCTGATTCGCTACTGATAAAAATGATTCGTCCCCAATTATTGTTTTGCATTTTCGGTAATAATTTTCGAGATAAACGAACAGAACTCATTACGTTTATCTCAAAATATCTGTACCAATCTTGATCCGTTATGTTTTTAAATTCTTCAATTTCAAAGATTCCAACATTGTTTATCAAAATATCTATATCAGTTAATTGTTTAAGTAAGTTTTCGACTTCTTCCTCCTTTGAAAAATCTGCTGAAATTGCCGAAACCTTAGTATTAGGAAATTGTTTTTGTAGTTTTTCTTTTACTTGTTCCGTCTTTGATTTTTGTCGTCCATTAATTGTCACAGAAGCTCCCTCTTCTAATAATTGTTGTGCAATGGCAAAACCAATGCCTTGTGTTGAGCCACTAATAAATGCTTTTTTTCCTTTTAATTTTAAATCCATTTTATTTTTGTAGTGATTATTAAATAATTAGTTAAAATTTTTATTTGAGAATCTGTAGTTGTAATTCAATTTGTTGTTTCAAAATTTCTTTGTCCGGATAGATTCTTCGTAATGTATTAATTCCACACCAAAGGGTAATTAAATGCTTTCCTAAAGTATGTGCCGGTATTTTTGATTTTATATTTCCCTTTTTTTGTTCTGCAAGGATAGCCGTGGTGTAAAGTTTTTCTGTTTCTTTTAAAATTTCTATTGCTTCATTTTCTAGTTCTTCATCTATAAAAGTCATTTCAACTATTGTATTTGCGACAATACATCCCTTCAAGTGAGATTTTTTTGATGCAGTTGCCACACTAATGAAAAAGGCTTTAATTAATTCAATAGGAGTATCGCTATTTTCTAGTTTGATTTTGAAATCTTCTAAGTCTTCTTTGCGTTGTTGAAGAGATTTTTTGAAAAGTTCTTTTTTTCCACCTTTAAATGTGTTGTATAAACTACCTGCTCCTGCACCTGTCGCAGTACTTAAGTCAGATAAAGACGTGGCATTATATCCTTTTTCCCAAAATAGTTCTTGAGCTTTGAGCACCATTTCTTTGTTTTTAAAAACTATCGGTCTTCCTTTCATTTATTTTTGTAATGTTTGATACAAAAATAGAAAAATAAAATTCTAGCCAATGATTTCAGTTATTATTTTTGCAAACATTACTGCTAACGACTCTGGTTATATTAAGTTCGGGATTTTGAAGTCGCTTTCTTGTCCGCCTAACGTAATTTTTTTAGTTACAGTTTCTTCAATTTTGAGAACCTTTCCATAAAACATATTTTATCCAGTCGAGGCTTTAGTAGATGCACCAGTTCACTGGTACTAACCGAAGTTTTGAAGACATAAATTATTCTACAAATAGAGATTTTATTTGATGAGTCCATTCTTTAATAACTTCGGTATTTGCTCTATCTGCTTTGTCGAAGAAAAAATGTTGTTTGACTTTTAAACCGCAATACGTATAAATACCTTTGTCTGATGTTAGCGATAGAGCCGTGTCCATTCCCAAATTGTGATATTCGGTATGTGATTTCCCGTGTGTATTAATGATGACGGTTTGTTTGCCTACCAGTAAGCCTTTTTGAATACCCTGGTCATATCGATAAGCAAAGCCATAACTGAAAACCCGGTCGATGTAGCCTTTTAGTATCGCAGGTAAACCTGTCCACCAAATCGGATGTATAAATGTAATACAATCTGCCCAAACGATATAATTCTGCTCAGTTTTTACCTCTTCATTAACCCGTTCTATTCGCTGGCCTTCCATATCTTCCAGTGAAAGAACAGGATTAAAATTCAGTTGGTATAAATCCCTAACTTTTACCTGATGCCCACTTTCGGTAAGGTGTTCTAAAACTACTTGTTTTAACCGACCATTTAAACTTTGGGGATTAGGATGAGCGTAAATAACTAAATGTTTCATTTTCTACTTTTTTAATTTGTTATAACAAAAGTAGAATGTTGTTTTTCCCTAAAATTGTAAGAAAACGAAAATCAATTTATGGGATTACAAATATCTTGTTGGAATTTCAGATATTTTGTGGGGCTAAGATTTAGGTAATGTTTAAAGTCGCTAATAAGTTGGCTTTGGTCGTAGTAACCACAATCATTTATGATCGTAAACCAATCCTCTTTTGTTGCCTTGGAAGCAATGTTTTCAATGGCTTTTAAAAATCTTTCGTAACGGTTAATTTCTTTTACAGAATATCCGAAATGTATTTTTTGTTTGAGTTGAATAGTTCGTTCTGTTTGGTTATTGTGGCTAGCAATTGCTTTGATAGGATTTAGCGACTGTTCTTTA
This sequence comes from Mesonia oceanica, assembly GCF_902499555.1. Lineage (GTDB taxonomy): Bacteria > Bacteroidota > Bacteroidia > Flavobacteriales > Flavobacteriaceae > Mesonia > Mesonia oceanica. Next base: position 24,366 of record NZ_CABVMM010000017.1, read on the forward strand.
AACTTTATTAATTGTTCCGCTATTTTGTCCCGTTGTAGTAAATAGGGTTTGCAAAACTCAAGAATGTAATTTACCTGTTCTTCAACATTATCCATTCTATGGAGTTCATACCACAATGACGTAAAGCAATTTTCTCTCAAGAGCTTATCAGGATGTATTGGTGAATGTTTAGTAAGTGAAATATTACCAAAGAACCGATAAAATGCATCGTCTTTGAAATTGGCAACCAAAATTTTTGATTGCGGTGGCAACGAATATTCAAACGCTTTCCTGATTGTTCCTAGCACAAGACATTTGTCAATTTCTATTTGTGTATTTTCTTCGGAATTGAGTAATGTTTTTGTTCCGAAACTGAAAATCAAAATGGTTTGGTAAGAAGGTAATAACGTTTTTGTTATCCTTTCGTTGGTTTGATTTTCGGCAAAATAGAAATGAGAAAATACGTTTTCATAGTCTGCCGGAACAGCTATTCTGAAATTGTGGTATGTTTCACTGTTTTGTGTCATTCGTTTTGTTCTTGATGATAAAGTATATGAGCATCGGTATTCAAGCACTATCAGTTGTCTGCTGTCTATTATTTAAAATGATGCTCTAAATTTCAATGGAGAAACATATGTTTTGTTCTTAAATAATTTGCTAAAGCTTTGGGGGTGTTCAAAACCCAGTTCATAAGCTATTTCACTTACAGACAGGTTGGTTGTAGATAGTTTTTCTTTTGCCTTTTCTATGATAGCATTCTGAATGTATTGTTGTGTGTTTAGTCTTGTAAGAGAACGTAACAAATCACTCAAGTAACGCTGTGACAGACCGAGTTTGTTGCTAATAAAGGTTACTGAAGGCAAGCCATTATCCAGTCCGCTTTTATCTTGAAAATACTGCTCCAAAATTTCATCTAATGAATGAATAATTTCGTGGTTAACAACTTTCCGTGTAATAAACTGCCGATTGTAAAAACGCTTGCTATAACTCAACAATAAGGCAAGTTGTGAGACCAAAACTTCCTGACTAAAATGATTTATATTTTCTTTTAGTTCTGCATTTATCGCCTGTAATAACTGATCGATAAGTGCTTTTTCTTTGGCCGACAAATGTAAGGCCTCCGCAATATGATAAGAAAAGAATCCGTAGCTCGCTATTTCACTTCCCAGCGGATACTTCCTGATAAAATCAGGATGAAAATACAACGCATAACCCTCATAGCTTTCTGAACTTTGATAAGGCGTAACAATTTGACCGGGTTTTAAAAACGCCATTCCGCCTTCTTCAAAATCATAATAATCCTGCCCATATTTTATTTTTCCACTGAATGTATTTTTAAAGGAAATTTTATAAAAATCAATACTTAATTTTTGCTCACTGTCTATTTCCTGTTGTGGTATTTTGTTATAATTTACTAACGCAAATAGCGGGTGTTGTGGAGCGGGCAACCCTAAATAACGCATTAATGCAAATATGCTTTTAAAATGTTTTATTTCTGAATCACTTGCTCCCATAACTTTTGAAGATAATAATTTTTTAGTTTTGAACCGCCGGTCGAATCACAATATCTCCAATTTCAACTTCTTTGGGCTGACTGATAGCATATATTACGGCATCTGCAATCGCTTCTGCGCTTATGGCAATTTCATCACGACTTTTTAAAATAGCGGTTCGCATTTGGTCGTTCTTAATGTTTTCTGCAAAATCGGTATCCACAAAACCAGGAGAAATACCCGTAATTCGGATAGAACCGTCCGACTCTTGCCGAAAAGCTTCGGAGATTGTTCTCACCGCATTCTTAGTTCCTGCATAAACACCCATCGTAGGTGTTATGGTAAGACCAGCAGTAGAAATTATATTCACGATATGTCCAGATTTTTGTTTTTTGAATACGGGAATCGCAGCTGCCATTCCGTATAAAGTACCGTTCAGATTGACATTGATCATTTGCTCCCAACCTTCCACATCCAATTCATCAATTTTGCTTAACTGACTAATCCCAGCGTTATTTATCATCACATCAAGTTTTCCAAATTCAGCTAAGGCTATGCTGACCAATTTGGCTAGGTCTGTTCTATGTTGAACATCTGCAACTACGTAGCTTGCCTCTCCGCCATCTTGAATAATATTTTCTACAATTTTCTTTAACTTTTCTTCACGTCGCGCAGCGAGAACTACTTTCGCTCCTTTGGCAGCCAGGTTTAAGGCAATAGATTTTCCAATCCCACTACTGGCTCCGGTGATAACGACTACTTTTTCTTTAATATTCTGCATATTTTTTCTTCTTTTAAGTCTGTTGCAAAGCTCTTAATTGTCATTTCGTAAAAATTAACCGGATTGGTATTTGTTGTAGTCAAATTGTTCTTGGACGGCAGTTAAGTTGAGTTAGCCTTGCACCCGGCTATTGCGTGTACACAATTTTAACGATCGTAGTTGCTTAATTATAAGAAGCTCTGTATTGCAGGGGAGTCTGTTGTGTCTTTTTCCTGAACATTGTACTAAAAGATTGTGGATGCTCGAAACCTAAATCATAAGCTATTTCCTTTACGCTTAAATTGGTCGTTGAAAGAAGGTCTTTGGCTTTATCAATTACAAATTTCTGAATATAGGTCTGGGCATTTTGACCAGTAAGGCTACGCAACATATCACTCAGATAATTAGGAGACACATTCAGCTTTTCCGACAAAAATTGAACTGTTGGTAGACCTGAAAGTGCCGATTCTCTATTTAAGTAGTCGGTCAGCAGGCTTTCAATTTCGGTGAGCAGATCGTTATTAACCGCGCTTCGAGTAAGAAATTGCCGATTGTGAAAACGATCCGCATAGTTGAGAAGTAGTTCAATATGTGAAACAACGAGACCTTGGCTATAATCATCTATGTTGTTTTTTAATTCGTCCTGCATTTGCTTAAGAACGGACATAATTATCTCGTCCTCTTTTTCCGAAAGATGTAGGGCTTCAGCTGTGGAATATGAAAAAAATCCATAGTTCCCAATGACTTTTCCTAATCCATAATGGCGAATAAGATCAGGTTTAAATATTAGCATATATCCTGATACAGGATCATCTGTAACATCTGTAACGGAAAAAATTTGTCCAGGTTTGGTAAAACTCATAATCCCTTCTTCAAAATCATAATCACGTTGCCCGTATTTGAACTTACCCGAAGATCCTTTTTTACAGGCAACGCAATAAAAATCATAATAAAAATTTTTCCAGATTTCGCTATCTCCAAATTTCAAAAGTTCAAAATTGATAACGCTTACCAGTGGGTGGTCTGGCTTTGGCAAACCGAATAAACGGTGGAGTTCAGAAATGGACTCGATTCTATATGGAGCAGCTTTTTTCAATTTATAATTATTTGAAATCAGTAGATAAAGATAGTGCTTTCCATTTTTCCATTTCTTCTTCCTCATTTTTGCGTACCTGTAAAATAGCGTTGTAGCTGTCGGAACCTAAAGGAAGATGTAAGGGTGGATTTGACATTTCGGTAATTTTAAGTAATACTTCCGCCAATTTTTTCGGATCGCCCAATTGTTTGCCATCAAAGCCCGTAAACTGTTCAACCTGTTCATCTAAATTATATGCGTCAATTTTATTTTTCGCCACATTGAGACTGTCCTCGCTCATAAAATTTGTACGAAATGTTCCTGGTGCAAGAATCGTTACTTTTATCCCAAAAGGAGCAACTTCTTGGGCAAGAGCCTCTGATAGTCCGATCACAGCAAATTTGGACGCATTATAGCTTCCATTACCCGCATACCCCATATAGCCCATCATTGATGAAGTGTTAATGATATGCCCTGATTTTTGCTTGCGTAAATGCGGCAAGACTTTCCTGATGGTATTGGCCAGTGCAAAGACATTTATGCTCATTGTTTCCCTAAACTCGGTATCACTTAGTTCCTCAATATTCCCCAACAGGTTATATCCTGCATTATTGACCACGACATCTATTTGACCAAATTTTTCTATACCCTTGGAAATAGCTTCTTCCACGTCATGTTCTTTGGTAATGTCCAACTTTACGGGAAGTAGATTGCCCTTGTAATCCGCGATTTTTTCTAAAAGCGTTTCCGTATTTCTGGAAGTTGCAATTACTTTACCTCCGTTTTTTAAAACTGTTTTTGTAATTTCAAGGCCCATCCCTTTGGACGCTCCTGTAATAAACCAAACTTTTTGTGTGCTCATATATATTGTTTTTTTTACACACAAACTTATTGAAGGCTTAAAAGTTAAAAGTAATCAAATAAGGGATTTTAGTATTCAAATTGAATTGTGGTTGGTGTTCGAGACTTTGTAAAAAAATTCATTGCTCGAAATATTGCCCTTCGACTATGCTCAGGACAGGCTTTTTTCTAAAATGGAGGAATGTGCTGAGTAAACTCCATAAAAGAATAATGCCTTTTGGACTAATTATACTTTATATTGGAAAATATTGTACCAAATTCAAATGTCACACATTTGAGAAATATTTATATCTTTGCCTTGTCTTATGACCCATACAAAAAAACGAATCATAGAATCTGCCATCAGGATCTTCAATGAAGACCTATCTGCTCCTTTGCAAAAAGTTGCGGATAATGCAGCAGTGACCAGAAGAACATTGCATCGTTACTTTAAAGATCGGAATGAACTTGTAGCAGTTTGCAAACAAGCCATAGAATCAAGCTGCAAAAAAGCAATGATATCGGCTATTCAGAGCAGCGATGATGCTCTCATTCAATTAGAACGGATGCTCTACGCCGGAATTGATTGTGGAGCAAAATATTCCGTTTTTTATAAACTGCATCAAAGTAAAGATCATAAACATACCCACCAAAATAAGAATTGTGCGGATTACGATCATATCTATAACCAATTCCAAGGTATTATCATCGAATTACAGAAAGAGGGTAAGATAAGTCCAGCAATGTCCCCAGAATGGATACAGGTTTTACATTCCGGAATTATTGAAAGTACGGTCAACGCAAGGCAAACCACAACTAAAAGTTTTGAGGAAATCAAGGAGCTCGCCTGGACTTCCTATATAAAAGCAATAGCACCTTAAAAAAATTTACATCAATATGTCTCATTTCTGAGACAGTTTAAATTTAAAACAATGAGTACTAAAAATTTTGAAGTAATTATAGTGGGCGGAAGTTATGCTGGCCTCTCCGCAGCAATGGCATTAGGACGCTCCCTGCGAAAAGTGTTGATTATTGATAACGGTCATCCCTGTAATCGGCAGACCCCGCATTCGCATAATTTTATTACACAGGATGGCATTCCTCCAGCAGAAATAGCGGCAAAAGCCAAAGAACAAGTTCTAAAATACAAAACAATAGATTTTGTTAATGATCTTGCTGTCAATGCGGAAAAAAGTAAAAATGGCTTCTCAGTTATTATTAAATCAGGGGAAAAATTTACTACCAAGAAGGTGATCTTTGCTACCGGGATAAAGGATTTGATTCCCAATATCAGGGGTTTTGCAGAATGTTGGGGAATTTCGATGATCCATTGTCCCTATTGTCACGGTTATGAATTTCGAAATAAGAAAACAGGTATTATGGCGAATGGTGAGCGTGCATTTCACCTAGCTTCACTAGTGAACAACCTCACAGATCATTTAACCATCCTGACGACCGGCAAAGCAGATTTCTCATCCGAACAACTGGCTAAACTGGAATCGCATAATATAAATATCATCGAAACTGAAATTTCAGAACTTGAACATCAGGAGGGCTATCTCCAGAAGGTAATCTTTAGTACTGGAGAAAAAGTAGTTTTCGATGCAGTTTATGCAGGATTTCCAACTACTCAACATTCCGACATACCGGTTTCTTTAGGCTGTGAATTGACAGAGCACGGCCATATCAAGGTCAATGAATTTCAGCAAACAACTATTGAGGGTATCTATGTCTGTGGAGATAATTCGACAATGATGCGTTCTGTGGCTACTGCCGTGGCCAATGGAAACCTCGCCGGCGCAATGGTCAACGCCGAATTGACCAAAGAACATTTTTAATAAAATTAAGATAATGATTGAAGTATTCATCACCAATACTCCAAATCAAATGTCTGGAAACCAGATGATAAAATGCCTTAAAATCTCTTTCTCCGATTTAAAGATTGACTTTGATATAGAGACACCCATAGCAAACTATCCTTGTGATCATAGCATTTTACGTGTTGAAGGAGCTAATTAATGTACAGAATATAATTTTCTCTATAAACCAAAACGGTTATGAATGACACATTCTTAAAGACAAAATATGTTCATAAATAATAGAAAATTATTTCATAATAGCAAAAAGGAAATAAAAAATTGGTTCATTTATCATTTGATAAAAGCTATTTGTTATCAATTATTAGTTAGATAATATTTCGACTGGGTATTTTTTATGAATTACTTTAGCAATTGAGAACTACCTCATGACAAAATAATATCTTAATAATAAAACCAATTACAAGTTATGAGTTTTAAAAATACCAAGCAATTAGGCTTTTTAGCTGCCTTGTTCTCAGCATTGGCTTGGTCAACTACAGGTATCTTTGTACGATTTTTAAAGGATTTTTCTGCCTTGGAAATTATAGCTGGACGTTGTTTTATTGGTCTGATATTTATTCTTTTATTTTTCTTGATTCGCCAAAACTCATTAGGCAAAAAAATATGGAAGTCTAAACAAGCCTGGGGATTGGGAACTCTTATGGCCTGCTATTTTTTGCTGGTTGTGACCTCTTATCAGATTGCGCCGGTAGCAGAAGTCTCCATACTTACTAATACAACTCCATTGTTTGCCTTGATTTACAAAAGAAGTAAAGGTCTTTCAATTTCGTCTCAGGAAATATGGGGCATATCTTTGGGAATGATTGGAGTGATTTTAGTAGTGATCTCAGGAAATTCCTCTCCCCAATTTTCTTCTGGTACGTTGCATTTATTAGGAGATTTTATGGCATTAGTTGCCGGGGCAGCAATGGCATTATATTCTATTTTTTATAGGAACATTCCAATTGAGAAAAAACCCTCCTCACAACTAGCAAGTTTTTTTACATTTTTTGTCGGCAGTGCCATAAGCCTCCTTATCATTGGTTTTTCTGGAGATATGGGTTCTATTATTAATTTTCTGGATTTTAATGCCTTATATTACTTCTTGGCCTTAGGAATTTTAGCTACCCTTTTACCTACACTGTGTTATGCCTACGCTTCTTCGGTTTTGGTTTCGGTCACAGTTACTTCATTAAGGTTGCTTACCCCACTGTTGGCCGCATTTTTAGCGATTATATTCCTAGATGAAATTCCCGATTTCTTGTTTTGGCCAGGAGCTTTAATTCTTCTGATTGGATTGTTCCTGATTATAAAATCAAAATAGAGGTATTATGATTTTTATAGCACTTTCTACGAATGATGCCCGATTCGGAAAAGGTGAGTAAATCAGCAGAAATACATACCTCACTAAACACGGGATAGAACTATTCTTTTATGACTCACATTCATTGGAAAAAGAGTTTGGAGCATACGGATTGGTTAAAGCTGAAGAAATAAATGAACCCATAAAAATTCCAAGCGACACACCTTCCGAAAAATTTTCTAAAATTATTTGCAAAAAAGTTGGATAAACATCCAATGGAAACAAAAAATTTTTTCGTAACGTAAAATACTATTTACTTTATTCCATATATTTGCAAAATATATTTAACGTTATGTCTAGAAGCAGTATTATATTACTACCTAAAAATAAGAAGCTTTTACAAGCAGTGGGAGAAAATATCAAGTTGGCACGCTTACGCAGGAAACTAACGATGGATCAGGTTTCAGAACGAGCAGGGATTTCCCGTCCCACACTTTCTTCCCTAGAAAAAGGGAGTCCTTCAGTTTCTTTAGGTATTATTCTCCAAGTTTTATTAGTATTAGGTCTGGAGAAGGATATATTGCTTTTGGCCGACGATGATATATTGGGCAGAAAAATACAGGATGCTGATCTAACCGTTAAGGAACGTGGTCCAAAAAATACCAAGAAATAATGACACAGGAACGAAAAGAAATATTGGTATATGCGCATTGGGATGGAATAGACTCACCATTCCTAATGGGGAGTTTATATGTAACGCCATCTAGAGGGAAAGAAATATTTTCTTTTGAATATGATAAAGGGTGGTTACAATCGGATTATGCCCAAATCATAGATCCAGATTTACAATTATTCGAAGGTACCCAGTACCTCAACAATGAGAAATCCAATTTCGGTATTTTTTTAGATTCTTCACCTGATCGGTGGGGTCGAGTCCTAATGATGCGTAAAGAGGCTGCTAAAGCTAGGAAAGAAGAACGCCGGCCTAAAACTTTAATGGAGTCGGATTATCTACTCGGGGTTTACGATAATAACCGAATGGGAGGACTTCGTTTTAAAACAGTACAGAACGGTGCTTTTTTAGATGATAATGAAGCGATGGCTGCCCCACCTTTCGCTGCACTTAGAGACCTTGAATTTGCCAGCTTACAACTTGAAAAAGAAAACGCCCCAGACAATCCGAAATACCTAAAATGGCTCAATATGCTAATGGCACCAGGGTCTTCCTTGGGAGGAGCAAGACCCAAGGCAAATATTCGGGATACAGAAGGAAGTTTATGGATTGCTAAATTTCCAAGCCAAAATGACCAGCAAGATATGGGTGCTTGGGAAATGCTTGCCTATCGACTTGCGATTCAATCCGGTATTGATATGGCACCGTCAAGGATACAAAAATTTTCACACCATCAACATACATTTCTAACCCAACGATTTGATCGTAAAAACGATGGCACCCGTATTCATTTTGCTTCTGCAATGACCTTATTAGAATATACTGATGGAACGGACTATCAAGATGGGGTTAGTTATTTGGAACTTCTGGAATTTTTAATGCAGAATGGAGCTGATGTTGATAACGATCTCCAGAAGTTATGGAGACGTATTGCGTTTAATGTTTGTATTTCGAATACGGATGATCACCTTCGCAATCACGGATTCCTTTTAACGGATTCCGGTTGGATACTTTCGCCGGCTTATGATATCAATCCAACTCCAAATGGTACTGGTTTAAAACTTAATATTTCGGAAAATGAAAATGCTTTGGATTTAGACTTAGTAAGAGAAGTCGCTCCTTATTTTCGGTTAAAAGAAAAAAAAGCCAATGCTGTTATCAATACAATTCAGCAGAATGTGGCCCAATGGGAGCAAATGGCTATTGATTTGGGTATCTCCAGAAATGAAATGGAATTAATGAAAAATGCGTTTAAGTATTAAAATATTTCATCAATACTGTTTTTTGCTACAAAATGATATCATTTGAAATCAAGAGAAATGTCAAATTGAAAATGCTATGATTCTGTACCTATTCTGTACCCATTGCAAAAAAGAAAGGCTTCACATTTCTGTGAAGCCTTGTCATTGCTAGTAGCGGGAACTGGACTCGAACCAGTGACCTTCGGGTTATGAGTATTTTACCACACTACAATAAGTGAATATAAATATACTGTAAATCAATTATTTATATTTCATATAATAAGATTTAGTATCAAATAACAGGGTTTAAAATCAACAAATGTTGTACCTATGTTGTACCTATTTTTATTACTTTTATATTCTCAAGTAATTATTATGGCAACAGTTAAAGCAGTACTCCGTAAAAAAAATAATCCTGAAGGACAATATCCAATTGCGATTAGAATCACTAAGGACAGAAAGAGTTCTTATTTGGGAACGGGTCAGTACATTGAAGAAAAGTATTGGGATGAAAAAAATAGATGCGTGAGAAAATCCCATCCCAACGCGAGTACTATCAATAATTTTATAATCATAAAAATTGCTGAAGCAAATAAAAAAGTTCTCGAAGCCGAAAGCAGCACAGATTATCAAACAGTCAATTCCATCAAGAAAAAAATTAGGCAGAACAAAAAAGTCGATTTTTTCAAAGTTGCAGATATGCACCTGACAAATCTTAAAAATAGAGGAAACCATCATCAATATGATACTGAAGTTGGTCGTCTAAATAAATTCAAAACATTTCTTAGAAAAAAGGAGTTGTCCTTTAACGAGTTAAATGTTCCTCTTCTCAAAAATTTTGAAGCCTATCTACTTCACGATAATAAGCGTTCTCCAAGAACGGTAGTAAATTATCTCATTTTAATACGGACTATTTATAATCTAGCCATATCAGAGTCTTTAGTTGACAGGGGGAGATATCCTTTTGGAAAAGGAAAAGTCCAAATTAAAATTCCTGAGACTCAAAAAATCGGATTTAATATAGAGGAAATCCAGAAATTGGAGAATGCAACTGATTTAACTGAGGCTCAACAAAAAGCTGTACACGTTTGGCTTATTAGTTTTTATTTCGCTGGCATAAGGGTCGGTGATGTCTTAAGATTAAAATGGTCTGACTTTAATGATGGTAGGTTGATGTATCGGATGAACAAAAACAGTAAACTGGTCACCTTAAAAATACCTGACAAGGCTAATGCTATTCTTAAAATATATCAACAGAATTATTCACTTAAGAATGACTTAATTTTTGATTACCTAAAAGGCACTGATTTAGATAATTCTCAAATGGTTTCTGTTAGAACACAGACCATAACACGAAACTTAAACAGACACTTAAAAAAAGTGGCTGCTAAACTGAACATCAAGAAAAAAATGAGTATGCATATCGCAAGACATAGTTTTGGAAATATTTCAGGTGATAAAATCCCGATTCAAATGCTTCAAAAACTTTATAGGCACTCTTCTGTAACTACCACTATAAATTATCAAGCGAATTTTATTAATAAGGATGCTGATGATGCCTTGGATAGTGTGATCGATTTTTAAATCCAAGGAGTTCCATTAAAGATTAAGTTCCTGATAAAATAGTCGTGATGTAAATCTTTCTTGAAATAACACTTCTTTTTTAAAAGACCTAGTTATTCTTTTCCCCCATTCTTATTAAGCCACAAAATTTACCAATAGGAATTAATAAAGAGCAAGCCTAAGGTTGCTCTTTATTTTATGAGATTGATTCTATTGCTTATAAGTTGGTCTCCACCAAAGCCTATTTCCTCTTCGAATCAGAGATAAAATAATCATTATATCTAAAAAAGCTACCAACTATTTTTGACCACATTACCTATTTTGAAAAAATAATAAAATAGCGGTTTAATATCTTACTTTCCAAAAAAGCAATCAATAGTTTTAATTTATCAAATCGTTGTTTTGATTATGTAATTCGTTGATATGGATATTTGTAATACCTAATCAAATGCCAATTTTGTAGTGTAATATTTTAACACAAAAAACTTAAAAGATGAACACAAAAAAAGTATGGTTTATAACAGGTGCATCAAAAGGTCTGGGATTAACATTAGTCAAAAAATTATTAGCAGAGGGATTCAGTGTTGCCGCTACTTCAAGAAATAGGCAATCCTTAATTACTGCTATTGGAGAAGAGAATAAAACATTCTTACCCATTGAAATGGATTTAACTAAAAACCAAGATGTTAAAAAAGCTATTGCAGTTACAATTAACCATTTTGGCAAGGTAGATGTTTTAGTCAATAACGCCGGCTACAGCCAGATTGGAACATTAGAAGAACTTTCAGAAGAAGAGGTAGAAAAGAATTTTATAGTAAATGTATTCGGTTCATTAAACGTTATTAGAAATGCCACACCGTATCTACGCAACCAAAATTCTGGACATATTTTCAATATCGCATCCATTGGTGGCTATACAGGTAATTTTGCTGGTTTTGGTATTTACTGTTCCACAAAATTTGCGGTTGCTGGTTTTACCGAAGCATTAGCTGAAGAAATGAAACCGTTTGGCGTACACACAACTTTAGTTTATCCAGGTTATTTTAGAACCAATTTTTTAGCCGAGGGTTCTGTTCAAACACCTGATAATCCCATTAAAGCTTATAAAACTGCTCGAGAAATGGAACAGGCACACTTAAAAGATATGAATGGGAATCAACCCAATGACCCAGAAAAAGCAGCTAAAATTTTTATCGCTTTAAGCAAAAAAGAGCAACCCCCCGTACACTTTTTTATGGGAGAAGACGCCTATCATTATGCAAATCTTAAAATTGAAACCATTCAAAATGCGATGGCAGAGAATAAAACTTTAGCAACTTCAACAGGATTTAATAAATGAAAACTTCAATAGCGACACAATTGTTCACCTCTATGTTACTTTTATTAGGTAACACGGCCTGTAGCCAAGAAATGAATCAAGCGGAGAGGAATAAAAATACGGTTAAATTAGCATTTGAGAAATGGACAACTTCAGAAAGTAGTTTTTTTGACCTGTTAACCAATAATGTAGAATGGACGGTGACTGGGAAATCACCTTATTCTGGAGTTTATAAAGGCAAAAATGATTTCATTCAAAAAGCAGTGATTCCAATTACATCTAAATTAAAAACCAATATAAAACCAGCATTAATAGCAATTACAGCAGAAGATGATGTGGTTTGGCTAAATTGGAAAGGAACGGCAACCACGATAACAGATGAAACATACGAAAATCATTATGCTTGGATGCTTATTTTCAAAAACGACTCTATTGTAAAAGTTACCGCTTTTTTAGACACTTACGAACTTTCTAAATTAAAAGATATGTCAAACAACATTATTGAAACCATTGAAGAATCCAAAGCATACATTGGTATGTGGGTAACAGAAGATGGTAATATCCGTCACGAATTATTGCCTAACAAGCGCTATGACGAAGCAAGAGGAAATAAGAAAAGTGCTTACCAAGGCGACTATAAGGTTATTGGAAATCATATTGATTATAAAGATGATACTGGATTTACGGCAGATGGAGAATTCAAAAATGGAATTTTGTATCACGCAGGAATGATACTGTACAAAGAAAATTAATGCTTAAATTTATTGAATAAAAAAAATGTATCAATTTAAATCCCTTAGTGAATTTCATAGGTATAGTAATTTACCAAAACCAGAACATCCATTAATTAGTTTAGTAGATTATAGTAAGGTTAATTACCCTACAGATTCAGATGAAATTAAGTGGGTACAAGATTTTTATTCTATTGGATTAAAACGAAATGTAAGTGAGAAATTTAATTATGGTCAGCAACCGTATGATTTTAATGAAGGTGTATTGTCGTTTGTGGCACCACAGCAAATTCTAAACATTCAAATAAACCAAAATATAGAAGTAAAGTCGTCTGGGTGGTTACTACTTATTCACCCAGATTTTTTGTGGAATACCCCATTAGCCAAAATTATTAAAAATTACGATTTCTTTGGTTATGCTGTGAATGAAGCTCTTTTTTTGTCAGAAAAAGAAGAAAATATTATTATAGATATTTTAAAAAATATACAAAGAGAATACCAGGCAAATATTGATAAATTCAGTGAAAATATAATTATTACCCAAGTAGAGTTATTGTTAAATTATGCTGAACGTTATTATGAAAGACAATTTATTACTCGGAAAATCAACAATCATCAAATCCTTGTAAAGCTCGAAGAAAAATTAGATAGTTATTTTAATAGTAGTGATATTCTAATTAATGGAGTTCCAACGGTTACACAAGTAGCAAACGATTTAAACCTTTCGCCTAATTATTTAAGCAGTATGTTGAAAGTAATTAGCGGCCAAAGCACGCAACAACACATACAGAACAAGATAATTGAAAAAGCCAAAGAAAAATTATCGACCAACGAACTTTCGATCAGTGAAATTGCCTATGAACTTGGTTTTGAATATCCGCAATCCTTCAGTAAATTATTTAAGCAAAAAACAAACCAAAGCCCGATGGCATTTAGGGCGAGGTTTAATTGATATGATAAACTATACTGAAATTTTCCCAACCCGCCAGGAATTAAGACCTTACATTGAAAGTTATGTGATATTAGCCCTTCATACGACCAAAATAAATACTAAGGTCTTTTTGTCGAGACCCGGGGCCACTCTGTTGATATCTTCTATTCCTTTCTCCGCTAACAAGCAAACCATAGAAACGGGGGTGCTTTTAGGTATATCCGACGGTTCCAAAATCTTAAACTGGAAAGAAATGGCAACCGCACGGGGACTTATAGTAAAATTTTCTCCCTACGGTTTGAGTCGCTTTACGGATATTCCTATGGAACATCTTGGCAATGAAGCACTATCGGCTTCTTCAGTTTGGGGAAATTCTTTTCGAAAAACGCAAAACAAACTCATGGAAACAGCACATGTTACTACTCAAATTGAAATAGCAGAAGCGTTTTTGATGAAACTATTCATCAAACCAAATGAAATTGACAAACGCATCTTTAGGATAGCGGATATTATTAAAACAAAGGACACCTGCAATTCGCTAGAATCCATAATAAAGGAAATACCGTTAAGCCAACGCCAAATAGAAAGAAGGTTTAAAGCACTTATGGGTGTCAATATTCAAACATTCAATAGAATCTGCCATTTCGAAAATGTAAAGTCCTTGTTAATGGAGAAACAACCAATAAGCCTTACCGAAGTTGGCTATCAGGCAGGCTATTATGATCAGGCACATTTTATAAGAGAATTTAAGCGGTTTACAGCTTACAGTCCCAAGAGTTTTTTTGAGAAAGCCCCTTTTTACAGGTACATTTCAAAATTAAATGACTAATAAGGAAGTCGTTCCTGTACAATTTTGATAAAAAACCTGTTGCTTTCTTTACCCTAAATAAAAAGTGATATGGGAAAATTAAACATTGTTATGACAGGTGGCACCTCTGGTTTTGGGGGGATCACTGCAAAAGAGTTAATAAACAACCCGCATACAAGGGTGTTTTTAGGAAATAGGAACAAGGAAATCCAAGGTGCAGAACACATTCCGCTGAATTTAAATAGTTTGGAGAATGTCCGTTCATTCGTTTCAGAAATCACAAAAAAAATCAAACCTAAAAAAATTCAGGTACTTATTTGCAATGCGGGTTTGAACCATCCTGATATTAATTCAAGAACAGTTGATGGTTTTGAAATGACTTTTGCGGTGAATCATTTAGCTCATTTTTACTTATTAAGATTATTGATGCCCTATTTGGATACCAATGCTAGAATCATAATGACTACAAGTGGCACTCATGATCCTTCTGAAAATGCGATGGTAGCGCCTCCCAAACACGCCAATGCGATTTGGTTGGCATATCCTGAAAAGGATAAAACTTTGGATGAAAAAATGACCATCAACGCACAACGTGCCTATTCGTCATCAAAATTATGCACCATTCTCACAATACGACACCTTGTTTCCACAGCTGAGGCAAAGCAAAACAATTGGCAATGCATCGCTTACGATCCCGGAGCAACTCCCGGTACAGGTTTACTTCAAAAAGGGACATTATTTATGCGGTTGGCATGGCAGGTTTTTACCATACCCATTTTGCGCAAACGCATGCTTCCAAAATCAAACAGCATTCAAGATGCCGGTATCACTTTAGCCTACTTGGCATTGGGAAAAGTGGAGGTGCCGGCAGCAAATATTTATGTGGCATTAAGGGCTGGTAAAATAACTTTCCCACTACCTTCTAAACTGGCACAAAATGACACATTGATGCAGGAGCTTTGGCGAGATAGTGAACAACTTTTACTGGAGACTAAATTTATTTTAAAATAATGACCATGGCATAAAATACGAGGCTGATATAAAGATTATCTTTCATTTTAAGCGCTACTGACGAATACATTAATATTGAGCTGCTGAACAAATAAATTTGAGCTCCTGAGCAAAACGATTAAAAAGCCTGCCATCTAACTTTGTAAAAAAACCAGGCCAATGAATAAAGTAGCATTAATAACAGGAGCTTCTGCAGGTATTGGCAAAGCAACCGCCATTCTCTTGGCAGAAAAAGGATACAATGTTTACGGTGTCGCCCGCAGGTTAGATAGAATGAATGATTTGAAAGAATTGGGCATCAAACCTCTTGCTCTGGATCTTACTAAGAATGAAAGTATGATTACTGCGGTCGATCAAATTTTTAATGAAGCTGGGCGTATAGATGTGTTGGTAAACAATGCCGGCTTTGGTTCTTACGGTGCTATTGAAGATGTAAGTATGGACGATGCCCGCTATCAATTGGAAGTAAATGTCATGGGGGCTATGCGATTAACTCAATTGGTGCTGCCCAAAATGCGGGAACATGGCCAAGGTAAAATAATTAATATCTCCTCTGTTGGAGGGAAAGTAGCATTGCCCATGGGTGGATGGTACCACGCGAGCAAATTTGCCCTGGAAGCCCTTAGTGACTGTATGCGGATGGAAGTTAAGCCTTTTGGAATAGATGTCATTGTGGTAGAACCGGGAGCGACAAAATCGGAATGGGCCAACATTGCTTTTGACAGCCTGATGAAGGTTTCGGGCGATACTCATTACAAAGATCTGGCTGGCAAAGTGTATAATACTTTCGAAAAAGTAGCCAAAAATGTTTCCGCTCCTGAAAACATTGCCCAGCTTATTCTTAAAGCCATAGAATCTACAAGTCCCAAGGCAAGATATGTGAGTGGAAAGTGGGACGCGAAATTTTTGTTAACTTTAAAAAGGATTTTGTCTGACAATATGATGGATAAATTAATAATGGGGCAGGCAAAATAAACACTTATGGAAAGTCATCAAATAATACAACATAACATTTTATACTCCTGTTCTTATCAAAAAGAGCAGAGTTCTGAGCAATTTTTACCAGAACATAGTCTGGGAATTACATTGTCAGGGGAAGCGGAATATTTTACCAATGAAGGTTCTTATATAGTGAAGCCAGACACTATAGGTTTGATGCGCAGGAACCAATTGGTCAAAAAATACAAAAAGCCATCGGCTACCGGAGAACCCTTTAAAATGATAGGTGTGTTTTTTGACCAGCAAACACTTCGGCGATATGCTGCTGAAAATGCCATGGAGGAGCAACAACCCTATCGGGGAAAAGCAGTCATCCAGCTTACAGGAAATCCTGTCATCAAAGGTTTTTTTGATTCACTCATCCCTTATGAAAGCCATCCCGAGAAGCTCTCAATCCAAATATGCGAGCTTAAAACTAGGGAAGCTATTGAGCTTTTGTTGCAAATCGATTCTTCTTTCAAAAACTTTTTGTTTGACTTCAAGGAGCCTTATAAAGTAGATTTGGAAAATTTTATGAACCTGAATTATCAATACAATGTACCTGTAGGCACTTTCGCCAAACTAACGGGGCGGAGCCTTTCTACTTTTAAAAGGGACTTTTCAAAGATTTTTGATTCACCTCCGGAAAAATGGGTACAAAGGAAACGTTTAGAGATGGCACATTATCTCATGGCCCAAAAGAAAAAACGACCAACCGATGTCTATCTGGAAGTTGGTTTTGAAAATCTTTCGCATTTCTCATTTGCCTTCAAAAAGCACTATGGTTTCCCGCCAAGTGAGGTGTGCAATTAAATAGCGACAATTCGTCAATTATAATCTCCCTAACCCTTATCTGAACGTTTCAACAAACAAATAAGGACTTTTCAAGAAAACAGCCAGCCTCCATCCTATTGTAACTTTGCTGTTCATTAAACAAAGAACCACAATGAAAAAATTAATTGTATTATCATCGATGGTGATGCTTTTGTTATCTGGCTGTGCTTATCAAGTCAAAATCTCTGATCCCAAACAAATGGCTCACATGAGTCAGCAAGCGCAGGATTCAATTAAGTCATTCAAGTATTACCGATTTCCGCTCATCAACCTCAACGACAAGCAAAAATTGATGGCCAGAGAACAGTGGCATGCTTATGAAAACTGGATGTTGGAAGATATGCACAAACGCTTTGAGTTTACAACAAAAGACACTTCCATAGCCAATGTAAAAGTTGCTATCATCCAACCCAAACACATTCAACCCGGCAACGAAAACACCATAGGTTTCCACCTACACGGTGGAGGATTTATGATGGGTACGCCTTACGAAAGAGCTGCCATGTTGATGGCAAATGAATATGGTTATCCTATTTTTTCGGTCGATTACTCATTGTCGCCCGAAGTAAAGTACCCAGTGGCTATCAATGAATCTCTTGAGGTTTATAAAGCATTAACCCGACAATTTCCGGACAAAAAGATAGTAAGTTCGTCCATATCTGCCGGTGGGCAAATCTTACAATCTATGTTGCTCAAAGCACAATCTGAAAATCTCAGGATGCCTGATGCGAATGTATTGTTCACTCCTGCATTGGATCTTAACTTTGCAGGAAATGACTCCTATTATTTTAATGATGGCCGGGATGTTATTGCTTTAAAAAACAGCGCTGATAAACTTTTTAAGAATTTATATTTACCGGAGGATGTAAACGTAAATGATCCGTTGGTATCACCGGTATTTGCAGATTACAAAGGAAATTTTCCACCCACTATTTTATCTACCGGAACAAGGGATCTTTTTCTGAGCATTTCCGTGCGAACCTTTTGGAAATTAAAAGAAGGTGGGATCAATACTGAACTCTTAGTGGGAGAAGGAGGATGGCACGCCTATCAATACTATCCCGGAATACCCGAGGCTATAGCAGCCAGAAAAGCTGTTTATCAATTTTTGGATAAGCATTTGAAGTCATTATGATAAATACAGTTAAGAACGCCTGATTCCAAAATAGAACAGTATTAAAAATGCAGAGATGACTTTAGCACATTTGGCATTAGAGAAAGTGGAAGTGCCAGCGGGAAAAATTAATGCAGCATTGAGAACCGGTAAATGAACCTTTCCACTGATCTCTTTATTGACACAAGCTGATGCGCTGATGCAAGACCTCTAGTTGGCTAGTGAACAACTTTACTTTTAAAGGACACAAAATTTAATGAGTATAGCTAGCCATTTTAATCTATTTCGAAAGTTCTTCGACCTTGGTATGAGTGATTATAGAGGGGTCAAGAATCGTGGATTTGGAGGTTTCTAAGGACTATCCCCCAGAAAGAACACTTTTAAACAGGTAAAATTCGAAAGGAATAAAAATCACTAACTTGCGGCTATGAAAGAATTTATCGAATATATCTTACATTTCGGACAATTAAACGAACAGCAAATAGCATTTATTTCCGAGAGGGTAAAAGAGTTAGAGTTGAAGAAAGATGAGTACTTTTCAGAAGCAGGAAAAATTGCACAACAAGTAGGGTTTATTGTCGAAGGTGTGGTGCGGGTTTGCTATTACAACAATAAAGGCGAAGATATAACCCGCTATTTCTTTGATGAAAACCAGTTGGTGGTAGAAATGAAAAGCTTCGAGAGCCATATGGAAAGCTCCGAATACATACAAGCGGTAACGGACTGCAAACTAATCGTTATATCGAAGTCCGATTGGGAAGCATTTTCTCAAAGCATGCCCGGTTGGGATAACCTCGTGAATAAGATGATACAGAAAATCTTACTGCAAAAATTGGAAAAAAGAAGTCCGTTGATCGAACAAGATGCGACCACCCGGTATTTGACATTTATAGATAAATTCCCGCAGCTTGCCAACCGCATTCCATTATCACATCTTGCATCTTATTTGGGCATTACACCTTCTTCATTGAGCAGAATAAGAAAAAATATCCAATAAAAACGCTTTTTGCCAAATGACAAGTGGTTTCATTTCTGAAATATGCAGCTTTGTAATATTAATTTAAAAATCAGAAATATGAAATCAGCATTAGTCACAGGAGCTAACAAAGGCGTGGGCTATGAAACGGCACGGCAATTATTGCAAAAAGGACTATTTGTGTACCTGGGCAGCCGCAAAATAGAAAACGGTCTGAAAGCTGTAGAAAAACTTAAAGCCGAAGGTTTGGACCATTTAAAAGCGATACAAATAGATGTCACCGATCAGGAATCCATAAATGCTGCCCGTATTGAGATAGGCAAAAGCACCAAAGTACTGGATGCACTCATTAACAATGCAGGAATAAGCGGAGGAGGTTTCCCCCAAACATCAATTAACTCAGGCATAGATACTTATAAAGAGGTTTTCGATACAAATTTATTTGGAGTGGTAAGGGTTACCCAATCTTTTATTGATTTGCTAAGAAAATCTCCCGAACCCCGAATCGTCAATGTATCTTCAAGCGGATGCTCCATCACTTTACACAGCGACCCAAGCTGGGAGTTTTATCATCATAAGGCAGCGGTTTACGGCCCTTCCAAAGCAGCATTAAATATGTACACCGTCTGCCTTGCCTATGAATTACGGGAAACTGCCTTTAAAGTAAATGCTGTTGACCCCGGCTTTATCGCCACTGATTTCAACAACCACAATGGCACTGATACAGCTGAAAATGCAGGGGGACGCATTGCTAAATATGCCATCATTGGTCAGGACGGACCAAATGGGAAATTTATCAGCGAATTTCATAATCCTGAAACAGGGGAGATTCCATGGTAAGAACTAATTAAAGCAATGCTAGTAATATCATCGGTTTTGCATCAGTCTGGAGGGTTAAGAGTTCTGTCAAAGGTTTTTTTAGCTTGGGAAATGGCTGCGGAATAAATACCGCAGATTCCAACGCAGACCGACCAAGTAACCCCGAAGACACTCAAAATATTTTCCAAGACTCTTTAAGCATTGGAAATATCCCTGCTGGAGACCTTAGTAAAATGTTTTGATCAAGAAGAGCCGTATGAATTCTAAGGTCCACTTTCGGTTGTATGGGCGTTTAGGGGGTGAGACTCCCCCTTACCTACTCGACGTTCATTTTTGTTCGCTCAAAATAGTAGCCTTAGTACTGGAATAATATTGAGACAAATGTTTGTCAGTTTGAAATTCAAAATTTTGCAAAACCATCGGCAAAATCCATTTCCTATTTTTATTGAACTCTCAATATTGCTATTATTCAATGAGACTACAAACCATTTTGATTAAGAAATACATTCGGACAAAGTCTATTCAAAATTGTAGGCATTTTGAATGTATCTACAGATATGGTTTTTACTGTTTCTAATGTTCTAAAATTTATTTATCAATAGCTTAGCTAATTTATTCGGAAATTTAAGTGTCAACATTGGGAGCAACTATTGGTCAATTTATTATTTATAAGGGTTGATACAATCCTTGGACTTATGCCAGTTTTATTATACTCGCATTAGTGATGATCGGTTTATGAGCAATAATTGAACGAAAGCAAAATATGAAAAAAATTATTTAGAAACAGAGTTTAATTTTGACAAATGAAATACAACATATACTTGATGAATGTAAGTTGGCTCTTGATGATGTTAACGATAAGAACCTAAATGAATTTTCAAACGTCGAAAAAGGCATTAAATTATCTCGAAAATATCTACAGCAACTAAGAGTTGTACTGCGCAAGAGAAATTTCATCAATAAAGAAAATGAAATCCTCTTTTTTAAAAAACAAAAACCATTTATCTACGGACAACTTAAATTTTATGCTAAGTTATACAAGTATCTACTTCAGAAACCAAGAGGCACTGATAAGTCAAAGCGTAATTACTTAGATACAGAAATAAAAAAACTACAAGAATATTACTACTATAATAGTGAGTTTATTAAATATTACAGACAGAATGCCACCTTTCTAGATGAGTTTTATTTTTTACGCGGTAATGATAACATAGGTTTACTGTCCGACACTTCCCATTTTTATACAGATGCTGAATTCTCTACGAGCCACGATAATGCTGTTGCAAAGATTTTAGCATATGACCTATTATTAAACCACTACACTAACGAATTGAATGACTTGAAAAAATCAACAAGAAAAATTTCTAACAATGAAAAATTATTAGAAAGTTTGAGCCTTACCTGGACTTCAAATAAAATTGATTTAATTGAACTTATTTATTCATTAATAGCATCTGGAGCCGTAAAAGGAGACATTAAGGATTTAGCGACCGCTTTTGAAAAAATATTTGACATTGACTTAGGAAATTACTACCGAAGCTTTTTGGAAATCAGAGGTCGTAAAGAAGATTACGCTAGATTTTTAGATTTATTGAAAATAAGCCTCCTGAAAAAAATTAAAGAAGCAGATAACTAAATTAAAAGCAATCATTCACAGAATAGATCCCCAAGTTACAACCAACTTGGGTGTTTCTTTTAAAAGTAAATTTAAGCCCATTTTGTATAATGGAGTTAGCTTTTAATCAATTAAATCATCTCAAAAAACGCTAAATAATAGAATGTTAAATCTTCACCCAACTTGGGTTCGACTTGTGAATAAAACCCAATAAAACTCTTCAAATTCGTAGAACGAAAGTTAAATCAGGTAAAAGTCTACTATTTAATTTATTGAGGCTTTTCCATAAATCGTTCTATTATGCCAACAAGTATTATTACCACAGACGATCTTCGGGAATTCAAAATGGAATTGCTCGATGACATTAAAAACCTTCTAACCAAACAATCTTCTGGAAAAATCAAGAGGTATCTTAAATCCTCTGAAGTTATGGATCTACTCCAAATAAGTCCAGGAACACTTCAAAATTTACGAATTAATGGCACTCTTCCCTACACCAAAGTAGGCGGCATTATTTATTATGATGCGGAAGAGATTCAAAATGTTATGGATACCAATCGTGTACAGCACGATTTAAATTCATAAGAGATGAACTACATAAAGCTATTGAATTCGGCTTTTGAGAAGTTCTATTTTGATGACCGCCTTAATCCAACGCATATCAGCCTGTATATGGCGCTGTTCCAAGAATGGAACAGTTGTCGCTTTTTGGATGAATTCTATGTGAACCGTAGGGATTTGATGCGCTGTGCAAAAATAGGTTCTAAATCAACTTATCATAGATGTATCGTCGAGTTAGATTCTTGGCAATACTTAACCTATTACCCTTCCAACAATCCCTACAAAGGCAGCAAAATCAAGATGGCCATTATTGGGACAAGTGATGAACCAGTTATGAGACAGTACCATCCCGAATTAGAACAGCTTGCGGAACAGTACCATCCCAGAAGTGTACCGCTTGAGGGACACCACCATCCCACAAATGGACAAGCTGTGGACTCGCACCGTCCCATAGGTGGACAAGCATTGGTATCTACTATAAACAATAACAAACAAGAAAACAAAATAAAACAACCAAAGGGCTGGCAGGCCGTTTTTATTTTTTTTGAAGAAAAAGGTTTTGATGCTGATGAAGCAAAAAAATTCTTTGAGCATTACCAAACCAGAAATTGGAAAACAGGCGATGGAAAAGAAATCAGAGATTGGAGAGCCGTAGCCATCAACTGGATGGACAGAACCGAAATATTTGACGAGGAAAACAAACCAAACAAAAAACAACCGTCCCAAAAACAGGACAACTTACGAACCACTAAAAACAAAGATTATGGACAACCCCTCTAAAATAACCGAAGGTGGCGTGGAATATTCGCTTGGTAAATTCGACGGCAAAAGTGTACTATATGATTTTTCAAAAATCTTAATTTACCTGAATGCCAAGGGGAAGCTACTCTTTGGAAAGAAATTTAAAATTTATGAAGAGGACAAAGATATTTTATTGAAACTCTGTTCCTACTTCATTAAAGACAAGGAAAACTGTCAAAAATATGAGATTGATGTTGACAAAGGAATTTTGCTTTCAGGACCCGTAGGCTGCGGAAAAACCAGTTTGATGACACTGCTTCGCCATCTAGTTCCTTTCCAGCGACCCTATGAAATGATTCCTTGCAGAAATGTAAGCTTTAGCTTTAATCATTTAGGTTTTAAAACTATAGAAGAATACGGTAATTCGAAGTTTTTTTGTTTCGACGACTTGGGCGTAGAACCCGCTGGAAGGTTTTACGGAAAAGATCTAAACGTTATGGGGGAAGTTCTTTTATCTCGTTATGATCTGTATTTGCAAACCAAACATAAAATCAAGACTCACGCCACAACAAATCTAAATGCTGATGAACTTGAAGAACGCTATGGTAACAGGGTACGAAGCCGGATGCGCGAACTTTTTAATTTGATTGCTTTTGATAAAAAAAGCAATGACAAACGGGTATGATAGGTTCGGGAAACATATTGTATTCCCAAGGGAAAAACGATGAATGCCATACCCCGGCGTATGGTGTACTCCCAATTTTAGAATACATCCCCAAAGGCAAAACCATTTGGTGTCCTTTTGATACTGAAGAAAGTTGGTTTGTCAAACTTATCTCTCTTCAAAACCCAGTAGTATATTCCCATATTTCAAAAGGGGAGAACTTTTACACCTACGAACCTAAGCATTGGGATATCCTTATCTCTAATCCACCCTTTACCAACAAACGTTTGATTTTTAAACGCGCCCTTCACTTCAACAAACCTTTTGCTTTATTAATGACCAATACCTGGCTCAATGATGCCGCTCCAAAACACCTATTTAAAGACAGAGATTTACAATTATTGATGTTTGATAAGCGTATGAAGTTCGACAACCGTGACAAAATCACCTTTAGCAGCAGTTATTTTTGTTGGAATGTTTTACCGAAACAGATTGTTATGAAGCTTTTGAGGAAAGAAAAAACTGCTGTTATCCCAGATTTTAAAGGATAAATATTTATTTTAGAGGCAGTATAATAAGTTAGCCACAAGCCAAAAAAAAACCAATCTAAATGGAAGAAAAACCGAAAACTGAAATAGTAAAAACTGAAAGTGAAGTTCAAAATGTCTCTTATGACACTCAATTGAGAGACTTCGAAAATGGACTTCAAACATTTTTAGCAACTCATAATTTGCCCACCGAAGGAATATTTGTTGGAATACCAGAGAGAACTAATGTTTTTAAAAATGTTGACTCTGTTTTAGACCAAGTTGGATATGCGGAAAAAGAACAATCAATTTATCTCTCTAAATTTATCGCTGGAGTTGCTTCTGGCCTTTTTGATGCAGCACTGAATTATTTGTGGGACGAAACTATTCTACAAATTAGAAAAAGAGTTATTCAATACGACATTGAATATTTTTATGATAATGCTGTAACTAACCAAGATAGACGAAAGAGACTAAAAGACGAAAGTGACTTAACAAAAGTAGATGACTATGACCTAATCAAAGGAGCTAAAGAAATAGGTCTCATTTCAGAATTGGGATTCAAGCACTTAGAGTATATCAATTATATGAGAAACTGGGCGAGTGCTGCTCATCCGAATCAGAATGAAATAACAGGTTTACAATTAGTTTCTTGGTTAGAAACTTGTGTTAAGGAAGTAATCACTCTTCCTATTTCAAATATTACAATCCGAATAAAGCAACTTTTGGTTGGAGTCAAAAATACTTCTATTTCCGAACAAGATGCAGAAGAAATATCCGTCTTTACAACTGAGTTGACACAAGAACAAATTGATAATTTAGCATCTGGATTTTTCGGTATTTATGTAAAACAAGATACAGATAGCCAAACTCATCAAAATATCAATAGATTATTACCACTTATTTGGGGAAGAGTTGATGAAGACAATAAAGACGCATTTGGACTAAAATATGCAAACTTCGTTGCAAGTAACAGTCAAGCAGAGAAAAAATTAGCTCGTCAATTTTTGCAAATTGTAGATGCGGAAAGCTATATACCTGACGAACTAAGAGCTGTCGAAATAGAAACGGCAATTGACAACCTACTAAGCGCTCATCGTAACTTCAACAATTTTTATAATGAACCATCATTTGCTCGTCAATTAAAACGAATTGTTGGAGAGCCTCTCAAAGTACCAAAAGCGGTCAACAAAAAATTTGTAATGGCTATAGTTGAAGTGTTTCTAACAAATGGTAACGGTGTTGCTTCGAGTGCGAATCCAATTTACGAGGAGATATTATCAAATTTAGATGCTCATCAAGCTAACATAGCTGCATTATCCTTTAGTGATACAAGAATTTCCAGCAGATTACAATTTTCATTATGTCAAAGAAAATTTCGTGAGTTATTATCTATTGTGAAGCCAAGTATAACTTCACCACCAGTAAAAGATTTAATTGAAAAAATTGAGAACTTTAAAGGAGAATTATCTCGACTAATGAATAACAAAGAAATTAAAACAGGTTTTGAAAATTTAAAAACATTACTAAAATAAAGCCAGTGGCTAACAAAGACGTATATAGCTCATAGCTAATTAGATGCTTAAACGAAGTTATAGCATTTTTGGAAAGTCGCCCAATTTTTAAATTTGACGATTTCCAATAAAAAAAATAAATAGAAAAATTTAAAAATCTGGCTTGTGCTCAACCCGAAAATAATTTTCTAATTTGCACGCTACGAGCCATATACAAGACCGCTATCTGTTATTTAAAAACGACCTCCCTTAACCCAATTATTGAGCTTTTGACAAAACATATTTGAACCTGTGAGCAAAACAGACAGCTTATATATCATCTAACTTTGTGCTATTGTTGGAAGTAAAACTTAGAATAGATGAAAAAAGTCGCATTAATCACAGGAGCATCCGCAGGAATGGGTAAAGAAACTGCAAAATTATTGACACAAAATGATTATAACGTATATGGAGCAGCACGAAGGCTTGAAAAAATGGAAGATTTAAAAGCATTTGGAGTCAAGCCCATTGCTATGGACATTACAAAAGACGAAACTATTGTTGCCTGTGTCAAACAAATTTTAGACGAAACCAACGGTCATATTGATATTTTGGTAAATAGTGCGGGGTTTGGTTCACACGGTGCTATTGAAGATGTTCCGATAAAAGACGCTAAGTATCAATTAGAAGTAAATGTATTTGGAGCTATGAGACTTACACAGTTGGTACTACCTTCTATGCGTGAGAACAAATTTGGAAAAATTGTAAACATATCTTCAGTAGGTGGAAAGTTAGCCGGACCTTTAGGCGGTTGGTATCACGCCAGTAAATTCGCATTGGAAGGTTTAAGCGATAGTTTGAGAAATGAAGTCCGACCTTTTGGGATTGATGTAATCCTTATTGAGCCAGGTGCCATTAAATCAGAATGGAGCAAAATTGCCTATGATAATTTGATAAAGACATCAGGTAGGGGAGCATACAAAGCTATGGCATCAAAATTTGCAAACGTGATTAAAAACAGTGATGATAAGAGTTCTGCTCCAAGTGTTATTGCGGAATTAATAAAGAAAGCTATTGAATTAAGAAACCCGAGAGCAAGATATGCAAAAGGGCACTTGGCCAAACCCATTCTTTTTATTAAAAAAATAACCTCAGATAAATTGATGGACAAAATTCTTGCAAGTCAAATAAAATAGTACCAAATACAATGGAAACGATCGATATTGTTCAACATAACATATTGCTTTCCTGTACAAGTAAGCAGCAGTTTAGCCAGGAGCATTTTTGGGGAGAACATACATTGTCTATTCTCCTATCAGGAGAAGGACGTGTTTACAATAACGAAGAAACACAAATATACACTCCAGGAACAATCGGATTTCTAAAAAGGAACCAATTAGCCAAATCAATTAAAATTCCTTCAGCTGATGGACAACCTTTTAAGTCTATTGGTATTATTTTAGACGAAGAATCATTAAAGCAATATAGTACAGAAAATGAAATTGTCACCAAATTGCCTTATACAGGCAAAATGATGTTTCAACTTAATCAAAATCGTTTTATAACAGGATTTTTTGATTCTCTTGTTCCTTATTTCGAGCAGCCCGAACAGCTAACTAAACGATTGTCAGAGCTGAAAACCAAAGAAGTAATTGAACTTTTATTAGCATACGATTCAAGACTAAAAGAATTGCTTTTTGATTTTAGCGAACCTTTTAAAATTGATTTGGAAGCCTTTATGAAAAGCCATTTTACCTACAATGTGCCTATAAAACAATTTGCAAAACTAACAGGTAGAAGTATTTCAACTTTTAAAAGAGATTTCAAGAAAACGTTCTCCCAAACACCTGAAAAATGGTTGAAAGATATGCGTTTAGATAAAGCCCATTTTTTAATTTCAGAAAAAAAACAGAAACCTTCTGAGGTTTATCTGCAAGTTGGATTTGAGAATTTTTCTCACTTTTCTACCTCATTTAAAGAAAGGTTTGGATACAATGCTTCAACAGTTTGATAGCAAGAACGAAGTCGAGTAGGTAAAGGGGAATCTCACCCCTAAACCTTCTATGTTGTAATCCAATTTTTCTTACCAAATTTTTCGATTGGGTAGTGTTGGATTCGATTTTTTTTGATGAAATTCATGAGAGATTCAGCCAAGAATGATTTTTAAATCCTATCGGCATATTCTCTTCTGAGTTTAAAAATATACAAATTATAAAAACAACCTTCTATCAACGGACCATCAGGCCGCATTTCCTTGTTTAATTTTTTATAATTGAAAGCAGCAGCCTCTCACAAGAACGGATACATTTTTTTTGTACCGCAAGGTTTAGATAGCTGTCTTTCGGTAAAAGCTGTTTTTATACAATTGCATATTCATATTCTGTTTGATTTTTAAGTACATATCTTATCCTGTTTAATAACTTTTTCGCAATCCTAATTATTGCCTTGTTGGGCTTCATACGCTTACATAAATTACTGTACGCTAATGCCAATGCTGGATCACTTCTTATGGATATCCAAGCACTTTCTATTATCATTCCACGTAGATATTGATTGCTCCTTGGGGTAATGCTGCCAACTCTTTCATTTTCACTTGAACTATTGGTGGTTGGCACTAATCCAATATAGGAGCATAATTTATCTAAATTTTTAAACCGAAAAATGGACTCTAACTCTGACAGTAGGGTCATGGCACTTATTAAACCTATTCCAGGAATTCCGGTAAGCCATTTAACTTGTTGAGAATATTCCTCTTGCTTTGCAATTCGTCTTAATTCTTTTTGTACTTCCAATAGCTTTAACCTAAGCAAGGTGACAGTATCTAAAATATTAAGTATTATAGTATGCCCAAAATCAGTACTTAATCTTACATCTCTCAACCATCTTGTAAAGTTAGAAGACCAGTATTTTGAAGCCGTGTCCAACTCGCAGGGTACTTCAATTCCATGGCGGTATAAAAATGATTTTATTCTATTTTTGTTTCTACCTATATCTCTTACTAGTGTTTTCCGATAGCGCATTAGGCTTCGCAATTCTTCCGTTTTCTGAGATGGTATATAAATCCCTTCAAGTTCTCCATTTCGTAATGAGCGAGCAATCTTCCTGCTATCACGTGAATCTTCTTTTTGTTTCTTTTCTTTATCTGTGGTAGGGATATCTGCAGGGTTAACTATTATGTTTTGTATGCCTTCCCCTATTAATGACCTGTGAACACTATATCCACAAAACCCTGCCTCATAAGCTGAAAAATAGTTCCCATTAGGAAAGTTTTTCTTTAAATAGTATGACAACTCTTTTGCTTTCGGGTTCATTGAAAAGGTTTTGTAATAAGAATCTTCTATCATTACGGTAACTCTCCAATTCTTCAAATGGGTATCAATACCTGTATAGATATTTTTCCCATAAAAATCCGGGTCTTTACTTATATTTTTCATACGCTTATGATTTTTAGTTAATATTGATTCTATCAACATAAATTTAATCATTTACATAGAAGATTGTGCGAATACAAACATAAGGCCTCTCACAGACCGTACGTGAACCTTTCGATTCATACGGCTTTTCAAAATCCAAGTCACGGTCTGAAGCCTTCGTACTTCCAATGCTCAAACATATTCGGATAGCTCTCTGCTATTCCTTGTAAATGTTTGAGTGAATAATACCAATGATTCTTCTTTAACCGTTTGTACTTGTTGCGCACCCATTTGTACAAACGTTGATTCAAGGTCTTGATTATTCTTGGAGCAGTTTATCGACTTGGAAAAAAAGTACTCAAAAATATTGAACTTAGAATTTTAGGAGCGTTGACATTGACTGCCTGTTTGCTTGGCGTTCACGAAATTTTGGCGTTGTTTGCTTGTGGATTTCTTGGTTTGGTATTTTATTCGCAACTCTAAAAACAACCTGAACAGTTTTACTCCGCTCGTTTTATTGCAAGTAACAGCATCAGCAAGTAACCTAAAAATACTTTTAACATTTTTAAAAGTAGGTGGTGCTATTTGCTTATTTAGATGCAGAGTTGGTCAGTACAGGTTTCCTGACACGTCAAGAATTAATTGATACCGTAGCAGTTGGACAATTCACACCTGGACCCGTTTTATCAACGGCAACATTTATCGGTTGGCAGTTAAACGGATTTTGGGGAGCAATCGCAGCGACCGTTGGAATTTTCCTTCCTTCTTTCATTTTTGTTGCTATACTCAATCCGCTTATTCCAAAAATGCCTAAATCGAAAATTATTGCAGCATTTTTAGACGCAGTGAACATTGCAGCCGTTGCTGTAATTGTAGCCGTTTGTGTGGAGATGGGAAAAGACACCTTGACCGATTGGCGGACAATTTTAATTGCTGTTTTAAGCATAATCGCTGTTTTTGTCTTTAAGAAAATGAACAGTGCATTTATTGTAATTGGTGGAGCATTGACAGGCTACCTTTTGACATTGATATGAGAAATTAGTTTTTGACACTATATATCCTCATCAAAAGGATCGATGCTAATTCTCTGGTGTTTCTGTTATCCAACAAATACACGTACTCATAATCGTTGGACAAAAACCCCAACTCCACCAACGCTTCAGGGTAAAAACCGCCAGCTTTCCTCAACACCTGAAAATTAGAAAACTTAACACCCCTACTTTTAAATCCTAACTGCTTTTTTATTTGGTTCTGCAATTGATAGGCAAACCAAACAGACTCCTTTAAATTTCCAGATTCGTTCTTGCCAACATATACCTCAATCCCTCTTGCAATAGGATTATGAGAATGATTGCAGTGCAAGGAAATAAACAAATCAGCATTCAGTGCCTTGGCCAGCTTTGTTCTATCCGATAATGAAATTAGCGTCACTATAACGGGTTAAGTAAATATCCAATGGTGTTTCTGATTTTGCGTTAAACATTATAATTTCCAAACCAATATTCAACGTAACATCCTTTTCTTTAATTCCATTTATTCCGATAGCACCGGAATCTTTTCCGCCGTGGCCAACATCAATTACTATTCTTTTTATTAATCCAGTTTCCTATCCAAAAATGATGCATAGTTGAAGGAGCAAAATCACAAAACTGACGTTTTTGAGCACCTTTTTCATTTCTACATTTCGAGTTATCAACAGCCTCCATCCAAAATCCCATAGAATTTGATATTATCTAATATCAAATTAAGTCATTAAAAATCAAATAATATATTATCCACAATTATTTGATTTACAGGTATTTAAACAAAAATATATGTACTTTTCTCATAACGAAAACGAATCAAAAATTTAAACCGTTCCGTTATGAAAAAATCTATTTACCTAGCGACCTGTCTTTCGCTTCTCTCAAGTTCTCTTTTTGCACAAATTGGCGGCATTGAAGATTCTGTTGATGATGTGTCGAATACCATTAGAACCATTTTCCCCATAATCCTGGGGGTAATTTTCTTAATCGGCTTTCTTTTTAACGCAGGCCATTTCTTTGGAGAAAATGCAGACCTAAAAAAAGGGATTACCCGTGTGCTTGTTTTTGTCCTTATTGCCGGTGCAGTAGTGGGTATTTTCACATACCTCATTGGAATCGTAGTATAATGAAACGGTTCGAGGTCTATAAAAACATCAGGAAAAGGGCAGTCATTTTTGGATTGCCTATTTCCCTCTTTGCGGTGATGATCATTTCCATAATTACTTCTTTATTGGTCATTATCTTCTCGTTCAGTTTTGGAGTGATCATTGGCGTATTGATTCTCAATTCAGTCTTATATATCGCCCTCACCCGAATTACAAGCAATCCGCAGCTATTCCAGATGGCAAAATCTTTCCCAAAAAGCATCAGTAACAAAAGAAATTCCGGTCTCGATTATGAATAAGATTAACCTTTCTACCTATCAACCCATTGGGGATATACAAGACAATATCCTATTTGCCAATAATGGCAATGTAGTGGTATGCTATAAAGGAAACCTACCAGAAATTTATTCCTTATCGGAAAAGGACTTTGAAGATATGCACAGTGCTTGGTTTCAAGCATTGAAATCATTGCCTGTTGGTACCGTGGTTCACAAGCAAGATGTCTATCTCAAAAAGCATTATACCTCTGAACAGCTTTCCAATAAAACATTTTTGGAAAAGGCCACACACGATCATTTTAAAGGCCGCGAGTATATTGACCACAAATGCTATCTCTTCTTCACCCTGACCAAAAATAAAGCGCTGAACAATCTTAAATATGTCAATCCTTTCCGCAAGGTTTCAAAGGGTATCATACAAGAATTGGATGATAATGTACAGCGTTTTATAAATGCCGTAAGTGATTCAGTTTCCTTTATCAATAATAGTAGGAAAATGAAATTTGTTCCACTTGACTCTAAAGAAATTCAAGCGATAACCAAAGAATACTTCAATGGCTTTAATGAAGGCTTTGACACCGATATCATACTAGACAAGAAAAACGTCAATATAGGCGAAAATTATTTTGATGCCCTGGCCATCAACAGCGAACTGTGCTTTGGCGAAAGTGTACAGAGTAGCAAAACCAATGATAAATTCACTTCAGACGATTTTGTATTTCATCAAGGGTTTATTGATGGTTTAGGGCTAACGCTAAACGAGAACCATATTGTCAACCAAATCTTGTATCTGGATGACAAACACAAGTGGCGCAAGTTGCTTGATAAGAAAGTCGAGGAACTGAACAAGAGCTCGAATTTCGGCTCACAAAACAAAGTGGTTCTTGGAAAAATTCAGCACATCTTGGATCAGATCAATGCCGATGACAATGCCCGGATTATACGCGGACACTTAAACATCATTTTCTGGGATAAAAATCCCGCGAACCTCAGCCGCATCAGCTCTAAAATTAAAACGGAGTTTAAGGAACTGGACATTATTCCTTATTACCCAAGAGGTGAGGAACGGAAGAATTATATTCTGAACAGCTACTGCTGTTTTTCTTCTAATTTTTCGAATAATGACTTATATGTAACGGACCTGAAACACGCACTTTGCCTGTTCATTAACAACAGTAATTACAAATCAGATTCCACCGGAATCATATTTAACGATAGGGAACATAATATTCCTGTGCTTAAAGATGTCTGGGACGAGCAAAAAAAGCGCATTAAGGCACGAAATTTTGCCATTTTCGCCCCGACAGGTGAAGGGAAATCTTTTTTGGCTAATAACATCCTGCGCCAATATTTTGAGAGTGATGTGCGCTTGGTCATTATCGATTTGGGTGGTTCGTATACCAAATTTGCCAAACTTTATCCTGAACAATACACCGTACTCCGCTACGAAAGCGGAAAAAACTTGGGCATCAATCCATTTTATATTAGCGATACCAATGACCTGACACCGGAACGCCTTGAAGATTTGTCGGTATTTCTCTTTGAACTGTTTGCTTCTGATTTAAAGGTGACCAAGGCACAATCGGTTTCCGTAAAAAAGATATTACGCCATTATTACAATAGTGTTTTAGAAAATCACTCGCTGGATGGTTTTTACAACTTTATTGAAAGCAATCAGAAAGACCTTCATGATACGCTTAAAATCCATCCTGACTACTTCAATATTACCAGCTTCTTGCACGTAATGTCGGAGTATGTTGGCGATGGTCTATATAGTTTTCTGTTTGAAGTCAGCGAAGACCAGACTTACAAAATCGAGGATAAACGCCTTATTGTTTTTGAACTGGACGAAGTAAAGGATAATAAAGAAATTCTGTCCGTAATGTTGAAGCTGATCAAATCGGCTATTCAACGAACCATCTGGAAGAATCGTGCTGAAAAAGGAATCATCCTGTTCGATGAGTTCGCCAAGCAACTGAAGTTTGAAAATGTATTGGAAAGTGTGGAGTTCTATTATCAAGCGATCCGGAAACAAAACGGTGCGATTGGCATCATCCTGCAATCCATCAATCAACTTCCCAACAATTCCACTTCCGCAAGTATTCTCGAAAACACCCAGGTCATTTATAGCTTAAACAATGAGAAAGGCTATGAAGAACTGGTCAAACGGCTCAACCTCTCTAGCCACGATTTGAATCAATTAAAGTCCATCAAGAATAACCTTTTCGGCTCAAGAAAGTATACTGAAATGTTTATCAAAATTGGAAAGGAAAGCAACATTTTCCGGTTGGAAGTTCCGAAAGAAGTATATGCCGCTTACTTGACCGATGGACAGGAAAATGAGGCTATAATGGCCATTTATAAAAAGACACAAGATATGGAAATGGCTATAAAAGAATTCACCTCTAAAACATAATATTATGAAGACAAAAATTTTAATCGTTGCAACAGTAATCATCCTTTTCTTGCCTACACGCGCTGCGTGCCAAGGGATGCCCGTTTATGACAATACCAACTTTGTAAGCTTGGTAAAATCACTTGTTGAGTCTGCAAAACAGACTTCCAATCTTGTAAAGACCGTAAAATTTCTGAAAAATCAAAAGGAAAACCTTGAAAAGGTCAATAATGTCGTGAAGCAATTAAAAGCAGTGCAAGAAATAGGACAAAACAATCAGCGGCTCATCAATGTGATGCAAAATGACCTTCAGGATATTTTAAACTCTCCCTATATCAAACCCGATGAGATTAACCGGGTCACGGAATCCTTCAACAGCATCATAGATAATTCTTTGGAAACAATGGATTTTATTGACCAGGTATTGTCCAGCGATTACCTAAAAATGAGTGACGCCGATCGCGCTGAAATCCTAAAGCAAAAAGAAATGGAATCGAAGGAAATGGTCTCCAACATAAGGGTGAAAACCAAACGTTACCGGGAGATTATTTCCTTTCGAAAAATGCAGGATAAAATCAATAACAGGGAAACAGGATATTGATGATGAATGCGGTAATTATTT
>NZ_CABVMM010000018.1 GCF_902499555.1 Mesonia oceanica
TGCATGGCCGTTCCTATTTTACTAGCCACCCGTTGGCTACCGGCATAATAATGTTTGGTATATTTTACGTGGCGTTCTCTTTTTTTATCAAGATAAGGCCTTGCGGTTACCAAACCGCTAGGGTACATCATCGTATTGTTTTCTTGGGTATGTCCCTGGGATTTAGCATTAGAATAGGCCTCTATCCGGTTAATGTTGTATTTAATGATACGCTCCCCACCGGCATCGTAGGTATAAGCGGCAATGGGACGGTATTTATCTCCTTCAGGGTTTAAATCGACCGCCAAGAGCCTGTTCTCTTCGTCCCAAAGGTTTTTACGTAGGCTAAACTGCTCTTCGCCCACTTCTTTGGTAATTTCTAATTGGTTGCCATTGGCATCGTAATCGATGTATTGGGTTTGTATGCGTGGATCGTCGCTATTGCCACAACAATTTTCGTCCGGTTTTTGTACCATCTTTGTAGGCGCATGGGGTTGGGTATACCAAAAAACGCTTCCGGCCACTTCTGCACCCTGCCCATACTCTTCGTAAGAAAGGCTATAATGGGTATCTAAATTGGTTTGGATATTACTCATCGGGGCTCCCGGACTCGAAACGATACCAAACTGGTGGGTCTGGGTTTTGCTCAGAATGGTATGGCTGTTTTGGGTATCGTATTCCATATCCAATTTATATTGTTGTTGCAAATAATTGCCCCCCGGCAAATCGTTGGGCCCGGTATAAATACCTTCGGCATGAATAAGACGGTCAAAACCATCATAATTGTACGTATAATTGCTAGGTCCGCTTAACTCCCCGTTTAAAGATAACCCATTGTTATCATCATTGGTAGTGATCTTGGTTACATTAGAGTTATTGTCGTATTCATAGACCTTTTCGATATCGAAGTTATTGGCAAAGAAATGGTGTAAATTATCCATCCTTCTCCTAGGATCGTAGTGAAAATTTGTAGCCGTACCATTACCATAGGCTATACGTAAACGCTCCCCATAGCCATTGTAAATAATATCCTGTACAATATCGGGTTGTGTACTTGGGTTGGAAAGCCCATCTATTTCACTGGTAATCGACTGTAACTCTCCTCCTAAGTTGTAATGGTAGCTTACTTCTTCGCCATCTGGATAGGTAATTTTCTGTACCCGGTTCCAGCTATCGTATTCCC
The DNA here is from genome assembly GCF_902499555.1 of Mesonia oceanica. GTDB lineage: Bacteria > Bacteroidota > Bacteroidia > Flavobacteriales > Flavobacteriaceae > Mesonia > Mesonia oceanica. The sequence goes on from NZ_CABVMM010000018.1 coordinate 1,163, forward strand.
AAGCGGTATAGAAATAATAAGAGTGGCGACCGGCGACATCTACTGAGCGTAGGTTTTTGGTAAGCTCTCCCATTTTTCCGTAACCAAAAAGCTGTATCCCAGAGGCATCTTCTTGGTATAAAAGCCTTCCTACGGCATTTACTTCTTCTGCCAAGGGATCGTTGTTTTGGCCATAAGTGTAGGTGACCTTATTTTCTGGATTTTCGGGATAATTAATTTCCATTAACCGACCATAATCATATACATATTCTATAGCTTGTTGGTTGCCGGCAGTTAATAAATTTGAGGTTCTGCGCTTGAGCAGATTTCCTGCCTTGTCGTATTCAAAAACGCTGGCTCCTTGATCGGGATGTTGGTATTCTATCCTTCTACCGGCAAGATCGTACTTACTGTGCGTAGTTTGTGTAGCCTGGCCATTGGTGACCACATCAGTAAGTTCGTTTACGGCATTGTATTCATATGCTACCATAATTTGTTCTTGCCCGTCAGATTGAATGGTTTTTCTCGTCCTGCCCCTATTGTCTTTATAGGTTTTGGTATGATTCCCTCTTGCATTTTTATAATCGGTCACCCATCTAGCTCCGTCTATGGTATATTCCAAGGTTTCTGTAGTAGAACCCGGAGCGGTGATTTGGGTTTTTCTATCTCGGGTATCGTAATCCATGGTAGTGGGTGGGATACCGCTTTCAGGCGTACTTAAATTGCCATCATTATAAGCGATAAAACTGGTGGCATTGCTTAGGGAATTTAAGTTAGAAGGGTAGCCGCCCTCAATCATAGGTAAATAGGCTTGGGTTACCCGGCCAAATGCATCTTTTACTTCTTTCCCGCTTACTTGCCATTCTAAGTTACCGGATTGTGCGCTCCCTTCGTAATGGGTTTTCTTTAGCTGTACGGCTTTCCCAAAACCATCTACAATGCTAATAGTGATTAATTGGTTGGTACTGGGAGTACTGTTGGCGGTAGCGAAAGCAGGATCAAAATGGCGGGTGACCGCATAATGTTCTGCCAGCGAAGAGGTAGAAGTAAACGCATGTTGAGCATCTACCACATACTCGTCTGGATTAAGGTTTTGCACCAAGCTTTCTACCAAAGCTTCGTCTTCATATTCATACCGAATGGTCCAAGCGGGTTCGCTATTACCGGACATCCCTTCCAAGGCCAGTTCGTTAGGGCCGGTGACTTCTACTACCCTGCCCCGGTCGTCAAGACGGGTACGCATAGATTGGCCGTTCATATCTGTCGTGAATACGGGAATCCCAAAGGAATAATCGTAAGTGGTAGTGGAACTTTCTGTAAATGAATTGTTAAGCCCTATGGGATAGGTATGAAAATCTGAATCATAGGATATTTGTTGACTAAAAGGCGTTCCATTTAATCCCAAGTTATCCAATTGAATAATTTGGGTTAAATTACCATAATTATCGTAATTGAGCTGTACTTGATTTTGCTCGTCCTCATTTAACTTAGTGGTCACTTTAGTTAAGTTTCCATTGGTAGGACTGTAGGTGGCCTTGCGTTGCCTTAATAATTGATTGTTATTGTTTTGGTGAACGCTAATGAGTTCGGGATATCCGTAGGCATTTTCGAGTCCACTCAAGCCCGGGTAGGTAATTGCTGTCACATAGCTATCACTTCCCCCCTCTCCTACGTCTACATACTCGGTTATATTTCCATGACCATCGTATTCTGTAAATCGTTTTTCAGCAGCTAATGCTCCCCCATCTTCTTCATAGTTAGTACTTATCATTTTGGCCACTCCCAAAAACAAACGTGATTTATCCAGTTCTTCACTGGTGATGGATTGGGTGTTGTAATAAGCGTTGGTAAAGTTTAGATCTACGGAAGGGTTGTCGGCATCCATTAAGGTGTAAAAGGTTTCTTTTTCTGAAAGTAAAACATCATTATTATCGTAGAGAGCAGAAGAATATTCGGCTCCTTTTACGTAATAATTATCGTTTAAATAGGATTTGACAGTATAACGGTAAGTGGTGCCCGAGTTTCCGCTAGTACCACTGGGCGTTAACTGTTCTATTTTTACTCCTTGATAGCCTAAAAACTCCCTTTCCCTTCTGTCGTAATTGGGGTTTTCATAAGAGATTCTGGAAAGGCTATGATCGAAAGTATAATCGCTATCTCCCCCAAAATTATCATCGGTTTTTATTTCTTCCAACACCCATTTGTTTTGGGGCAACTTATAGGTATTGCCATTTCTTACATAATCGATCTCCCAACTTCCACCTAACGGGGTATTTACCTTTTTAAGCAAGTGGGTTTTGCCTATACGGTTAAGTCTTGCTGAAATCCCAAAGGAATCATCTGACAATACATCTACAAGACCATCACCATCAATATCTCCTAAAGAGATTTGTGTCTTTGTAGTGCCTAAATTAAAACCGGCAGATACGGAAGCTGTTATTTTTACAGGAATAAATGCAGGTGGAACTATAAAAACAGGAAACCAATAACCTCCTGTAATAGTTCCAAAAATATTTGCCCCATAAGATATACTCTCTTGAATATTATCAATTGAAGTAAATGTTTTGGGAGAAATGAAACCTGTACCGGTATTTAAATGATACTGACATCCCCCTCCAGATAGTAAAGGAGTTATAAGGTCTGGAAGACCATCACTATTAACATCTATAATTTTAATTGAGCTATCTGAAGTACTTACATTTGCCCCAAACCCTAGTGCAAAAGAATCACTTATTCCTATAGGCACTCCAGCACCTACTTTTTTTCTGGAACTAATTATTAACTGGCTTCCTAAATTATTTTCATTATCGTTATTCGAGTAGTTATCCCCCCATATGATTTCATCATCATAAAAACCATTCCCTTTATTCAATTTTACCCGAATAGAATTCTCTTTCATTTTCACTTTATCATTTAGGCCATCACCATTCATATCTATCCATAAAGCCGCATTATGAGTAATTCCATCTCCTGTATTAATTCCCGCAATTGAATTAGTGTTTAAAGGATTATAAACTTCTCCACCTTGGGGATCTGAAGTTGGTTTAATACCTGGAATTGTTAAACCAACTGTGAAATCTATACTTTCTGAACCGGAATGATGATCATTACCAATTGATTCTGCTTGGTAATTCCCTAACATAGTGGTATAAAGAATTTTATTTTTGGTAACGATATCCGGATAATTGTCTCCATTTAAATCAACATATTCTACTATTACATCTGTACTAGATTTACTTTTGGTACCACTTCCTAAGCCAAGCTGCCCTGTAGTTGCTTTTCCTTTTGACTTTGTACGTTGCTTCAAACCTAAAAATACACCGTTATCAGCTTCTAAAAGAGAACTAGGTTCTACATATATATCATATATATTTTCTTCAGCAAACCTTCCTATATAAGTGGTTAAAGTATTGTTTGAAAATCCATAAAAAGAATTTATAACTGTTTCATTATAATATTCTCCAAGGTAATTATTCTGCTTATATAGTGAATACCTTACTTCGGCATCATTCACACTTATACTTTCATTATTTTCATCTTGCAGGTTATCAGCTACTTCTTCAATTTCTTCAGTCGATTCATATAATGTATCTCCATTTCCTAAGGATTCTATGTCTATATTTCCATCATAATAAGTTATAGAATTAGGATCTAAATTAGGGTTCATTTCTTCGTCATATTCAATTTTAACTCCTGAATTATATAAAAATTGACCCCAATTTTTATATGCATAACCTGTAAATAATGGTGCTAGAGCAAAAAATGGTTTTTGAATAGTTGGAGTTGTTAACTCTAGAAATTCACTTTGATTATCATCATAAACCTCAAAGTTAATCTGTAGGTTATCATTAACTTCTCCATATTGAGAATAAAAAGCAGAATAAATTCTGCTATCAGAATCAGCCTGTAGTGCTTGTATGTCTAATTTAGAGAAAATCTTAGAAAAGTATGCTTCCGTTAAGGCTGGATCGGGATCAGTATAATTTGATGGTGTTGCCGGAGAATTAGTCAATTTGTAAAAATAGCCCTCGTTAAACATAAAATCTACATACGGAGATCTATGTAAATAAAAGGTTTTTTTATAAATAACTTTAGCTATATCATTGACTTCAGACTTTGTAATCCAATTAATTTTTATAGGAAAATCATCATCACTTAAAGAGTTAAGAGGATTACTACTAGTGGGATTACCTCCTAATACTTGTATATCATCTAAATCATGTTTTATCTTTAAGTAACTAGACTCTCCATCATTAGGCTCAATTGTACTAATCGTAGGAGAAGGAAGATCATTGGATTTTATCCAGTATTTAGTAGAATTCAAATTATTGCTGTATACTGCGTAAGAAACAGATGGATAAAAAGTTTCATTATTGGCCGTTATTTTTGGCTTCCAATTTAAAGACTGCCAATCCACGTTAGAATCACTCTCAACAATAAATGTTAAACTATAATTAAGGTTATTCTGGTCCAGACTCAAAAATTCAGTCATATTAGAATTATTGAAAGAACCCGTAGCTGAATTATTTTGATGTTGATAAATTCGTTCTACTACAGAGGTTGTTACCTCCCCATCTGAATCAATACCATCAATTATAACTTTAAAAGTAATATCATCTGAAAATGAAAATTGAGAAAAATCTTGTGTGTTGAGTTGAAAATCTATATTCAATGATGTTATTGAATTTTTTACAGCCCAAGCTTCTCCATTATTAATAATGAAATCGTCAATAGCATCATAATTTACTAAATCTACGCCATTTTCATCAATATATTCATTTTGAGATATTAATCCAAAAGGATTTGAGATATATTCAATGGCAGGGTTCCATACAACTTCACCTCCATAACCATTCTGTAAATTATGAATCCTAAAATAAAGCTTATCTCCTTTATCGACTTGAATACCATTTTTATTAAATGAAGCCGAGCTACCTACATTATTTAATATTAAATAATTTCCATAACTATTTCCTACAGGTATGATAGTTGTTAATCCTGAAGATTGGTTGTGTTCAGATTTTTCTATAGATAATCGAAAAGAATTAGAATTTAGATCATCATCTATATTTTTATCTGTTAATTCAGCTTGATTATTAATATTTATCGTTCCTGTATAAGGAGCTCTCCAAATTTTAACATGGTCAAATTGTGGATACTTGCCTCTTAACTCTACTAATGTTTCTAACTCAAATTGATCAATCATATCTTGATCAAAAGCTCCCGATAATAAAGAATTTTCTGTTTCATTTACTTCGTAAACAAAATCCCTTTCATTATAATCAGGTTCTCCTTGAGTAGTTTCTGTAGAATTAAATAAGATTCTATTATTCTTCACTATATCTAAGAGCCCATCTCCATTATAATCTAAAAAATAACTATCAGTTGAAGACTTGGTCCAAGTCCAACTCTTTCCTGCACCTGCTAAACCTCCTATATTAGCTTCTACTCCAGCCCCAGTAGTATAAGATGAGGTATGGGATAGCTTATTTAAACCATTAAGCGTTCTAATACTACCAAATCCTAAAGGAGTTCCCGTATTAGATTTCCCTAGATTCGCTTTATATTTGATATTACCTCCATCTTTATAAACCAAATCAGGGAGTCCATCTCCATTTACATCTAACAAATTAGATTGAATATTATTATTGACGTGACTAGAGTTAATGGTTCCTCCAACGGTAGTGCTTGTAGACCAGGGCCGTATTCCTATACCAACTCCTAAACGCATTCCAAAAGAGTCTCCGAAAGAATTTGACGAACCTAATTGAGAACCTGTAGGAATATTGTCAACTTCACCTGATGGTGCTCGATTCATTAATTCTTGATTCCCAATGGGACCTATTCCATTAGACCATGATACAACACTCGTATTTATAATAGAATTATTATCATCAAACTCAAAATACTCAAACGTATTATCGTAAAATAGGTCTCCATTCTTATCGTATTCAGCGACTTTTACAAGTTGCTGTTTCTGGAAAGCCATCTCTTCATAATTAAAACGATAGGTACGAATGGTTTCTGTTTGTCCTCCCTGTACTTTAGAAATTTTAATTTCCGTAAGAAGATCATCCGTAAGTTGTAAATAGCCATTACGTGCACTCAAAATTTTATCGTTTCTAACGGGTAAGCTTTGTACAGAAGGTACGGTATAAGCATTCCGTTTAAATTCTACTTTGTAATAATTAGTATTGCCTGAGCTATTGTGAAGGGTATACTGTATTTCTTTTATATAAAATTCTTTGGCTAAAATAGTATTGTTATTACCAAAGGCATTCACTTCTGCTTGATGATAAGTATAATTAATATAGTTGCCATTTGTATCTTCCCTTCTTACCAAAGCCCAATGACCTATATTACCATCTTCATCGGTTAGTATAGCGTTGGTTACTACACTCCCATTATAACCGCCATAAAAACTTTTATTTCCTCGTTTATCGGTTACCTCCCAATAATAATTATCTGTACCATTACCGTGACGTATTATTTTTTGATAGCTACCTTCCCTTCTTAGGTAAAACTGTCTTTCACTGGTCCTTGACAAGGAAGTTTGAGAACGGTGAGGATTGGTATAAGTACCATTATGTTTTAGTACTAAATCACTACCGTTTAACGAATAGAGTTCACTTTCATAATTGTCAAATCGAGGGGCTCCCCATTTTGTATTTAACGTAACAGCAGGGGTATTCATGTTCCAACCTATTCCCATCCAGCCATTACCACCTTCGCTATTATAGGAAACATTTAAAGTAGGCTGCATCCCATTTCTACCTTGGGGTAATTTTATAGGAAATCCTGTGGTGGCCGCTCCCATATTTGTGGGTGTTGGCGGGTTAACGCTCACCACCCCGGCACTAGGATTTGCAAAATCCATATCTTTTAAAGTGGTTGGAGCAAAGCTGCCGGTTTCAGGAGATTCCGGCACTTTTATGACGCCGTTTATATAATCTGTTTCGTTATTTGTAGTAGCTATGATTATTTTATTTTCATAATCTAAGCTATCTACAGGCAATGACTTCCAGCTTCTTTTTTCTTTATCAAAATAAAAGGTACGTACATCTTTTGGGGTGTACCCGGCAGGAATTTTAGCTAGATCGTATTTTAGATGAAGTTGGAGAGATACACTATCTTGTGAGTTAATTTTTTTTAGTCTATAGGCCCCGAAATTTCCCGCAGTTACATTGCTCAACTCTGCGTTTAAGATTCTTATATCTTTAAAGTTAAGCCCACTAACCTCTATCCTGCTCTTATTTATAGAGGCTATTTGTCCCTGAGGCTGAATGGATAAAACTTCATCAAAATTAACCCGTTCATCTAATAAATGAAAAGTCCGTGTGTTTTCTTCTAGATTATTGCTTAACAGACGGTAGTCCCCTTTATTCTTAGATACGGCATGGGTTCGTTCTCCCAAGAATTGATCTCCATTGTAATAAGAAATCGGTAGATGATAGTCGTCTTTTTTTGTTGTATGTTGAACTACAGCATCAACCACTCCGTTTTTAAGTTCAAAAAACTTCCCAAATACTTCTAGCTTATTGGCATTTTTAAAATCAAAATTCCCTACCAAGTAATAGTCATTTTCATATCTGGAAATAGTTGGTGCTTGTTCAAGATTGTTAAGGGGAAGTAAGGCGATAGAAAGGTTTTTTACCTTGTATTGGTAATCTTCATTCGTCCTTCTATTAAAAAAAATAGTGTTTATACCTTTATTTAGTTCTTCTATACTTAGTTGCTCCTCTACGTTCTGCCATTTTTTATTTAGTTGAATAATTTGCCCTCCGTAAGCTTCCGACTGATTGATACTTTTGGTAGTTTGCCTAGCTTCTTCTAAGCCAAATAGATCATAAGACAAAACCGCTTTATAATTGGTTAGGTTGATATCTTCAGGCAAATTGATGGTAAAAAAGTTATCGATAGGGTTATCTCTATTGGATTCTTCATTTATTCCGATAACCCCTAATTGTTGATGAGCTACAAAGACTTGGTTCGTCTTACTATTTTTAGGAATTAAATGGGAAGTAGAGACATCTTCTTTTTTAGATGGTACCTTTTTAGAAGAGTTTCCTTCTATATTAGTTAAAACATAGCTTTTAATTTTTCTATAAGAATGTTCCGGGAACCCTATTTGGTGAATAGGTTGCCCAAACACGATCACATTACTAAGAATCGTGGTTAATAAAGTACTGGTTAGGTAGGAGTTCCTGATTGCTTTAAAAGGATGAAATGCCATGGAATAAGGTTTAAGGTAAATGCTTGGTATTTTGTATCTTTTTATTCTATAATTATTTTATTGGTCACCACTTCCCCACGAGAAGTAGTTTTAATAAAATAAACCCCGGAAGTAGGTATACTAAAATTAAAGGTAAACCTGGAATTGTTTCTTCCTTTTCGTTGCGCCAATAATACGCCTTGCAGGGTATACAGTTGTACCGTTACATCTGTAGATTGGTCTGCTAAGATATCGTAATTGAATACTTCATAGGGAGCACTCGGGTTAGGATAGACTTTGGTGGTAAAGCTAAATTTATTATTGGTCGAGTTTAGTGAAGAAGTAGATCTACTAGTACTAGAGTTGGGGGGTGTCCAATACCCCTTGGAAGCAAAACCGTCTTCTATAAAGCAGCCGGTATTATTATTATATATCATCACTTCATAAATGGCCACATCTACTAATTCCGGATCACTTTGTAGCTCTAATTCTAAGACAGGATCTGTTTGAATTAACTCACCGTTTCTATACCATTCATAACTTACATTAGTGGCAGTAACCAATACTGACGCATCGATAAATACATCTATATTTTCATCATATTGGGACGATATAAAAGGATAGCTGGAAATATAGTAAGAATAACTCAGCGAAAAATAGTTTTCCAATTGAGGAATAAGATCAACCGCTAGACCCTCATGAGGATCGACTACCTCCAGTGTTTGCTGTAGTGTTTCCCCATTACCATTTTCATTATTACTGTCGTCGGTTACATAAACTTCATATTCGCCAAATGCTATCCCGGTGATTCCCGTTACATCTCCATTACCTACATAAATATAGTCAGGAGTGGGATTTTCCTGCCCACTCTCGATGGAATGTAGCGTAATATAATAATTAGGAGTACCTCCGAAAATGTCAATATTTAAAAAGCCTGAGTTACTACCGCAAACAATAGGAGATTCTGCTTGCATGGAAAACGCACGGGTGATCGTAATACCATCCCTACTCTCACAAGAATGATCTTCCGAGAGCACCTTTACAGTGTATTCACCTTCCTCGGTAACCAATAAGGTAGAATCGTATTCTCCATCTATTAAATCTCCGTTAAAATACCACTGATAAGTAGCGTTAGGGTCTGATACACCATTACTTCCATCCAATAATATTTCTGGCTGGTTAACGGTTAATTCTTGATCTGGTCCCAAATCCACCTCTATTTGATAAGGCACCACTTCTAACTCTACTTCAGCGGTTATTCCCTGGGCATCTTTTACAAAAAATAAATAATCTGCAGGCCCTTCCACAGGAATTGGAAGATCAAAATTATTATCACTCACTAGCCAATGCCCTATTTCTGTACCATCTTTATAAACCAGCAAGTCATAATCTGCTTTCCCTCCAGAGATCACTACCTCAGCTTTATAACGAGGTTCTCTACAATCTCCCTTTAGCCTTACCTGTACAATTATTTCAGGACCTACCCCAAAGGTATATTGGTCGTAGGTATTATTATCGGTATCAAAAAATACATCTTTAAAGAACCCATAGTCAAATCCCTGTAAATCTGAGGTTTCATAATATTCTACATAGTTATCGTTAAACGAAGAAATTTCTTGATTGGTCACAAACCTATCATGAAGCATCCATAGTTTTAGGTGGTCTTGTTGCATATAACTCCCCAACACATTATCGTCTATATTTATTTTAAAGGATATGGGATAACCTTCCATCTCCTTACCTGTCTTTTGAGAAAGCCAAACTGTACGAAGCGGTCTTACGTCATGTTGGTTTTTAGGGCCTACATTTCCTCCTTGGTTGTTGTCACCCATCACCAGAAAGTTCTTGTCTTTAATAGTTACTTGCGCCTGCTTTTCCAGATTAGTAACTAAAATCTTCCCGATAGCGGCAACTAAATAGTTCTCTCTATGCACGCTCTCACTCTGTAATTGGTTGAGTCCGGAAATATCATCTTTGCCCAATCCAAAAATATTATTTGAAAAAATATCATTATTGGACTTATTCCAAACTTTTATGTTAGTGGCACTTTTATAAGATACTTGTCTCGATAAGGTTATTCCATATTTTAAAGCAAGATAAGATTCGACCCTGATTTTTTCATTTTCATTTAATTCCCTTGGGAAGGAAATAAATTCTGGAAAGCGTCCCAAAAAAGAACTTTGAGGCTCATCATTTTCCGGAAATAAAAATTCTTTCCCTATAAAAAAATCTGATTCTCCTTTTGCTCCATAAGATTTGTATTTTTTGTCGATTCTATAATTATTCCAACGGTAATAATTTACCTGTGCATTGTTGTCACTATCATAACTTAAAGCTAAGTTTTTGATATATGATCCTTTTAACCCCAAATCAAAATGATTGATAACAGAATCAGACTCCATAAAAGCTAAGTTGCCTATGGAAGGATTAAGTGAAGTATGTAGATGAGAAAAATTATGATCTACTTTAGGCTTCCCTACAAAAAAAATATCCCTAGAAATAAAATTTTCTATCGATGCTCTATATTGTAAGCACAATTCTCCACTATTAATAGCATGATTAAAATTTAATAAATCCTTGCCATATTGGCTTCCACAAGGGGATAATCTAATATTATTCTGTGCATGGTTAGTAAATATTTCTTGGCTTAAATCATCATGATCACAGATATACCACATCTCTGCCCCTAGCACCCCACCAGGAAATTTTGGCGTACTAACCGGAGCCATCTGTTGCACCTGTGCCACTAAATTGTAAACCGTAAAAATTAAAAAGAACAATGGAAGTAATTTTTGCTTCATAAAATTTTAGATTTCGTTAACGATAAACAGATAAGTATTAACTAATATTCAAAGTAATTGTTAAATAAGTGTTTAAAATTAATAAAAAAACAACTTCACAACATATAAAAATGTTAATATTAAGTTAACTGATATAAATTTAATATTAACATCAATACTATATTGATGATTTATTCTTAGAAAAAATGAAGAAGCAGCCTAAAAAATTATTTTATAATTGTTAGCAATTATTCTTGACAGAAAGCTAAAAGCAGTGAACAATGGGATAAGAGGATATTTATAATTTCTAGATTAAAAGAAAAATATATAATCGTACCAATAACATTCATAGTAGGCTTATTCGAGAGTAATTTTGGATAAGCGATAGCAAGGATAAAATTGTATCGGGAAGAAAGAAGCAGTGGACAGTGAGGAGGATTGTTTCTAAGCTTTAAAAGAATAAGCCTCATCAAATACTTTAAAGTGTTTAAGCAGAGTAATACCAATAACAAAATTGTACCGAAAAGTATCTCAAAAAAAATTCTACTTACTCATTGCTAAAAAATAGAATCAAAATCTTTAGTAAAGTCATAGAGAAAGAATACAAAAATAGAATTTAATAAGCTTAAAACGTACCGATTATCCCAATTTGGTTTCCACCAAATTTTAAACGCCAAGAAACTTTGGTTTTATTTTTTTCCTGTATTAACGGATCTTCATTCATCTCCCGATCTAAATATTTATCGATAGAATCAACTACAAATACCGTTAAGGCTGTACTCAAAGCTACATCGGTAAGCCAATGAGCACCTTCCAATAATCTTGAAACGGGAGAAACCATTCCACCGGCAATAAAAGCACCTTTTACCCAGATATTGTCAAATTGTTTGGAGAGGGCGTAGAAAGTGGTAAACGATAAAATGGTATGCCCTGAAGGGAAAGAGTGATAAGCTCCTTCTTTACTAAAGGGTTTAAAGGTAAATTTGCCTCCGTCATTAGGCCTAGCCCTACCGGTAACATTTTTACTAATGGTTTGTATTAACCCGGCAGCACTAGCGGAAGAAATCATTAAAATACCAGTCTTTCTTAATTCTTTATTCTTAGTAAATAAACCGGCCAAGTAAATCGCTCCATTTACCCCATAATTATTCTGCGGGGAACCAAAATACCAACCAAACTCTTTTACAACTCCGGGAACATGTTCTTCTTGTTCCAAGAAAAAGTTTTTAGCCCTTTCATCTATAATATTTAAACCTGCGGTACCAATGACCACTCCTGTAGCAATTGCGATATCATCTTGGTCCCATTGAAACGGACGTGAATACACATATTTAAAACCGCCCCACATTAATTTAGCATCATGTTTTGCAACATCCCATGTAGTAAGGTTTTGCTTTTTTTGAGAAACTAAAGAATCTGATTGTGCTACTGCTAAATTTATAGTCAAGCCTAATAAAAGAAAAAAAATACAGGTTTTACTCATGGTAATTTTTTTGAACTACAAAACAAGTATTTTTAATGCTAGTTTAATAGAATTTTTACTTAAATTTCACATTAAAGTGAAAATTTGGTTCTTGATACAATTTTACTTCGTTTCACTGCACAAAATTAACCGCACTAACGAATTTTATTTTCGGTACACTTCAAGAAAAATCACTTAAAAAGGATAACCAATTGCAAAATTCAATTTAGGGGAATCGTATTCAAACTTCCAAGACTTTGATGGTCTTTTTAGAGGAGAAGCCAAATCAAAACGAATGACAAATCCTTGGATATCTACCCTAACGCCCACTCCGCTTCCAATACCTAATTCGTTAAGAAAGCTAGAAGTAAATTTACCTCCCGGTAGGGCATCATTTTCCCGTAATAACCAAACATTACCGGCATCGGTAAAAATAGCGCCATTCACATAATTAAATAACGGAAATCTATATTCTAAATTAGCTTCTAAACGGATGTCTCCTGCTCTATCAAAATAAGCATCATAATTACTTTCATTTTCTGGTTGGTAATTCCCGGGGCCTAAACCTCGAATCCTAAAAGCACGAACACTATAAGGACCACCGGAAAAATATTGTTTTACAAAAGGTAAAGATTCTGAATTTCCGTAAGAATATCCCAATCCTCCAAATAATCTTCCTACTAAGACTTGCCCTTTATTGTCTAACTTATAATGGTAACGTATATCAACATCACCTTTGGCATATTGCGCATACTGCAATCCCAAAAATTTATTTACTTCATTCCCCTTATCATCGGTGCCTTTATTATCCAATAAGCTGACGGTATTTCCGGCGATATCAAAATTAAAGTTGAAATACAAAGCTCCTTTTCGTTGATTATCCACCAATTCATTATACGTAAAACCATACGTAAGCCCGGCAATAAACTGCTGATCGAAACTTCTTCTCAAAAATGGATTATCTTCCAAGATCGTCTCAAACTCATCGGTTGTATTTCCCAATTTTACATAGTTAATGTTAATCGGGTTTAATTGATGAGTAACATAACGATTGGCTTTCCAGATATATCCAAAGGAAGTGTTGTAAGAGTTTAAACTATACAGCTGACTTCTATTTAAATAATCTAGTCCCAGTTTAATTTCAGTCTGTGGAATGCTATACTTAAATCGTTTGTTCACATCTACAATAGGAAATAAAAGCCTTGGGAACCTTACTGAAGTTTCTAATCCTAATTGTAAACTGCTTAAACCGGCTTGTTGCCCGGAAGAAAATTGCTTTTCGTAAGCTACATTTCCGCGAATATTTAGCTGTTCTCCACCACTAAACCAATTTCTGTTCGTATAGGTTAAGCCTAATCCCGGACCGGCAAAATTATTAGATTTGGTAACAGCTTGTAATTCGGCACGAATCGATCTTTTCCGTAAAGGGGAAAGCTCTATAATCGCCTCTAAATGCCGATATCCATTTTCATCTACCGTGCTGTCTTTTTCTTTATATCGAATATTCACAAACTTGTAGGTTCCAATAGACGATAACCTGCGACTGGTATATTTAGAAAGTGTTGGATTATAGCGTTGTCCCGGTTTTAAAAGAATATAAGGAGATAAACGTTTCGGCTTAAAAAATTCTTCTGCTTGTATAAAATCTAAACTATCTAAAGTAACGGTATCTTTCTCTTTTTTTTGCGTCTCTACCGATTCATTGGGGTAAACATCTACATCATCAAGGATATAGGGAACTTTCGATTTATCGGGAACATTATCTTTTAACCTTAAATACAAATCAAATTTTCTATTGTCATAGGCATTTGTATCTGCTTCAAAAAGTAAAAAATTACCATTGAAGTTATAATAACCTTCTTCTTTTAAATAATTATCAATCCGTTCACGTTCTGATTTAAAATTAGCCAAATCAAAACGCATCCCTTTTTCGATGATTGAATTTTCATCGTAAACTACTTTTTTTAATTGGTCTATTAACCGTAAACTATCCATACTACTTAAACTGTCTTCCTCCAATTGATAAGTTTCAAGGACATAAGGCTTTCTTAAAGTGACTTTGTAATTGGCTTTCGCTGTTTTTGCGGAAGAATCTATGGTAGAATTAGATTCTATAAGGTTATAGAAAAAACCCCGGTTCTCTAATCGGTTATTGATTAACTCTTCGGTTTCTGAAAGATCAACATCAGAAAAATAAACCGGCTCCTCTCCTATTTTTTTATTGAAAAATTTATTGAGGAATCCTGGATTTTTCCGTTGGGCTTTGTAATAAAAATACAAGCCGGGATACATTCCTAAAAACTTTGAATTAGGCTCGGGATACAAAACTGCTTGCGTTTCTGCTTTTATTTCTTTATAGTTTTTTTGAAGACTGGTATCGATAAACTTCATTTTGGCACCGCGGTACAAATATTCATCTTCCGGGATAAACTTCTTCACGCTACAAGAATATCCAGCCAACAATAATAGTAGCAGAATTAAGGAATGGTTTGGTTTTTTTAAAATGGGTTTCATTTAGTTTTCTTCTTCAACAGCTTCTTTATTGGCAGCATTTGCTGCTTCTTTCTTTTCTTTCTCTTTTTCTTTTTCTTCTTGTTTTTGTTCTTGAGCCAATTCTGTAGCGGTCTTTTTAAATAATTCGTTGAATTTATTAAACTCCCGCATAAAAATTAAAGCCACTCCATTTACAAAAACTTGCCCGTCAATAATGTTTTGGTACTGATTTTTTCTAAATCCACGAATTCGCCACCTGCCATCTTCAGTTAATAAATATTCTATACTCACATTTCCAATTACAGGATTGGTTTCCCCGGGACGATTTTCCCCTTGAACCCCAATTTCACTTCCTGCCTGCACCACCAAACGGTCATTAAACAATTTTTTTCGGGCGTTAACATTTACATCGGTACGGTTTTGTGGTGAATTTCCTTGATAATCAGTATAACTATTTATACCAAAACTTAACTCGATTCCCGTCTTTCCGGTTAAACGATCTGAAAATACATTTAACTGATCGGAAAGCGCCTGCGTTAAATTATCTCTAGCAACGGTAGCCGCTCCTCCTTGGCTTCCATCAGCACCTTGTTCAGGATAAAAACGGTTCAATACCAATAAAGAAAATACCTGTTTGTTCAATTGGTTTTCTTGTTGGTTCAGCTGTCTTATACGGCCGTAAACCGTTCCGCCTATAGCTCCCTGCTCATCCTCTGGCATATCCAGTCCAAAATTCAGACGCGGTCGCATTAATTCTCCATCGACATTTAGATAAACTAAAAATTCAAGTTTTTGTCGATAAGGCCCGGCATCTCCAGCCGAAGCCCCAGAAATTTGACTTGACATTAAGGATAAAGCCGAAGTCTCAACCTTATAAATCGCACGTACATCTAAATCGGCATTCATAGGATCACCTGTCCAAGTAATCGTACTTCCTTCAGCAATAGCAAATTTACGCTTCACCAAATTGTACAGGTTCATTTCATAATGGCCATCATTTACCTTATACCTTCCGGTAAGTGTGGTTCTTCCGTTTCGTTCTATATTAAAACGTAGATCTCCCTCTCCTACCAATTTTAAATTATCGCCGGTACGTTCGTTTAAAATGACGTTCACGGTCGCACCGGGTTCTATCGATAAATCGGCATTTAATTCAACTCCTGTTAAAATGGCCGAAGTATCTTCCCGATCAGTTCTGGTGAGAATAGCATCAGGATTTTCTTTATTTACAAAAATCACCACGCCATCACGCTCCGTCATCCCTATTTGTGAAGGAGGTACTACATAGGTAACATTGGTGTTTTTATTTACCGTTAAATCTACCTCCAATTTTGGGAAACTTAACTTCCCTCCCAGCGTAGCATCTACATCAAAAATGGCTTTCCCGTAGTATAAATCGTTATCTTCTTCGGTTGAATTTAAGGCTTGAAAATCATTGGCATTAATTTGCAAATCGAAAGCAGGATCTACCATACTTTCTTTTGTTGAAATAGTTCCTTTTACTACAAACTCATTATTATTGGCATCTAAAATGGAGAATTTAGAAAAATTAATTCCATCATTATCGATTTGAATACTTTCTTCAGCTATCGAAAATTCTGAATTTAATTTACTCACCACAAATTGTGTATTGTTAAATTTGAATTCTCCTGAATATTCCGGGTTAAGGGTGGTCCCCTTAATCTTTACTTGACCGCTTAAATTACCCTTTGATTCTTTTAATTCATTTGGAATAAATTGCTGAATTAATGGTAAACCGAGTTTTTGTAAATCTAAATTCAAGTCTAAATTGGCAGCGGTTTCATTAGCCACATAATCACCTTTTAAAGCCAGGTTGACTTCTTCCCCTTGTAAATCTAGGTTAAAATCATAGTTGCCTCCACCTTTAGATTTTGCGTCAATGCTTAATTTACCTAAAGCAACTTCAATCACTTTTAAATCTTCAATGCTCAAATCGGCAATCATCCCCAAATCTTCAAATGGATTAACAAGAATAAAGTTCCCTTGAACAATTCCAGAAGATAAATATTCATCTGGATTAAAATAACCTAGTAATGTAGAGAGTTTAAAATCTTTAATTTCGGCTCCATAATGTTCTCCTTCAACGTCAAAATTGTTGTGAAAGCTAATTTGCTGATGATTCCTATTAAACGAAAAATTATTAAATACCAGTGTTTTATCTTCAAAAACCACATAATTATCACTTGGAGCTTGCCATGGATTTCTATTCAATATTAAATTTTCAGGATCAATGGAAAATTGAATTTTACCATCCTTACTCGTTAGCATACTTGAAATATGATACAGTTCTGTCTGGTCTTTATCTGAATTAAAGTCCAATCGAAGTGTATCTCGTGTTAAATGACCTTCAAAATAAGTTTTTTCAATGGCCAAAGGTCCGGCTTCTATTCCTGAAAAACCAAAGGTAAAATCAGCATCTTTCTCGGTAGATTTCAGTTTTAGTTGAAGGCTATCCAGTGTGTTTTCTTTGTATTTAATATATGGTAAATTAAAATCTGCTGTCAACTCTTCTTTTTCTTCGTTAAAATCCATTTTTATATGGATGCTATCCATTTCTTCAATCCCATCTACAAAAACTTCAGAAATAATAGGACGATCAGTAATATTAGTTTCAAAATATAAATTCACCGGTTTTTGTAAACTGTCCCGAGCTTCCGGCTTTTTAAAATAATGAACCGCATGCCGTTGTAAAGCTTTTAAAAATTGTGCGGGATTGGCGTTAGAATGTAATTTTGCATTTAAAAACCCACCATCTATCGTAAATGCCGTGCTATCTTGTGCAATTCTGGTATGTATGGCTAAATCGCCCACATAATAGGGTTCGTTATCATAAACCGCAACCACTTCATCTACATGAGCATCTACGGTAAACGCATCTTTCCCTCCTTTGTAAGTCCCATCCAAGATCAACTTCCCACGAATATCTTTTTTGGTAAATCCAAGTGCATAAAGATCTATTCCCTGTAGATTCACATTAAAATCGGCTTCGGGAGCAATGCTGTCTAACTTTACAAACGCATCTACATTTAAATTGATATTATTATCTTTAAAAGAAGCTTTTACATCACCTTGACCATTTGTGAGTTGACCGGAAAGTTGTATACCTGATAAATCGTAATCGTTATAAGTGAGCCTTGAAAATTTAGAATTTAATTCGGCATCTAAGGTATTTATAGTACTTCCACTACCTTTGGTATTGATTTCTGCTGAAATTTTTCCTAAACTTTCATTTTGTAACAATTTTCCTAAATCTAATTCCACGGTTTTTAATTGAGCATCAAAAGCAAGCTGATTGGTATTCTTATAATCCCCCACCACTTCTATTCTCCCTTCCGGCATTTGTAAAACCATATCGGCAGAAAGCTCATCCAAACTTCCTTTTAAATTCCCCGTAAGTTGTAGCTCTTTGGGCAATGAAATACCTAACTCTTTCTCCTTTACAAACTGGGTTAAATCTTGTTTGGTAGAAACAATATTGATTTGTTGTAAATCGAGTTGCAGTTTTTCTGGATCAGTAACAGAAACCAACTTACCATGCGTTCTAATTTTAGTGGTATTTCCCCAATTTAAGCGGAAGTTGTTTAACTGAAGGTTTTCTACCGTTCCTCTAGCAGAAACACTTCCGGTAATAGGCTTTTGTTGTAATTGAGCGATATATTTATTTTGACGGAGTGCCGGATTAAATTTGATCACATCACTCATTTGTAAATAAATGGAATTTACATCGGCCGAAATTTGAACGCTTTCATAATGCTGAAGCGCTTCTTCTAAACTTGAATAATTAGCAGTAACATTTCCTGCTAACTGACTCTCTCCGGTAGTTAATTGGAGATTGCTGAAGCTGAATTTCTGCGAAGATAAATCGGCTTCAAAGGTTAATTCGTCTAGCTGAAAATTACTTACGTTTTCCTTAAAGTTAAATTCAGTAATGTTAAGTTTCGCTGAAACTTCTTTAGAAAGCTGAAGGTTTTCTGCCTTCAAATTGAAATGGGAAAGCTGAATATTCTTCGGGTCAAATTGATGGGTAAGAGGCTTGTGATTTCCTTGCTGATAAAGAAGCTGATTGTTCACCAAATTAAGCGATGAAACATTTATCTTCCAATCGGGCCAAAGCTCTTCCACGCTTAACTCTTGGCGATTTTCTGTTGAACTTTCTGAAGAAGTAGTTTCCGGTTCCGGTAATTGTAGTTCGACCAGTGAATTTTCTAAATTAATGGTATTGAACTCAATTTCCTGACCTTGTAAATTCAGCTGTGGCATTTCTGCATAAAAATACTGAAAGTCTCCGCTCATCTCCATCTGCTGTGGAATTGATTGAAAACTGGCTTGTACATTTTTCAACGTAAATTCATCAACTTTAAATCGTGGTAAAGTAGTACTGGTAGTATCTTCAGAAACCGTTATTTTAGTTTGAACAATCTTTGCTTGGGTATTTTCTAATCGCAATTCTGCGGCTTCAAAATTCATCTCTTGCAAATCAAAGTTTTCTCCGCTGTAAAACAACTCCCCTAATTTCACATCTGCATCAATTCCGGTTACCGCATCTTTATAAACCACCTCAAATTCTGATAAATTAAGATCACCAATCGAAATTTCCATCGGTTTTGAATTTTGTGGTTGGGTTTGAGTGGTATCACTACTCGCTAAGGCATCAATTAAAAACTGATAATTAAATCCGGCAACAGAATCTTTCCTGATGATATTGGCTTTTAAGCCTTTCCACTCCAAATTATCTATGCTAAATGCATTGCCTTTTACTAACGGCCAAATGGGAATATCTGCTTGTAAAGATTGTGAATAAATAAGCGTATCGCCTTTTTTATCGTCTAAGTATAATCCTTCTAATGCAATATCACCAGAAAAGGTGATAAACAATCTATCTATAGTTACAGTAGTATTGGTTTTATTAGAAACGTAATTAGTGAGCTTATTTACAATAATATTTTGTCCCCACGGACTTCTCACAAACAACACTAACAAAATAAAAATAATGAGAAGTACAAGAATAATTCTTGCTATAATTTTAAACGTTTTTTTTAAACGTTTTTTGGTCTTATGGGTTGGTTTTTCTTGGTTCACAGATTGTTTTACTTCTAGCTCACCAATATAGATCGTAGAAAGATGTTAGAGAAAAGTAAAATGTTGAAATTTAGTTAAATTTTAAAATCGAAAGACTACCCTCAAACAAATTACCCCACGTATTTGTTTAAAACTTCTTAGCATTTTTCTGCAGATGTTACCAAGAATACATGAATTTTCATATGAGTAGCCTTTCTTTCTTATAGATTTTGCATTTGTTTATCCCAAAAATAGGGAATTTATAAAAGAACAACTTTACGGTTTTCCTTAATTGACCACTAGCGGTTTTTAATAGCTAGTTCTTTAAAAAACGTCTAAAATTTGATTTTATTTCCGAAAAGAATAAATAATAGATTTTTTTGTAAAAAAAGGATTTCCTATTTGCAAACTCCAAATACTTTCTAAATAAATTTTTAGCAAATGTTATAATGCGTTAAAATTAAAAATTCTTTCGGAATTTTTTTGAAAATTGAAACGTTAAAACAAACGTCATTTTAATTTATATGAAAAAACTACTAAGTTTAAAATCACTAATTATAGTTGGTTTAATAGGTTCTTTTTTTTCTGCTGCTGCACAATCAGATAAGAATAAAGAAGTGTCTAAAACCTTATTTTTTACTGCAAATACAGGCTTCAAGAAAAATTCTGCTTCTAAGGAAGTATTAAAGGCTATTACGAAAGCTTCTCAAGAAGCAAAAAATGCTTCGTTTGTGCTCATCGGTAATTTAACCCCTAAAGGTGGTTTCCCTCCAGAGGATAAAGAAAAAAAACGACAGGAAATAAAGGAATATCTTCAAGAGGAATTGTTAAATCCTTTAGCAGATTTTAATGGAAATTTAATTTTTGGTCCCGGCGTAAACGAATGGAATAAAGAAGGGCATGAAAATATCGACGATATGGAGTCTTTCTTACAAGATAATAGCAATTCAGACTTTTGGCCGGATGATGGTTGTGCCAGTGAAAATGAAACTTTAAGTGATGAGGTTGAATTGATTATGGTGGATTCTGAATGGTTTTTAGAAGATTGGGATAGGCATCCGTACATCAACAATAAATGTGATATTAAAACCCGTGAACAATTCTTTATAGAATTTAAAGACGATATAAAAGATGCGCAGGGTAAAACCGTAATAGTGGTAGTACACCACCCTATTATGTCTTCCTCCAAACTTGGTTTTTTCGATAAATTGGGAGGTTTTAACTCTCAGGCTTATTATGGCGTAGAACGTCAAGAACTAGCCGGAAGAATGGAAACCCTAGCCAGTCAATTTGAAGATGTCATTTTTGTATCGGGTCACGATAAAAATTTACAATATTTAGAGGATGATGGTATTCCGCAAATTATTAGCGGTACTGCCGTTACCAATACCCAAAAGGTTAAAAAAGATAAAGACGATCATATTGCTTCAACCGATGTTGGTTATGCAAAGCTTACCGTTTTTAAAGATGGTAGTTCTAAAGTAGAGTTTTATAGCGTTGCTAATGGAAATTCACAAAAAATAGGAGAACATCAAATTAAAAGGGAACGCATTTCTATAGATGAAGTAAGCTATCATTCTAAAAATGAATTTGGTGATACTTACAAAGCTTCTGTTTATACCAAAGAGGAAACCAATAAAAGTGGATTATACAAATGGTTTTGGGGCGATCATTACCGAGATGTTTATAGTCGGGAAATTGAAGCTCCGGTTCTTTTTATAGATACCCTTCCTGGAAATCCGAAAGCTATCCGTGAAGGTGGAGGTCACCAATCTAGATCATTGAGAATTAAAGGGGACGACGATCACGAATATACGCTACGTGAAGTGAGAAAAAGTGCCTTACGTTTTCTTCAATCTTTTATTAAAAATCATTATGTACGTGACTATATGAAAGAAACCATTGCAGAAGATTTGGTTTCAGATTTTTATACCACAGCTCACCCCTACGCTCCTTTTGCGGTTAACGATTTATTACAAGCTATCGATATTTATCATGCGAACCCAAAATTATACTATGTTCCGAAGCAAGAAAATTTAGGAATTTATAACGAAGACTACGGCGATAAACTTTATATGTTAGAAGAACACGTTGGCGATGAAAACAAAAGTTTTGAAGATTTTGGCGATGCAGATGATATTTTAAGTACTGCAGATATGCTATTAGAGCAAAGAGAGTCTAAAGACATTCAAATTGATGAAAGTGTTTTTATTAGAGCTCGAATTATGGATATGCTTTTAGGAGATTGGGATCGTCACAATGACCAATGGCGATGGGCTGAATTTAAACAAGATGATGATAAAAAAATATATAAAGCTATTCCAAGAGACCGTGATCAGGCATTTTCAAAATATGATGGTGTAGCAGTTTCTTTATTAAAATTTGGCGTACCAGATTTTAGACCAATGCAAAGTTATGGTCCCGATATAAAAAGCGTTAAATGGTTAAACCGTGATGGCTATGTTTTAGACAAAGCCTTTATTAACGGTGCTACTTGGGAAGAATGGAAAGAACAGGCAGAGTACATTCAAAACAACCTCACCGATAGTAAAATCGATGCTGCCTTTGCAGCATTACCTGATGATGTACAAGATGAAAGCATTGAGCAGATTAAAAAAGACCTAAAAGCTAGAAGAGCTAATATTGTCGATATTGCTAAACGCTATTATACGTATCAAAAAAAGTTTGAAACTGTAATTGGTACAGAAGATGACGATCAATTTTTAATCACCAGAAAAGATAATGGTATTACTCAAATTCAAATTATCAATGAAGATGATGAATTGGTGTTTGATGAAGAATATACCAAAGATGAAACCAAAGAGATTTGGATATACGGATTAGATGGTGATGATGAATTTAAGGTTGAAGGTAACGGAAGTAATTACATTAGGCTGAATATTCTAGGAGGAGAAGAAAATGATATATATGATTTTGAGAATTCTAGAAAAACCAAACTATACGATTATAAGTCTAAAGACAATACCATTAAAAATGCCGGTAAAAAATGGTTAGTAGATTCTTACGAAATCAATACCTACGACCCCGATAAAAGAAAATATGACCAGAATGTACTATTACCCAGTATAGCTTTTGATCCTGATGCCGGATTTCAAGTGGGCGTTAAAGATACGTATACAAAATATGGCCTAACCAATAATCCGTTTAAAGCGCAACATACTTTTGATGCTAGGTATTATGCAGCCACCAATGGTTTTTCTTTTGATTATTATGGAGAATTTGCCAATGTTTTTTATAATTGGAATTTAGGGATCGATGCAAGATTTACCAGCCCCACCTATGCCATTAACTTTTTTGGTTATGGTAACAAAACCGATTATAACGATGATGCGGTCACGATGGATTTTAACCGCGTAGGTGTAAGTCAATGGAGTCTAGCCCCATCCTTAATTTGGAGAAATAATTTAGGCTATAACTTTTATTTTAAACCTTCTATTGAATCGTATGAGGTAGAATATGAAGCTAACGAAGTGACAGGTTTACTTTTTAATGAAAATAACGATCTCTTCGAAAATCAATTATACGCCGGAGCAGAAATTGGCTTTCAGTATAAAAACAAACCGGGGCAATTAGCCTTTATCCGTCGAGGAATGGAATTTAAACTGGTAACCGGGTATAAAACCAATATTGATGACTACAATAATAAATTTGCCTATGTAGAGCCTACCATTTCTGTTGATTATCCTCTACATGAAAGTGGATTGGCGGTATTAGCCACCAAAATAAGTGGTAAAGCTATTTTTGGTGATGAATATGAATTTTATCACGGAGCAACTATTGGCGGGAATACAAGCCTAAGAGGATTTAGGTACGAACGTTTCAACGGAAAGTACGCCTTCTATCAAACATCAGATTTGAGGGTTGGATTAACCAAGTTTAAAACAAATTTTATCCCTATTAGAATGGGAGTAACTGCCGGTTTTGATTATGGCCGTGTTTGGATTGATGACGAAGATTCTGAAAGATGGCACAATAGTTACGGAGGTTCTGTTTTTGTTAACGGTTTTCAAGCCTTTACCGGTAATTTAGGTTTTTACCATAGTAATGATGGTAACCGTGTAATTTTCATCTTAGGGTTTAAATTTTAAACAAAATATTTTTATTTAAATAAAAGAGCGTGATCAATTTCACGCTCTTTTTTTGTATCCAATGATTTTGATCTCTTTCCAAGTTCTCCTAGAATTTACAAAGAAAAACGCTGCCATTTTCTCAGATTATCTTTACCTTTGAAATGGCTTTAGGGGTATTCTGAAAAGAATTGAGAGAGTCCCTTTGAACCTGATTCGGTTAGCACCGGCGTAGGGAAAAGTTGAATTTTTGTTTCTTCTTATTCTAGAGGAATTCGTCCTTCAGCCATTTATAAATTTTAAAAACTTAAATGATGAAAGATCTCCTTTGGAAAAATATCACACGACTTCGAGAACAATCGCCACTCGTTCATAACATTACCAATTATGTAGTGATGAACAATACAGCAAACGCTCTACTTTCGGCAGGAGCCTCCCCTATTATGGCACATGCACATCCTGAAATGGAAGCTATGATGAATATTTGCCAAGCCTTGGTCGTGAATATTGGGACCTTAGATGAATACTGGGTAACTTCCATGAAAAAAGCTGCCACACAAGCCAACCAACTCCAAAAGCCTTGGGTGCTCGACCCTGTGGGAGCCGGAGCAACTCCCTATCGAGATGAGGTCTTAGCCGATTTATTAAAGCTGAAACCTACTATTATTCGCGGAAATGCATCAGAAATCATGGCCTTGGCCAAGCACAATACTACGCCCACCAAAGGTGTTGATAGTTCAGCCGAAAGTAATGAAGCTGTTGCTGCCGCTAAGTTTTTAATTGAAAATTATCCAACTACCGTCTGTATATCCGGAGAAACCGATATTATTATTAATCACGAAAAAGAGATTCACCTTTCTAACGGAAATCCTTTAATGGCAAAAATCACAGGAATGGGCTGTTCTGCAACAGCTTTGGTTGCCGCTTTTTCAGCGATTATCAAAGATAAAGCTGAAGCCGTAACTTCTGCAATGGCTTTACTTGGAGTAGCAGGAGAATTAGCTGCAAAAGAAAGCAAGGGACCCGGAAGTTTACAACTAAACATTTTAGATAAACTGCATAATATGACGGAAGCTGAATTTACGTCGACTCTAAAAATTGAAATGAAACGTGGTTAATTCATTTCCATATCGACTATACTTGGTCATTTCTGAAGAAGCCTGTTTGCACCACCACTTTTTGAAAGTTGCTGAGCAAGCGGTAAAAGGCGGCGTAGATTTGGTTCAGCTTCGAGAGAAAAACACTACTACAGAAGAATTTCAGCAAAAAGCATTTCAACTAAAAGAAATTTTAGACCGTTACCAAGTACCGCTCATTATTAATGATAATTTAGAAGTAGCTCAGAAAGTCGAAGCTAGCGGCATTCATGTGGGTACATCAGATATATCCCCCACCCAAATCCGAAAAACTTGGCAAGATGTAAGCTGTTTAGGGTATTCTATAGAAGATTTAAAACAACTAGATTCTTTAGAAAGCAAAACCGCCGACTATTTAGGCATAAGTCCTGTATTTAAAACAGAAACTAAAACCGATACCATTATTGAATGGGGATTATCGGGAGTTGCCAAAATACGTTCTTTAACCCATCAACCGCTGGTGGCTATTGGGCATATGAATGCAAAAAATGCAGCTGAAGTTATCCAGGCCGGTGCCAATTGTATCGCCGTAGTTTCTGCCATTTGCGCAGCCAAAGATCCAGCAAAAGCAGCAGAACAATTAAGAAACGAAATTGAAAAATAATGAATTCTAAAACATATACCTATCCGTCTGTAGTAACGATTGCAGGTTTTGATGGAAGCGGTGGTGCCGGTATTCAAGCCGATATGAAAACTATTTCAGCTTTAGGCTGCTATGCCACTTCTGCCCTAACCGCCTTACCGGTACAAAACACCACAGGTGTAAAATCTATTTTCAGTATTCCTGAAAAAGTAGTTGAAGAACAACTCGAAACCATCTTGGAAGATATTTTTCCCGACGCCGTAAAAATAGGGATGGTACATACGTCAGCATTGGTTAAAACAATAGTTGAAAAATTGAGTCCCTACCCTAAGCTTCCCGTAGTTTTTGATCCGGTCATGGTCGCCACCAGCGGTGATCAATTAATTGAAGAAGAAACCATACAAACTATTGTTCAGGAATTATTCCCTATCGCCAATGTAATTACGCCAAATCTTGATGAAGCCGAAATTTTAGCCAATATGAAAATTGAAACGGTAGAAGAAATGAAAATTGCCGGTAAAAAGATTATGCAGCTGGGTTGCCAATCGGTTTTATTAAAAGGCGGACATTTAAAAACGCAACAACTTACCTCGCTCTATTTTTTACCGGACGGAAGTATGAAAAGTTTTGAATTTCCTAAATATAAAACCAATAACACACACGGGTCGGGTTGTACGCTTTCATCTGCTATTGCTTCCTACCTGGCACAAGGAAAAAGTTTGTTAGCAGCGGTAAGTTTAGGACAAGAATACATTCATCAAGCTATTTACCACGGGAAAAATGTAAAAATAGGTAAAGGCAACGGACCGGTAAATCACTTTTTTAATCCACAAAAACTCATCAAAAATGAAATGGACCGATAAGACTTGGAAAACTATTGAACCCATTTATCAAAAAATTATTGAAATGCCTTTTATTAAGGAACTTCAAAACGGAACACTTCCTCTTGAAAAATTTCAATTTTATATGGGACAAGATTCGTTTTACTTAGAGAATTTTGCACGAAGCTTAGCACTCATTGGTGCAAAAGCAGAACGTGTAGATCACGCCTTAGATTTTATTCGTTTTGCCGAAGGAGCTATCGTGGTAGAAAAAGCTTTGCATGATTCTTATTTTCAAGAATTTGGTTTAGAAAACCGTGGTATCATTGAACCCACCACGCATCATTATATTAATTTCTTAAAAAGTTGTGCTGCTTTAGATCAAGTAGAGGTTGCTATGGCGGCAGTTTTGCCTTGCTTTTGGATTTATCAAGAAGTGGGTGACTATATCTATAAAAATCAATCAGCAGTAGCGAATCCCTATCAAAAATGGATAGCTACTTATGCAGGTGAAGAATTTAGAACCTTGGTCATAAAAGCAAAAGGAATTTGCGACTCCGTTGCTGAAAACTGCACTGAAACACAGCGATTAAAAATGACAGAAGCTTTTAAGACCGCTAGCCGACTAGAGTTTATGTTTTGGAATAGTGCTTACCAATTGGAAAATTGGAAGGTTTAACAAAAAAAGGAGCTAAATAATTTAGCTCCTTTTTTTTATAAGAATTCTATTCTTAATTACATATCATTAAAGATAGAATGCATTAAACGTTTTTTATCGTTTAAGCTTTCTTCCATAGAAATCATTGTTTCTGTGCGGTAAACGCCTTCAATATCATCTAATTGAAAGATCACTTGTTTAGCGTGTTCTGTATTTCTTGCCCTAACTTTACAGAATACGTTAAATTTACCGGTAGTCACGTGCGCTACCGTAATGTAAGGTATTTCGTTTATACGTTCCAACACAAATTTTGTTTGCGAGGTCTTATTTAAATACACGCCTACATATGCAATAAATGCATAGCCTAATTTTTTGTAATCTAAGGTTAAAGAAGAACCGATGATAATTCCCGCTTCCTCCATTTTTTTCACCCTTACGTGTACTGTCCCTGCAGATATGCTCAGTTTTTTAGCGATATCTGTAAAAGGAGTTCTGGTATTATCTATTAAGATATCCAGAATCTGATGATCTACTTCGTCTAATCTAAATCTTGCCATTTTGAAATTTTATTGTAATTCGTCTAATTCAAACGACAAAAGTAAAACAAAATTATTCACCAACCCAATTTCAGGTTTAAGAATTTGTTAATTTCATTGAAAAAATCTCATTATTTAAGCTGATTTCTTCAATATAAGTTTCGTTTTCGAAGTTTTTAACACCATTTATTCGTAAAATCTTATTTTTAGCATTTACGGTTTTATGAGCAAAGAAATTCGTAAAATCCCCAACTCCTTGAACCTTAGGCAACCAATGTAATCGATTATTCCGCAAGCTTTCTTCATACTGTATAGCAACATCTTTTACCGCTCCATTTACTTCTGCATTTTTAATAATGATATCATAATATAACTTTTCATTCTCCGGTATTTCTTGATACCCTTCTATCTCTTTATTTCGATAGTCGGAAGAGATAATTTCTGTTAATGCTGAATATAAAGCCAAGAAAATATATTTTCTGGTTTCTTCCCTATCGTAATCTTCAGGAAAATGTCCGGCCTCAAATAAAATGGTACTCGTTCCCCTACTTTGAAAATAGTCTCCCACACAATTTAAATTAAAACCATCATCATACCTCCCAATTTGGTTAGGAATAACTGTCTGTAAATACTCATTCATCCCTACAATCACTTGCATTGCTTTTTTACGGGTTTCATTTACTTCCCTAGCTTCATTATAGGCCGGCGCTAAAAAAGAAACCGTAGCTGGCTTATTTTGCTTTCCTGCACTAAAAATAGTTCGCTGATCATGTAAGTTAAACCCATATTCCGGCTCAAACTCCTCAAAAACCCTTCGCAAGATTTTGCTTTCGGGTTGCGTTAAATTGGAAGCGTCCCTATTTAAGTCTACCTCTTTGGCATTTACACGGGTGTAATTAATAAGTCCGTCTGGATTTAAAACCGGAATTATTTTTAGGGTACACAATTCCATCACCGAATTTTTAAAATCATCATTTTGATCGGTAACTATAAATTCCAATAAGTCTAACACCGCTTTTGTCGTGGTCGATTCATTCCCATGCATCTGGGACCACATCAAAATCTTTTTTGGACCATTTCCAAATTCAATAGAATAAATATTTTCTCCCCATACAGAAGTTCCTTCGGTAGTTAATCGCATGTATGCGGGAAGGTTTTTTAGGTAAGTCACTAAGTTGGGATAAGAAAGGTAACGTCCTTTTATCTCTTCAACTTTAAATGCTCTATAGTGCTCTAATAAATACGTTGCTCTCATAGTTTACAAAAGTAAACATTCTATATTTTACAATTGTAAACAAAAAAATACCCCTTATAATTTAATTTTGTAAACACTATAGAATATCTAGCTGATCTATTTATGGGAAAAACTCCAATCCTCTAATTTAAAAAACTTAAATACATCAATTTTAGTTATTTAAAATGTTTCACCTAAACCTAAACTTTAGTATAAATACAACTTAAATAGATTGTATTTGCTTATTAGGAATTACTTATTTACATTTGTAACATATAACCAAAAGCAATTTTGTTCACAATGGTAAACAGTAAGGAGTTTTCTAAACGATTGGAAAAAGTGATGAATTTTTATGATTTATCTGCCGCTGCTTTTGCCGATAAAATTAATGTGGGGCGCTCTTCTATCTCTCATATTTTATCTGGAAGAAATAAACCCAGTCTGGATTTTGTGATGAAAATCATCGAAAAATTTCCCGAAGTAGAACTGTATTGGCTTTTAAATGGAAAAGGAATATTTCCAAAAAGTGAAGAAGAAGCCACTACTCCAATTCCTGAAAAACAACCACAGTCTTCCAATCAAGAATCTTTACAGACAAGCTTTTTCCCCTCGACTGCTCGTGAAGAAAAATCTATTCCTGAAAAAAATCTTCCTGCTACCGGAAAAAAGAAAATTCATAAAATTGTAATTTTTTATGAAGATGGCTCATTTGAAGCTTTCGAAAATTAACTGCAATAGCTATTTTTGAAGTAGAAAATTTTACTATGAAAAAATTGCCGATTGCCTTTCTCCTATTATCTTTAGTGAGTTGTTTTCAGCCTGAAAGAAATTGTGAAAAATTTAGAACCGGAAGGTTTGAATTTGAAACTTATCTCGATGGAGAAATCGTAAAAACTACGTTCGTGAGAAACGATTCGATAGAAGTAGATTATTTTAATAATAAAGTTGATTCTTCTTCTATACGATGGATTAATGATTGCGAATACATTTTAAAAAATATGAATCCTAAAAATATGGCCGAAGAAAAGCCTCTGCATATGAAAATCCTAACTACTAAAGGAGATACGTATACATTTGAATATTCTGTGGTTGGTGAGGATAAAAAGAAAAAAGGAACGGCTAAAAAAATTGATTGATGTTTGAAATATTTTCCTCTCCAGATGCTTGGGTAGCTCTGCTTACGCTTACCTTTCTGGAAATTGTGTTAGGGATAGACAATATTGTCTTTATCTCTATTACCGCTAATAAACTGCCTAAAGAGCAACAAAAGAAAGCCACTAATCTAGGACTTCTTTTAGCAATGGTACAGCGGATTATTTTGTTGTTTTTGGTTTCTTATCTAGTAGGACTAAAAGAGGCTTTTTATCACGTTGAAACCTCTTGGATTAGTTTTGGAATAAGTGGCCAAGCGATTATTTTGTTTGCGGGAGGTTTATTTTTACTTTACAAAAGTACCAGTGAGATTCACGAAAAAATAGACATGCCGGAACACGAAGAGGAAAATGCCAAGAAAAAGACCATTAATTCTCTTTCGAAAGCGATTTTACAAATTGTAGTTATCGATTTTATTTTCTCGATAGATTCTATTTTAACAGCCGTGGGAATGACTAACGGAATTGGCTCTAAACCAGAACATTCTTTAATCCTTATGATTATTGCTGTGGTGATTTCTATTTTGATTATGATGGCATTTGCCAATAAAATTCGGGAATTTATTCATGAAAACCCTTCTATGCAATTATTGGCGCTTTCCTTTTTAATCTTAATTGGGTTTATGCTCATTACTGAAGCAGCTCACCTTTCTGATGCAGTGGTGTTCCAGCAGGAGATTGGGGCCATCCCCAAAGGTTATCTTTATTTTGCGATTGCTTTTTCTTTATTGGTAGAATTTCTAAATTTAAAAATGAAGAAAAATTCTTCTCCTATGGTGAAAAGTGATGATCTAGACAAAAAAATTGAGCAGTAACTTTTTATGAAATTGAGCTGATTATTGTTTGGTTTGTTTCTTTAGCAATTCATTTTGCTCTTGCATAATCTCTTTTAAATCGTTTAACAGCTCGATATCTTTTGGGGTAGTTACTTTTTTATTCTTGGTATCTTCTGCATTATTTCTTAATCGGTTAAAAAGTTTGACGATTAAAAACACGCACCAAGCGATAATAAAGAAATTTATTAAAACCGTAATTAATTCACCATACCCAATAAACACTTCTTCTTTAATTACCTTTTCGTTATCTACAACGGCTTCCCGAAGAACGAATTTTTTGTTTTCAAAATTAAAATCATCGGTCAGCAAGGAAATGGGCGGCATGATAATTTTCTTCACCAAGGTATCGATAACCTTATTAAATGCTGCTCCAATAATTACCCCAACGGCAATATCAATCATATTGCCTTTGATCGCAAACTCCTTAAATTCTTTAAAAAACTTTCCCATAAATTTTAATCGAATAAAGATCCCTGATTTTCAGAATTTTTATTTTCTTCAGAAGTGTTATGGTTTTCTTCCTGAGTAGAGGTTTCTTCATTATCAGCTTCTTCCTCTTCTTCATTATCGTCAATTTCAGGCACAATAGGATCCAGTAAGTTCAGCTGAGTTACTTTTTCTGTGGTTAATTGGTTCCCCATTGCTTTTATTCCTTTCACGGAAATAAATTCTTCTAGGTTTAATTCTTCATTAGGACGTTGTTCCTTATTTCGTTGTTTACGGTAAATAATTTCCAACACTGGAATTTCATCGGTAGAAACCAATTCTAATTGAGATTTTTCGTGATCGGTAATAATGCTTTCTTCCTTCTCTTTATTTTCAACCAAAAAGCGTTTTACGTAATAACGTTCACGCTCCCCTTCCCAATACACAGCGGTAATGGGTCGGTTAGGATCCCACTTCTCCATCAATATATAAGCTTCATCAAATCGGGTAGTGAGTTCTGGTATAATGGTTTTTATAATTCCATTTTGGGTCACCAACAACAATCTATCTTCTCCTTTAAAGGAACCAAGTAAATCTCCTCGTCCTTCCACATTTAGCCTTTTTACGACTTCATCAAACCAAATTTTTCTAGGCTTTAAGGTAGAAACCCCTTCTTCTTTCAGTTCTACTTTCTTCACAGGATGCTTAGTGACAATGTTACCTTTAGCTCCACGTCCTTTAATTAATTGGTCTGCAAAATCTACTTCAAATTTCAATTTTTTAATACTGCCTACTTGCCTTAGGTAAACGGTTACTTTTTCGGCTTCTCCATTCGGATTTGCAGAAAAATAGAAGACTTTGCTCCCCGATCTTCCTTTAGCTACATCGTAGATTTTATCTCGAGTGATAGAAGTTACGGCAAAACGTTTTATATACGTAGTACCTTTACCTCCATCTTTATAAATCATATTGTAAATGGTACGTTTATCTTTTTTCTTAAAAACGGCTACGTGAATTATATTCTTACCCACAAAAGCTTTGGTATCTACTTTGGTGACCATCATCGTTCCATCTTCCATAAAGCAGATAATATCGTCTATATCGCTACAATCGGTCACATATTCGTCCTTTTTTAGAGAAGTACCCACAAAGCCTTCTTTTCTATTCACATAGAGCTTGGTATTTCTAATCACTACTTTGGTAGCTTCTATATCTTCAAATAGGCGAATTTCTGTTTTACGCTCGCGTCCTCCCCCGTAATCTTTCTTTAGTTTTTCAAAATAGGAGATAGAAAATTCAATAAGGTGATCTAAGTTGTATTGAACTTGTGTTATTTCATCTTCTAAAGCTTCAATTTTTTGTTGGGCTTTATCTAAATCGAATTTAGAAATTCGTTTAATACGTATTTCGGTGAGTCGCGTTATATCTTCTTCGTTTACGGCTCTTTTTAAATGAGCAATATGAGGTTTTAAACCTTCATCGATGGCTCTTATGACGCCATCCCAAGTTTCTTCTTCTTCAATTTCCCGATAAATTCTTTTTTCAATGAAAATTCTTTCAAGGGAAGCAAAATGCCATTGTTCTTGTAATTCATCATACTTTATCTCCAGTTCTTTTTTAAGTAACTCGACAGTATGGTCTGTGCTTAAGCGAAGTATTTCTGAAACTCCAATAAAGTGCGGTTTATGATCTATAATCACACAACACAAGGGCGAAATGGAAATTTCGCAATTGGTAAATGCAAATAGCGCATCAATGGTTTTATCTGGAGAAATATTATTGGGAAGATGAATTAAAATTTCGACATGTTCTGCCGTATTATCTTCTATATGTTTGATCTTTATTTTTCCCTTTTCATTGGCCTTAATAATGGATTCTATTAAAGTTGAAGTAGTCGTACTGTAAGGAATTTCAGTAATGACTAGGGTATTTTTATCTTGTTGGTTAATTTTCGCACGAACACGAACTTTCCCTCCTCTTAAGCCATCATTATAATTACTGATATCCATCTCACCGGCCGTAGGAAAATCTGGATAGATTTTAAAACGCTTTCCTTTTAAATGATTGACGGAAGCATCGATAAGTTCATTAAAATTATGAGGTAAAATTTTTGTACTCAAGCCAACGGCAATTCCTTCAGCTCCTTGATTCAAAAGTAACGGAAACTTAACCGGTAAATTAATCGGTTCTTTTCTTCGTCCATCATAAGAAGCTTGCCACTCGGTCACTTTAGGACTGTAAAGTACTTCCAAGGCAAATTTAGAAAGCCTTGCTTCTATGTACCTAGGAGCCGCAGCACTATCTCCGGTAAGAATATTCCCCCAGTTTCCTTGGGTATCTATTAAGAGTTCTTTTTGCCCTACTTGAACCATGGCATCTCCAATACTGGCATCCCCATGCGGGTGATACTGCATAGTATGCCCAACGATGTTGGCTACTTTGTTGTACCGTCCATCATCTAAATCTTTCATGGATTGCATGATCCTACGATGTACGGGTTTAAAGCCATCTTCAATAGCAGGAACGGCACGTTCTAAAATCACATAAGAAGCATAGTCTAAGAACCAATCTTTATACATTCCGGTAATTTTAGTAATTACCTCTTGGTTAGTATTCTCTTCTAAGGGTTGTTGGTCTTGAGGTTCGTTATCTTGGGACATTTAACTTATTTCTTATTTTTAGAAACAACTTTATTTAAAGAAGCGATCAGTAAACGGATACGCTTCGTTTTTACAAAAATAATATCGAAAGATATTTTTGTTACTTTTTAGGTATTCTACTGTATTTTACATAGACATACAACTTTTTATAATAATATAACTTTTAATTTAACACTGGGAAACTCTGCTTTTTTTGTGGTAATTAATTCTTTCTGAACTAAAAATACCTAAACATCTAAAACAAAGGGCTTCCCCATCATATTCAAAAAAATATAAATAAAAATCGATCCGTATCTAAATTACAATTATTAAAACTCATTTTTTGTAATTAATTGGTTTCAACTACATCTAATTCAACTTTCAAATTATCAATAATAAAACCTTGACGGTCAGCGGTGTTTTTACCCATATAAAAACTTAGTAATTCTTCTATTCCCGTGTCTTTATCTAACATTACAGGGTCTAACCTTATATCGTCGCCAATAAAATGTTTAAACTCATCAGGGGAAATTTCACCCAATCCTTTAAATCGTGTGATTTCAACCTTTCCATTGAGTTTTTTGATGGCTTGTTGTTTTTCTGTTTCAGAATAACAATAAATGGTTTCCTTCTTGTTTCTCACCCTAAACAAGGGAGTCTGTAAAATATATAGATGCCCTTTTTTAATTAATTCCGGAAAAAACTGTAAAAAGAAAGTAATTAATAATAAACGGATGTGCATTCCATCTACATCGGCATCGGTCGCAATAACAATATTGTTATATCGTAAATCGTCTAATGAATCTTCGATATTTAAAGCGGCTTGCAGTAAATTGAATTCTTCATTTTCGTAAACAATTTTTTTAGATAAGCCATAACTGTTCAAGGGTTTTCCTTTTAAACTGAAAACCGCTTGGGTATTTACATCGCGTGATTTGGTAATACTACCACTTGCAGAATCTCCCTCTGTAATAAAAAGGGTAGTTTCTAAGTTTCTTTGTTTTTTTACGTCTCCTAAATGAACGCGGCAATCCCTTAATTTTTTATTATGAAGACTCGCTTTCTTAGCGCGCTCTTTTGCCAGTTTTCGAATACCGGAAAGGTCTTTACGCTCGCGCTCTGCCTGAAGTATTTTTCTTTGTAGCTTTTCAGCGGTTTCTGTGTTTCTATGTAAATAGTTATCCAAGTTTCTTTTGACAAAGTCTAAGATGTAGGTCCTTACGGTAGGAAGTTCACCTCCCATGTCTGTAGAGCCTAACTTTGTTTTGGTCTGACTTTCAAAAACCGGTTCCATAACCTTAATGCTCACGGCAGAAACAATAGATTTTCTAATATCGGAAGCATCGTAGTTTTTATTGTAAAATTCCCGAACGGTTTTTACCACAGCTTCCCTAAAAGCCGATTGATGGGTACCTCCCTGTGTGGTATGTTGACCATTTACAAAAGAATGGTATTCTTCGCTATATTGTGATTTGTTGTAGGTGATCGCTACTTCTATATCGTTTCCCCGTAAATGAATAATGGGAAACATCCGATCATCTTCATGAATACTATCGGAAAGTAAATCTTTTAATCCGTCTTCAGAATAAAATTTTTCGCCATTAAAAACTATGGTTAACCCGGGATTAAGGTACACATAGTTTTTCAGCATTTTTTCTACATATTCATTTCTGTATTTGTAGTTTTTAAAAATGACTTCATCAGGAGTAAACGTAACTTTGGTTCCTTTTCTTCGGGAAGTTTCGTCTAAAAACTCTTCATTGGTGAGGTTCCCCTGCTCAAATTCAGCAGAAGCAGATTTTCCGTCCCTGGTAGATTCTACTCTAAAATAATTAGAAAGGGCATTAACAGCTTTGGTTCCCACCCCGTTTAATCCTACCGACTTTTTAAAGGCTTTGGTGTCATATTTACCTCCGGTATTCATCTTAGAGACAACATCGACTACTTTTCCTAAGGGAATTCCCCTTCCGTAATCGCGTACAATGACACGGTTATTTTGAATGGAAACCTCTATGGTTTTCCCAGATCCCATTACAAATTCATCAATAGAGTTGTCGAGGACCTCTTTTAATAGAATATAAATACCATCATCTGCACTAGAACCATCGCCCAGTTTTCCAATATACATACCTGGACGCATTCTAATATGCTCTTTCCAATCGAGCGAACGTATATTTTCTTCTGTGTACTTTGTTTCTTCAGTCATAAATGTTAGGGAATGTAGGCTAATATAGTACGATTAAGGGAATTTAGAAACCCCTTTTTCCAAAAATAATTAACAAAGTTATTGACGGATTAACCGAGGTGCTTACCAATTTTTTTGATAAGCTTTTCTTTTTGAAATGGTTTGATAAGAATATCATCCATTCCTGCGGCATACACGTCATCTTTTATTTCACTTAACTCAGAAGCGGTGACGGCAATAATAGGTGTTTTTATCCCTAACTCCCTAGATTTTCTTGCTAGTTCGTAACCATTCATAGAAGGGATATTAATATCGAGTAAAACGATATCATAATCTTTTTCTTGAATAACTTTAAAGCCTTCCTTTCCATCGGTAATGGTATCTACTTTAAAATTGTAGGGGGATAAGAATTTTTCAATAACCATTTTATTAATGGCATTATCTTCTACCAACAGTATTTTTTTATCGTTGTATTTATCAATCATTTGATCTGATTGAATTACAACCCCATCCTTTTTGGATGGAAGCTTAGCTTGTAAATCAAAATAAAAGGTAGAACCTTTTCCCACCTCACTTTCTAAATGAATGTTACTGCCTAATTGGAGCAATAAGCTTTTTACGATAGACAAACCTATTCCAGAACCTCCCTCCATTCCATTCTTGCTTACTACTACCTGAGAGAATTTTTGAAAAATAAGCTCTTTTTTATCATCTGGAATTCCTATTCCATCATCTTCTACAATAAATCGGAGCATTAGGTTTTCTATGTGTTCTTCACTCACTACTTTTTTAATCATTACATTTACCTGACCTCCTTTGGCAAATTTAGTCGCATTTTCTACCAGGTTAATCAAAATTTCAGAAACCATTTTCCCATCTAAAATCACTTTAGGGGGAACATTTTTATCGATGGCAAAATTGACCATTACCTCGTTCTGATCTGCAGAAAATTTAACGGCACTTTTTATATTCTCCACCAACCTGTTTAAGTTGGTGGCTTCTGGTTTTACCTTTATTTTTTTATTATCTATCTTACTCATTAGCAAAACATTACTAATAAGCCCTAATAAATAATCTCCGGAAAATTTTAATGATCTAAGCAATTCTTTATTGCTTTCTGAAATATTTTTTTCTGCTAATAAAAGAGAAGTGATCCCTACTACTCCATGAAGTGGTGTTCTTAGTTCATGACTTATATTAGAGATAAAGCTCGCTTTTACTTCAACAGCAATTTCTGCTTCTTTTTTAGCTTTAATTAACTCTGCATTACTTTCGTTAAGGTTTTTATTGAGTTGTTTTTTATTTTGATAAGCCTTATAGATTATAAAAATAGAGATTATTAAAATCCCTAATAAGACAATAAAAAGAATATTTAACTTATTTTTAGAGGCAGCTACCGATTTAGCCAACTCTTTTTCTTTTTGCGAAGTGGCTAAAGCCCTTTCATACTCATTAACTTCGTATTTTACTTGTTCGCTTTGTAGCTTCTCTAAAGTTTTTTTGTTTAATAATTTAGTGTAATATTCTACATGCTTTTCTAAACTGTCATAAGCTTTTTCTTGTTCTCCATTTGCTTTAAGCAATAGAGCTTTTTGCTTATAGGCCTCACTGGCTTCTTCGTATAATTTATTTTTGGTCGTTATTTCTATGGCTTTGTCGAGATAGTTTAAGCCTAAATTGGTATTACCAATTTTCCCTTCATACCAACCCAATACAAAATAAATATTTGCTATATTAATAATTTTGTTATCCTCTGAAAGCTCAGGGGTTTCTTGCTTTAAGTAATCTCTTAAATAAGGAATATAGTCACGCGCTTTGGAGATTAGATTTCGCTCAAGATAATTCCAACTTAAATTTATATAAAAATAGATGGTAGGACGTTGAAGCTTTTTAGATAATTCAAGTGCTTTTAAATAGTACTTCTCAGATTCTTCAAATTTTTTGTCGTTTTGAGAGTATAAGTTTCCTAATTCATTATAGATATCGATGATTAAAGTACTATCTTTTATATTTTCAGCAATTTTTAAGGCTTTAAGGTATTTTTCCTTAGCCCCATCATAATCTTGTACCGTTTCATCATTAAAACCCAACAGATAATAGGCTTCTGCTATGTAAGCCGAATCATTTTGTTGATAGGCTTTTTCTAAAAGTTTTCTACCGGTTTGAACAGATTTAACAAAATCTGCTTGGGTATTGTAATCATATGCTTTATTTAAGTAAAACCGTAATGAATCTGAAGAAACTTTATTTTCCTGTGCAATCGAAGTCAATTGCATTAAAAATAATAGTATGAAAATATTTTTTTTCAAATAGCTATACTCTATTGGCTTTTCTATAGAAATACAATATACTATAAAAATTAAACATTAAACCTAAAATGCATCACATCTCCATCTTTCACAATATACTCTTTCCCTTCTACTCCTAATTTCCCTGCTTCTTTTACCTTTGCTTCACTACCAAACTTAACATAATCTTCATAGGAGATCACTTCTGCTCTAATAAATCCTTTTTCAAAATCGGTATGAATAACCCCTGCGGCCTGGGGTGCTGTAGCTCCTACATTAACGGTCCAAGCCCTTACTTCTTTCACTCCGGCTGTAAAATAAGTTTGCTGATTCAATAGTTTATAGGCGGCACGAATAAGTTTTGCTGAGCCGGGTTCATCTAAACCTACATCTTCTAGAAACATTTGTCGTTCTTCATAATCTTCCAATTCAGCAATATCTGCTTCTATGCCTACGGCCAACACCAATACTTCTGCATTTTCATCCTTTACGGCTTCCTTCACTTGTTCTACATATTTGTTACCAGTTACAGCCGAACCTTCATCTACATTACATACATACATCACCGGTTTATCGGTAATAAATTGTAAGGGTTTAACAAATTCCTTTCTATCGTCTTCATCTATAGCTATAGCCCTTACAGAGATTCCGGACTCCAAGCCTTCCTTTAGCTTTAATAAAGTAGCTTCTTCTTTCTGGGCTTCTTTGTTTCCGGTTTTGGCGGCTCTTTTTACTTTTTCTAATTTCTTTTCTACGGTCTCCAAATCTTTAAGTTGAAGCTCCATATCTATGGTGTCTTTATCACGAATGGGATCTACACTTCCATCTACGTGAACTACATTATCATTATCAAAGCATCGCAATACGTGCAAAATGGCATCGGTTTCCCTAATATTCCCTAAAAACTGATTTCCTAAACCTTCTCCTTTACTGGCTCCTTTTACCAAACCGGCAATATCTACGATATCTACTGTGGCGGGAAGTACTCGCTGCGGGTTCACCAACTCTTCCAATTTTTTTAACCTTGGATCTGGTACATTTACCACTCCAATATTAGGTTCTATGGTGCAAAACGGAAAGTTAGCACTTTGCGCCTTTGCATTGGATAAACAATTAAACAATGTTGATTTTCCTACATTAGGTAAGCCTACAATACCTGCTTTCATTCAATTATATTTTTTTAACCAGCGACAAATATACAATTTGATTTACTTTTTTAGACCTTTAATTACAAGAAGCCTTACAAATAAAGTTTAGCTAAATATTAGCCTTCCCTTACCAGATTTTAACATTCTCTTGCCCTAATTTTGAAATCAAACTTTATAAACAATTGATTATGAAAAAATTAATTTTAAGTATAGCCTTAATCAGCTTCGCTTTTGGTTTTGCCCAAAACGAAGATAAAATGACAAAAACGGTCACTACTAAAACAAAAGTCAAATCTTCGAAGGGAGAAGAGGTAGCTATTAAAGAAAAAAAATATACTGCCGAACAAAAGTTAGAGGTAGAAAACAATAATCAAACTAATCAAGCCGTAAGAAGAGATCCAGTAAAGATCATTGAATCAACTACGTTTATTAGTGACGGTAAGAACTACATCATTAAACCTGATGCTAATGGTTATATGATGCATCAGCAAAAAGATGGGGAAACCAAAATTTATGGGAAAATTAGAAAAATGCCCGATCGTGAATCATATATCTTAGTAAAAGAGAACGAAAATGCCTTTGGTTATTTTGATAATGATGGAAACTTTATTGTAGAAACTTATGATCCTACAAATGATAAAGTCATTTTAAAGAAATATAACTTGAAATAAAAGATTATTTCTCTCTTGATAAATAAAAAAAACAGGGCGATAAACCCTGTTTTTTTTATTCTATTTTAGAAATGATAGCGCATAAAAAAAGCCTATCTAAAATTAGATAGGCTTTACTCGTTTATAAAAGAATATACTAGATAACTTCTACGTTAACTGCATTTAATCCTTTTTTCCCTTGTTCTAGGTCAAATTTTACTTCATCCCCTTCACGAATTTCATCTACCAATCCACTAATGTGTACAAAATGGTCTTTTTCTTCACCTTCTTCGGTGATAAATCCAAATCCTTTACTTTCGTTAAAGAATTTTACTGTTCCTTTATTCATTATAAAATATTAATTATTAAGTGACAAAGGTGAAACTAATTTTTGGATTAACGGCATAAAATGTTTTTTTATTTTAATAAAGTTTTAAATCGATGCCTTTTAAAAATTATGTTACTTTATAACTTCACCTAATACACCTACACTAAGCCTATGAAACTATATACCCATTGTTCCGGATGCGGAGAAGAAATAAAGATTAAATCCTCTGCTACCGATCGTGGAAAATTACAAATGAAATATGGTGACGAAATGCAGGTAAACTGTCAACATTGTGAAAAATTAGAGAAAAAACCACTTCATAAAATTCGTGCAGAAGTAAACAGTTTTCACTTATTTATTGCTTTTGGAGCTTCTACCCTTCTTTCTATAGTGATCTGGTTAGCCTTTGGATTGATAGGAACCGTATTATTTATTATCCCTTTTGTTTTTTGGCTTCAGCAGATGAATGCCGCTAGAAGTTTTAATAGTTATAGCATTAGAAGGCACTAAAAAATTTATAGGCTTTACTTAGAAAAAATAATCTTTTATATTTCTAGAGGGTTGTCAATAATGTATGCTCAGAAAATTTATAGCTTACTTGAAGTACATCTTCCTTTCCATTTAATCAAAATAGAATTTTATAAAAAATACTTATTTTCGTCCCTATACAACGTAAAAGATATGAGCTTTTTTAGGGAAAAAGAGTTAGAAGCAGTACAACGCAAAATAGCTGTCAATCTTCAAGAACGTCATTATTTTATTAGAAATAAATGGAAAGTTTTAGTGATAGGATTATTTGTTTCGCTCACTTCTCCTTTTTATCATACCGGCTATAAAGGTTCCGGAACTTCAGCATTGGCACTTAGTGATCTCCCCTACTATCAATTAGTAATTTGTATTTTTATCGGCTATTGTAGCGTGGCTATAATTGCCCATTTTATATTCGCTTGGCAAGACCAGCGCGCTTACAAACGTTTAAAAAACCGAGAACAAGAACTCTTACGTTGG
This sequence comes from Mesonia oceanica, assembly GCF_902499555.1. GTDB lineage: Bacteria > Bacteroidota > Bacteroidia > Flavobacteriales > Flavobacteriaceae > Mesonia > Mesonia oceanica. The sequence goes on from NZ_CABVMM010000018.1 coordinate 42,883, forward strand.
AAAGAAGTCAGTAAAGAGTTAAACTACTAATCTTACTATAACTAATTTTTTATGAAAAAAACTTACTTTATTCTTTTAGTCTTATTCAGTTCAGTGAGCTTATTTGCTCAAAGCCCTTGGACTTATGGTATTAAAGCAGGGGCTAACCTAAGTGGTTTTCACACCAAAAATTCTACCAATACAGATCTTCATGGTTTTCAAGTAGGAGGATTGGTGAATTATCAAGCAACCGATATTTTTGCGGTGCAGGCGGAGTTACACTATCTTCAAAAGGGCGGGGCATTTACGAAAACTGAAATAGGTTCAGGAAGTTTTAAAAGCTATTATACCGAAAGTAAACTCTCTTACCTAGAAGTGCCTTTGGTAGCTCAACTTATAGTCTTTAAAAAGTTACGCGTAGAAATAGGTCCGCAAATTAGTTTTTTGGTAAGTGATAAAACCAGTATTGATGGAGAAGAAATTGAATCTGATCCTAATAGTACAGATTTAGGCCTTGCTGGAGGGCTCAGTTATTACTTTAACCATGCAATATTTGTACAGACCCGCTATGTTTATGGGCTACAAGAAGTGTTTGAAGATTATTCCTATAAAAACTCAGTCGTCATGCTATCGGTAGGCTATCTATTTTAAAACTTTATTTGAAATCCCTTAAAATAACGGAAGCTGGAGGTGGCCATCTTTATTCAAATTCAAGTAAAATAGTATATTTGAGTATGCCTAGCCCCTTCAAACTATCGCATGAAAATTTATCACGAATTAGAAGAACTGATCGAACAAAATGTTATTAGTACTGAAACTGCTAATAAGATCAAGCACTATTACCTTCAAAAAAACCAAAGTTCCCCCAACCAACTCTATATCATCTTCGGTGTTTTAGGAGCAATCTTGATAGGCTTGGGCATTATCTTAATTATTGCTCATAACTGGGACAATTTTTCTACTGGCCTTAAAAGCTTTTTTGCATTTATCCCCCTCGCTATAGGGCAAGTTCTTGCCTTATATGTGATGTTTAAGAAATATACCCATATCGCTTGGCGGGAAGGCGTAGCGTCTTTTTTATTTTTGGCCATTGGTGTTAGTATTTCCTTGGTGAGTCAGATTTATCATATTCAAGGTGATTCCCAAAGTTTTATGCTTACGTGGATGCTCTTGGCCTTACCGCTCATTTACTTATTAAATTCCAGTATCGCTTTTTTACTCTACCTTGGTTGGATCACCTTTTATGCTTTCTTAGTAGGATATTTTAATTATCCTACCGCCCCACCCTATTTATACGGGCTTTTATTGATAGCTATACTTCCTTTTTATGGTTATCATGTAATTAAGAAAAGTAAAAACACCCATGCGTTAGCCTTCCAGAGCTGGGGGATCGCTTTATCGTTGCTGATGGTTTTAGGTGCTTTTTCCCATCAACATCAACCGTTTATTTACATTACCTACCTAAGCATGTTTGCATTTTTCTTAGGGCTATCCAAGATCAATACATTTAAAAGTACATCCAGTCTTCAAGTAGCTTATGCGTTTGTGGGATATGGTGGCACCTTGGTGATATTATTTATATTAAGTTTTAGGGATGGTATTTGGAAATCTTTTAGCTCAGAACTACTCGCACATAATTTTTTTACTTCCCCAGAATTTCTACTAGGCTTGGCTTTTAGCTTGGCAGCAGGTTATTTTATAGTGCAACAATATATCCAGACAAAAAAAGTTTTTAAAATATCCCCTTATCAGATCAGTTATATCATTTGTATAGGTATATTTTTCACAGGAATTCACCTCTCCTTAGGGGCCGTTATCATCAATATATATTTATTAATTTTAGGGCTATATACCATTCGACTAGGCAATAAAAAACCTCATTTTGGGATTCTTAACTTTGGGCTTAGCATTATTACTGTATTAATTATTTGCCGGTTTTTTGATACCAATTTAAGTTTTATCGTCCGTGGAGTTTTATTTCTACTTGTGGGAGCCGGTTTTTTTGCTGCAAATTATTTAACCCTTCAACGAAAAAAGCAAAATGCTGCATAAAAAAATACTCTTGCCTTTATTTATGGTGATGGTAATCGCCCAGTGGTATATACCCGCTCATATGATTTGGGAAAAAGAAGAAATTCTTGTATCCGGGAAATCCTATAAATTTAAAATAAAACCCATTGACCCTTCGCACCCCTTAAAGGGAAAATACATTCGCTTGATCTATGAGGAAGATTCCTTTACCGTTCCCCATATAGAACCTTGGATGACCGGACAGGAGATTTATGTATTGCTTACTACCGATGAAACAGGCTATGCTCAAATAAAATCCATTCACCCCAACGCTCCCAATACCGGTAAAAATAACTATTTTAAAGTCCGCTCCAGTCACTATACGCGGGATTGCAGCATACAGCTAAATTATCCTTTTGACGAATTTTATATGAATGAATTTAAAGCTCCCCAAGCGGAAAAACTTCAACGGGAGATGACGCTAGATTCTACCAAAAATGTTTATGCAGTGGTATTTGTAAAAGATGGATCGGTGGTTTTAAAAGAGGTAGAAGTAGACGGCACCCCCCTTAGTGAACTCTTAAACACGAACTAAGCTTTTCTTAATACCTCACACCTATTTCCTACAACCTACGCTCCCCTATTGTTTCCCTTGTTAAACAAACTTTAAACCGTCTTATTTATGAATAAAGCTAAGGAGAAAGCCCTAACTTTAATAAAAAAAGATGAGCAATACCATTTTATTGAACAACCGTCCTGAAGGAAAACCTCAGGAATCTGATTTTAAATTTGTAGAACAAGAAGTAGGTACTCCCGGTGAACAGGAACTTTTAGTAGAAGCGCTCTACGTTTCTGTAGATCCTTACCTGCGCGGAAGGATGAGAGATGAAAAATCCTACGTTCCTCCGTTTGAGCTGAATGAACCTATAAGTTCTAATATCGTTGCTAAAGTACTCGAGTCTAAACACGAAAACTTTAAAGAAGGAGATTATGTATCGGGAAATATGGCTTGGAAAAAGAAACAAGTAGTAAGTACCGATAACCTCCAAAAAGTAAATCCTGATCAAGCCCCACTCTCTGCTTATTTGGGTATTTTAGGGCTTACTGGTCTTACGGCTTATTTAGGATTAAACGAAATAGGCCAACCCCAGAAAGGCGAAACTTTATTGGTTTCGGGCGCTGCAGGAGCTGTAGGAAGCGTCGTTGGGCAAATAGGGAAAATACTTGGATTAAAAGTCGTAGGAATTGCCGGAAGCGATGAAAAAATAGAAATGCTTACTTCCAAGTTTGGTTTTGATGGTGGTATTAACTATAAAACTACCGAAAATATGAAAGAAGCAATTGGCAAAGCCTGTCCTGATGGTGTAGATATTTATTTTGATAATGTAGGCGGCGAAATTTCTGATGCTGTACTTTTTCATATCAATAAAATGGCACGTATCGTTATTTGTGGTGCTATTGCCGTTTATAATAAAACCGAAACTCCAAAAGCTTTAGCTGTACAGCCTTTTTTAGTAAAGAACAGTGCATTAATGCAAGGCTTTATTGTAAGCAATTATGCCGATAAATTTAAAGAAGCTGCCCAACAATTGGCCCAATGGCTACAAGAAGATCAACTTCATTATGAGGAAACCATCGTAGAAGGTTTTGAGAATATCCCTCAAGCTTTTATCGATTTATTTGATGGGAAAAACAAAGGAAAAATGGTAGTCAAAGCATAAGAGTTATAAAAACGAGCTTGTCTTCAAGCTAAGCTTAAGGTGATCCTGTTTATGTTTACTTTAGAAGAAAAATTTTCAAGGGTTCTGCTATAGTTTAGCTTTATCCTTGAGTTACTACTAAGCCTCTGTTTTAAAAAGCAGAGGCTTAGTTGATTCATGAGGAAAGGTTTTCTTACTTTATCTATCTTGGCACGCCTTTTCCCTCATTAAAACTTCCTGTTTTTTTCGCATTCTTATAGAGCTGTCGTTAAATTAGGAGATGTAAGCCTCAACTGAGGTCCATTAACTAACAAGTTATTCCATGTAAATTTTAGTATTTTAATGATCTCTATCTATCTCATTCCACAAGGTTTAGCGATTATTAAATTAACACCTTATTATGTTTTTTACTATGATAATTTCAACAAAATATCCAAAAAAAATATAAATCCTGAATTAATTTGCTTTTCTATCTTGTTTTAAATAGTTTTAGTAATTCCTAAATGAGTAACCATGAAACAATCGAATAGGCTCAAAGAATTATATACCTATCAAATCTTGGATACTCCACAAGAAAAAGAATTAGATGATTTTGCCGAATTGGCTGCGCTTAGCTGTAATACCCCCTTTGCCTTAATTAGTTTTATAGATAGAGATCGGAATTGGTATAAAGCCAAAGTAGGCTTAGAAATTAACCAATATAAAAATCGGCATCCTTTTGTAGAGCATATTTTAAAGGGTAATTATCATTTTATTGAAGTGAAAAACCTTGCGGAAGATGAACATTTTAGCGAACCCTTGGCGTTAGGTACACAAACCATAAATTATTATGCTGGAGTTACGTTAAAATCACCTAACGGCCATGTACTGGGTACGTTAAGTGTATTGCACGAGCAACCTTATTGTTTAAATGAAGACCAAAAAAAATCTTTAAAAATTATTGGGGATAAAGTCATGAAATTTTTAAACGATAGAAGAGCTTTATTAGATCAGCAAAATACCATTGCCAAAAATGCTCAAAAGTTAAAAAACCTTACCGATCACGTTCCTCATTTAATCTTTCAGCTAAAGTTCTATCCTTCTTCCGATAAGGTAAAAATAGAGTTTGTGAGCAGGGGCATCAAGAAATTATTCCCCATGATTAAGGACCCTCAGAAATTTATTGAGCGACCGGAGTGGTTTATCAAGCTTATTCATCCGGAGCATCGTGAAAAATTTAAAGTTCACCTACAAGAATTACTTAACAGTAAAAAAAGACAAGTCATTGAATATAAACTCAACCACTGCGAAAATAAATGGCACCTTTTAAAAGTAAATCCAGAGCTACATCAGGACGGAAGTGTAACTTGGTATGGAAACATTGAAGACATTACCAGCCATTTAGAATATGAAAAAGCAATGGAAAATATAGTATATGATCTATCGCATGTACTCCGTCGTCCCGTGGCCAATTTGCTGGGGATTAACAACCTATTACAGGAAGAGAAGAATTTGAATGAAAAAGACCTTAGAAAGTATAGTAAATTTATACAAAAGGCTTCCCAAGAACTCGATGATTACTCCCGCGAACTCAACGAAATATACCAAAAAAAGCGAGAAGAAGTCATGATGACCAAACTTAATAAAAAACTACTGCAGTAAATTTTCTTGCCTATCACTTCCCTATCCTGTCTTTAGCAAAGTAAGATGATCCATCAAAAGATGAGTTTAAAGTTATTAAAGTAAATAAAAACCAACTCTTTTCTACATTAAATTTGGCCCCATTCTTCCTAGTATGGCAAGCCTGATTTAGCAATGGCAAAACTGCTATTAAAGCGGGTTTTTTATTGATGCCTTACCCTCTTTGCGGCCCTATCATAGGAGACAAGTCGCTTTAGGTTTTGTGGTTCCCTCCCCTGCTCTTTGCCATTCTTGTTGTTTTAGAAGACCGATAATTTAGTTATATTTGAAGTAGTGATATAGTGTAGATAAACGCCATGCGTTTATTCGCATGTTGTGTGCAATTAAAACAAACATTCTGCTAAACATTAAAAATTTGAAAAATGCCGTATCGAATAAATAACCCAGCGAACGTATTAAGCCCGAGGAAAAATGTAAAAAATGTAACTGTCTTGTACAATGGCGGTGCAGTTCCTGGCGAGTATTCTGTGGCTAAACTGAAATGGAACGGAAATGACGTAATTGGAGTGCGTTGGAATATTACCGAGAATGAAATTCACGATAAAGATAAAATTAGCGGAAAAAATGTATGCTTGGGAGAACCAAATTCACGCGGACATTCAACTTGGTTTATATTACCAGACGACTTAATAGATAAACTTATAACAGGCGGAATATTAGCAGAAGACCTTAAAAAATATCTGAAAGAAAAATAATGACTAACGAGACAATAGACTATATAAATAATTGGGAAAAGGAATTGAAAAAAATTAACGGAGATGAACTGACCGATTTTTTTAATAGGTTTCAAACTTTATATCCAATTTACAATCGACTTTACAATGATGCTTTTAGAATTGAAAAAGCTAAAAATAAAGAACTGAATAGAATCTCTGATTATGAAAAAGCAACAGTTTTTGTAAGAGATTTTATTGGTGCAGACTTGATAATTGATAATTTGAAAGATGATAATAGAATTGATGATATCAAGGCAATCTCGGATTTAATAGATAACGAAATATTTCATATAAATTTAAAAGACGGAATTGGTCAAGAAGAATTTGACAAACAGTTATCTAAAAATTTAGTGAATGAACAAGATAATTCAATCAGAGCAAAAGCAGTATTAAGCGTAATATATAATGTTAGATGCAATTTGGTACACGGATATAAAAATCTTGAAGAACATCAAAGAATGCTATTAGAACCTGTTCAAAATTTGTTACTGACAGTTGTCGAAACATTAAAAAATCGGTTAAAATAACTGCACACAACAAAGTACTGTGGTAAAAAACAAGTAAATCTAGGTTAATTTTTTACTAAATTACTTCTATGAGAATCATCATAAAATAGTCCTGATTTTGCTATCGCAAAAGCCTGTTTCAATAACTTATTACATACGGCAATTAAAGTCAATTTTTTGCTCTTTCCTTTGGCCACTATTCGTTCATAAATTTCCCTGCAAGCTTTGTTATATCTACACGCATTAAAACTACACATAAATAACAAATT
>NZ_CABVMM010000019.1 GCF_902499555.1 Mesonia oceanica
ACCTATTTATGGGATGACACTGATGCGCAGACAACAGCAACCGCTACAGGGCTTGCTGCAGGAACATATACCGTAACCATAACTGATGATAACGGATGTACAGATACTGCTTCGGTTACCATTAATGAACCAGCAACACTCACAGCATCTGCGATGGTAGATGCCAATGTAAGCTGTAACGCAGGGAATGACGGACAAGCTACTGCATCTGCAGTTGGAGGAACTTCACCATACACCTATTTATGGGATGACGCTGATATGCAGACAACAGCAACCGCTACAGGGCTTGCTGCAGGAACATATACCGTAACCATAACTGATGATAACGGATGTACCGATACTGCTTCGGTTACCATTAATGAACCGGTAACACTTACTGCATCTGCGACAGTGGATGACAACGTAAGCTGTAACGCAGGGAATGATGGAACTGCTACAGCAAGTGGCACAGGAGGAACTCCTCCATATACCTATTTATGGGATGACACTGATGCACAGACAACAGCAACCGCTGTAGGGCTTGCTGCAGGAACATATACCGTAACCATAACAGATGATAACGGATGTACCGATACTGCTTCGGTTACCATTACAGAACCAATAGCACTTACTGCATCTGCGACAGTGGATGACAACGTGAGCTGTAATGGCGGAGGAAACGGAAATATTACCATTGAACTTACCGGGGGAACATCACCTTTCGAATATGTTATTAACGGTACTACGTACAGTAATTTTCCTGATCCAACACTCGCCATTTCAGGACTACAGGCAGGCACTTACCCCATCAATGTAACCGATGCCAATGGGTGTACCGCTACTACTTCAGTAACCATTACAGAACCGGCAGCACTATCTGCATCTGCTATAGTAGATGCCAACGTCAACTGTAACGGAGGGGAAAACGGACTAGCTACGGTAGCTGCAGTTGGAGGAACAGCACCATATACCTACCTATGGGATGACAACGATGCACAGACCACCGCAACCGCTACAGGACTTGCTGCAGGAACATATAACGTAACCGTAACTGATGATAACGGATGTACCGATACTGCTTCGGTAACCATTACAGAACCGGTAACACTTACTGCTTCGGCGACAGTAGATACCAATGTAAGCTGTAACGCAGGTAATGATGGAACTGCTACAGCAAGTGGCACAGGAGGAACTCCTCCTTACACCTATTTATGGGATGACACTGATGCACAGACCACCGCAACCGCTACAGGGCTTACTGCAGGAACATATACCGTAACTATAACTGACGCTAACCTATGTACTGCTACTGCTTCGGCGACCATTAACGAACCAGTAACACTCACTGCATCTGCGATAGTAGATGCCAACGCAAGCTGTAACGCAGGGGAAAACGGACAAGCTACTGTAGCTGCAGTTGGAGGAACTGCTCCATATACCTATTTATGGGATGACACTGATGCACAGACCACCGCAACCGCTACAGGTCTTGCTGCAGGCACATATAATGTAACCGTAACTGATGATAACGGATGTACAGATACTGCTTCGGTAACCATTACAGAACCGGCAGCACTCACTGCATCTGCTATAGTAGATACGAATGTAAACTGTAACGGAGGTACAAACGGCCAAGCTACTGTAGCTGCAGTTGGAGGAACAGCTCCATATACTTACCTATGGGATGACAACGATGCACAAACCACGGCAACCGCTACAGGTCTTGCAGCAGGAACATATACCGTAACCATAACTGATGATAACGGATGTACAGATACTGCTTCGGTTACCATTACAGAACCAGTAACACTAACAGCATCTACAACAGTAGACGCCAATGTAAGCTGTAACGGGGAATCAAACGGACAAGCAACTGTATCAGCAGTTGGAGGAACAGCACCATATACTTACCTATGGGATGACAACGATGCACAGACCACTGCAACCGCTACAGGTCTTGCAGCAGGCACATATAATGTAACTATAACAGATGCTAACTTATGTACTACTACTGCTTCGGCGACCATTAACGAACCAGTAACATTGACTGGAGCTGCTATAGTAGACGCCAATGTAAGCTGTAACGGAAGTGCAAATGGCCAAGCTACTGTAGCTGCAGTTGGAGGAACCGCTCCTTATACTTACCTATGGGATGACAACGATGCGCAGACCACTGCAACCGCAATAGGTCTTGCAGCAGGCACGTATAATGTAACCATAACAGATGCCAACGGATGTACTGCTACTGCTTCGGCGACCATTACAGAGCCAACAGCTATTGTTATTGACGCTATAGTTACCGCAAACGCAAGTTGTAACGGAGCTAACAATGGAGCCGCATCCATAACTATTACCGGAGGTGCAGCGCCCTATGAATTCGATTTTGACAACTCTACTTATGCCGATGTTACCGATAATGAAACCGTAGCGATAGGAGGATTATTGGCCGGTACCTATGAGGTAACCGTAACAGATGCAAACAACTGTCCGGCAATTGCTTCAGTAACTATTACCGAACCCACGACATTGTTGGCAGAAGCCTCTGTGGATACCGATTTATCCTGTATTGATGCTACCGATGGTAGTGCTACCGTAACGGTAGCAGGAGGAGTTGCCCCTTATACATATTTATGGGACGACGCTGATGCACAGACTACAGCAACCGCTACAGGACTTGTAGCAGGGACCTATACCGTAACCGTAACAGATGATAACGGATGTACCACTACTGCTTCGGTAGATATCGTAGTAGCTGATGATGAGGCACCGGTAGTCGTATGTCAAGATATCACCGTAAGCTTAGATGAAAACGGAAACGCCAGCATTTTAGCTGAAGATATCGACAACGGCTCTACCGATAACTGTACCATCGCTTCTTTTGAGGTGGATATCGATACCTTTGACTGTACAATGATAGGGATGAACAACGTTACCCTTACCGTAACCGATGAGAGCGGGAACTCGGCCACCTGTTCATCTGTAGTGACCGTAGAGGATAACGAAATGCCGATGGTTTCCTGTCAGGCGCTCTTTATTAACCTCGATGAAAACGGACAGGCTTCTATCGTACCGGAGGATATAGTTACCGCCAGCAGCGATAACTGTGCTGTGGAGACCTTAAGCTTGGACATCGATACCTTTAGCTGTGAAGATGCGGGGACAGAGGTGGAAGTAACCGTTTTTGCCCAAGATGCCAGTGGGAACATTGCTTCCTGTTCTGCTTTGGTAAGCGTAAACGATGTTACCGCACCGGTAATTGAATGTATGGAAGAAATGGAGGTCGTAGGCAACACCGGTGATAACTTCTATAGCCTTGCCAATTTTGTGGCCAATGGAGATGTGACCGCTACCGATAGTTGTGATGGTGAAGTGACCACTATTGTACAGACACCACCCGCAGGTACATTGCTACAGGAAGGTCAACACGAGATCTTATTTGTTGCTGAAGACCAGTACGGGAATAGTTCCATATGTAGCACGATAATCACAGTTACTTTGGATTTAAAAGTGGACGCACCAAGATTAAACCTTGGAAAAGTGAAGCTGTATCCAAATCCTGCTGATAGTTATATCACTGTGGAAAACCCTCAAAGCATAGCGCTTGACAAAATGGTGATCTATGACCTTAACGGTAGGAAAGTGATGGATATGGACCTTGTTAATTACTCACAGGGTCAGCACATCGACATTTCCAAACTCGAAGCTGCCCAGTATTTTGCTATGATCAGATCAAAAGCGAATGGAACGGTAGTGAAAAGGTTCATCAAGGAATAAACAACCTTTAAATATTTTACAAACTAAAACCTCCCATAACGGGAGGTTTTTTTATACCATCTATTTAACCAAAATATTCTGTATGAAAGAGTAGGTTCTTTTGAGTAAAAAAATAGTAACTATTATTATTTCAAAACTCTCTCCCATTAATAAATAAATTTTTAATTTTTAATAAGATAAGATGTACAGTAGAATATTCTCTTTCATAATTTTTTTAATAAGTACAACTGTTTTTGCTCAGTTAGATAACGTAGAACTCACTACTCCCCCAACTTGGGTTGAAAAAACAGCAATAGCTTACGAAAATGAAGTTCCGCAAGATGCCGGTAACACATACTTTTTACTTGTAGAAAACCAGCATCATTTAGAGAAAAAAGAATATTATCACAGAGTAGCTTATAAAGTTTTAAATAATAATGCTGTAAGAGATATGGGAGAATTTTCAGCAGATTTTGACCCATCTTATCAAAATTTAGAAATACATCATATTAACATAATTAGAGACCATAAAGTTATTGAAAAACTAAACGAGAAAGACTTACAAGTTTTTCAAAGAGAACAAAATGCTGAAATAAATCTATACGATGGAAAACTAACCGTTCTACAAGCAATTAAAGATTTAAGAATAGGAGACATTATTGATTATTCATTCACAGTAATTGGAGATAACCCAGTCTACCAAGACAAATATTCTTTTGAGATGTACAGTCAATTTATGTTTAACATTCATCAAATTAGATTACGTGTTATCAAGCCAAAAGATGAGTATTTAGTTGTAGATAATAAAAATAAAAAATTAAAGTATAGTATTTCTGAAGATCAAAATTATGAATACCATCAATGGATAGGCTATAATTTAAAACCTATTAACTATGAAGAGAGCACTCCTATATGGTATGATCCTTTCCCCTCTATTCAATTATCACAATACAAAAACTGGTCTGAAATTGTTTATCAATTCAAACCTCTTTACGAGTTTAATAATTCTGAAAAACTAAAAAACCTTTTCGAGTCTCAAACTCAAATAAATGAAAACGATAAGCTCTTGCTTGAAAAAATAACAAATTTTGTACAAGACGAAGTAAGGTATTTAGGATTTGAAGATGGACTTAACTCATTCAAACCCACCTCCCCTATTAAAGTATTAGAACAACGCTATGGTGACTGCAAAGACAAATCTTTCTTATTATCAGAACTTTACAAAGCTTACGGTTTTCACTCCTCTCCTGTTCTGGTTAATAGCACCTCCGGTAAAAAATTACCTAACAAACTTCCCTCACCAGATATTTTTGACCACTGCATTGTACAATTAAAATACAAAGATGAAACTATATATATTGACCCTACTATAAACAATCAAGGAGGAAAAATAAATAACATTTACTTTCCTGATTATAAAAAGGGACTTGTTTTAGAAGAAGGAGAATCTAATTTAACAAGTTTACCAACATCAAATAATTCTTCTACACAAATTACTGAATATTTCGATTTAGACAATATTGGCGGTGGAGCATATTTAGAAATAATTAGCACATACAAAGGGGGTTCTGCAGATAATCAAAGAGCCATTTTAAACGACAATAGCAAAGCAGCTATACAGCAAGAATTTACAGAATTTTATAATCTAATTTATCCGGGAATACAACCAGAAATCACTTTTAAAACAGATGATAATAGAATTGAAAACCAACTCATAATCAAAGAATATTATAAGATTGAGAGTATTTGGAAAGATGAAGGTGAAGATATAACACAAACAGTACCGTTTTATCCTTCCAGCCTAGACAGTTATTTATACCCTAATGCTATTAAAAATAGGAAATCCCCTTATGCATTGGCTCCAAATACAAATATAAACCATGAAATTGTCATTTACACTCCTAGTTATTGGCCCATAGAACCGGAAAATATAAATATTGATAATGAAGATTATAAGTTTGGATACCAAAGCTATTTCAAAAAAGATGCAATTCATCTAAATTATTCTTACCAGACTTCAACAGATCATATAGCTTTAAAAGATATAGACACCTATTATAAAGATCATCAAAAAATGCAGGAAAACCTAAGGTATATCTTGTATTATAATAAAAAAATAGGGGCTGACAATGCACTTATTAATCCCACAGATACTATTCAAAAAAATTCATTCTGGATATCAACTATTTTATTTTTATTAATTACAATACTTTCTATAATTGGCTGTTTAAGTATAAATAAAAATTTTGATCTAGCTAATTCTACAGAACCTAGATTTGAAAGAAAAATTGGCGGATGGTTAATTCTATTTGCTATTATCCTTACATTAGTTACAATTATCAACATATTTAGTAACTCTAATGATTTTTTAATATACACAGATAATTATTGGAAATTTATTATTAGTGAAGAGAACGGAAATTTATACCAAGCTCTTTTTAGTGGAATCGATTTTTCTTACAATTGGGCACTGACTGTTTTTTGTATATATATCACTATTTTATTTTTCAAACGAAAAACCATTGTACCACGATTATTGATTATCATGATGGGGACTAATTTTTTATATTACTTAGCGTCATTATTAATCTCAACAGAAATTATTTTTAAGAATCAATTTTCTGCCTTCGAACTTCAAGAGTACTATTTATCCCTATTTTATAAATTTATATCTGCATGTATTTGGATACCATATTTTATTTTTTCTGAAAGAGTTGAAGAAACATTTACAAAACCTATGACAGAAAATTCAAAAAACGTAATTAATACTCCTGAATTTCAAAAAACTAATGAGTTAGAGTAATTCCTATTTCTTCGGAAATCTTTAACAATACGCTGCCCAATTAATTCCTATTTTAGAATAATAAAAATTCTAGAATTATGGCTCTGTTCAGCAAAATAAAAAACACCATTGGTTTACTTAAAGATGTAGACTTAGAAAAGCTTGCTAAACTCAATGAAAAAATTGACCTAAAGCAAGCTATGAATACCTTAGGAAACCTTGACGACAGGCAAATTAAAGGCCTAATGAAAATGCTGAACCATCAAGGTAAAAAAGGCCAGCATCAACTCCCCCCTATTGATGGTGACTTTTACAATCTAGATTTAAAACTTACCGAAGAACAACGCGAACTTCAACTTAAAGTGAGGAACTTTATGGAAGATGAAGTGCGACCTTTGGTCAACGATTATTGGAACAAAGCGAAATTTCCATTTGAAATCATTGAGAAATTCGCTCAACTAAATATTACTGGTGTTCCCTATGAAGGCTATGGCTGCCCCAACCTTCCGTTCTTAATGGAAGGAATTATCGCACAAGAAATCGCTCGCGTTGATGTTTCCATCTCTACTTTTTTCGGAGTTCACAGCGGGTTAGCGATGGGCTCTATTTACCTCTGCGGAAGCGATGAACAAAAACAAGAATGGCTGCCCAAAATGCAGAGATTAGAAAAAATTGGAGCATTTGGACTTACGGAACCCAATGTAGGTTCTGCAGTTTCTCAAGGAATGGAAACTACCTGTAAGTTCGATGGTGAAAATTGGATTTTAAATGGACAAAAAAAATGGATTGGTAATGCCACTTTTGCCGATGTAATTATCATTTGGGCAAAAGACGTAGATTCTCACCAAGTAAAAGGCTTTATTGTTCGAAAAGAAAACCCCGGTTTTCAAGCTGAAAAAATGGAAGATAAAATGGCTTTAAGAATTGTTCAAAATGCCATTATTACCTTAACCGATTGTAAAATTGCTGAAAGTGACCGTCTTCAAAATGCAAATTCTTTTAAAGATACTGCTAAAGTGCTAAAAATGACACGTGCCGGCGTGGCTTGGCAAGCTGTTGGTTGCGCTCGTGGAGCTTACGAAAGTGCTTTAAAATATACTAAAAAAAGAGAGCAATTTGGAAAACCTATCGCTTCTTATCAATTAGTGCAAAACCATTTGGTAGAAATGCTTTCAAACTTAACAGCCATGCAAACCATGGTCTTCCGGCTTTCTGAAATGCAAGACGAAGGTATCTTAACCGATGAACACGCTTCCTTAGCCAAAGTTTATTGCAGCATGCGAACTCGAGATATTGTAAGTAGAGCTCGCGAAGTAATGGGCGGCAACGGTATTTTACTAGAACACGATGTAGCCCGCTTTGTAGCCGATGCTGAAGCCATTTACAGCTATGAAGGTACCAAAGAAATTAACTCCTTAATTGTAGGAAGAGCCATTACCGGTTACAGTGCTTTTGTATAATTTTGAAGAAGAAAAAAATAGTTCATGAAAGTAGTAATTATAAGTCCCGGCAGGAAAGATATTCCGGTTTGGGTTTCCACCTTTAAAAAACATAATCCTGATATTGAAGTCGAAGTTTATCCTGATGACACCAACAGAGAAGCTACAGAATTTATCGCCACCTGGAACCCTCCTCAAGATGCTTTTGAAAAATATCCCAATTTAAAAGTAATTGCTTCGATGGCGGCAGGTGTAAAACATATCACTTCAAAAAAAATTCCGGAAAACGTAAAAGTTACACGTGTAAAAGATGAATACCTCAATTATGATTTGAGTTATTTTGTGCTAAGCCTCGTGCTCAATCACATTAAACACATTCCACTATATTTTAAAAATCAGTTAGAAAATAATTGGAACCGTAAAATGTACCATCGTCCTGAAGACATAACTGTGGGCATTTTAGGATTTGGGAACATTGGGCAGGCCATTGGGCAACTCTTACAGAAAAACGACTTTAACGTAATAGGTTGGTCCCGTTCTAAAAAAGATGTAGAAGGGATAAAAAGCTATACTGAAAAAGAATTAGGTAATTTCTTAAACAAAGCTGAAGTATTGGTTTGTATGCTTCCGCACACCCCTGAAACTGAAAACATCTTGAATGCAGAACTTTTTCATCAACTACCCAAAAATGCTTATTTAATTAATGTGGGGCGTGGTGCACATTTAAATGAAAAAGATTTAATTTCAGCTTTAGATAGCGAGCAACTCTCAGGAGCGGCTTTAGATGTTTTTAAAGAAGAACCTTTACCAGAAAACCATCCATTTTGGAACCACCCCAAAATTTTTGTTACTCCACATACTGCAAGTATTACCAATCCAAAAACCATTGTACCAAAAATGTTGGAAAATTTTAAGCGATTTAAAAATGGTAAAGACTTAAAAGATGAAGTAAATCTAGAAAAAGGCTATTAATGCTAGTTCATAAATGACCCTATATTTAACATTCGCGATTATCGCCATCGGAATTATTCTTTTTGTAAAAGAATATTTCTCCATAGACACGACTTCTATCATTATTATGTCGTTGTTTATCGTTTCCGGGGTTTTAAGTCCGGAAGAAGGTTTCGCTGGTTTTAACCATCCTGCCACTATTACTTTAGGATGTATGTTTGTAATTAGCGCCGCTATTTTTAAATCTGGAATTATCGACGGGCTTTCTGATAAAATTATTAGGCTGGCAAAAATAAATTACATTTTTGCGTTAATTACTTTTTGTCTCACAGCAGCAATTTTTTCTGCATTCATCAATGATACTGCCGTAGTCGCTGTACTGATCCCAATGGCTTTATTGGTTTGCCGCGAAACTGATATCCCTCCTTCCCGACTCTTAATCCCAATTTCCTTTTCAGCTTTATTTGGAGGAACCTGTACGGTTATTGGAACTTCTACCAACATTTTAGTGAATAGCTATGCTACAGAAAGCGGCATAGAACCCTTGGGGATGTTTGAATTTTCTTTAGCCGCTTTGTGTTTATTAACCTTGGGAATGTTGTATATGTTTATAGTTTCCCCCCTGCTTTTACCCAAAAGAAAAGGAATTACCTCCCTAAAAAAACACGCTGAACAATACATTGCTGAAATTGAATTGAAGGCAGGAAATGAAGACATAGATAAGGCAATTATCAATACTAAACTCACAAAAGATTTTGGAGCTCAAATTTTAATGCTGAAGCGAAAATACCATCGGGTTTATGAAATCAACGAAGAAACTATTTTACGGGAACACGATGTTATTAAAGTACTTATCGATCCGCAACATTTAGCAAAACTACAATCCAACACCAATTACAGCTTAGTAGGTGACCAACAACTAGTTAATGAAGAAACAAAAGATGACAAAAAAATCTATGAAGTAATGATTCCCTACGGTTCTTCTTTAGCCGGAAATTCACTGATTCAGTTAAATTTCAGAAATATATATTATGCGTCGGTTTTAGCCATTCGCCATCGTAAAGAAACCATCACTAAAGAAGTTTCTAAACTCACGCTCATGGAAGGCGATATGTTACTCCTTTATGCTTCCAGTAAGAGTTTAAACACTTTGGTAACCAATAAATTAGTGGTACCTCTTTCAAAGTATAAGGCTAGGGAATTCAATTTAAAAAAAGCCATCCCTACCCTATTGATTTTAATTGGAGTGATTTTAGCGGCCTCACTTAATTTCACTTCTATCTTAATTAGTGCCTTGGTGGGTGCTTTATTAGTCGTTTCTACAACGATTTTAAAACCTAAAGAGGCTTATGAAGCCATTGAATGGAAAGTAATTTTTATGGTTGCCGGTGTACTTTCTATGGGAAAAGCTTTAGAAAAAACCGGAGGTTCAGCATTAATATCCGAATTGATTTATGACAGCATTGGCAGTTTTGACCCTCGCATAACGCTCAGTTTGATTTTTTTAATCACTTTTTTATCTACCAATGTTTTATCCAGCAAAGCTGCTGCTGCTTTAATGACCCCCATTGTCATTAGCTTGGCAGAAGCGATGGATGTAAATTCACGACCACTCATTATTGCTGTAATGTTTGCTTGTTCACTAACTTTTATGACACCCGTTAGTTACCCTACCAATACCATGGTGTATGCACCGGGTAATTATAAATTTAAAGATTATTTAAAGGTAGGAACTCCGCTAAATTTTATAATTTGGATTGCTGCTTCATTCATAATCCCATTATTTTTTCCTTTTAAATGAAAAAAGTAAAACTACATAATCCGTTTAAACCACAGGTAATTAACGAAAAAAAGCTTCGGGAGCATTTGGCTTTAGAACGTACCAAATTGGCTAATGAAAGAACCTTACTCGCCTACATCAGAGCATCTTTGTATTTGCTAATTGCCGGGATTGCTTTATTACAAATTAAAGAATATCCACGTGTACATTGGGTGGGTTACGTATCCTTATTTGTTTGCGTACTGTTTATTTTAATTGGAGTTTGGCGCTACATTGCCTTAGAAAGAAAATTAAAAAATTTACTTTTGCCGGATCCTCCCGAGGAGGAAGAAAACAAATCGTAATTCATGCTCCAAAACCTGGTTCATTATTTTTTGCATTTTATTGCCATTGCAGGAATCGCCTATCTCTATGATAAAAATAATTGGAAAAAATATTGGCTAATATTACTGGCCACCATGTTGGTAGATACAGATCATTTATTAGCAGAACCTATTTTTCAGATTCATCGATGTAGCATTAACTTTCATCCCTTACATTCTTATTTAGCTATTGGAATTTACGTATTAGGTGCACTATTTATTCAGCATAAAATCTTAAAACTTATCTGTATAGGTTTATGTTTTCATATGTTTGCCGACGGAATCGATTGTTTATGGAATAATTTTGGGTAACTTTAACCTATGAAGCTGAAGTTTTTCTTATTGGCCTTTTTTATTCAATTTGCTCTTTTTGCACAAGAAGTGAGCACGAAGTTGATTGAAAAAACACCTTTTCAGTTAGAGCGATTTGTAGGTGTGGACAAATTCAATAATTTCTATGGAATCAAGAAAAACACTTTTTATAAAATTGAAGGCAGTAAAACCTATCAATTTGCAGATATCCAATTAGGAGAATTAACTTCAGTAGATTTATTAAATCCTTTAAAAATCACTCTCTTTTATCGGGATATGAATACTGTAGTTATTGTAGATAATCGACTAAATGAAATTAGCCGAATTAACTTTACAACCATTACCAACTTTAGAAATATATACCACGCGACCACAGGAAAAGATAACAGTCTATGGATTTTTAATATAGACCTTCAACAACTGGAATTGTTTGATTATAATACCAAAAAAGTATTGTTTCACACCCAGCCTATTAATCAGGAAATAATTCAACAAGAAAGCAATTTTAATTTTTGCTGGTTATTACAAGAGAAAAAACTCGAATTCTATAATTCCTATGGGAGTTTTATGAATGCTTTTCCCGTTCCCGAGAATTTTGAATTTAGGCAAGATAATAACCTGATTGTGGGTAAAGATCAAGAAAAATGGATTATTTTAAAGCGTGATGCAAAAGCATTTACGCCATTGGAAATTTCTCAAAATGCCGTTAAAGATTTTTATTTGAATAACGAAAACCTTTATCTTTACACCGATAATTTTATCTATAGATATCAATTAAACCCATCTAATTAACTGAATCTTATGCATGTAGCTATTGCCGGAAATATTGGTGCCGGAAAAACTACCCTCACAAAGCTTTTGGCTAAACATTATAAATGGGAACCCCAATTTGAAGATGTTCTGGAAAACCCCTATTTGGAAGATTTTTATAACCAAATGGAGCGTTGGTCTTTTAACCTTCAAATTTACTTTTTAAACAGTAGGTTCCGCCAAATTTTAGAGATTAGGGAAAGTGGTAAGAATATTATTCAGGATCGCACCATCTACGAAGATGCTTTTATTTTCGCACCTAACTTACATGCGATGGGATTGCTTACCAACAGAGATTTTAAAAATTATAAGTCGCTGTTCGATTTAATGGAAAGTGTTACAAAAGCACCAGATTTACTTATTTACTTAAGAAGTAGTATTCCCAATCTAGTGGCACAAATACAAAAACGCGGTAGGGATTACGAAAATTCTATTTCAATAGATTATTTAAGCAGATTAAACGAACGCTACGAAGCTTGGGTTCATAATTACAGTAAAGGAAATTTATTGATTATAGATGTAGATAACATTAACTTTGTAGACAATCCTGAAGATCTTGGTGACATCATCAATAAAATTGACGGAGAACTTCACGGATTATTTTAAAAAAATAAAATGCTATGGAATCAACTAAATTAAAAAGACCTAAACATAAAGGCTCACCACAACTTTTTAAAAATCCTATTTTAGAAAAGTTAACGCATACGCACATTTCTTTACCGCTCATTATTTTCTCGGTAATTTCGGCAGCTTTAATTTACTATGGAGTTATAGAAAAAGGTTTTCACACCCCGGAAATGATTTTATTATTTTTCGCCGGTTTACTTTTCTTCACTTTTGTAGAATACATTATGCACCGCTATTTGTACCACATTCCGGCAACTTCTGAGCGTAAAAAGAAAATTTCTTATACCATGCACGGTGTGCATCACGATTATCCAAAAGACAAATCACGTTTGGCGATGCCTCCGGTATTAAGTCTTATTATCGCCACAGTACTTTTTATTATTTATCGCGTAGTACTTGGTGATTTTGTTTTTGGCTTTTTAGCAGGATTTTTAATTGGATATGCAGCTTATTTAGCAGTACACTACTCTGTTCATGCGTTTAAAGTTCCTAACAACTTTTTAAAAGTGTTGTGGCATCACCACAGTATTCATCACTATCGCGAACCCGATAGGGCTTTTGGTGTATCTTCCACTATTTGGGATCATATTTTCCAAACCATGCCAAGAAAAAATCCTAGAGCTAGAAGGGCCGCTGCAGGCACCAGTATAGACGATTAATCTTAAATGATATAATTATTTTCCCGTGCGTGCTGTTCAGCTTCTTCAGAATAGTTGATCATCAGTACGGGAGTCGTTTCAAAATTATCAATAATACTTTTTACACGTCGCATTCTTTTTTTGTGCTGAACGCTTCTTAAGTAAATACACAAAATCCTATCTGGAAATTGAGCAGCAATATCGGTATAAATGGAAGCATCATGTTCTCCGCTATCTCCTATTAAAATGAATTTTAAATGCGGATAACTTTCTAAAATATTAATAATTTGCCGTTGCTTATGCGGTTTTTCCGGTTTTAAAGTACTATCAAAAGGACCCCGTAAATTTCTTAACAAAATAGGCCCTTTAGGAAATTGATTGTGATCTAAAAACAACTTCAGGTATTCATATAAATTCCAAGGGCTATTACTCAAATAAAACATTGGATTACGGGAAGTTTCCTGTAAGCCAATCGCTAATTTTTGATAAAGTTCTGCAGACCCTTTTAACGGCATGCGCCTATAAGCATTGGTAAATAAAGAATTTTTCAGTAAACGCCATTTAAAAAAAGAAGTTACACCGGTATGCAAAATGGTATCATCAATATCACTAATTACTCCAAACTCAGCTTTCTCATCAGGCACTAACAATTCACCTTCAAAAGGATTTTTCAATAAAACCGTTTTTGGGTAAAGTTCACCTTTATAGAAAAGCTCAAAACTCAACCAACCTTCCTCGTCACAATATTCGGCTAAATTTTCTTTTAGATTTTCATTGAACACAAAATATCCTTCACTATCACTCTTGGTCGTAAATAAATGTCCGTTGGGTAGCTTTAGTAATAATTCAGCATCAGGAATTTCGAAACTATCAAATTGCTTGTAAGTGTTTTTTACAGTTTTAAAAAAGTTCTGTTCCTGTTGAATTTTTAGCGGTTCGTTATCCAATATACGACCGTAAACATATAAATGATGGGGAGTAGCATAACTACGATAGGGCGTCACCAAAATTTGTTCGTAATTTTTGTAACGCCCCAGTAGTTTTTTTATCCTTCTTATCATTTACCATTTAATTGAAATGGAAAGATAGAAGTTTTTAAAAAGAAAACTTTCTACTTTAATTTTCTTTAAGATTTTCCTGAATAGAAATAGAATTTTCTTGTTGCTGAATGATTTCGTTTCTCTCTATTGAAAAAGCTTCTTCGTTTTCTATTTCAACTGAATGATTCCCTAGAATAGGGGCTAATACCAAGCCTACCAAACAGGTAAGTTTAATAAGAATATTCATAGAAGGTCCTGAAGTATCTTTAAAAGGATCTCCCACGGTATCACCCGTTACAGCGGCTTTATGAGCATCGCTTCCCTTATAGGTCATTTTCCCGTCAATTTCAACACCGGCTTCAAAAGATTTTTTCGCGTTATCCCAAGCACCACCTGCATTATTCTGAAAGATAGCCCACATAACCCCAGAAACACAAACTCCGGCCATATAACCCCCCAAAGGTTCCGCACCAAAAATCAATCCAACTAAAATAGGAACGATGATGGTTATAAGTCCCGGTAAAATCATTTCTTTCAAAGCGGCTTTAGTCGAAATATCTACACAACGGGCATAGTTGGGTTTAGCCGTTCCTTCCATTATACCGGGAATTTCTTTAAACTGTCGGCGTACTTCTTTTACCATTTGCATCGCAGCTTTCCCTACCGATTCCATGGCTAAAGCAGAAAATACAACAGGAATCATTCCGCCTAAAAATAAGGCCGCCAGTACATCGGCTTTAAAAATATTAATTCCTTCAATCCCTGTAAAGGTCACGTAAGCGGCAAAAAGGGCCAAAGCAGTTAATGCTGCTGAAGCAATTGCAAAACCTTTCCCTACTGCTGCCGTGGTATTTCCAACGGAATCTAAAATATCTGTACGTTCACGAACCTCATCAGGCAATTCACTCATTTCTGCCACTCCCCCGGCATTATCGGCAATGGGCCCAAAAGCATCAATCGCTAATTGCATCGCGGTAGTGGCCATCATTGCGGAAGCTGCTAGAGCTACTCCATAAAATCCGGCCAATTCATACGAACCGTAAATAGCTGCTGCAAATAAAATGACAGATAGAAAAGTAGATTTCATGCCCACCGCTAAACCGGCAATAATATTAGTCGCCGCTCCAGTAGAGCTATTCTTCACGATACTCAACACTGGTTTTTTACCTAAACTGGTATAATGTGCTGTCACCAAAGAAATTAAAGCCCCTACACATAAGCCTATTAAAGCTGCCCAAAAAACATTTTGCGAAGGGATGTCGAGCACTCCTTCACCAAAAAAGCTCATTTGCAATTCGCTAGGTAACATCCAATCTATTAAAAACCAACAAGCGATTAAAGTTAATATGATAGCTACCCAATTTCCACGATCTAAAGCGGCTTGTACCTGACTTTCTTTAGCATCGTTAGAACTGATACTCACTAAAAAAGTACCTATAACAGAAGCTAAAATCCCTACTCCTGCAATTACTAAAGGAAGTAAAATAGGCCCCATATTATTAAAACTATCTGTAAAAGCCCCATCTACTGACATATCCCTAATGGCATAATTTCCAAGCACCATGGCAGCTAAAACAGTAGCTACATAACTTCCAAATAAATCGGCCCCCATTCCAGCAACGTCTCCTACATTATCTCCTACATTATCGGCAATCGTAGCAGGATTCCGAGGATCGTCTTCCGGGATTCCCGCTTCTACTTTCCCTACTAAATCAGCGCCTACATCGGCTGCTTTGGTATAAATTCCGCCGCCAACCCTGGCAAAAAGGGCAATCGATTCTGCACCCAATGAGAAACCGGCAAGAGCTTCTAGCACCGTTGTCATTTCAGTATAAAATGGTTTTTCATTTAACAGAAATTGACTCATAAAAAACCAAAACAATAGGCTTAAACCCAATACGGCTAACCCAGCAACGCTTAAGCCCATGACGGTCCCTCCATTAAAAGAAACTTTTAAAGCTTTTGGTAAACTTGTCCTGGCTGCTTCTGCGGTACGAGAATTGGCTTCGGTAGCAATTCGCATCCCTATATTTCCTGCTAAGGCTGAAAAAACAGCTCCAATAATAAACGCAGGAATAATCATCCAACTTGTGGTATCAACTAAAGTAGAAACCCCAAAGAGTGCTATAGAAGCAAGTATTACAAAAATAAGAAGTAAACGGTATTCAGCATTTAAAAAGGCGAGCGCCCCTTGTTTAATGCTTTGGGAAATGTTTTGCATTTTTTCATTTCCCGCGGGCTGTTTTTTAACCCAATTTGCTTTAAAAATAATAAAGATAATTCCTAAAATTGCTAAGATGATAGGAAGAAATAGCACATTAGATTCCATAGAACAAATATTAAAATTCTATTAAATCTAAGCTAATATTTTCTAAAATCAATAAAAAAAGCAGCACTTTTTTAGCACTGCTTCAATTAATATGATAAAAATCAGTTTTTATCGAATACTTACTTCCTTTACAGGAACGTCACTTTTTTTGAAACGTTCTATGCACTGAGTAACGATATCTTTTGCTTCTTCGACATCTCCCCAACCACCAACATCTACTTTCTTTTCTTCAAGATCTTTATAAACTTGAAAGAAATGTTCTATTTCTTTTATCAAGTGAGGGTTTAATCCATCTAGGTTACCTACTTTATTAGCAATAGGATCACTTACCGGTACACAGATAATTTTTTCATCGGGACCTTTTTCATCTGCCATATGAAAAACTCCAATAGGTTTTACTTCTATCACACAACCCGGGAAAGTAGGTTCAGTTACCAATACTAGAACATCTAGAGGATCCCCATCTAAAGCTAAAGTTTCAGGTACAAAACCATAATCTGCAGGATACATCATAGAAGAAAAGATCATTCTATCGTATCTGATTTTTTTAAGCTCGAAATCATACTCGTATTTATTTCGGCTTCCTTTTGGGATTTCAATTAATACATCAAACGTCATTATATAACAATTATCTAATTTACTTTAAATTTTAACAAGGCTGCAAATTTAACAAATGTGCTGAGTATAAGCTATTTTTTTAGAAATAAAATCCGAAAGATCCTGTAATCCCGAAACTTCTGGCATCTGGATTATCAAAATAATTTCCTCGAAAGTGAAAATCTAATCGAAATACTTTAAATATATTCCCTATCCCCAGACTATAAGACCAGTAAGGTTCATTTTCAGGTGCAAATAAAACGGGATGCGAAGTAGAAGCATTTAATAATTGATTTTCATCTGAAATACTTCCCATCACGGCTCTTACAGCGATGAGTTCCCGAAGGTTTAAATCCCGAATAAGTGGAATCCTCCCAAAGAACCTTCCGTTAAAATTATGCTCTAAATGAAGACTCGTATAGGTATCTGTGACAAATTCATAATAATCTAAGAGCGGATAAGTACCAAAAATAGAAAATAGGGTTTGGTTTCCGGGAACTACATTCAATAAGCCCAAAGGAACTTCACCAAAGGTTTTTCCTGCTTCGAAGGTGGTCGTTAATTTACCAAAACCTCCTAGTTGCCATGGGTGCCGGTAGTAAAACTGAAGCTTTTCATAATCAAAGTCACTACTAAAAGGTCCTTTTATTCCTACCGCATAATTTAAAAATAAGCGTGGATAATCGCCCTCATTAATAATAATCCTTTCTACACCATAGCCTGCTGTTTTCCGGCCAGGAGAATAAGTAAGTATCGTAGAAATTTCAGTTTGATTGATTTCTGAAGCGGTTTTAGTTCGCTCTTCATTGGTGTAATAAGCTAAACTAAACTCATCTGAAGCCGATTCTAAAGTCCGATAAGAACCACTTACCCGTAGGTTAACGTTTTTCCAAGGTTCTGCTTCTAAAGAAAAAGTACTTAGGTTAATATTGGTTAAGCTCATATTGGCCCCGACCGTAATCAAAGAGGAGGAAGCCAAACTTCTCCCCAACACATCGTTGGTATTGGTTAAACTAGCTCCCAATTGCTCAACATCCCGACGGTTACCTCCACTAAGTATTAGACGTGAACGCGGATCTACCAAAATCTTTCCTGATAAACCATACTTAAATTTATTATCTTTAAACCCGTAAGCGGTGTAGCCTTCTATTCGCCAAGGATCATTACGACCAAAGTAAGTTCTTCCTCCAGCTCGCACCCTAATCCCTTCGACATCATTATAGCCAAAAGTGGAAAAAATTGGACCATAATCAAAATTATCAAGTTCAATATAACCAGAAGCTAAAACAGAACCTATATTATATAATCGTTGGAAAGCCCGAACTGTTTTTAAGGTATCGAGCATCGTATAAACTTTTTGCTCATCGTTATTTAAAGGCTCCAATCTATTTTGTTGCCAGAAGGTGCTATCACGGTTATAAACTTTTTCAATATATTGATCGCGATTATTCTCATAGAATTCTTCTCTTCTTTCAATATCAAAAGCATATTCATCGTATAAGGTCGTCCGTTTTCCATAAACTCCACGGGCGTCATCTTTTTTTCTGAAAGCAAAATCTGACATAAAGTGATCCCGAGTAATTAGAAAAATAGAATCATTGAGTACATCAAAATCCTGTTCAATATAAATATCTCGTACCCAGTTAATGTTGGCACTTTTGGTAGCCGCTAATTTTATTTTTTTAATCGCCCAAGTGGAATCGTTCACCCAAAAATCACCTTTAAAAGTGAGTTCATTCTTTCGACGTGGATAATAAACAATTTTGTAACACCACTTGTTATCTATAAAAGTACTATCGGCCAACACATAATTATAGACATTAATCCCAGTAGTAGAAAGTGGGCTTACAAAGCTTTTATCGAAAAACTTGAGGTAGTTATCATAAACATTATATTCTTTGTATAGGTCTTTTACAAATTCAATTAAAGTTTGATTATCGCTAAAACCTGAGTTTTTATTCCCAATAAGTACTTCTTTTTTCTTTCCGGACTCATTGTTTCCATAAACTCGATAAACCGCTTCATTAATAAAAATAGGGAGATAGGTTTTTCCTGTCACCGCATTGGTATCGGTTTCTTCAAAAATAAATTCCATCCCTTTGAAAATACGACTATTGATTAACGCACTATCAATAGTGTTTAAATCAAATTCTTGTTTTTCATATTTCTTGTATTGGTATTGGTCGAATTTATAAATCCCGTTATCCCGTCTATTTTCCCAAATTTTTCGAAGAATATCGATAGCAGGATTATTTTTCTTAGAGGTTTTTCCTTGATAAATCACTATTTCATCTAAGGCGTTTTGCTCTTCTTCTAAAATAATTTCAAGGTTAAGTGAGGCTGACTTCTCTAACGGTATGGTTTGAGTTTGAAACCCTAGAAAAGAAACCTGTAAAGCATCATAACTTTTTTCGGTTTCTATATAAAAGCTACCATCGTCATTGGTAATTGTTCCTACGGAAGAATTTACAAAAAGAACATTCGCAAAAGGAACAGGTTCCCCTCTTGAGTCTTTCACATACCCCCCTGCCTTTGTCTGAGCAAAGCTTAAAGAGCTAACGAACAATAAACAAAGTAGGTAGTAATATTTCATATAAACAAAAAACTTCATCTTCTGGGCAGAAGATGAAGTTGTAAATATAGTTGTATAATTTTACTTATACATTTTTATACATTACTTTTTTCACAGCTTTAACAACATCTTCACTATTAGGCAACCACTCTTTTAGTAATACCGGAGAGTAAGGTGCAGGAGTATCTGCTGTGTTAATTTTAATAATAGGTGCATCTAAATAATCAAAAGCTTTCTCTTGCACTATATAGGTAATTTCTGTTGAAATATTTCCAAACGGCCAAGCTTCTTCTAAAATCACCAATCTATTGGTTTTCTTTACAGATTCGATAATGGCTTCATGATCCATTGGACGAATTGTTCTTAAATCTATAATTTCTACTGAAATATCTTCTTTTTCTAATTCTTCAGCAGCTTTATAGGCTTCTTTAATGATTTTACCAAAAGAAACGACTGTTACATCACTACCTTCTCTTTTAATGTCTGCCTTTCCAATTGGAATAGTATATTCTTCGTCTGCTTCCGGCACTTCACCTTTATCTCCATACATTTGCTCGCTTTCCATAAAAATGACTGGATCGTCATCACGAATAGCAGATTTTAAAAGTCCTTTCGCATCGTAAGGATTAGAAGGAACAATTACTTTTAACCCGGGACAGTTCGCATACCAGCTTTCAAAAGCCTGAGAGTGCGTAGCTCCTAATTGACCTGCAGAAGCGGTTGGCCCTCTAAAAACGATTGGACAATTAAATTGCCCACCGGACATTTGTCTAATTTTAGCCGCGTTGTTGATAATTTGATCAATACCTACCAAACTAAAGTTAAAAGTCATAAACTCTATAATAGGTCTTGCCCCTGTCATGGTAGATCCTACTCCAATACCGCTAAAACCAGCTTCAGCGATTGGTGTATCAATCACACGCTCAGGACCAAATTCGTCCAACATTCCTTTAGATGCTTTGTATGCTCCATTATATTCAGCAACCTCTTCTCCCATCAAGTAAATTGCTTCATCACGACGCATTTCTTCGCTCATCGCTTCGGCTACTGCTTCCCTAAATTGAATTGTTCTCATTATTATTTCACTATATTTTTAATCGAAACACAAAAATAAGGAATACACTCGCAAAACCTATAGAAAATTCAATAAAAAAAATATTATGCTTGCATAGTATTTTATTATCAAATTCCTTATATTCGCAAGAAACATTTTTATAAATCTAATTTTAATCAAAATATATTAAGAAAATGAAAATATTAGTCTGTATAAGTCACGTACCAGACACTACTTCTAAAATTAACTTTACAGAAGGAGATACTAAATTCGATACCAACGGAGTTCAATTTGTGATTAACCCTAATGATGAATTTGGGCTTACCCGTGCTATGTGGTTTAAAGAAAAGCAAGGCGCAAGCGTAGATGTGGTAAATGTGGGTGAAGCAGATACCGAACCTACTTTAAGAAAAGCATTAGCGATTGGTGCCGATAACGCTATTAGAGTGAACACACCTGCTACCGATGGTTTTCAAGTAGCGAAAGAATTAGCGAAAGTGGCCCAGGATGGAGGTTACGATTTAATTATTGCCGGAAGGGAATCTATCGATTACAATGGTGGAATGGTTCCTGGAATGTTAGCAAAATTAATCAAAGCTAATTTTGTAAACACTTGCGTAAGCTTAGAAGTGGAAGGTGATAAAGCAACAGCCATTCGTGAAATTGATGGTGGTAAAGAAACCTTAACCGCTAATCTTCCTTTAGTGATTGGAGGACAAAAAGGTTTAGTAGAAGAAAGCGATCTTAAAATTCCAAACATGAGAGGAATTATGATGGCTCGTAAAAAACCTTTAAACGTAGTGGAACCTGTTGGTGCAGATGCCAAAACAAAAGCTGAAAAATTTGCTAAACCTGCTCCTAAAGGAGAAGTGAAATTAGTAGATAAAGATAATTTAGATGAATTGATCGATTTGCTTCATAACGATGCAAAAGCTATCTAAGCTAACTCAACAATTCAACAGTAATTATTCATCTTAAAAAATAAAAAAATGTCAGTTTTAGTATATACAGAATCAGAAAACGGAAAATTTAAAAAAGCTGCTTTTGAAGCTGCTTCTTATGCCAAGGGCATTGCCGACCAATTAGGAACTTCGGTTACCGCAGTAAGTATAAATGCAGAAGACGATGCTAGCTTAGGACAATATGGAGTAAGCAAAGTATTAAAAGTAAGCAACGATAAACTTGCTAAATTTAATGCTGATGCTTATGCCGATGTACTTACACAAGCGGCAAAAAATGAAGATGCCAAAGCAGTAGTCCTTAGCCAAACCGCTAACGACAAATATTTAGCACCGGTTTTAGCGGTTAATTTAGAAGCAGGTTACGCATCTAATATCGTTGCGCTTCCCGAGAGTACCGAGCCTTTTACGGTAAAAAGAACTGCCTTCACCAACAAGGCTTTTAATTTCTCTTCTATTTCCAGCGAAGTAAAAATTTTAGGTATTTCTAAAAATGCTTATGGTTTAAAAGAAAATGAAACCGATGCAAACGTGGAAGATTTTTCTCCAAGTTTAGATGAAAGTGATTTTTCAGTAAATGTAGAATCGGTTGATAAAGCAACCAACAAAGTTACCATTGCTGATGCTGAAATTGTAGTTTCTGGAGGCCGTGGTTTAAAAGGTCCTGAAAATTGGGGAATGATCGAAGATTTAGCAGATACGTTAGGAGCTGCAACAGCTTGCTCTAAACCTGTAAGTGATATGGGCTGGAGACCACATAGTGAACACGTAGGGCAAACCGGTAAACCGGTAGCGGCCAACTTATATATTGCGATTGGGATTTCTGGAGCTATTCAACATTTAGCGGGAATTAATGCTTCAAAATACAAAGTAGTTATTAATAACGACCCTGAAGCTCCGTTCTTTAAAGCAGCAGATTATGGAGTTGTTGGAGATGCTTTTGAAGTAGTACCTCAACTCACCGAAAAATTAAAAGAATTTAAGGCCAATAACAGTTAATTTTTTCCTAAATTGTGCCCCTGAAAATTAGGGCGACCTAAATACGCCAAAGGTTTTATTTAGGTCGCTTTTTTATTTAATCTCTTTTGATTAATTTGTGGTATGAGTTTAGTGCGATTAACTATAAAAGGAATTTCTTACAGTCAAACCCAAAATGGAGCCTATGCTCTTTTGCTTAGTGAGGTAGAAGGCGAAAAACAATTACCTATTGTGATTGGTGCTTTTGAGGCGCAATCAATAGCTATTGCTTTAGAGAAAGACATACGCCCTCCCCGGCCTTTAACACACGATTTATTTAAAAGCTTTGCCGAACGTTTTTCTATTATCGTTAAGCAAGTGATCATCCATAAATTGGTAGATGGTGTTTTTTATTCCAGTTTGATTTGCGAACGTGATAAAATTGAAGAAATTATCGATGCCCGCACCAGTGATGCCATTGCCTTAGCCTTACGTTTTAATGCACCCATTTTCACCTATCAAAACATATTGGATAAAGCAGGAATCTATTTAAAGAATAACCCTCCAATGGAACAATCCAACCCCGAAGAAGAAAAAGGAGCTGAACTGATTATTGAAGACGTATTGAAAGATGCTACCGATTCCCCTTCAGAAGAAACCTCATCAAACAAAAAGTCCCTTAAAGAATTAGAAAAAGAATTAGATGAAGCGGTAAAAAATGAAGACTATGAAAAAGCCGCACAATTAAGGGACGAAATTTCTAAACGAAAATAATTTTCGGCAATGAAAAACTTGCTCACGCTACTTGCATTTATTGCAATCATCCCATTCTCCTTCGCTCAAAATATCGAGCAAGAATGGAAAATCACTCAAGAATTAGATTCAACCTTTAGTTCTTCTGCTAATCAAAATTTCAGGAGTCTTTCCTTAAAAGATGGAAATTTTAACTGGCTTCACCCGGAAGAAAGGAAACAGCTATCCGGTTCTTATATTTTTCAGAATAATAACCTGGTATTGTTTTATGATATTCCACAAGATAGCATTCAACGATTTCGTGTAGAAAGTTTAACGGATTCTACCCTAACCTTAACACAAAACGGAAGGATATTGAATATGAAACTTCCTCCTTCCAATGAAGCTAAAGGCAACGAAAAACAAATTGTAAAAAGTCAAGGATTTACTTTTAACAGTTTTTGGCGAGGAGCTTTAGGAATGTTTACGCTATTGGTTATCGCATTTTTATTGAGTAGCAACCGCAAAGCAATTAATTGGAAAACTGTAGGAATTGGCTTAGCACTTCAACTTTTATTAGCTTACGGTGTTTTAAAAGTAGATTGGGTAAAAAGCTTATTTGAATTTGTTGGAAGTATTTTTGTAAAAATCCTTGAATTTACCGCTGCAGGAAGTGAATTTTTGCTCGGCGGATTGATGGATACTTCGAGCTTTGGTTATATATTTTTATTTCAGGTATTACCAACCATTATTTTCTTTTCAGCCTTAACCTCGATTCTTTTTTACTACGGAATTATACAAGTTGTGGTAAAAGGTTTCGCTTTTGTACTTACTAAACTTTTAGGAATTTCGGGAGCAGAAAGTCTTAACGTGGCCGGAAACATCTTTCTTGGACAAACTGAAGCCCCATTAATGATTAAAGCTTATTTAGAACGGATGACGCGTTCTGAAATCTTACTGGTGATGATTGGCGGGATGGCCACCGTGGCCGGTGGTGTTTTAGCCGCTTATATTGGTTTTTTAGGAGGTAACGATCCAGTAATGCGTTTAGAATTTGCAAAACACTTATTAGCTGCATCGGTGATGGCAGCACCGGGAGCTATTGTGGTTTCTAAAATGCTCTATCCGCAGCAAGAAAAAATCAACACCGATGTGGAGGTTTCTTCAGAAAAAATTGGTTCTAATGTATTAGATGCAATTGCCATTGGAACTACCGAAGGTTTAAAATTAGCTGCAAATGTTGGTGCAATGTTATTGGTATTTGTCGCTTTAATTGCCATGGTGAATTATGGCTTTGGAAAAGTGGGGCAATGGACACACTTAAACTCTTTTTTAGCTGAAAACACTCCTTACAACTCCTTTTCTATTGAATCTGTTTTAGGAACGGTTTTCGCACCGCTAATGTGGTTAATTGGGGTAGCGAAAGAAGATATGATGCTAATGGGACAATTACTTGGTATCAAATTAGCCGCCAGTGAATTTGTAGGCTATATCCAGTTAGCTGAACTAAAAAACCCGGCAACAGCCTTGAGTTTAACTTACGAAAAATCGATTATTATGGCGACTTACATGCTTTGTGGTTTTGCCAATTTTGCATCGATTGGAATTCAATTAGGTGGTATTGGTTCCTTAGCTCCGGGACAACGTAAAAATTTATCTGAATTTGGTATTAAAGCGGTAATTGGAGGTACCTTAGCTTCCTTACTTTCTGCAACCATTGCCGGGATGATTATTGGTTAATTAATCACAAATTCTTCCGGAATCCTAAATTCGATATCAACTACAGGCTTTACTTTTACCAGCCCTAAAGCTTTTACCGGAGGTTCAATATGATAGTCGGTAAGGTTGAGTTCTTGGCTTCCGGTGAAGTAAAATCCTTCGCTATCGTAAGTTTCCCCTAACTGAAGCTGATACACTTTTTCAACTTCTTTAATGGTGATCTTTATAGCTGCAGAAATAATACTGTTACTTTCAACGTAATCGATAATTTCAATAGAAATGTGCGGGTATTTTTCAGCTTCAAACAATTCAACTAGATCTTTCTCTATCATTCGTTTAGGACAAGAAAAACTAGCTAATGGAAGTTTTAACACCTTTTGATTAGCATCAAATTCTCTACAAACAAAACTCTCTTCATCGCAGGAACAAGTAAATTTATTCACATTTGTTCGTACTTCTATCCTCACCGTTCCGCTTTGAGCGTATGTTTGAGCTATTGCTAAAAAGAAGACTAACTTTACGATTAAATTTATCATAACGTTATTTTTTAAACTGAAAACAGCACGAAAGTGTTTTTTCGTACTGTTTTCTTGGAGTTTTGGTTGAAAGATAATTAAAATGAGATCACGGCTTCAACCATTGCTCCATCAAATTTTCCTTCATTAAAAATACTTGTTGCTCCAAAATCATTATAGTTTTGAATTACATATTCTGCTTTTAAGAGAATATTTCTTGTCATAAACCATCCTGCTGCTACTTGGAATCTGTCAATAGTCACATCTTCCCCAGAAATATCTTCAGCATCCACTAGGTTATATCTTCCGCCTACATAAATATTTTCATCTGCTCCAAATCTATAAATAAGCTCTCCAGCATATTGCATAGTGGTTCTTTCATCGGTTTCATAAGAAGCTTTTCCTTTAGCCATTTCTACTGTTCCAAAGAATTCTAATCCACCATATTTCACAAATGGATTAATCATTACTGCGGTGATCTTGTTCATTAATTTAGGGTCATAACGAGAAGCTCTAAAATCGTCTCCATCACTTTCTAAGGCCTGCATTACTCCGTAATAACGAGCTCCTGCTCTATCTGCACTATATAAATATGAGTGAGGCACGTAACCTGTATTATATAAAGATCCTGTTAATCTTAAACGTAAATCATCATTCACTTGTTTATCATACCCTAATTTAGCTAAGAATGAAGCTCCTCCTGTTTTTCCTGTTTCATCTTCTTCCACACTTTGATTAAGCTTACCGTTAGTAAAACCTACCATTCCAATAAATCCATCTCTTCTATAATAAACCTCTGCACCAACTTCAGTAGTGAAGGCGTCCATAATTAAGTTACCAATAAATGGGTTATAAAGGGCTTGTGCGTTATCAGATCTTCTAAAGTGTGCATCACCATAATTGTTTTCCATATGACCAACTTTAATGGTAGTGTACTGCATCAAGTCTTCTAAGAAACCTGGTTTGATAAAATCTAATTTATCAATTTGCAAATACCCTCCTTTTACGTAAGGTTCATGGTGGTGACGTGAAGATAAA
The DNA here is from genome assembly GCF_902499555.1 of Mesonia oceanica. Lineage (GTDB taxonomy): Bacteria > Bacteroidota > Bacteroidia > Flavobacteriales > Flavobacteriaceae > Mesonia > Mesonia oceanica. Next base: position 26,946 of record NZ_CABVMM010000019.1, read on the forward strand.
TAGGTACGCAAGTGCATTCTTACGCCATCGTAAAGCGCCACATCCAAATCCATATTAGCCGTAGCTAAGTTAAAGTTGCTACCGGCCTCTTTAATTTCATAACCTGTTAATCCGGCATTTTCGTTTTCTATATATTGATATTGCAGTGCAAAAGATCCTCCTACCCTTACATCTACTCCATGAAAAGTGTTGGTAGTGTCTTTCGGGGATTCAAAAACATTCACACCTCGTTTATCGGGATATCTAAAGTTATCCAGATTACGGTCTAAATTAATTTGTTGAGCGTGTACTTGTGTAGCCATTAGTGCTACCAATACGATTCCTAAAAATTTGGCTAGTGTTCTCATTTTAATCTATTTTAAATTGTTTTATTTCTATTTGTTTAATTGAAGGTTATAATGAATAGCGACTTCATCTCCTGTTTTAATCGTACCAAACATGGCTGTTGGTGGCTCGACGTTGAAATCGGTTAACTTGAAGTCTTTTTTTCCTGAAAGACTAATTTTTCCATTACTATAATCTATTTTTACCTTGGTAGTCAGTTCCTTTTTTGTTCCGGCAATATTCATAGTCCCAGAAAAAGTAGCGGTGTGATCATTTATCTTCACGGCATTTCCGCGATAAGAGATAACAGGATTTTTCTTTTCTTTTAAAGCCTCATAAGTTTTCTTATCCATCGCAGACTTTCCACTTTTTAAATCTTCTACCTGAAACTGAAAATTGAATTTATCTATAGCTACTATTTGATTGTTTTCTATTTGTGCGGTGATACTTCCCTTAAATGTTTCAACTACACATTCCCAATCGTGTAAAGTTGAAGTTCCCGTAACACTTAGTTTTGAATTTGAGGGCTGTACTTTAAATTCTTGTGCGCTTGCCAACTGCATTAATAATCCAAGCGTAATTACCATTAATGATTTCATCTTTTGAGGTTTTTAATTGTTTACAGGACAAAATTACGGAGCAAGTCCCTTCTGAATTATGACAATAATCATATCTGATTTTAAACTTTTGAATGTGCATAACTTTTTAAAAAATTGAAGCTGAACCAGGCTTTACTTATGCCTGCTATTTTTTAGTTTTATATCAGATTTTATTGCGTTAGGGATGGAGTGATTTGTTGGAGCTCTTTTTTGTCACCTTAAGCCCTTGGGATAACCTAGATGACAAAAAAAGCGACTCACGAGAGCCCGCCCGAACGCCCAAATAACTATTATGCAGCAATATCACGACTTACTACAGCACGTTTTAGAAAACGGAACCGATAAAGGAGATCGAACAGGAACCGGAACCCGAAGTGTATTTGGCCACCAAATGCGTTTTGACTTAAGCAAAGGTTTCCCGATGGTCACTACTAAAAAACTTCACCTAAAATCAATTATTTACGAATTGCTATGGTTTTTAAATGGCGATACCAACGTGAAGTATTTACAGGACAATGGGGTAAGAATTTGGAATGAGTGGGCCGATGAAAATGGGGATTTAGGTCCGGTGTATGGGCATCAATGGCGAAATTGGAACAGTGAAGATATTGACCAAATTAAAGAGGTGATCGAAACCTTAAAGAAAAACCCCAACAGTAGGAGAATGTTGGTTTCTGCTTGGAATCCCAGCGTAATGCCAGATACTTCGGTTTCTTTTAGCGAAAATGTAGCTAATGAAAAAGCTGCTTTACCTCCTTGCCACGCTTTTTTTCAGTTTTATGTAGCTGACGGAAAATTGTCTTGCCAGCTTTACCAACGTAGTGCCGATGTTTTTTTAGGCGTTCCTTTTAATATTGCTTCTTACGCATTACTAACGATGATGATGGCACAAGTTTGTGGTTATGAAGCTGGGGATTTTATACATACGTTTGGCGATGTACATATTTACAACAATCATTTTGAACAGGTAAACCTACAGTTATCACGAGAGCCAAGAGCTTTACCAAAAATGAAAATAAACCCGGAGGTAAAGGATATTTTCAATTTTAAATTCGAAGATTTCACCTTAGAAGGTTACGATCCACACCCGCATATAAAGGCTGCCGTAGCCATTTAATCTGAAGTGTTTTTCTACTATATATTTAAAATCTTCACCTCTTATTGCCGGAAGTGAAGATTTTTTAGTTATTTTCAGTAAAAATTTAATGATGAAAAAGATTGTATTACTACTAAGTTTTATTTGTGCAGTAAGTATTACGCAAGCACAAGAAGTAAAAGGCAACACCATTTCTTCCAAAGAAGTTCCACCGGTTTGGCCGGGCTGTGAGGAAGCTGCATCTACTTCTACGTGCTTTAACCAAATGCTTTCCAAACACATTCAAAAGAATTTTAAATTTCCTAAAGATTATAACGCAGAAGATAAAGGCTCAAAAGTTTTGGTAAGCTTTGTGGTCAATAAAGAAGGAAAAGTAGAAATTACCCAAGTGAAAGGTGGCAGAAAATCACTACAAGAAGAAGCAAAAAAGAATATCCTGGCCATTCCTAAAATGAAACCGGGAACACTTAACGGTAAGCCCAGAGCTATAAAATATACGGTTCCGTTCAACTTTTAACATGTTGATATAACAATGCTTAAGCCTGATGTTTTTCAGGCTTTTTTTATGCTGAAGGTTTAGCCTACAAATTCATTAGAGGTTTTTAACTTTTGCTTTAACAAAGCTTAAAGAAGTTCGCATTTAAAAAATCGTAAATTTGAGAGAAGCGCAGTAAACGCTACATTTATGATTACGACTACCAAAAATTTAGAGCTTTTTTTAGAAACCAGAAAATTAACCGAACAAATTTGTAAGCCTCTAGAAATTGAAGATTACGTGGTTCAACCCGTTGAATTTGTTTCACCTCCCAAATGGCATTTGGGACATACGACTTGGTTTTTTGAAGAGTTTATTTTAAAAAAACACAAAGAAGCTTATCAAATTTTTGATGAACAATTTTCCTATGTGTTTAACAGCTATTATGAAAGTGTAGGCGAAAAAGTAATACGTACCAATCGCGGCAATTTATCGCGACCAACGGTAAATAGGATTTATGAATACCGAAAATATGTAACCGAAGCCTTAGTTGAATTTTTAAACGAAAATGAAATTTCGCAAGAACTGGAAGCGGTTTTAGAAATCGGGATTCATCACGAAAAGCAACATCAAGAATTATTATTAACCGACATCAAATATATTTTAGGGAACAATCCCTTGTTACCTATTTATCATAAAAACTTTAATGAAAGTAAAATTGAAAATCACTCCCATAAGTGGCTAAGTATAGAAGAAGGCGTTTATGAAATAGGAAAACCCGAAGATGGAGAGTTTTGTTACGATAATGAAAAAGGAAGACATAAAGTTTACCTAAATGAATTTTTCATTTCTAATAAATTAGTCACCAACGAAGAATATTTAGAGTTTATGGAAGCCGGTGGGTACCAAGACGTTTTATTGTGGCATGCAGAAGCTTGGGATTGGATTACTACAGAAAAAATAAAAGCCCCACAATATTGGCATCTTATCGATGGTTCTTGGTATCAATACACATTAAGTGGATTAAAACCTTTAGCCCCTGAAGCTCCTTTAGCTCACATTTCTTATTATGAAGCTTTTGCTTTTGCCCAATGGAAAGATATGCGTTTGCCTACCGAAGCAGAATGGGAGATCGCTCAAGAAAAATTTGACTGGGGACAACGTTGGGAATGGACAGAAAGTGCTTATTCTCCCTATCCCAATTATCAAAAACCAGAAGGGGCCTTAGGGGAATACAATGGAAAATTCATGGTCAACCAAAAAGTGCTTCGCGGTGGTTCTGTAGCCACTTCACCTAAACACACCCGCTGTACGTACCGCAATTTCTTTCATCCCAATTTAAGATGGCAATTTACCGGAATAAGGTTAGCCCAATAAAAAAAATATGGAAAAACAAACCGAAATAAAACCCACTTCTGAATTCGCTTTAGAAGTACAGGAAGGCTTAACTGCATTCCCCAAATATTTATCATCCAAATACATTTACGATAAAAAAGGAGATAAGCTTTTTCAAACTATCATGAATTTGCCTGAATATTACCTTACCAATTGTGAGTTCAATATTCTTGAAAAACACAAAGCAGCACTAAGCGATTATTTTAAAGATAAAAAAGGGTTCGATTTAATTGAATTAGGTGCCGGTGATGGTAAGAAAACAAAAATTCTTTTAAAATACCTTACTGAAAATAATATCGATTTTAAGTATTTACCTATTGATATTAGTCAGAATATTTTAGATGATCTAGAATCTTCCTTGACTAAAGAAATTCCGAAGGTAAATGTAGAGACTTTACAAGGAACTTATTTTAATGTTTTAAAAGACCTTGCCAACTATAATTCAAGAAAAAAAATAATAATGGTTTTAGGTTCTAACATAGGAAATTTACCCCACGATAAAGCCATTGACTTTTTAATGAATATTCAAAAAGCGATGAATCCGGGTGATATGCTTTTTATGGGTTTTGACCAAAAGAAGAACCCACAAACCATTTTAGATGCCTATAACGACCCAACCGGCATTACCGAAGCATTCAATAAGAATTTATTGGAACGAATTAATAATGAATTAGATGCGAATTTTGATATTGATAAATTCAAGCATTGGGAAACTTACAATCCTGAAACAGGAACGGCCAAGAGTTTTCTGGTAAGTTTAGAAGAACAAAAAGTAAACATCAATGCTTTAAATCTTGAAATTAATTTTAAGCAATGGGAAACTATTCATACTGAAATTTCACAGAAATACGATGATGATGTGGTAGAATGGTTAGCCAACCAAGCTGGTTTAAAAATGACGGAATTCTTCTGCGACGAAGATTGTTTTTATAAAAACTATATTTTTGAAAAGAAGTAAAAAAATCAGCAGGATGGATGTGACCCTGAACTAAATTCAGGGTGACGTTAGTTACCTATTTTCTTGATTCTGAGCCTGACCGTCCGGCAGGTGGGCTTGACTCAGAATCTCATCAAGCTGTACCAAAATTATGATGAGATTCTGAAATAGAATTTTCAAACTCGATCAATAAATTCAGATTTAAAGATTTTTTTATCAGTCTGGGTCTATACCAATTTCAACCTCCAAAATTCTTGACCAAACTTACTAATTGCTCCAAATCTTCTTCAGTATTATAATAATGAAAACTTACTCGAATCCCCTCACCTCTTTGAGAACAAACCACTCCCCTATTATTTAAAAAGTTGAATAATTCTGTAGTACCTTTAATATTAAAAAGGGAAGAATGATCTTTTCGCTTGGCTACTTTTTCTTCTAGTAAATTGAGCTTTTCAAATTCTGCTTTCGCTAAAATTTTCAACTCTTTTACTTGTCTTTCAATTTCTTCAACTCCAATTTTTTCCTGCAATTGTAACGCAGCTTTTATGCTTCCAATATTCGAAGTATCTAAATGTCCCGGTTCAAACTTACCGATAAACGCATTTTCTTCTTGTTTGTATTTACCGATGTTTGAACCAAAACCAACGGCCTTCGGGTAAACACGCTCGGCTACTTCCTCTTTAAATAAGAAAAAAGCATTTCCAAACCCTGCGTTAAGCCATTTGTAAGCACTTGCACCAAACACATCAATTCCTGATTCTTGAAAGTTAAAGATTTCTGTACCACAAAACTGAGTTCCATCACCCACAATCAATAAGTTAGGATTCTCCTTTTTTAGCTCTTTTAAAAAATCTAGATCAATTTTAATTCCGCTAATATATTGCACAACACTAAAGACAAACACATCAGGTTGGTGTTCTTTTACAGCGGCGCTTACATTCATTTCCAAATTTTCGTCAATTTCAGCATAACAAACTTCAAAATCCCTCGCTTCCACCGGTAAATTGATTGATGGGTAATCGCCTTTCAGCAATAAAACTTTTGATTTAGCTGGTAAGCCTTCTAAAAGCGCATTAAAACCAAAAGAAAAACTAGGCATTAAGGCTATTTTATTGGCTTCAGCTTTATAAAATTCGGCTAAAGCTTCACGAACTTCGGCATACAAATTTGATTTTTCATCTCTAAATATGCTGGCTTGAGTGAGCATATCTAAATTTTGATCTTGTCGGTAATCAAAAACAGTTTCTGAAAGTAATCCGGTCGCGGCAGTATTTAAATAAGTATATTGCCCCATCATAGGGAATTCATTTCTTAAATTCTTCATAAGCTAAAAAAATTTTTGGCTAAAAATCTTTAATTTGGTACACAACTAAGTTACAATAATATGGCTTCAGCAGAAAAAAAATCAGGAAAAATAGACAGTGAACAACGCGAACTTTTTGAGAACGCTCAACGTAGGATTAAGCAAAAAAAGCGCTTAACCACTCATTTTGTTATTTTTATTGCAGGTTCAATTTTATTTATTATCCTAAATGTAGCTCTTGACTTTGGAAAAGAATTCAAACCTTTTGGTACCGATTGGTTTGTTTGGGCTATTTTATTGTGGTTCTTTTTACTGTTAATTCACGCTATCAATGTATTTTTCGTGAATAAATTAATGGGAAAAGAATGGGAAAACCAACAGATGGAGCGCTTAGTCGAAAAGCAAAAAAAGAAAATTGCTGAACTCCAACAACGAGTTGAAAAAGAACATCCACTTCCTAAATCTAACCCAGACAATAACCCTACTTTAAACGCATAAGAATGCTTACAATTATTGCTGCTGCAGCAGAAAATAACGCCTTGGGCAAAGACAACGATTTGGTTTGGCATTTGCCGGACGACTTTAAACGCTTTAAAAAATTAACGACCGGTCATCATATTATTATGGGAAGAAAAACCTTTGAGTCTTTCCCTCAACCTTTACCTAACCGAACGCACGTAGTTATTACCCGTCAACAAGATTATGATAACGAAAATTGCATAGTCGTCCATAATCTAAAAGATGCTTTGGCTTTTGCTAGTAAAGACGAGCAGCCTTTTATTATTGGTGGTGGAGAAATTTATAAACAGAGTTTATCTTACGCCGATAAAATTGAACTTACCCGCGTACACGGTGAGTTTGAAGCCGATACTTATTTCCCTGAATTAGATATGAACGATTGGGAATTAGTCCATGAAGAGTTTCATGAAAAAGATGAAAAGCACAACTATGCTTTCTCTTACTTAACTTACGAACGTAAAAAATAAGCTCTATTTTACCGGAAATACTTCAACAAATAGCTACAAAAGAAAACTTTCAATTAAAAAATGCTTCAGCTTTATCTGGTGGGGATATTAACGAAACCTATCTATTAACCACTAATCAACAAAAATTAGTAGTTAAATTGAATAAAGCAGATAGCTTCCCGAACATGTTTGAAAAAGAAGCCTTGGGATTACAAAAATTGAAGTCTTCAAAAGCTTTGAGAATTCCCAAAGTTTTTAGTCATGGAACTATTAAAAATGAAGCTTATCTTGTTCTTGAATATTTACCATCCACACCAAGAAAAGAGGATTTTTGGTCGAAATTTGGAGAAGGTTTAGCCAAACAACATCGGGTTACTCAAAAGACTTTTGGGTTAGAAAAAGACAATTATATTGGGAGTTTACCGCAATACAATAGCTGTAAAATTACTGATGCTGCCGAATTTTATATAGAAAAACGGCTACAACCACAGTTTCAATTAGCCGCAAAAAACGGATTTAGCTTTAAAAATCTAGAACAGTTTTATAAAACTATTAGTGAAATTATTCCCAAGGAAAAGCCAAGTCTTATTCACGGTGATTTATGGAATGGTAATTATTTGGTTGACAATTACGGTGATCCTGCTTTAATAGATCCTGCAGTATGTTTTGCTCCACGAGAAATGGATCTAGCAATGATGAAACTATTCGGAGGTTTTTCTGCAGAAGTATTTCAAGTTTACGAGGAAGTTTTTCCATTAGAAAATAATTGGAATGAACGCATTCCCCTTTGGCAACTCTATTACTTATTGGTTCATTTAAATTTATTTGGCAGCGGTTATTTAGCTTCCGTAGAGAGTATTCTAAAAAAATTCAGTTAAGGTCTTTTCACACTTATTAACAGCAAAATCTTTATTTTTAATAGTTTATTGACTACTGTTAAACAGAATAACCCGTACTTTTAAAAGAAAAAACATGAGTACAGAAAATAAGTATAACGAGGAAGCAAAGAAAAAGATTAAAGAACTTACCGAAGAGATTAAAACTTCCATGATGGTAACCGCGTTGGGCAAAAGTCCATTACAAGCCGTACCGATGACCCAAAAGAAAATCGATATGCACGGTGATATTTGGTTTTTAAGTCCAGGCGATAGTGACCATAATCAAAATATCGCTAAAAACAAGGAAGTTCAGCTTTTGTATAGCGATCCATCTTCAAAGAAATTTTTGAGCGTTTTTGCAGAAGCAGAAATTGTAGTAGAACAATCAATTCTTGAAGAGTTGTATTCATCGATTTCAGATAATTGGTTTGATGGCACGAACGATCCTAATTTAACAGCTCTTAAAATCACCCCTAAAGAAGCTTATTATTGGGATACGAAAAGCAATAAATTAGTAAGCCTATTCAAGATGGGAGTTGGTGCTGTTACCGGCAAAAAAGCCGATGTTGGAGAAAAAGGAAAACTATCTGTATAAATAATCCTGTTTATTGCCTAAAAGACCTAATAGTGAAGATTTTTCCTATTAGGTCTTTTTTATATTACATTTGTTTTAAAGAAAATTAAAAATATTATGAAAGCATACGTTTTTCCTGGACAAGGAGCTCAAATTACCGGAATGGGGTTAAGTTTATACGAAAACTTCCCGGAAGCACAAAAAATGTTTGAAAAAGCCAACCAAGTCCTAGGATTCAATATTACCGATATTATGTTTGAAGGTACTGCTGAACAACTCAAACAAACCAATGTTACGCAACCAGCCGTATTTTTACATTCTGTAATTTTAAATCATGTATTAGGCGAAGAGTCTCAACCAGATATGGTAGCTGGACATTCTTTAGGGGAATTTTCTGCTTTAGTAGCCAATAAAACTCTAGAGTTTGAAGATGCACTAAAATTAGTTTCTAAACGTGCAGAAGCCATGCAGAAAGCTTGCGAATTAAAGCCTTCTACCATGGCAGCAGTCTTAGGCTTGGAAGATGAATTAGTGGAAGCTGTATGTGCTGAAATTGAGGGTATCGTGGTTGCTGCCAATTACAATTGTCCAGGGCAATTAGTAATTTCAGGTGAAGTAAAAGCTATTGAAAATGCTTGTGAAGCTTTAAAAGAAAAAGGAGCAAAAAGAGCTTTAGTATTGCCTGTTGGTGGCGCTTTTCATTCTCCATTAATGGAACCTGCTAGAGAGGAACTTGCTAAAGCTATTGAAGAAACAAAATTTAACACTCCAATTTGCCCAATATACCAGAACGTTAGTACTTTTAGCGTAACTAATCCTGATGAGATAAAAGAAAATTTAATATTTCAGCTCACAGCACCGGTAAAATGGACACAAAGTGTACAAAACATGATTAAAGATGGAGCGACTTCATTTACAGAAATTGGTCCTGGTAAAGTTTTACAAGGTTTAGTTAAGAAAATAGACCGAAGTGCTGTGACGAATAGTCCAGACTTATAATGAAAAAAATATTTACTGTATTATATTTAATGAGCATAAGCCTTTCTTCGGTTTATGCTCAAGTTACTTCCATACCAGCTCTTCAATACACCTATACTAATTATTTTCAACTTAATAGAGAATACGTTCATCTTCATTTAAACAAAACTAAGATAGCCCCAAAAGAAAACATTTGGTTTTCTGCTTATGTTTACGATTTAAGAACAAACTTACCTAATGCAACTACTACTAATTTAAATGTTGCCTTATTTAATGAAGATGGTCAACAAATAGATTACAAAACAATTTTTATTAATCATGGCTTTGGCAATGGATATTTTAACTTAAGTGAAAAAAAATTATCTCCAGGGTCCTATTATATTCAAGCAAGTACTAATTATATGAATAACTTCAGGGAAGACTTAACTTTCTCTGAAAATTTTCAACTATTAGGAAACCTACAAGAAAAAAGCAACGAAAAAGAAAACATAAAATATGACCTTCAGTTTTTACCGGAGAGTGGCCATCTGCTGGCGAATGTTTCTAATAATGTTGGAGTAAAACTGATAGATCAAAACGGTAAAGGAGTTTTCTTTTATGATGCTCAGGTTTTAAATAGTAACAAAGAGAAGATAAATTCATTTAAATCCAACAAATTCGGTATTTCCAAATTTATTATTAACCCTAAAGTATCTGAAACTTATAAAATTCAACTCAAAACTGAATACGGTGATACTATACTACAAAGCTTACCAAAACCTGAACCGAAAGGTTTGATCTTGAAAGCAAATAATTTCCTTACAGATCAATTAGCGCTTTGTTTAGAAACCAATGAGGAATCTTTATCAAAAATTAGTCATAAAAACTTTTTCTTGACCATTACACAAAACCAAAACATAAAAGGCATTCAATTAAATTTCAATCATTCCACTACTTACAACACCATCATAAAGAGGGAAGATCTTTTCCCTGGCATAAATATTATCACCGTCTTTAATGAAAATTTCCAACCAATTCTAGAACGACTTATTTTTAATCCAATAAACATTAAAAGAAAATCCGTTACTGCTGAAATATCAGATAATTTAATAGATAGTTTAGTGATTAAAATTCATTCGCAAGAAAAAATAGATAGTCTTCAAAGAATAAGTATTTCAACTTTACCCACTAATAACAAATCCTATACTCCTTCTCACAATATTTTATCTTCATTTTTTCTCAAACCATATATTTCCTCTACTATTGAAGAAGGAAGTTACTATTTTACAGATGCCAATGAGAGAAAAAGATTATTTGATTTAGACTTACTTCTTTTAACACAAGGTTGGAGTAGTTATAATTGGAAAAATATTTTTAATTTCAAACCAACAGAAAATTTTCAAAACGAGATTGGCTTTACTTTATCAGGAAAGCTTCTTGATGATTCAAAATCTGAGCATCGACTTTTCATTACCTCAAAAACTTCTAATTTACTGGAAATATTAGAACTAAAAGATTCAACTAATTTTTCACTAAATCATCTCTTTTTAAAAGATAGTTCCAAAGTATATTTAGGACTATTCAACAAAAATTTAAACAAGATCAAGAAAAGTTCTTATGCTCTTTCTGTTTTACCTTTTAAAAAAGAATCTTCATTTTATAATTCAAAAAAAACAATAGTAAACACTAATCAAGATAAATTCCTCCCCATAGATTTTAAAACTTTTATTCAAAGTACAGAAGCATTAGATACCGTTGTCATAAAAGCAAAGAAAAAGCAAGAGATAGATCATCGTCATTCGGGCTTTTCTGATGTTACGCTAGTAGATGAACAAATGGCTACACAATATCATTATATTACAGACTATATAGCAAACCAAAACTTTGAGGTTAGGCGTACGATGGGTGATGTAATCATTAAGTCAAGAAGAGCTGCTACTATTAATGGCTCTCGACAAACTAGGGTTATACTAGATGGAGTTCCATTAGAGGGCAATACAGTTATGATTTATAACTTATTAACCTCTCAAGTAGAAAGCATAAGCATTAATAAATCTGGAATAGGATACGGAGTATTTGGCGGCAATGGAGTTATTGAAATAATCACAAAAACTGATTATAAAAACGCAAAATCAAAAAACAAAAATTTCTTTGAGTATATCACCAATAATGGTTTTTCTAAAAACAAGAAATTTTATCAACCTAAATATTCATCATACAACACTAATTTATTTAAAAAATATGGAGTAATAGACTGGCAACCCTCGATTACATTAGATAAAATAAATCCTGAAATTACCTTTAAAATTCCTAATACTTTAACTGAAAACACCACACTTTACATTGAAGGAATGAGTGCTGATGGATATTTAATTTCAGAAGAGATTATTCTACACTTAAAACAATAATATTTAGGAAAATGAATATTATTTGCTCTAATTATAACCTCATAAAAAAACCCAAGAGCTATCAAAAAATCTTAAACTTTCCTGAATATAATTCTTTATCGTGTTTTTCCTTTCCCTTGGCATTCTACATATTTTCGAACTACATCTTTACTAGCAAAAATATACTTGACCTAATCCCTGTCCAGTAATTTAGTTTCTATTTCTAGATACAATCAAAACATCATCTCTCTGGCTTTTAAACTTTTTAGAGTTCTAAACCATCTAAATTATCCATACGATAGAAATACTTTAGAGTAGAGAATAAAGAATATGCTATGTTTTATAAAATCAAACTTTTAGCATCCTAAAATTCTCTTCCAACATTTCTTCCACATCCTATATCAAAATATCTTTACTTTACTTCAACATAAAAACTAAGTGATATAACAAGAATTTTTTATTATGGCTTTTATATATGTATTCATTTATCGATCTTGAAACCATCCTGTTTTAAAAAATCCTTGACAACTGTAATAAGAGAAGCCCCCTGAACTGTTTTCAGGGGGCTTCTTTTATTCTTTTCTCTCCTTTGGAACTACCTTTTCATTGTAAAATGGTTCTTGAAGGTCGTAGGCCTAGGTTCGCCGATGCCGCCATCCTCTGCGGGCACCCCTGGCTCGAGGTACTCCACACTGAAC
>NZ_CABVMM010000020.1 GCF_902499555.1 Mesonia oceanica
CCCTATCCCTAAAGCGGGTGCAAATATACAACCCTTTTTCCTCTAAAAACAAACTTTTCTTTAAGTTTATTTTAAGCTTTTTTAACCTTAGCGGGTAATGCCTTAATTTCCAGAAGCATTGAACCCCAAAAAAATTACTACAAAAAGAAGTTCCACACCAAACCAAAGCGGATCACAAAGTCACGGTAAGGTTGTGAGGGGGCAGAGTAGTTGTTGTTTCCCTCGAATATTGTAGAGAAATTCTCTAATTTCAAGAATATTCGAGTTTGGTCTACTTTACCATTAAAAAAGAAGTCAGCCCTATAAAAACCACCTAGTTCTTGTTTATTTTGCACATAAAACTCTGCTAGAACAGGATCATAGCCATCTGCCATAAAACTGGTAAAATAATTAAATGTAAAGCCCATATTAAGATAAAGTGCTTTATTGAACCAGTAATCTTCATAATAGAAAGAATGCCTAGTTACAAAATCTGGTACACGAAATACTTCTTCACCACTAAAAACATTTTGATACATTATGGTATTATCCAAACTAAATCTCCAGTATTCAAATTTTCGACTGGCTTTAAGTTTAAGGTAACCTATATTCCCATTGTATTGATATGGGGTAATCAATGTATCTGCTTCTGTCCCCTCTACTTCATTATCCCTCAATCCGAAATAAGTATAATTATTAATTTGACTTAGACTAGCGGAAACGTTCGCTATTTTTTTCGATTTTAAGTCAATATTTAAATCTTGCTTTTGGACGTTATCAAAATTGTTATACCAATTGTAATTTACATAATCACTTTGATAGAGTAGAAAGTTAAAATTTGGAGCACTAGAATTAATAACCAAAGAAGCATCGACTTTATTATTTTCATCTAAGCGGTAACCGGCATTTGCTTTTAGGTAATTTCCCGAGAACTCATCAGAAAGGTTAACCATAGCATCTCCGGAAAGCTGAAAGCCTCCTATTTTCTTTTTATACCTTCCGCCTACAGAAAACACATCTCCTTTTAACCGATTAGGGATAACTCTAGCAGATTCATTTAAATCACCTAATATTAATTTTTTGCTATACCCATAATTATAATTACTGTACTTAGCCTGAAAGGTCAACTCTCCCAAAATAGTATTTTGATATTGTGCATAGACCAAATTGGAAACCCGCTGATATTCTACTTCGTCTCGAAGGTTAGTGTTTTTATAGGAAGCTCCAAATCCAGCAAAAGGGGTATTTTGACTGTACCTATATTCTTTATCTGTAAAATTTAATTGATGCCCTATTCTTATTTGATTATTTTCTGTAGAATCATTTCCTTTAACGACTTTGTAGTTATGCTTTAAGAAAAAACGTTTGGTATAAAGCATATTTTCAGCATCTTTAAAATTAACCGGCAATAACGATCGGTCATCAAACTCTTCTTCTTTTGAACGGTAACTAATATTTCCTTGGCGCGTTAACCCACCGTTTTCCTCATTACCGGTATCTTGTGATACAAAATGCGTTTTTAAATCGTAACGATTGTTTTTAGTCTGGTAATTCACCGTAAACCGGAAAGCTCCTTGACTCGACATTACATGTTGGTACTTTCCTAATGAACGCAATCCACGATAAGCAATTGAGATGTTAAGTCGCGGCGTCATATTGGTAGTAAAAAAAGCATTTACATTTTGCCCTTGCTCGAAAGTAGTTTTAAAAAACAGTTCGGTTAAAGGGGTAGGTACATGGTAATAGAAAATATCATCTACCTTATAATAACTAAAATGTTTAGCCCGCGCCCCTATGTCCGGCAATAAATCTACCTCATCAAAATTATAAGCTAAAGAAGTATACGCGTGCCCAACATTGGCAAAAGACAATAATTCAAAATTATCTTTCCGCAAATAATTAAACTTATAGTCTTTATAGATGGTAAGTGTGGTATCTACATAAGTAGTATCATTTTCTACCGAAATAATTTTATAATCTTCAATAGGGGGTTTTTCCCGATTGTCGATTACTGTTTTTTGAGGATCGCCAATATCTCTATTGGAAGTATTTCCCATTACACCTCCTCCATCTCTGCGTAAATCAACTTGCGAAAATCCTTCAGCAGAAAAAAGAATAAGTAAAAGTATAATTGTGTATCTCACCATAAATCTGATAACTGCGGCAAAAGTATAATTTTTTAACGAATGTAAATTTGAATAATTGCCAAAGAATGACAAGAACAAGCAAAATGTTTAAATTTGCGGTATGCTTAAATTAAAATGTAAGGTAGATTTAATTGAATGCGGTACCGATGAAGCCGGAAGAGGTTGCTTGGCGGGACCGGTTACCGCTGCTGCCGTAATCCTAAAAGATGATTTTAAAAATGAAATTTTAAATGATTCCAAACAGCTTTCTGAAAAAAACAGGAATAGTTTACGAAGTCTTATTGAAAAGGAATCGCTTTGTTTTGGGGTTACGCATGTGATGATGGAAGAAATCGATGAAATTAATATCTTAAACGCTTCTATTTTAGGAATGCACCGTTCTATAGAAAAATTACAAACATCCCCCGAACATATTGCAGTAGATGGCAATAAATTTAAACCTCTTGGCGATATCCCTTACGAGTGTGTGATAAAAGGCGATGGTAAATTTTTAAATATTGCTGCCGCTTCCATACTTGCTAAAACATATAGAGATGAGTTTATGGCAAAAATTCACGAGGAATTTCCCATGTATAATTGGAAAAAGAACAAAGGTTATCCTACACGTGAACATCGGGAAGCTATTCAAAAATATGGTATTACTAAATATCATCGAAAAAGTTTTCGGTTATTACCGGATCAGCTTAGCCTAGAATTATAACCGACTTTAATTTTTGTTTAACAGAAAAGACCAACAATCCTACTAATTTTATAAAAAAACTGATATTTCTTATGAAGAAAATCCTCTTGTACTTTGCATTAATAATTAGTTTCATTGCTTGTGAAGAAGAGACCAAAGCTCCGTCTGAGCTTTTCAGTTTTATCCCGCCCAATACGGCGGTGATTTTAAAAAGTGATAATTTAAAGGATTTTACTGAAGCAATTGCTGAAAATGATTTGTTGACGAATAACAACAAATCCAAAGCTTATTCGGTTTTTAAAGAACCTCTTCAAGTTTTACAGTATATTACTTTAAGTAAGGAGAGTTTGATTTGCTTTAATAAAGTAGGCAGAAAAGAAATTGCCGTTACCTTGCTTACCGATGAAGAACCTAGTATTCAATTGGATAGTATTGCTAATAAAAAAGTAGAAACCTTTAAATACGACAACAGCGAAATTAAAAAATACACCTTGGAAGGCATTGAAACATTCAGCACCAAACTGAATAATATTTTCGTGTATAGTTCTTCTAAACTGGTTTTAGAAAATATTATCAGGATTTTTGATAATCAGTTACCACAAGACCCCACCTTAGAGAAAATTTACCAAGCTGCTTCGGGAGATCATTCCTTTTTTATTAATCATGAAGAGTTCAATAAAATTTATCCTTTATTCTTTCCGAACGGGAGTAGTCGTTTTTTAGCTAATTTTTCAGATTGGACGGTACTTGATTTTGAAATTGATGAAGATGAGATCCATTGGAATGGAGTTTCTTCAGCAACTATCCAAAACCAGCGTCTACTAAATTTATTTCAAGGGATTGAACCGCAAACCAATGAAGTAGCCGAAGTAGTTCCTAATAATGCCTTAGGCTTTTCTTCCTTTAGCTACGATAGTTTTGAAAATTTAAAGGCAAATTTAACTGAGTTTAAATCCCAAGATTTGGCTCCGCTAAAAAATGAAAGTCTTTTTAATGCAGTACAAGAAGTAGGAACTATTTATTTTGAAGAAGAAAAAGCTATTGTTTTAAATACCATTGATGCCACCATTGCCGCTGATGCATTAGTAGCATATCGAGATGTAGCTGAAGATTTTCGAGGGATTGATATTTTTCATTTCCCGGATAGTGATAATTTATATGAAGCCTACCAACCGCTTATCAAACAGAAAAGTCTAAAGTTTTATGCACAGATTGATCATTTCTTCGTGTTTGCTAATAATTTAACCACGCTCGAAAACATCATTGCCAATTACCAAAACAGAACGGTGCTGGCCAATTACCCTGCTTATTTAAACACCAAAGATGAACTTAGCGATGAAGCTTCCCTTTTATTTGTAGGAATTAACGAAAATCTAAAAGAACACTTAGCTCATCAAGTAGAAGCAGATTTAAGTAAAGACGTACAAAATTTAAAACTTGGTGATTTTAAAGTAAGTGCCTTACAATTTATTTACGATAATAACTTTGCTCATGTGAATGCACTTCTTCAAAAATCTGAAGCTAAGAATACAGGACAAAGTATTAATCAAATTACCAGTATAAAATTACCAGAAGCCATAGCCAATAGACCTCAATTTGTAAAAAACTGGGGGACCAAAGAAATGGAAATTGCCGTACAAGATGAAACGAATGTACTTTACCTTTATAAAAACAATGGTGAATTGCATTGGAAAAAACAATTGGACAGTAGAATTGTAGGCGATATTCAACAAATAGATATTTATAATAATGGTAGGTTACAACATATTTTTGCTACGCAAAATCAAGTTTATATTTTAGATAGAAATGGAAATAACGTAAAGCCTTTCCCTAAAAAATTCAATAACACCATTACGCAAGAACTTTCTGTTTTTGATTACGATAATAACAGTAAGTATAGATTTGTAACCACTCAAGGTAACCGGGTAGATATGTTTACCAAAGAAGGAAAAGACGTAAAAGGCTTTAAATTTTCTAAAACAGATTCTGAAATCCTACAAGCTCCAAAGCATATTAGAATTGGAAGGAAGGATTACATTTTGGTAAGCGAAGCAAACGGAAATTTACATATCTTAAGCAGGACCGGTGAAACCCGTGTTCCTACTCAAAAAGAATTTCAATTTTCTAACAATAAATGGTATCAGTACCAAAACCTATTTACCACCACCAATTTAAAGGGCGAATTGGTACAGGTGAATGAAAGTGGAAAAAACACGAAGAAAGATTTAAAACTTACCGAAAATCACAACTTGGTGGCCAATAATACTATTCTCGTCACTTTTAATGAAAACGAATTGAGCATCAACGGGAAGATTGTCAATTTAGATTATGGCTTATACACCGAACCTCAACTTATCGAAATAAACAATAAAGCTTACATCGCTATTACGGATACGCAAACCAGTAAGGTTTATGTTTTTGATAAAGATGCCAATTTAATTTCTGGGTTTCCGGTATATGGTAATTCTCAAATAAGCTTGGCGAATATGGATAACCGCGGAAAGTTAGAATTCTGCGTAAAAGGGGAAGATAATAGCGTATTGATTTATCAGATGAATTAGTTATTCTTGAATAATCTCTGCTTCAAAAAGCTCAGCAAAATGTTTGAGCAATTTTTCTTTCACTTCAGGAATGCTCACTTCAGCTTTGCCTAATTCAACATTTAAAGAAGTCACGGCCTTTCCTTTAATTCCGCAAGGAATCATATTGTCAAAATAGCCTAAATCTGCATTTACATTGAGGGCAAAACCGTGCATGGTCACCCATCTACTGGCACGAACACCCATCGCACAAATTTTACGGGCAAAAGGCGTTCCCACATCCAACCAAACGCCGGTTTCCCCCTTGCTTCGTTCCGCTTTGATGTCATATTCAGCTAAGGTTCTAATCACCATTTCTTCAAGGAAACGGAGGTATTTATGAATATCGGTAAAAAAATTATCCAAATCTAAAATGGGGTAACCTACAATTTGTCCGGGACCGTGATAAGTAATATCCCCTCCCCGATTCACTTTATAAAAAGTCGCATTTTTAGTAGCGAGTTCTTCTTCAGAAATTAAAAGATTCGAAAAATCACCACTTTTCCCTAAGGTGTACACATGCGGATGTTCTACATAAAGAAAGTGATTTTGAGTAGGAATGTTTTGATGTTCCTTTCGGTTGCTGCTTTTAATTTGAAGTATTTCCTGAAATAGTTCTTCTTGAAAATCCCAGGTTTCTTTATAATCTTTTACTCCTAATTCTTGTACAGCGACCTTCTTGTTCATCGATTTGGATTGTTTAAAATGATGAGTGCAGCGATGACGCCGGGTATCCAACCTAAAAGTGTGAGAATAATCACGATTAGCACTGAACCGCAACCTTTATCTAAAACTGAAAGCGGAGGAAATATAACCGCTAAAATAACTCGCCAAACACTCATTTGCCTGCAAAGTTACAATTAATTTTTTCAGTTAAAAACAAAAAACCTCAACACCAAAAGTATTGAGGTTTTTAAATTTCTATTGTTATAAAGATTTAATCGTATTTCAACGTCACCCTGAATTTATTTTCAGGGTCTCCTATTTAAAATCTTATTTTATTCAACAATTAATTTTCTTACTATTTCTGATTCTCCTGAATGAAGTTGAAGAAAATAAACTCCACTGGATAATTCAGAAATATTTAGTTGATTCGATAGTTCTAATTCTTTTGCCGAAAAAGTTTTCACTAAGTTTCCTTGTACCGAATAAATCTTTGCACTTTCTAAATCAATTGAATTTTCAGCTACCAAATTTACGATTCCTGAAGTTGGGTTGGGATAGATAGAGAAATGAGCTCTTTCAAATGCATTTACTGCTAAGGCAACTTCAGCATCTAAATAATCTGGGATACCATTATTATTGATATCGTCATCGATAGGGTCACCGTTATTGTTGTAATCTTCATCGGCAGTTAAAATCCCATCACCATCATCGTCATCGTCCAAATAATTAGGGATGCCATCGCCATCGGTATCGTCATTCGCTAAATTCCCGTCACCTTCATTGATATTATCAAAAGGCCTGTCTTCTTCATCCAAATCATCCCCTACATCTTCTCCTTCATTATCTACTAAATCACCGTCTTCATCTTCCTCACAAGCTACTACTTCTATTGTAAAGGAAGTAAGGCTATAACAATCACTTCCTGGATTTCCAACTTTCACATAAATTTCTTGTGGATTGCTAACATTGGTATAAGCTTCAGAATTACTTAACGGATTTACATTTGATTGTGCATCAAATTCATTAATAAAATAATATACTTCTAAATCGTCTGTTTCTGAATTCTCTAAAATAGTATCTTCTGATTCGGTTAAATCAAAAATTGAGAAATCACCATCCTCGCTACAATGTACAATCCCTACATAAGGATTTGCTGGCGGAGTTAGGTATACATATAAATCGACCATTGCAACCGTAAACTCTCCAGCGCTTAAATCTTCTACTCTCACATACAGCACTTGATGAAATGCTTCTGTATTTTGAAACGAAGTAGGATCTGAAATTTCATTTGCAGGACTTTCGGCATCCATTTGAGTTAAGTGATATGTAAGTTGAAAGTCTTCATTGGCTTGCCCATTTAGAATAACATCTTGCGTAATGGTCAAATCAAAATAAGCATATCCATCATTATCGTCATCACAAATTTCCAACATAGCATCATTCGCAACTACTTGCGAAAACATGAGTAAAGGAAAGCACAAAAATAAAAGTAGTAATTTTTTCATCATATAATTTTTCATGTTAGTATATAGATTAAACAGCCTTCTAAAAAAAACTCCTACTTTTAAATAAGCTTTGTTTTGTTTTTTTGATTGCTAACTTCTTAGTAATTATCTTTGCCCCTTCAAAAAAACAGAAACTGAATTATGCAATTATCTGAACAAGAACTTGTACGTAGGGAAAAACTGAATTCCCTTAGAAAAATGGGCATCAATCCTTATCCGGCAGATTTATATCCGGTCAATCACACGACTACTAAAGTGAAGCAGGAGTTTGAAGAAGGTAAAAAGGTGGTGATAGCAGGGAGGTTAATGTCTAGAAGGATACAAGGAAAAGCTTCGTTTGCAGAATTGCAGGATTCTACCGGACGTATTCAAGTGTATTTTAACCGGGACGAAATTTGCCCAGAGGATGATAAAACCCTCTACAACGATGTCTATAAAAAGTTATTGGACATTGGTGATTTTATTGGAATTGAAGGTGAGTTGTTTACCACCCAAGTAGGTGAAAAAACGGTGATGGTTAAAAACTTTACCTTGTTAAGCAAGTCTTTAAAACCACTTCCGCTACCAAAAGTAGATAAAGAAGGAAACGAATTTGATAAATTTAATGACCCGGAACTGCGTTACCGTCAGCGTTATGCAGATTTAGTGGTCAACCCAAAAGTAAAAGAGGTTTTTGTAAAACGCACCAAGCTTTTTGCAGCAATGCGAAATTTCTTTAATGAAAAAGGTTATTTTGAAGTAGAAACGCCAATTTTACAATCGATTCCCGGTGGAGCGGCGGCCAGACCTTTTGTAACCCATCACAATGCCTTAGATATTCCTTTATATTTAAGAATTGCGAACGAATTGTATTTAAAGCGATTAATTGTAGGTGGTTTTGATGGCGTTTACGAGTTTTCTAAAAACTTTAGAAACGAAGGAATGGACAGAACTCATAATCCAGAATTTACCGCCATGGAAATTTATGTAGCTTACAAAGACTACAATTGGATGATGGAATTTACTGAAAAACTCCTAGAACATTGCGCTATTGCCGTTAACGGAACTACTGAAGCTACTTTTGGGGAACACCAAGTAGATTTTAAAGCACCGTACAAACGCGTGACGATGACTGATGCGATTAAGCAATTTACCGGTTTTGATATCACTGGCAAAACGGAGGAAGAACTTCGCGAAGCTGCTTTAGGAATGGATATCGAGGTAGATGAAACGATGGGGAAAGGAAAACTTATCGATGAGATTTTTGGCGAAAAATGTGAAGGGAATTTTATACAACCAACTTTTATTACCGATTATCCCAAAGAAATGAGTCCTTTGTGCAAAGAACACCGTGACAATCCTGAACTCACTGAGCGTTTTGAGTTGATGGTCTGCGGAAAGGAAATTGCCAATGCATATTCTGAATTGAACGACCCTATTGACCAACGCGAACGATTTGAAGAGCAATTAAAATTGGCTGAAAAAGGCGATGATGAAGCTACGGAATTTATCGATCAAGATTTCTTAAGAGCTTTGGAATATGGAATGCCCCCAACTTCCGGATTAGGAATTGGGATGGACCGATTGATTATGTTCTTAACCAACAACCAATCCATTCAAGAAGTTTTATTTTTCCCACAAATGAAACCGGAACGTAAAAAGGTAGAGTTAACCGAGGAAGAAAAAACGGTATTGGACTTGCTCAAAAAGGAATCTCCACAGGAACTGAACAGTTTAAAAGACGCTTCTGGGTTGAGCAATAAGAAATGGGATAAAGCTCTAAAAGGCTTAAGAAAACACAAACTCGCCAAGGTTGAAAAAACCGATGAAGGTTTGTTTGTAGAGTTGGAATAATAGTCTCACTATCACCCTGAGCGGGTCAAAGGCTCTTTTAACAATAGACTTAAAAGGAATCATTTTTAACAGATTGGTTCCTTTTTTTATTTTAACGAAACAATACTTCTATTTAACCTCAAAAAATAACCTTTTATCTTTTTTAATTTTACTGAAATATAAAATGAGCTAAATTAATTCAAAAAAAAGAAGATGGCTAAAATTAAATCTTTACAGGACTCGTTTCAACGGGTAGAATTAATCAAGCAATACCAACTATTAGTGGCACTTTCTAACGATTTCAGTCAGTTAGATCCTTCAGAAAGCGATTATTTAGCTTACGAAGCAAGTAAAGTTTACCTGAAATTAAATTTTCTGTTTAATTAAGGAAACTAACTTCTAAAAAGCTTTTCTCGATACAAGGTTTTAAAAATCCAAGATGTTGAGAGAAAACACTTCTTGATACAATTCATTTACATTTCAGGAATTACTCGAAGTGATTTCAACCAGTTTTGAAGTTATAAAGAAATACACCGAATTAATAAATATATTTATATTAGTTCGCATGAATGTACTTCCCAAACAAAATTCACTTACCTATTCTTACTTTAAAGTGAGTAAGTGGTTATTGGTAGCATTTATTCTTTTTATTATTGAGTCTTTTCTGTATTATGAACAATTGGAGCGAGTATTACTTCAAGAAAACTATGTTCTCCAAGTATTTTGGGGAGGTTGTTTTATATTTTCATTTGTCCATATATTTTTAGTAATCATGGATAGTTGGTCGCGATTTCAGAATTACAAAAGGTTAAAAGATCAATTGTACACCTATAGTTTTCAACCTAAAATCGCCAACAATTATTTGGTTTCTAAATGCCAACGAAGAGCCTTAAAAATAGCTTGTAATGAACTTGGACTTTCCCACGAATACCATCGGTTTCTAGAATTACGTGGAGTTAAATGGCATCATTTTATACCGTATTTTATGGTTCAAGATCCTTTCTTTTTATTAAAAAAACATTTTTGGAATCGTACTTTTTTAGAGAAATACTATGAGCCCAAGTATGATTTTAGAAAACTTACTCATGAAAAAGAGAGCGAATTTCGCCCTCTTTCCAGCTAAAAATTTATTTACTTTCATTATAAAGCTTTAAATCCCTTACATTTTTTTGCACGGTGATAGAAGCATATAAACTTAGCGTAAACGCCATTCCGTAAAAACCTTTTTCACTTAGCGCTAAATCGGCATTCCATAACCCAATAATCAAAAGAAGAATCGAAACAAATGTAGTGATCCAACTTATCGTGTGATATGCCTCAGTAACGGGAATTCCTTCCTGTTTATCTCGAACGCTTTTTTGAACGGAGATCACAGAAAACAATCCAAAAATTAGGATGGCAAAATAGTATCCCTTTTCATTTAGCCACATATTAGCATTCCAAAGGCCTATGCAGTAAGCAACCATTCCTACAAAAAGTGCTACCCAAGATGCGGTTACAAAAGCAGATGTTGGTTTTCCGGTTTCAAAGGAAGTATTCTTTTTTTCTGAAAGCTTTTTTGAAACTAATTCTTGATTTTCCATAATTCAGTTTTTTTTGAATTCATTTTCAAAATTCCTAACAAAACCTTGAATAGAAAACACAAAATTATTTTATATCTTACGACTAATTTTCAATTAAACAAACAACAAAGTACTATTATTCAGTAATTTAAACTTTAAAAAACCGATGCTATTTTGAAGGAAATCTCTAACATCATCCATTTGCTTTCCCAACAAGAAATAAATGAGTTTAAAAAAATTCAACAACAAAAAAATAAGATTAGATCGAACAAAAACCTTGAATTATTCAACTTATTAGCTTCCGGAAAATCAACTTCAGCTATTCTTGATAAAATTTATTCTACCCCTAATCCAAATGCTTTTTATGCCCTTAAAAAAAGATTACAGGATAACTTAACAGATTTTATTGCTCAAAAAGGATTTGAGCAGGAAAACTCCGTAGAACAAGAGTTACTCAAAGGTTTATTAGCCGCAAGAATATTTTTTGAAAACAACTTAACCAATCTAGGTTTTAAACTACTCTGGAAAATAGAAAAGAAAGCTATTGATTTTGAACTTTATTCCATTTTAAATGAAATTTACCTAAGCGCACTCCAACATA
The DNA here is from genome assembly GCF_902499555.1 of Mesonia oceanica. Lineage (GTDB taxonomy): Bacteria > Bacteroidota > Bacteroidia > Flavobacteriales > Flavobacteriaceae > Mesonia > Mesonia oceanica. The sequence goes on from NZ_CABVMM010000020.1 coordinate 11,531, forward strand.
TTCATTTATCAAGTACAGCGAATTTCGAAAAAGTTTCTCTAAAGGCTCAACAGAATTTTAAAAAGGTAGAGATGGAGTTTCGATTGTCGTTGGCCTATGCCAAAATTGAAAATAACTTAGCAAAAACAACCGATATCGATGGTTTAATTAAGTCTGCCTTTCAAGAGCATCAAATTGAAATTTCAAAAGATTTAAGTTACAAATCACTCAGTAAACTATTCCATATCTTTCATATAAAAGGAAAATATGAAATCAATTATTTTACTATCAGTAATTATTTAATTTCACTTTATCAAGAAATCGAAAATAAAGAAAAACTCAACCAAAAGCATTTGTTTTACCGGCTAGAGGTATTAATCATTATGAGTTATTCTGCCTTTAGAAAAAGAGATTTTGAAGAATCTTTTGAATACCTAAAAAAAATTAAAAGTATTCTCGAAATGAATAACCATAAATTTCAAGAACAATTTCAGGAAGATTTGATTTTACTGGAAGCTTATTATCTAAATTTCACCAATCAAGCTTCCGCAGCTATTGATGTTTTAGAAAATTATAAAGACCAATCTTTCTTCAAAGATTTATTTCTCATCACATGTTACTTACAACAAGGCAGAAAGAAAGAGGCTTATAAAAAATTACTTCAACTGAACAAGTCTGATCATTTTTATGAAAAAAAATATGGATGGATTTGGGTGATCAAAAAAAACATGATCGAATTGATCTTATTAATTGAATTAGATAAACTAGAGGTTTTTTCTTCCCGGATTCATTCTTTTAAAAGGAAAATCTTCCCAAAGTTTACTACTACTTCCAACAACAATATTGTTTTATTTATTAAAGCAATTGAATATTACGATAAAGGCGAACTGGAAAAAGTAGCAAAGAAAATAGAGCAAATTAAAGATAATAGTTCTCCACACGAGGACGTATTTAATCTTTGCTTTTATGCTTGGTTAGTAACTAAGATGGAAAAATCTAACTTGCTTTATGAAAACACACTACATCTCATAAAAAATTAAATCGTTATGGAAGTTTAATCTTTTTATACTATTTTTAACCGATTAACTTAAAAACCCAAAGTTTTATGAAAAAGATATTGACAGTTTTCTCCATAGCATTAGGTCTATTTTTATGTACTTCTGTAGCCCATGCTCAAGATAAAGAGAAAATAAAAGAAAAAGCTAAACAAGAAGCTTACTCTTTAAGCAAGGATTTAGGTTTAGATAAAGCACAACAACGTAAAGTTGCTGAAAATTATTATAGCTATTATTTGAATACAGAGACAGAATTATCTGAAAAAAAATTAAAAGCAGACAAGGAAACTTATCTTCAAAACAAACAAAAGTTTGACAAATCATTCCATAACAATATGGAAAAAATATTATCTCCTGTTCAAATGAAGAAATTTGAAGAAAAATACAACAAAGAAATCAGTAAAGGAGACATTAAAAAAATCAAATAATTTTTTTAAAAAAAGATTAAAGCCGACTTATCAGTCGGCTTTTTTTATGTGCTGTTGGTAATAAAATGCGGGAATTAAAAGCAATATTAATAACGGCTGGATTAAAAACCTTCTTACATAAAACAATAAGAAATGTAAGTCTATCTCCATAGTAGAAATTAAGTATAAGAACACAGGAGCCAACACCAGTAATAGCAATCCGTAAATTACCAATGAAAATTTCAGTACTTGTTTAGAAAATAGTAAGACCAGAATGAATAGTGAAATAGATGTATTGAGTAAATACCGAGCTATGGTAGCAAAAAACAATTTCCATAAATTAAACTCCGGTGCTGCAGAAAGGTGATAGTTTCCCTTGAAAAATTGCAACAAAGGATCATAGAACAGTTCTCCTTCAAAAAACCTAATCATTGCTAAGGCAACAAAACCTAAAAACACCAACAAATATTTTAGGGAATTAGGCATGTTCGGCTTTTTTATAATTAGCAGCTATTTTCACCCAAACAATCCATAAAACAAAAACACTTCCATAGATAATGGCCGGGAAAACCGTACCGTGTAGCAACTCCCCCTTTTCAGGATATTTATAAAGACCTATTGCCAATAGTGCGATTCGCAAAACATTCATCACATAAATAATTACACTTCCTGCCAATATATAAAGCAGGGTCCGTTTAAAATCGGCATGAAAAGCAATTACAAAACTTACAAATAAAATGATAACACTTACTGCATTACAGCCTTCCACAATTCTTGCTAAGTAACTTTTTTCTACGTATAATTTCATCGAAGGTTCGGTGGGATGAGGCTCTATATGAGATGCATAACCTATGGTATTAATTACCACTTCGGTTTGTTGCGATACCAAATGGGTGATGTAATCGGGATAGTAAACTTCAGAAGTACTGGAAGCTAAATAAAATTTATAAATTCCGGCCAATACCAAATAGCATCCTATAAAAAGGACTAGAAACTTGATAACGGCTTTATTTTTCCTAAAAAGTTCTTTCAAATTTATTTATTTAAGAATCACAAATTTATATAAATAAGCATTCCTATTTGATTAAATAATAAATACTTTTGCCTAAAATTTAGCTATGACCCATCAAGAATTAAAACCAAAAGTTCAAGAAATACTGGCCGAAAGTCAACTTTCTGTAGAGCACCGTTTAGAAGAAATCTGCAACTTACTTCGTGATAACATTGCTTATTACGATTGGGTAGGGTTTTATTTTAAAAACGGAGATAAAAACGAATTGAAATTAAGCTCTTATGCCGGTGAGCCTACCGATCATACAATTATCCCATTTGGGAAAGGTATTTGCGGGCAAGTAGCCGAATCTAACAGTAATTTTGTGGTGCCCGATGTAAAGGCTCAAGACAATTATATCGCGTGTAGCATCACGGTAAAAGCTGAAATTGTGATTCCGTTATTTGTAAATGGAGAAAACATCGGACAGATTGATATCGATTCCAACACCATCGACCCTTTTACGAAAGAGGATGAAAAGTTTCTAGAGTTTGTAAATGCTGAAGTAGCAAAGGTTTTAGAGTAAAGTTTTCTAGGTTAGGTATTTGTGATGATTCTTTGGAATTCAATCCTATTGCAGCAGTAATTGGATAAACATCTGAAAATCTCTTATTAAAAATATGCTATTGAGTTAATTTAAAAAGAAATTGACGACTTCTTTTTATTGATTTTCCGCTGCCAATAGGCGATCATAAAACTACCAATAATCCCCGGAATAAACCAACCATAAATGCTAGGGAAAAATTTGTTTACCACCACAAATGCAGTGGTTGCAGAAATATAGCCTCCCAACATTTTACCTAAGTGTAATTTCAGCCACATTTTTCGCAATCGCTTAGGATTTTTATATAATCTTAAATCTTTTATGGAGAATGTAATCCCCACAATTGCGAAGACAAAAAGCACTACATCTATATTTTTTGTGAGTAGAACAGGAAGTAAAATCATTAAACTTCCTGTCGCAATCATAATTACCGCTATCCATTTATCAAGGGTTAAGACAGGGTCTTTTCTTTTAAATTTTAAAGCTCTATTTCCTGTGAATACAAAATATAAACTAAAAATCCCTACAGCGAATAAAAACGGGCTTTCATGATTGGGTAGAACAGCAATGACCAATGCTGTGATTCCAGATAACATCATGGAATAGAAAAAAACTAATCCAGCTTTTCTATGAAGTGTTTTTCCTTTTTTGGCAATGATAGCTAGTAATCCTGCAAGTAAGGCTATGCCACCAAATGCAGCATGAAAGTAAATTAAAATTTGTATCGCTTTTTCCATTTTTATTGGTTTTAACGATTCAAAAATCAGTGAATAAAATCACTTCAACTATTTTCTATTTCCGAGTTGTTATTTTTTGAGGATGAATTGTTTTTCAAATATTCAAACACTAAAAATATATTTTATAAGTAAATGAAGAGTTATTTACTGCTTTCTTTGAAAATTTTTTGGTTCATTATGTTTATTTTTCGTTTTCAATTAACCAATCTAGACTTTGCTCAAAGTATTTTTTCAAAGATTTGTTCAGAAATTGACCGTAGTCTATTTTTTCATTTCTTTCTTTTGACAACCAAGCCATCGCATAAGCTATAATTTGTTCCGGCAAATATCCTTGACTACTTGATTGCCATCCCAATCCTTGTGAGATAAACTGGAAACGAGAATTACCTATAAAAATTCCGAACCCATAAGTAATTGCCGTAAAATCTGTTAAAAATTCATCATTCTCTTCTACTCGATTTTCTCCTAATAAAATTTGATGAGCCAATTCGTGAGAAATCGTCGCAATCAATGAAATCGGATTTTTTAATTGTTTACGTTCAATTGAAATTGTTGTATCGTTTTCAAATTGTTGATAAATTCCACTTGCACTTTTCCAACTGCCACTGATGTCAGCCGGTGTTGTCAAAATTGTACCATCATCCATTTCAATTGGTGAATCAGAGAAAAAATCTAGTTTTAAATTCAAACCACCAATACCCATTAACTCCTTTGTCCTTTCAAGTATAAACTCCGCATCCTTTTCAGTTCCATCAAAAGTTCTTTCATAAAAATCTTTTGTAGGAGTTACTGTTCGGATTTCCATAAAATGTTCTTCTCCAAATTCCGCTCGTAACCAATTTAAGTCTTCATCAACCCAAATTTTGTCTTCTTCAGTTATTGGCAATTTCTTATTTTTATTCCAGAACATTGAATAGTTAATTTATAGATATAAAAGCTCTGATTACAAAATAGTTAAAGTTTTATCTTTTCTTTTACAATTGAAAGAATTTCATCCCACTGGTTTTCATGAATTTCTGATTTACTAATAATGTAAGAAATACCATTTTTAGCATGTAAATCAATAAATAAGGTATCTTCTATTAGCCTATAACCTTTAAAAGCGAACCACTTAAGTTTTGCCTCATGTTTATAATCAGAATAACCTAAATAGTCATTAGTAAACTCGAAAACATTAATATTATTCTCGTATCCTTCAATTTCAGTTTGAACTTCTTTAAAATACCTTTTTTTATTTTTTGAATAATGCGCCCAAAATTGATAAAAATTCACCAAGTAATGTATTCCTAACCCAATAAAAAGAAAGCCCATATTATCTTCACCAAATACAATGAGGCTTCCAACAGTAACACTTATAATTCCAAAAATTATTCTTCGTTTATTGACTTTTAAATTTTCTTTCCATACTACATCAAAATTCAATTTATGTTGATGATAGAGTATATTTTTATTGAATGGTGTTTTTAGTATCATTTTTAATATTAATCTCTATTTGTGTGTTACTTCAATTATTTGTGCCTCTCCAATTTTCATCTTTCCTTCATGAATCCACCAAAGTCTATCTTTTTGAATAAAGTCAGTTTTGCTTTTATTTCAATTTATCATTTTATCTTTGAATTGATTCGTGTAAAATTTTTAGACCAAAATTGTTTCTAGCTATACAGAAAAAATCATAGTTGATAAATAGATTCATTCTATACTTTCAAAATAATTTTCAATTTCTGATTGTAATTTATTTATTTCAATCATCGAATCGTATACTAATCCATCCTTTTTAAGCTTAATTAGTTCATCCGAAATTTCTTCTCTTTCCTTATCTTTACCCATAAATTCTACTTTATTATTTATAGTTGCAAATAAAGAACTCATTTTTTTCTCAGCTCTTACATAAGCATTTACTTCATCAAGAATACCTGTAAGTTTGCCAAATTCCTTTTTTATATTATTAGGCAAAATATATCTTTTAAGTATATAATTTTCAATTACCTTAGCGAATGCTTTACCCCAATCTTCAAGGAGTAAATTTAGCTTTTCCGGTGAAGCCTTCTTAAGTTCTATTTCTACTGAAGCAGTATATATTAACAATTCAGACAATATAGGGTACAATTCATTTAAAGCCTGTACTTGTAATTGATTATATTTCGAAAATTTAATTTCAGATTTTTTCAGCTCATTCTTAAATTTCTCAATTTTTTTTGAAACTAGAATTGATTGAATAACTTGAATTAGTGCAATAATAACTGTGAATGCAATTAATATTATTAAATGATATTTTTTAAAGTCAGAAAAATATTCATCAAGAGCTTCTTTAATTAAATTGTTCATTTCCTATTTAATTTTCACTTTATCACTTAAAAATTAATATCAACCAAATATAACTGTTCCCACTAATAAATCAAAAACCAACGATAAACTCACCTATCTCCTACAACCTAATATCCATAACCTATTAGTCGACGTAAAACAAATCTGCCGCAATGCCATCGCTTAAAAATTTTCCTTTTTTAGTGATTAAGACTTTATGGTTTTCTTCTTTTAGTAATCCTTTTTCAAAAAATACTTGGGACTCTTTTTCAAAGTAGAGTGCGAGGGGTTTTCCAAAGAGTTCTTCAATTTCCGCTAGATTTACTCCAAATTGTGTCCGCAAGCGTGTCATCACATATTCGTTGTAGCGATCGGCTAAGCTCAACTCTTCCACTTCTGCAGGAACAATTCCTTGCTGAATGGTTTTGATGTATTTGGTGTTGTTATTCACATTCCAACTGCGATGTTCTCCATCAAAACTGTGTGCGGAGGGACCAATACCCAAATAGGGTTTTCCTAACCAATAAGCGGTATTGTTTTGAGAGAAATAACCGGGTTTCCCAAAATTTGAAAATTCATAATTGATGAATCCGGCCTCTTCCAAAGTAGCTAACAAAATTTCAAAATGCGCTTTCGATTTATCTTCATCCACGGGTTGTACTTTTCCGGTTTCAATCATTTTCTTTAAAGCGGTTTTCGGTTCAACCGTTAGGGCATAACTCGAAATATGCGGAACTTCTAACGCCAATGCCTCTGCTAAATTCGCTTGCCAACGCTTGTTGCTCATTCCGGGAATGCCGTAGATTAAATCAATGGAAATATTATCAAAGTACTGTTTTGCCAATTGAATGGATTTCAGAGCTTCTCCTGCATTATGAGCGCGGTTCATTAATTGTAAGTCCTCTTCAAAAAAAGATTGCACGCCAATACTGAGTCGGTTAATGTTAGAATTCGCCAGCCTTTGTAAAACCTCATCGTTTAAATCGTCTGGATTGGCTTCTAAGGTAATTTCAGGATTTTCACATACGGGATAGTTTTCAAAAACGGTGGTTAGAATTTGGTTGATTTCTTCCGCCTCTAATAAACTTGGGGTTCCACCTCCAAAGTAAATGGTTTCCACACTTCCTTGGTTTTCAGTTTTACGTAGTTGAAGTTCTGTAAGTAAAGCTTCCACCAAATCTCCTTTCTTTTTCAGCGAAGTTGAAAAATGAAAATCACAGTAATGACAAGCCTGCTTGCAAAATGGAATATGTATATAAATGCCCGACATTATTGTTGTTCTAATTTATTTTTAGCTTCAATCCACTTCGACATATACTTGGTGCTCTGCAAGGTATGATGCATTAACATAGCGCCTAAAAAATTTTGATTGCGATGTTTTTGCAAATCGTTTTGAATCTTATTTAATTCTTCAAAAAAATAGTCTGCAAATCGGTTTTCCTGAAAGCGTTCGTTAATAATATTGAACCCATTTTGTTGTACTTTCTGCCAGCGCTTAGGCTTCTCGTAAATTTTAATCGCTTCTTCTGCAATGCTTTTATCTTCATTGGCTATTTCTCCCGGCCACGGATATTTTCCACAAATTCCTTCGGCGCCAATCGTAGTGGTTATGCTTGGAGTTCCTGCCAACATCGCATCGATAAACTTTCCTTTGATGCCGGCACCAAAACGTAAAGGTGCTAACAAAACCTTAGCCGTTTTTAAGACTTCTTGTGCATCTTCGGCTCGACCTTTTACAATAAAACCTCGTCGTTTATTTTGTAATTGTTCTACTTTTTGGCAAGCATACGCGCCATAAATCAACAAACGGGCTTTCGGAAGTTCTTTTCTAATGAGTGGCCAGATTTTTTCTTTTAAATACAGCACCGAATCCCAATTAGGCAGGTGTAAGAAATTACCGATAAACACAAAATCTTTCCGCTGCTCATAAGTGGGTAATTTATTGATTTTTTCTTCAGAAATGGAAGGCGCCAATAACGGGATGTAATGTAAGATTGACGGATTTACTTTAAACTTCCGTGCTAGCAAATCGACTTCTGCTTCAGAGATAATCAACGATAAATCACAACGTAAAATACTGGCAATTTCCCGTTTCGCTTCATCAGAATGTAAATCTTCCCGCATGAGCGTTCTTCCTTTTTTTAAGGCTTCGTAGCGTGCTTTTCTAAAAAAATGCAAATCTTCCGTATCTAAAATCCTTACGGCATCGGGACAATTTTCGGCCACACGCCAACCAAATTGTTCTTCCATCATAAAACGATCAAACATCACTACTTGTGGAGCAAGTTCTCTTACATAGGTATCAAAATCAGAAGAATTGGTTTTGATCTTTTTTTGGGTAATCCCCAATTCTTCAAAATTAATCGCATATTTACTCTCCTTCGCCGGACTTGCATAACTCACCTCCCACTCCTTTGCTAGAAAGAGTTTGATGAGTTGCATCATTCTACTACCGGCAGCAGAAGAAGTAGGTTCGGGCCAAACGTAACCAATAATGAGTAATCGCTTCATTTTATGTTTTTTTTCACAATAAATAAAAAGAAATGCTAAGCTATTCTTCGTAATTTTAGCACAAATTTACGTTTATTCATGGTAGAAAACACACATCAGATTAATCCAGATCATTGGGTAGATGAATATTCTGATTATTTATTTAATTATGCCATCGTTCGGGTAAACGATAGAGAGATTGCCAAAGATCTTATTTCTGAAACTTTTCTGGCCGGTTTACGTTCTAAAAAATATTTTAAAGGCGAGGCGACCGAACGCACTTGGCTTATTTCTATTTTGAAACGTAAAATTATTGACCATTACCGAAAAATAAATTCTAAAAAAGGCCAAGCGGAAGTAAAAATAAACTACACCGATGAAGACCAAGAAGGCGACTGGCTGGAAGAGAAAGTAGCTGATAATTTTGAACAGTCTGCAGAAGACAATTTGGTGAATAATGAATTAGGCGCTGCGATTTACGATTGCCTTGATAAAATTAACCCCAAGCACGCCAAAATTTTTAAAATGAAAACGATCGATAACTTTGATACCGAAGTGATCTGTAATGAATTTAATATTACCCCGTCTAACTTATGGGTAATTATTCACCGTGCACGAACTGCGTTGGCAGAATGTATGGAAGAAAAATGGTTTAAGTAATTTATGAATTCTGAAAATCCTGACAAGAAATATTGTAACTGTACCGACGCAGGTTGTTATTGTGATAAAGCTCAATACAATGAAGCAGCTGACTGGGAACTTGAAAAATTGGTTTCTCATTTAGACAAATGCCCTAAATGCCAAGAGTATACAGAACGCAATAAAAAGCTTACTGAACTTTGCAAAAAAGCAGAATTAACTTCGTTAAAAGAAGAGGAACGCAAAGAACTTAAAAAGTTGCTTCAGGAGAACCTAAAAAACAAATAGTACTTTCGTTAAACAAAGTAATCCCCACCAGATAATCGGTAAACTTTCCACCCAAAAAGAAGCATAATAATCGGATTGTTTTTTGGAAGAAAAATAAATTAACATTCCGGTAAGAAGGGTGATCATAAAAGTTGGAATCAAATTTTTTACTTCTGACGTAATCGTGAATTCCAACAGAAAAAAAAGCATCAACAATACATATCCCAAGGCTTTCGTTTTTTCTACCCCTATTAACTGCGGAAGTGTTCTCAATTCTTTACTATCATAGGTTAAATCCCGAATTTCAAATGGAAGGATAAGTGCCAAAACAAAGACAAAAATCTGTAAAAACCGAAGCCTTGCTTCTACCGAAAAAATGAAATCAACGTTTTGTGTTGGTAACCAAACTGCGGTTCCTGCCCAGACGAAAGCAATAATAAAAATCTTAATCGATTTTAAACTTCTCAGATTCTTTCCCCGTGGTAAAAAAGGGATCGCATATAATAAAGTAAAAAATCCTAAAAAAGCAGAAATCAATAATACTTCAATAGGTTGAAAAAATGATAACACCAATAACCCGATAAAATTCAGCAAAGAAAACAACTGAATAAAACGAAGGTTTTTGGTCAAGCTGCGATGATGTAAACCGGCAATTCCCGCATATTTCACGAAATTATAACCGGTAATGGTACTAAAAAACACAAAGCCTAATAATTCAGCAGAAATAGCTGTAGGGATTACAAAAGAAGTCGTTAGCACCATAGCACAAACGGCAAGTGAAACGTGAATACTACTATCGATGTAAAATTTAAAAATTGCTTTTAGGCCATACATTTAGCAAAGGTAAAAGAACTTAGGAAAGCCTTGTTTATTTCTTACCTATATATTGTATTTGTTTCTTTACCCTGAACTTGATTTAGGGTCTCATCTAAATTGATTCTAGTAGGATGAGATGCTGAAAGGAGCAGGTTCCAGAATGGTGGAATTCTATTATTTTAAGCTAAACGTTATCCCGGACCAAGTCCGGAATAACATTTATTTCTATTAAGAATTAAAGCTCAATTAGAAACTTTAATATCTTTTCAAATTGAAAAATATTAAAAAAAAACTCATCAAATCACTAACTAATATAATTCTTTCCTTCTTCTAAAGCTTTTGCGATACCATCAGGATTTTTACCTCCGGCTGTAGCAAAAAATGCTTGTCCGCCACCGCCGCCTTGGATGTATTTACCCAATTCGCGCACAATTTGTCCGGCATTTAAGCTTTTTTCTTCCACTAAATCTTTAGAAATGTAACACGAAAGAATAGCTTTACCATTGTTGGCAGATCCTAACAATAAAAACAAATTATCGACTTCACCACCTAACTGAAAGGATAAATCCTTTAACGCACCACCGTCTAAATCTACTTGTTTGGCTAAAAACTGAACACCATTAATTTCGGTCAATTCATTTTTTAGATCGCCTTTTACGTTTTTCGCTTTTTCTTTAAGTAAGTTTTCAATCTCCTTTTTTAAAACCGAATTCTCTTCCTGTAAATCGTTCACGGCTTTTACCGGATCTTTTACATTTTTAAACAAGGCTTTTATTTGGTTAAAGTTTTCACTCTGTTGCGTCAAGAAATCTTTAGCCGCATCGCCGGTAATAGCTTCAATCCTACGTACTCCTGAAGCGACAGCACCTTCAGAAATAATTTTAAAATGCCAGATTTCTGCGGTATTTGGCACGTGCGTTCCTCCGCATAATTCCATCGAGTCACCAAAGCGAATGGTTCTTACCGCATCGCCATATTTTTCCCCAAACAAAGCAATCGCTCCTTGTTCAATAGCTTCCGCATAAGGGATTCTTCTATTCTCCTGCAAAGGAAGGTTTTCACGAATTCGAGCATTTACAAAATCTTCTACTTGTTTTAGTTCTTCTGAAGAAACTTTACTAAAATGTGAAAAATCGAAACGTAAATAGCTACTGTGAACCATCGAACCTTTTTGCTCTACATGCGTTCCTAAAATACTTCTTAACGCCTGATGCAATAAGTGTGTTGCAGAATGGTTAGCTGCCGATCTTGAACGTTGTTTGGCATCGACTACAGCTTTAAAGCTTCCCTCTAAATGATCTGGAAGGTTTTTTACAATATGAATAATTAAGTTATTCTCTTTTTTGGTATCAACGATATACGTTACATTTCCGTTGGTACTTTCTAAGTAGCCTTTATCACCAACTTGCCCACCGCCTTCAGGATAAAATGGTGTTAAATTGAATACCAATTGGTATAAAGTTCCATCCTTTTTACTTTCTACTTTTCTATACCTAGTAATTTTCACTTCTCCTTCTAAGCTATCGTACCCAATAAATTCCTCTTCATCATCTTCTCGCAAGATTTGCCAATCTTCAGCTTTGGTTTGGGCAGCAGAACGAGAACGGTCTTTTTGTTTTTGAAGCTCTTCTTCAAATTCAGTTTCATTCAACTTGAAACCACGTTCATTTAAAATCAGTGCGGTTAAATCGATAGGAAAACCGAACGTATCGTAAAGTTCAAAAGCTTTCTTTCCTGAAACCTGCCTATCGGCAGGCAAGTTTTTTTCTTTAGCAGCTTCAATAATCTGGTCTAATAAAACCAAACCTTGATCTAAGGTTTTTAAGAATGAATTTTCTTCTTCCTTAATTACGTTTTCACAAAGATTTTTTTGCTTTTTCAATTCTGGGAAAGCTGTTCCCATTTGCTGACTCAGCGTCGCTACAAATTTATAGATAAATGGTTCTTTTTTGTTTAAGAATGTAAAACCATAACGAATTGCACGACGTAAAATTCGGCGAATCACATAACCGGCTCCATTATTACTTGGCAATTGTCCATCTGCAATCGCAAAAGCAACCGCACGTACATGATCGGCAATTACACGAATGGCAATATCGGTTTCTTCAGACTTCCCGTAAGTAGAATTGGTAATGGTTTGTATTTCGCGAATTAGCGGAGTAAATACATCGGTATCATAATTGGATTTTACATCTTGCAATACCATACACAAACGCTCGAAACCCATACCGGTATCGATATGTTTATTGGGTAGTTCAACTAAAGAACCATCGGCTTTTCGGTTAAATTGAATAAAAACCAGGTTCCAGATCTCTACCACTTGCGGGTGATCTTGGTTCACCAATTCTTTACCTGAAATTTTAGCTTTCTCTTCTTCTGAGCGAATATCAATATGGATTTCAGATGCCGGACCGCAAGGTCCTTGATCACCCATCTCCCAGAAATTATCTTTTTTATTACCTAGTAAAATACGCTCTTCCGGCACGATTTCTTTCCAAAAACCATAAGCTTCTTCATCTTTACCTATTCCGTCTTCTTCATCACCTTCAAAAATGGTCACGTAAAGAATTTCAGGATTCACCTTAAAAACTTCCGTTAATAGTTCCCAAGCCCAAGCAATCGCTTCTTTTTTAAAGTAATCGCCAAAACTCCAGTTTCCTAACATTTCGAACATCGTATGATGGTAGGTATCTTTACCCACTTCTTCCAAATCGTTATGTTTTCCACTTACGCGCAAACATTTTTGAGTATCGGTAACTCTGGCACTTTTAGGAGTCGCATTGCCTAAAAAATATTCCTTAAACTGATTCATCCCTGCATTGGTAAACATTAAGGTAGGATCGTCTTTAATGACCATAGGTGCTGATGGAACAATTTGATGTTTTTTAGATTCAAAAAACTCTAAAAATTTGCTGCGTATTTCGTTAGCTTTCATATACGATTTTTTGTAGCTGAAACGTTAAATTATGTTACTAGTGAAACAATTTTTATCTTTGTTCGTCTTATTAAGCAAAACTGCTTAATTTTAGAAGGCAAAAATAGCATAATTTAAGACAATGTCGAAGGTTAAATATTATTACGATAGCGAAACACTTTCTTACCGAAAAATAGAACGGAAGAAAGGTCGAAAATTGGGCTATGCGTTATTGGGTATCACGGCTTCTTTTTTGGCCGGTTTCTTATTGTTATTGGTGTATTTAAATTTACCCCAAATTGAAACGCCTAAAGAGAAAGCTATGAAGCGAGAATTGCAAAATATGAAATTGCAATACGAAGTACTCAACAAAAAAATGACACAAGCGCAAAAAGTTTTAGCGGAAGTAGAAAATAGAGATAACAATATTTACAGGGTTTATTTTGAAGCAAACCCTATCCCGGAAGAACAGCGAAAAGCCGGTTTTGGTGGGATTAATCGCTATAAAGACCTAGAAGGTTACGATAATTCTAAATTGATTGTTGAAACCAGTAAACGCTTAGATGTCTTGCAAAAACAAATTGTTGTGCAATCTAAATCATTAGATGAAATTGCTAATTTAGCGGAAGAAAAAGAAAAATTATTAACTGCGATTCCTGCCATCCAGCCGGTAAAAAATGAAAACTTAAATCGTATGGCTTCCGGTTATGGTATGCGCATGCACCCGATTTTAAAATATCGAAAAATGCATAACGGGATGGATTTTAGTGCGCCTACCGGCTCTGAAGTTTATGCTACCGGAGATGCTGTGGTAAAAAAAGCACAACGAACTACCGGATTTGGTAATCTGATTGTACTAGACCATGGTTTTGGCTATGAAACTTATTATGCGCATTTAAGTGATTTTAAAGTAAGAAAAGGTGAAAAAGTGAAACGTGGAGAAGTGATTGGTGAAGTAGGCAGCACTGGTTTATCAACAGCTCCGCACTTGCATTACGAAGTACATAAAAATGGAAAAGTAGTGAATCCTATTAACTTTTACCACGGTGATCTTACTGCTGAAGAATACGATATTATGCTGAACCAGTCTGCACTCGAAAATCAATCGTTAGATTAATGCACGTCAACCTCCCCGACAAACTTTATTATAACATTGGTGAAGTTGCCAAGGCCTTTAAGGTGAATACCTCTCTTATTCGATTTTGGGAAAAGGAATTTGATGTCATCCAACCTAAAAAAAACGCTAAGGGAAACCGGAAATTCACCAAAGAGGACATTAAAAACTTGGAGTTGATTTATCATTTGGTAAAAGAGCGTGGCTTTACGTTAGAAGGTGCAAAAACACATTTAAAAGAAGAAAAGGTAGAAACACTCAACAACTTCGAGATTATTCGTAAATTAGAACATATAAAATCTGAATTGATCAATATTAAAAATCAACTATAAAAAAGAAAAAATGAAAAAGTGGTTAATCCCCGTAATTATAATTTTAGTGTTAGGCTTTATTGGCTATAAAATGACAGCTGGTGTTAATAATACTGCTGTAGAATTAGAAGAAAATGTAAAAGCTTCTTGGGCCAATGTCGAAAGTGCTTACCAACGTAGAACCGATTTAATTCCGAATCTGGTCAACACCGTAAAAGGTGCTGCAGACTTTGAAAAAAGTACGTTAACAGATGTTATTGAAGCCCGAGCAAAAGCAACTTCTGTTAACATTAATGCCGATAATTTAGACAGTGCATCTTTGCAAAAATTTCAGGAAGCACAAAGTGGTCTTTCTTCAGCTTTATCAAAACTAATGGTAAGTGTAGAACGTTACCCGCAACTAACCGCTACACAAAATTTCAGAAATTTACAATCGCAGTTAGAGGGAACTGAAAATAGAATTAATGTGGAACGTAATCGTTTTAACGATAATGTTCGTGAATACAACACCTACATCAGAAAATTCCCAAACAATATTTTTGCAGGAATGTTTGGGTTTGAACGAATGACACCATTTGAAGCCCAAGCAGGTGCTGAAAATGCCCCAACGGTAGAATTTTAAAATGAAATGAATGCTGAATTTTTTCAGCATTTTTTTTATAATGATATTATTGAGTAAGGAAAATTCAGTACTAAAACCTTAAGAAAATGGCCAAAGAATTTATTTCAGTTAAAGACGAAGAAGAAATTGTAGAAGCAATTCGGATTTCAGAAAAAAATACTTCAGGAGAAATTCGTGTGCATATTGAAAAAAAATGTCCGATCGAACTTTTTGAGAGAGCCAAAACTGTTTTCCACGACTTAAAGATGGACAACACCAAACTCGAAAATGGAGTATTAATTTACCTTGCCATTGAAGACCATCAATTTTACATTATGGGAGATAAAGGTATTGATAGAAAAGTACCTGATGATTTTTGGGAAAGTACCAAAAACGTGATGCAAGACCATTTTAGAAAAGGTGATTTTAAGCAAGGCTTAGTGGACGGAATTTTAAAAGCCGGCGAACAATTAAAGCATCACTTTCCTTATCAACAAGACGACATTAACGAACTTTCAGACGAAATATCAAGAGGATAATGCACTACTTCACTTCTGCTTTTAGCAAAAAAAATATATTCGGAATTCTATTTTTATTGATAGGAACTTTTGGTTTTGCCCAATTAGATGTTCCCAATAAACCTTCTAAGCAAACGAGCGTTTACGATGCTGCTGATGTTTTAAGTAATGCGGAAGAAAAAAGCTTAACACAAAAATTAATAAGGTATGCCGATACTACCTCTACCCAAATTGTGGTAGCTACCATCCCCACCCTAAATGATGAATACATTGGAACGTATGCCGCTGATTGGGCACAAAAATGGGGAATTGGACAATCGTCTAAGGATAATGGTTTTTTAATCTTACTGGCTAAAAACGACCGTAAAATTTGGATCACTACAGGATATGGGGTGGAAGAATATATGACTGATGCTAAAACCAAAACCATTATTGATCAAGTAATTTTACCGGAATTTAGAAAAGGAAACTACTATCAAGGTTTAGATAAAGGTACTACTGCCATTATGCAGGTAATGAACGGTACTTTTAAAGCTAATCAAGGTAATGAAGGTATTGGTTTTAATCCGTTACCGATCATTGTAATTTTCATTATTTTTATTGTTATTATCATTTCCATAATTAAAAAAAATAATGGCGGCGGTGGAGGACGCGGCGGCCGTAGAAGTGGTGCTGATACAATTTTTGATGCTATTATTTTAAGTAGCCTTGGTCGCGGAATGTTTGGTGGCGGAGGTCACTCTTCCGGTGGTGGCTTTGGCGGCGGTGGAAGTTTTGGAGGCGGAGGCTTTGGTGGTGGCTTCGGCGGTGGAGGCTTTGGCGGCGGCGGTGCCGGAGGAAGCTGGTAATGCTAGTGAGTAATAGTTTTATTTAAATAAGTATACTAAAAAAACCACTTTTTGAATGCTCAAAAAGTGGTTTTTACAACTATATAAACTAAACACAAATTAAATAACTATCTTCTCTTGTTGGGATCTCTCCCCCCAAACTTGCTGAATTTATAGGTAAAACTAAACATTACGTATTGCTCCAACACGAGTTGTTGCGTATCTTGAATAAAATCTTCTCCGGTATACCTAGAGGTTGAAATGTTTTCATCTAACACATCAAATACTTTCACTTTAAAAATTCCATCTTCTCCTAAGAGTTTATATCCTAAACTCATATTCCATAGAACAAAATCATTTTTAAATCCGGGTGACATATTTCCCATATGTTGATAGCTGATATCATTGCCAAAAATGAAATTTTTAGGCCAGTAAGAAGTAATCTCTACTCCCAAATTATGATTAATATAGTTTTGATCCCTACTAGAATCTAAGCTATAGCTTGCCTTATTGTAGGTTAATTGATAACTTGGGGCTACGGTTAATAATTCTTCAATTTCATACCTTACCGCTAATTGGGGAGATAGGGATAATGTTTCAGAATTATATTTTTGTGTATTGGAGAAACCTACATTTCTATTGAAATTGGTTCTAAAACCTACTCTTGGATTTAATGAGTTTCCATTTTCCAATTCAATTTTTTTATTCAGGCTAAATCCTGCAAATGCGCTATAAGCTCCATCAACATTTGTATAGGTGGTAGTTCTTACCAAATCTTCATCGGTTGTCGTAAAAGAAACTACCCGATCGTTGTATAAACTTCCTCCTAAATAGGCATAAAAACCAGAACGTGATTTAAAATCATAATTATTAAAATTGGCATAAAAACTATGTTCTAAGGTTGGATCTAAGTTAGGATTCCCTGTTACAATATTTAATGGATTAGTGGTATTGGTTACAGGTTGTAATTGATTTAAGCTTGGTGTACTTCGAGCGCTTCTGTAGTTAAAATAAATAGACTTGGTTTTAGTCAATTCATAGCGTAAGTAGGAATTAACAAACAGGTTGTTATAGGTATTTTCAAAAGAGTTCTCTGTAAATAAATCTATATTTTTTAAACGTATATTTTGAATACCTCCAGAAACACTTGCCCGTAATTTATCACTTTTATAAACCAAGCCTAATTCTGGACGATGGTCAAAAGTTTCGGATTCAAAATCGTTACTCAAATTATCGTTTAAGTTATTGTAATTGCCTTCTCCTTCTTCCTTATCGTAAACCAAACGTGTATTGCTACGATTGTTTTTTCGGTAGGCATAAGCGAGATCTAAGGAAAGTTTTTCACTAAGTGGAAGTCGAGAATTGAGTGAAATTTCATACTCATCTTCTTTACTATCTTCATCAATGTATTGATCTTGAATTTCTGTATTATCCAGATTTCCGTTTTCGTCATAAATTTCCCTAGATGAATAATAGACTTGATCTCCTTCAGAAGTATTATTGGTATTATTGAAGCCTAAGCGAATAAATGCTCCTTTACTTCCAAATTTTCTAGTTACATCAAAACGATTGCTATAATTAACGCTGGAAACTTCCCCGTTTTGTTTGGTATTTGCGTTATTAATAGGCGTTCCGTCTTCTTCAAAAGATTCGGTAAACGAATTACTCGTTGAATAACCTTTATTTACATTTACATTGGGACGAAAAGAAATTCTTGTTAACGTATCGGGTTTAAATTCAAAATTTACCCTTGCACGGTGGTTATCATTTTGACGTTCTGAAGTCGATTCTGAATTATTAAAATACGTGCGATCAGGTAAAATATTTTCTCTTTCAATGCTTGTTGCCGTTCTGTTATCAGACCTACTGAAAAAATAATTCGAATTTAAATCGGCTTTCTTTCCCCATTCATCTGCAAAATTGAAACCTGCGTTGTCAGATTTTGTGATTCCTCCTTGGCCTTGACCACCACCTCCTGTACCATTAATTGAATAGGCACTACGTCCCATGGCATCGAAAACTTCATCAAAAGTAAAACCAGAAGAATTGATATTGTTGGAACTCCCTAAAATACTCAGACGTAATTCATCCTTAAAATAATTAGCGATTCCACTTAACTCATAGCGTTCATCGGTTCCTCCTCCTGCGGTTAGTCTAGAGAAATATCCTTTATTTTTATCTTCCTTTACGGTTAGGTTAATGGTTTTATTTTCTGAATCGCCTTCTTCTCCGGTAAATTCTTCCGATTTGGTCTTGGTATCGACCACCTGAATTTTATCGATAATTTCTTTGGGTAAGTTTTTGGTCGCAATTTTGGGATCGTCACCAAAAAATTCTTTTCCGTTGACTAAAATTCTGGAAACTTCTTTTCCGTTAACGGTAATTTTCCCATTGTTATCTACATTCACGCCGGGTAATTGTTTCAACACATCTTCTACATTCGCATTGGGTTGTGTTTTAAAAGAGGCCGCATTAAATTCTAAGGTGTCTTTTTTAATGGTTACAGGGGCACGATTTCCTTTCACCACTACTTCCTCTAGACTATTGGTGGAAAACTTCATTATCACTTCACCTAAATCGATATTGGAATTTTCTTGTAGGGAAATTTTTTTTTGATAGGTATTGAAGCCTGTAAAACTTACGAATATATTGATGAAGTTGGCATCGGTGCTTCCTTCTACAGAGAAATTTCCATCTACATCTGATATGGTATACTCTACCAGCGTACTATCTTGTGCCTTTTCAATATATACGGTGGCTGACTCTAAGGGGGTTTGTTCTACATCTACTACTTTCCCTTTTACTTGAAAATCTTGTGCTTGTAAAACGAAGGAAAATAAAAATGCTGTTAGTCCAACAAAAGTTGTTCTAAGGTTAAATTTCATAAGTTGAAGTTAGCGTGGTTAAGCGTTCTTACTATATAGACTTTTCTAAAGTGAAAACGTTGCAAGCTAAATTAAATAATTCTAAAGTATTTTTATTAAAATTCAGGAATATTTCTTAAAAACACCTAAACCTATTGCGATAATTGGCCCATAATTCAAACCTTAACATAATTTCATGAGAACCACTATTGTAATTGCTTAACTCAGTCGTTTCATAATCGTAAGCATAACCAATCATAATTTGTTCTGAAACCTGAAAAGCAGCAAGCGCACTTACCGCAGAACCTAATCGATAGGAAGCTCCTACTGTAAATTTATTATTAAAATAAAAATTAGCTGATACATCTATCGCTAGTGGAGCGCCAGTAACAGACTTCACTAAAAAGGCAGGCTTAAATTTTAAATCCCGATTTACTTCCCAGACATAGCCGCCTATTGCATAAATATGAGCTTTATTGGTATAAGTAGCCACAGTAGCGTCATTATAGCGTTTGGTTTGCAAGAGGTTTGGGGTTGAAATCCCTAAATACCAATTATCGGTATATAAGTAAGTTCCTAAGCCTACTATGGGAGAAAATTCACTTAAATTAGAGAGCAGTGGATCGTTGATATCGGCTAAAGTAAGTTTATTCACATCAATCTCTAAGTTATCTACTCCACCTTTTACTCCAAAAGCTAACCTGGTATCCTCCCCTCTGCCTAACGTAATAATATAAGAGAAATTGGCCGCTATAGATTTTTGAGTAGAAGCTCCAATGTTATCACTGGTTACATCTAAACCTAAATTGGCAAGACTTCTCCCTCCTAGCGGGGTATGTGCTGCAAAATTTAAAGTTTTGGGGGCTCCTTCTAATCCAATCCATTGCGTTCGATAAGCACCAATTACACTCAACACTTCCCGTGTACCGGCGTAACCGGGATTTACACTCATGGTATTGTACATATATTGAGTATACTGCGAGTCTTGCTGCCCAAAAGCCACGCTAAGAAAAAAGAAAAATAGAATGTAGAAGTAATATTGTTTCATTTTCTATGCGCTTACTCAGTACTTAGGTGAATGTATCCTGCTTTTTGATGTTTAGACAGTCCTTCACCTTGGTTATAATCATATTCCAATACATAGAAATAAGTCCCCGAAGGTAATTGTGATTCTTGCTGAACAGTTAATCTTCCGTTAGAATAGCCATCAAACACTTGTCCGGGTTCTCCATAGTTATTGGTCTCAAAAACTTTTACTCCCCATCGGTTAAAAATTTTCACTACTAAATTTCGAGCGCAGGAAGTTGCCTCATTACTGATTTCTAAATAATCATTAAATCCATCGCCATTAGGTGTTACGGCATTAAAAACAACAATCTCACACGGATTTACTTCCTCATGCTTCATTAAAGCTAAGGTGTAAATTCCGGGATATTGAACAGCAGTTGTTACTGTATTTTCTGAAGTATTCGTAACTCCACCTTCATCTACCCAACGTTGGGTAATGGCATTCCATCTTACAATATGAATAGCATCTTGTGTGAAAGTTTCATTTAATATGAAATTGGGAGTGGTATTTGAATTCCAGGTTAACGACAACATTACTTCTTCTTGAGTTTTCATATTGATTTCCCAGTATTCATTATTATCAATTTTTTCGATCAAACTTTCTTTTATTGACAACTCATAAAGTGTCCCGGGATTTTTAAGGAAATAAGTTGCATTATAGGTATTGACAGAATTTAACATGGAAGTGATGGCAGGCCGGTAATAGTTTTTATGACCAATAGGATATTGAAAATCACTATCGCCTGTTTTATTGACGGGACCATCAACAAAACTTGCATCTGAAGCGTTGAATGCAATCGCATCTGGAAGAAAGTTGACTCTTCCTCGACTTATTCTATTTTCTAATATTCCTAAGATAAAATAGGCATCTCGATATATATTAACTCCTGAATTTACCTGAAATGCTACCGCTGGGGTATTATTTTCTAAATATAAATTAGTGGTAAATATTTCTTGACCGCTAATTTTTTGTAATTGATTTCCTACTAATCGAAGGATACCGGTCTGATTGTAAAAATCGAAAATCCCTTCATTATAAATATCTGCATACAAACTCGTACGTCCATCATTGTAAAATGTAGCTTCAGGTTTATTATTAAAGCTGGAAACACTGGAGAACTTGGTGTTTTCACTTACGTATAGCATTCCTGTATTCACCGTTTGCGAAAGCATAATTCCGCAAAAAAAATTGATGAATAAGAATGATATGTAAAGTGTTTTCTTCAAATTGAATTATTCTTTTGTTACTGAAGGAAGGAAAGGATTAACCATTGCAGGTTTTACCACATACATGCGATGATCTTCCACTTCCCCTCTTAACAAAGTGGTTTCAGGGGTTAACATCCCATAATAATTATCAGAAAGTCTTAATCGCATATAGGTGGGCCGTATAACCACATCATTGGGTACTACCCAGCTTAGCGTGGTCGTTCCTATACCAGCTGGTAAGGCTTGCACTACTCCTTCTCCATCTTCAAAAACACCATTTACGTTAAAATCTACCCAGCCTTGCAGGTAAGAATCATCTATTGTGGTGTAAGGTACTTCTACTTCAAAAGTTTTTCCAGCTACATAATTAAAATTCCGATAATAAAAACGTTTTAAATTAGCTGGAAGTGCATCTTCTTCATTTACATTGCCTCCATCATTATCATCTCCTAAGGCATCTATGGTATATTGTTCATCAAGATCTTTATCTGGCGATACCGACCCTAGATAACTAATATTAGTTTCAGGAATTTCTGAAGCAGGAGTGTAAGTGTCGGCATTTAAATTTACGCTGGTTCCTACCGGCACCTGATCATCAGAAAATGTGGTCTTATCTATAATATGGAGTACATCCCCATAGGTATCTGGTGCATCGCCTCTATCAAGTTCGGGTACCAACAGTCCAAGAGCTATCGCTGTTAAACCTGCCCCTTTTATCTCTACATCAAAATTTATTTCATAATTATTAACTTCTGTATCATATGCCGTTTCATTAAAAGATAGAATAGTAATTGCGGCTGTATTATTATCGTTTCCATTAAAAAACCGAACTCTTTGCAATCCGCCTCCTATATTACTTTTATTGATTTGATAAGGCCCCGCTCCTATGTTTTTTCTTACTTCTACCACTTTCCACTCCCCATCAGAACTTACTTTTATTTCTTCTGAAGAAGCTAAGGACTCTGCATCGGCAATTACCAAACCTTTAATTCTTATAGGGTTGCCATCTAAAAAGGCCTGACAACTCACGGTAAAAGTGGCTGTATCGCCTCCATCTGCATTTATAATTCCTGCAACCAACTGGTTATTATTACCTGTTCCACCTATATTGTATAACTCATCCATCGAGTCTCCTACAAAATTCCCGGGAATGTAACTTTCAATGGAAGAAGAGGGATTTATATTATCTATGGTAGCTTGTAAGCAGAAATATTTATTCTGACTTAATTGAATGGAAGCATAAGAAGTTTCACCATTATTTAAAACTTCTCCCTCCTTTCCGTAGATATCTGCTGAAGATTGCGCTCCCCAGGTTAACCAAATAATCCTATCTAAATAATTTCCTGTCCCTCCGGTTGCAAAGGTAGAAGTAACAATATTTCCTGGATAACACTGTGCATAATTAGATGAATACCCTGTAAAGAATAAAAATACGCCTACTATATATTTATTGAATAGATTCATATCTGCTAAAGGGTTATTTTACTTCAAAAACAATATTCATAAAGGAAGACTCTGTAACTTCAGAACTCCCATCCACGCTATAATTTAAGACACCTGTATCTGAAATAGAAACATCAGAAAAAACCGAAGTATCGTACCAAGTCACATAATAATTAAGCTCTGTAGCTGGCAAAACCGGTAATGTATTTCCTGCATTACTGGAATTGGTCACCAGTGGAACCGAACCTGTTCCTCCAAATTGTTCTTGATATTTTTGATATAAATCGATCTCTCCATAAGTTTCTCCAGCCGGAACTTGATCTGGAGACGTAGGAACCAAAATAGAAGGCATATAAAAGAATTTAGGCATTGCCGCTTTTACCTTCTTTAAAATACCTTGTGCATCCATGACTACAATATCATTACCGGGAGATTCACCCTCTTGAAGTCCTTCTATGGCTAAAGTATTGGTAGCCGTTGTAGTTATTGTAGTAGGTTGAATTAAATCTCCCCCTAATTGAAAAGTATCCTCATTTTTAGTGATACCGTTATTAGCAAGATATTCAAGAGTCAACGTATCTCCATTTTCATTCGTAAAGGTATAAGTACCATTATCATTATAAATAAAAGTAGTTGTGTTGGTATCAAAAGTAACCTCTGTACCATCTACCGTGGTATGGGTAAAAGTACCATCACCATTGTCTACCAGTACATCGCTGTTGCTTTCCAATAAATTGATGATCTCCGTATACACATCGCCCTGGTTCTGGATGTCGGTCGCTACCTCATTGATGATATCAACTGTTAAGCTTTCTCCATTATCGTTTGTAAAGGTGTAAGTCCCGTCATTGTTGTTTGTGTAGCTGACCGTATTGGCATCGAAAGTCAGCTGCGTTCCATCTACTGCGGTATGGGTAAAAGTTCCATCGCCATTGTCAACCAATACATCACTGTTGCTTTCCAACAAATTGATGATCTCCGTATAAACATCACCCTGGTTCTGGATATCGGTCGCTACTTCATTGATGATATCAACCGTTAAGCTTTCTCCATTATCATTCGTGAAAGTATAAGTACCATCGTTATTGTTCGTGTAGCTGACCGTGTTCGCATCAAAGGTCAGCTGTGTTCCATCTACCGCAGTATGGGTAAAAGTGCCATCGCCATTATCTACCAGTACA
>NZ_CABVMM010000021.1 GCF_902499555.1 Mesonia oceanica
ATTACACTTTTCCTTGCAATTTAAGTCATTGATTTAGTAGATGTTTTTAACATAATTAAATGATAACTAGAGAATTGCATGATTGCTAAGGTTTGACTATATAATTTAAGGCACCTTTAAAGTAGGTGCCTTTATTATTTAGTAGTTCCTTTTAAATCACTACAGTGATTTGATACAAGTTTGACCATAGGTTTCTGTGCAACTTTGTGATATCAATTTAAACCAATAAAAATTAATATCATGAAAGCAATTGTGTACAAAAAATTCGGAACAACAGATGTTTTACAAATGGTAGAACAAGTCAAACCTACTATTAATTCAAACCAGGTGTTGGTAAAGGTAAAAGCATTTTCCATTAATCCTATGGATTGGAAAATCAGAAAGGGGGAAATGAAATTGATGTCGGGGTCCAAATTTCCGAAGCATACTGGAGCTGATTTTGCCGGTATCGTGGAAGAAGTTGGCTCTGGGGTTAGTCATCTAAAAATGGGAGATGCTGTATTTGGCGTCGTTAAAAATTTAATGAAAGAAGGTGCATCAGCCGAGTATGTTGCGGTAACCTCTTCATTGGTCTGGAAAAAACCTTCCAATACTACCTTTGAGCAAGCAGCATCCATTCCTGTAGTGGGTACCGCTGCACTTGCGGCTTTAGAAAAAATGGGAAATATCACTGCTCAAACTGCTATACTGATAAACGGTGCTACTGGAGGATTTGGGATTTATTTACTTCAATTATTAAAACAACAGCAAGCTAATGTAACAGCTGTAACGAGCACCAAAGGAATGAAATATGCAAAAAATTTGGGTGCCAACACAGTAATAGATTACACCAAAGAAAATGTATTGTCAAGGAAAGACAGCTATGACATTGTAGTGGATTTGTCTGGTAAAATGAGCTACAAAAATGCCAAAGGGATTATGAAATCAAAAAGCTTGTTTTTAAACGTGACACCTCAGCCAATTGAAATTCCTACTTCGTTATTCAAGAACTTATTTACCAGTAAAAAACACGTTGTAGTGCTTTCAAGTCCTTCCACAAAACAAACCGAGACGCTAGTCAAGGCTGTAAATAACGGGTTACAGATTGAAGTCAACAAAGTATTTCCATTTAGCCAATTTAAAGAAGCCTATCAATACGCGGAAAAAGGAGGCTATATAGGCAAAGTAGTGATTGAAGTCAATTCTTAATTATAGCCTTCATTTTCAATTAACAATTGTAATTATGCTAAGAAAAATAGACAATACCATAAAATATGGGAAGCAGCACGGTGGATTTGGGATACAGATTTTATATCCTGGGCTAATAATGCCCGAACTGAATGATACAGGCTTTTCTACAATTGGAAGGATTGACCAAGCCCGTATAACTCCTGGTACACTAATCCCAATGCATCCGCATAAAGATGATGAAATTTTTACCTACCTACGTAGAGGTAAAGTCAAACACAAGGATTCCGAAGGGCATATGGATACCATTTCAAATCAAAAGTTAATGATGATGAATGCGGGTTCCAGTTTTTACCACGAAGAAAAAACTTTGGAAGAAGATGGTACTCTAGAAGGGCTGCAGATTTTTATCAGACCCGAAGTTAAGGGACTAAAACCCCAAGTACAATTTCATCAATTACCAGAAGCCTATAGTCTTAATCAATGGCGAAAAATAGCTGGTAAGGACAATGATTATCCTTTACAGATAAGAAGCAATACCTGGATACTGGATATGCAGTTGCAACAAGGTGAAGAATCTTTTTTGCCCGAGCTATCTATCGAGGATACCTCATTTCTATTTTATGTGTTTAATGGAGACATTCAAGTCAATGCTGACGTACAACTAAGAACCGGCGAAAGTGCTTTAATAGAAAATGAAAATCCGACTTTCATCGCCATTGAAACTACTGACATCGTTTTATTTATTACGCAAACCAATGCAAAACATTTTGATGGTGGTATGTACAGTGGCAATCTGCACAAATAGGGATTTTATCTAAAAGCAAAACAGTGATTTGATACAAGTTTGCAGGCAAGGTTCTCAGCATCTTTGTATAGTAAATAAATTAAAAACTTAGAAAATGAAAACAACAAAAAACAACAAGAAGGTTTCGAACAAAAACCCCGAAATAACGGTAGTAACCATCATCAATTCCAAAATAGATAGTGCATTCGACTATATACCTCCTATCAATTTAATGCACATCTTCCGAGGTAACGCAATGATTCCAGCGATTGTAGATACTAGTATTAAGCAAGGTTGGAATAAAGCGGGATTGAAAAGGACAGTCTACTTTGCAGACGGATCCACTTCGGAAGAAAGTCTTTTAACAGTGAATGCTCCAACTTCCTTTTCATACAAAAACGAGCATTTTACATCAAAATTACTTGCAGCACTACTTAAAAGAATTGAGGGGGAATGGTTGTTCACAGATTTAGGAAACCATCAAACCAAAATAGAATGGACGTACCGTGCAGTTCCAACCAATTTTATTTCAAGAATTTTTATCAAGTTGGTTTTGATAAAAGCTTTTGGAGCAGTGCTACGGAATGCTATGGATATCATTAAAAATGACCTTGAAAGTGGTCAGCTTGAAAAAGGAACCACCTGGAACACTAAAAAACAGAACAGTGATTTGATACAAGTTTTCGCAAAAGCCTAATCGCACCTTTGTAGTGTAAATAATTAATAACAACAAAAATAGTAAAAGATGAAAAAAATAGTAATCCTCGGAGCCACAGGAACAGTAGGAAGTAAAATTGCCAAAATTCTTTTAGAAAAAGGAAAGCATCAGGTAAAACTACTAACAAGAAATCCCGATAAATTAAAAGACTTTAAAACTTTGGGAGCAGAAATAATTTCAGGAGATGTCAATGATGTAGAAACCATTACTGAGGCATTCAAAAATGCGGATAGTGCTTTTCTCATTTTACCCGATAATGTTAAGGCAGAAAACACCCGAGCCTATCAAAGACAAGTTACCGGCAATTATCTGGAAGCCATTCAAAAATCAGGTATCAAACATATTGTAAATATGAGCAGCCTGGGCTCCCATCTGCACGAAGGCAACGGTATGATGGCCGGTACAGGAGAACAGGAAGTAAGATTAAATCAGCTAAAAGATGTAAATGTACTGCACCTTCGGTCTGCCTACTTTATGGATAATTTCTTAAGAACCATTGGGTTGGTAAAATCAAAAGGGATTAATGGAACCCCAGCGGTTGGTGATCACGCTATCCCTATGGTGGCAACTCAGGATGTTGCGGAAGTAGCAGCGGCACATTTAATAAACCTAGACTTTACAGGTAAAAGTGTGCATGCGGTAATGGGGCCAAAAGATTATACGTATAGCGAATTTACCAACATCATCGGCAATGCCATTGGTAAACCCGAATTGCCCTATGTGCAAATTCCAGCAGACCAAGCGAAGCAAGTATTTCTGGGTAATGGTTTTTCAGAAGACTTTGTGGATAATCTGATTGGTATGGCCGTAGCTATTAAAGATGGCATTTTCAACTATCAGAAAAGAGATGCATCTACCATCAGTCCTACAACGGCAGAAGAATTTGTATCTGAGGTTTACATACCTGCTTATAACAGCTAATAGTAAGAGTGATTTGATACAAGTTTTTAAAGAACGTTCGACACATCTTTGAAAATAAATAATAATGATAATTAAAAAATAAATACCATGAAACTTTTAGAAAAAACACAGTTTGGAAATTTAGAATTAAAGAACAGAATGGCAATGGCTGCCATGACCCGAAGCCGGGCAGATATTCACGGTGTAGTGGGTGAAATGACCGTGGAATATTATACGCAACGAGCGAGTGCAGGTTTATTGTTTACGGAAGCCATCAGAATAAGCGAAGAAGCTACCGGCAGTCCGCTTACTCCAGGCATTTTTACCAATGAGCAAATTGAAGCCTGGAAAAAAGTGACCCAAGCAGTGCATGATAAAGGAGGAGTTATTATAGCCCAACTATGGCATACAGGCCGTGTAGGGCATTCCACAGATAGAAAAGGAAAACTGCCATTGGCGCCATCCGCCCTGCCTATTCGAGGGATGCAACATTTTACTTCACAGGGCATGAAGGAATATGAAACACCACAAGCAATTACGCTAGAAGAAATTAAACAAACAATTAAAGATTTCGGGCAGGCGGCAAAAAATGCCATAGAAGCGGGTTTTGACGGGGTTGAACTTCACGCTGCTAACGGCTATTTACCGAGTCAGTTCTTGGCGGAAAGCTCAAATCAAAGAACGGACAAATATGGTGGTAGTATTCCAAACAAAGTACGCTTTGCACTGGAAGTCATGAAAGAATTGATAAAAACAGTTGGAGGCGATAAGGTTGGTATTAAAATTTCTCCTTTGCATCCTTACGGTGATATGATATTAGATGCCCCTGTAGAGACCTACAGCTATTTGATTGAGGAATTGAATAAACTAGACTTTGCTTATGTAGAATTGATGAAGCGCAGTCCATCTTTCCCCTCCCCATCACATTATCCCAACGTGGATGACATAGAACTGTTCGGTAACCAAATTAAGCAAACTGTTATTGCAAATTCAGGCTATGATAAGGCTTCGGCCGAGGAAGAATTAGAAAAAGGAATTGCCAGTATGGTTTCCTTCGGAACACTATTCTTGGCCAATCCAGATTTACCCAAACGTTTTGAACTGAATACAGAATTAAATCAACCTGATAGAGCGACTATGTTTGGTGGCAGTAAAGAAGGTTATATCGATTATCCATTTATAAACAAATAAAAAATTATATACAAATGAAAAATATAGTGAAAACCATAGTGATGCTGGCAGTGCTCCAGTTCACTAATACGAATGTATTTGCGCAAACTATCGCAGATAGTACTATGCAAAAAATAAATGAATTTAGAGGTTTCTATGAAACTTTAGGGAAAGTTTATCCTCCCAATAATACGGTAAGTATAAATGAAACCACCATTTCAGGAGTTAAGAGTTACATGTTTAATCAAGAGATGTTGAGTAAAAAAGAAATAATGGTGTATCTGCATGGTGGTGTATACACCTATGGAAACTTTAATACGTATCAAGCAATGATATCTCATTTAGCCAGATCGTTCAATTCGCCCATTTTATACATAGAATACGCATTGTCTCCAGAACATCCATATCCTACTGCGAACAACGAAATATTCAATGTGTACAAAGAGCTGCAAAAAAAGTATAAGGATTATAAAATAACCGTAATGGGTGATAGTGCTGGAGGTGGCCTGGCAATAGCATTGATAAATGATGTACAAATAGCCAATCTATCCATGCCTGCCTCGTTAGCGTTAATCTCTCCGTGGATCGATTTAAAGTGTGATAATAAATCCTATGAGACCAGACAGGCATTGGATCCCATTCTAAGCAAGGATTTTCTTTATAACCATGCATTGATGTACGCCTCAAATAATATTCAAGAGGCAGATCCCAGTGAATTGAAATTCAAAGAATTCCCGCCTGTGTTCTTGCTGGTCGGCACGGACGAGGTATTGAATGATGATGCCAAAAACTTCTATGCTTACATTAATCCCATTCAAAAGAAATCTAAGTTTAAGGAGTATGAGGGGCAAAAACATGTCTGGCCGTTTGCTCATATTGATTCAAAAGAATCGATGGAAGCTATAGAAGACATTAAGCAGTTTATATCGTCAAATTAGAAATTGGCTTAATAACATTCTAGTGATTCGGGAGGTGTATTCCATCTTCATTTCTTGTTTCGCTATTTAAAACCAAGTTTTGGCTAAAGTAATCCACGTTATGGATAAATCCGTGACGAGTTATCCTAAGATATTTGCATTGAATATTTAATTAAAAAAAAGAAAATGTCAAACAACAAAATTGCATTAGTCACCGGGGGAAGCCGTGGACTAGGGAGAGATATGGCTATTAGCTTATCTAAAAAAGGATTGGATGTGATAATCACCTACCAATCCAACAAAGAAGCAGCAGATGAGGTTATAGGTCAAATTGAACAAAATGGACAAAAGGGCTTTGCTATTCACCTTGATGTCATGGATCTAAAAAGTTTTGATACTTTTAGTTCTTTACTAAAAAGTTCTTTAAGTAAATCTTTCGGTACAGAAAAGATAGATTATCTTGTTAATAATGGGGGATTCATCCATTATGCCAACTACACCGACGCCACGCCAGAACAATTTGAGGAATTACTTAATGTTCATTTCAAAGGACCTTTTTTCCTAACTCAAAAACTTCTTAATGAACTCATTTTAAGAGATAATGGAGGTATCGTCAATATATCCACAGGGCTAGCACGATTCACAACTCCAGGATTTGCAACCTACGCTGCTATGAAGGGAGCTATGGAGACACTTACCAAATATCAAGCCCAGGAATTGGGTAAAAGAGGGATCAGATCTAACATAGTGGCACCTGGCCCCATAGAGACAGATATCATGGGTGGTGCTGTAAGGGATAATAGTGATATGAATACCCACCTTGCATCACAAGCAGCATTGGGTCGTGTAGGACTGCCAGATGATATTGGAAGTGTCGTTGCCTTTTTATGTACCGATGATTCCAAATGGATAAATGCACAACGTATAGAGGTTTCCGGAGGGTCAAACCTTTAATTTATATCACAAGCTTTTATTAACTCTCTATGTAATTAAAGTATAACTAAGGAGGATACATCCAGTTGAGTTGGGATCCTCCTAGTTTATTTAATCATTGTAAAACATAGAAAATCTATCAATACAAATGGAAAATACTAATTTGGTCAACGGTCTGACCCAAGAAGAAATAGGTACAATAGAAACATTTTACAGTGCCTGGAAAAAAAATATCCCTGAATTACTAAATGAGGTCTGCACCCCTGATTGGCAGGACATTCCACTGGCGCCGGATCAACAGGAGGGACCAATAGGGTTACAGATAATTATGAGCAAACTTATTGACACCTTTCCCGATATAGAGGTGGTCATTCACGAAATTTTTGGAACTCATGAAAGAGCTGGGGTAAGAGCTGAATTAAAGTTTACACATAATAAGGATTTACTGGGAATACCCTCAACAAATAGAAAAGTGGCAATTGCGCTTCACGAGTTTCATCATCTTAAAAACGGAAAACTTACGCACACTTGGCATCTGGAAGATTGGTTTGGTCTTTTAATGCAAAGTGGCGCTTGGCCTGCCGGAACGTTATAAACAAGGCGCCATATCGCAATTAGCTTCAACTTAAATTGAGAAGTATGTACGAGGAATTAAAAGGGAAAAAAGCGCTTATAACCGGTGCTACTAAAGGAATAGGAAGAGGTATTGCAGAAAAGTTCTCTTCACTTGGGATTAATTCAGTGTTGAATTATTCGAATGACGACATCGCTGCAATTGAAACAGAAGAAATAATTAAGGGATACGGTATTGAATATCATTTTGTAAAGGCCGATGTTTCCGACCCAGATGATATACGAAGACTATTTTCGTTTGCGTCTGAAAAATTTGGTCAATTGGATATCGTTGTTGCAAACGCGGGAATCGAACTCATTGAAACACCCGTTCTAGAATCGACTGAATCTGATTTTGACAAGGTATTTGATCTTAATGTAAAAGGCACGTTTTTTGTCATGCAGGAAGCTGCCAAGTGTCTAGCGAACAATGGAAGGTTGATACTCATATCTTCGACAATGAGCATTCATCCTGATTCAGGAGCAGCTATATATGCGGCCAGTAAAGCTGCATCTAAGCTCTTTGTAGATGTTTTGGCTAAAGAACTGGGGCCAAGACACATAAATGTTAATTCTGTGATGCCGGGAATTATTGATAATGCAGGTGTTATAACCGATCAACCTATAGAAATTAAAAAACAGATGATGGCAGGAAGTCCTTTCAATAGGTTAGGTACACCTGAAGACGTGGCGAAAGTTGTGGCGTTTTTGGCTTCTGATGAAGGAGCGTTTGTACATGGGCATCATTTGCAGGTTAACGGGGGATCCATCTATTAGCTTTAAAAAAGGATTCAATGAATAGCATCAATGGGTTAGAACATTGATTTTAACCATAATTTTGGTTCCTATCGTGGTCTATCTTTTATATAGGATTCAACATTTCCTTGGTAACTGGTTAAATAGATAAATTTGTAAAACAGAATATAGTCAGTAAATACATCATAATGAGCAAGCAGATTAGAAAATTAAGAACTATTTCAGAATATCATAGGCTACGGAATTTGGAAAAACCAAGACATCCATTGATCAGCCTTGTAGATTACTCTCAAATTATTGATTTACCTGAACATAATAATGTTAACTGGTTACATGATTTCTATTCGATAGCATTAAAAAGAAATCTGGATGTTAAAATGATATACGGACAACAAGAATACGATTTTGACGAAGGCCTGATGTCTTTTCTTGCCCCTAATCAGGTTTTGAATATCGTGGTCGAAAATGAAACGGAAAACAGTAAACGAGAGGGTTGGCTGTTATTCATTCACAAAGATTTTCTTTGGAATTCAACGTTGGCCACCAAAATCAAATCATATAACTTTTTTCAGTATTCTATAAACGAGGCACTCTTTTTATCGGATGAAGAGGAGCAGATCATAAATTCAGTATTTCAAAATATTAATCGAGAAATAAATGCTAATATAGATACCTACAGTCAGAATATCATCATCTCGCAAATTGAGTTATTGCTAAACTATTCAGAGCGTTTTTATAACCGGCAGTTTATTACCCGAAAGAAGGGGAATCACAAAATATTATCACAGTTGGAAGCTTTTTTGAATGATTACTTTAGTAGCGATAATTCAATAAATAAAGGATTACCTACTGTTCAGATGGTCGCTCAATCACTAAATGTTTCTGCAAACTATTTGAGTAGTGTACTTAAATCCCTTACCGGTTTAAATACCCGGCAACATATACACGAAAAACTCATAGAGTTGGCAAAGGAAAAACTTTCTGCCACAAATCTTACTGTGAGCGAAGTAGCATTTGACTTGGGCTTTGAACACGTACAGTCTTTCAATAAACTTTTTAAGACCAAAACCAATCTATCGCCACTAGAGTTTAGGGCAAATTTTAATTAATGGGATTGTTTAAGCAGCAGAACTTTTGAAAAGACTAGAATCGTTCAAATAATAGATTTGACTAAACCTTCCATAGATTTGGAAAAGTGAGAAATTTTTTAATATACCTATTTTGGATTCTACTTTTATGTATTCTCGATTATGCCAGCCTGCAGAATCAAACTGAGGTGATTTGTAAGTTTGGTCTATATAGACAATCATACCCTCAAATCCATGATCAATAGCTTCATCCATTTGACCCTGAACTGTCTCTGGTAGCGGCAATATCAATGCTTTTACCAATCATTTACCACTTTTCAGATTAATTAATCTGGCAACCATAAACATTGATGAAAAATGGATGGCACCTCTGCAAAATTGGAGACTAACTATACAGCAATTAATAGATTAGGCAGAGTTTAATTTACAGAAGTAACATTTTTGTTTTAATAGTATAATTTTATAGCTTTATCTAATGGCAACATCAACAAAAATATCTCGTCATAGCCTTGTCGAGTTTGCAGAGCAAAACTTTGATTCACCAATTTTCTCTGTGAATCAATACCCCCTTGACAGTAAGCTTTTCGTGGTTGAAAATAGAGATAATTATCCTATCGAAGATTATATTTCACCCGGGAGAAGGGATTTTTACAAGGTATTTCACATTTCATCCGGTACAGGAACTTTAACGGTCGGATTACATAAGTATGAGATGAAATCCAACCAGATTGCTTTTGTTCATCCAGATGAGATTATGTCTTGGCAAACTACTTCTGAAGAAACCGGAGGTTATTTTTGTTTAATACATCCTGATTATTTTGAAGGCTATCCTCATGTTGCAAAACTATTCAGAACATATCCTTTTTTTCTTGAGGATAATGCAGTAATTAAATTACCCAACAACGTTTCAGTATCAATAAATACTAATTTCTCAAGTATTCTTTTGGAAGAGCGAGGTAAGAATAAAGACAAGAAAGATGCTATTATAATACATCTTCAAATGATATTGTTGGAGGCGAAACGGGCTGGTAAGAATATATCTAATGCTCCTGTTTCTGAATCGTATAGTTATATCCATAATTTTCTTTCCTTATTAGAGACCAATTTTCAGATACATCATAAAAACACTGTGGTTCGTCTAAAAACAGCTTCTGAATTTGCGGAAGAATTACACCTACATCCCAACTATTTAAACAATTTGGTTAAGGCTCAAACAGGAAAAACACTGAGTAATCATATTCAGGAACGATTGATTTATGAGGCGAAGGCACTCTTGATTAAAACAAACTGGGATATTAGCACCATTAGTTATAGTTTGGGTTATTCAAACCAGGCAGCTTTCACATCTTCCTTTAAAAGAATGGAGCGCATCACTCCATCAAGTTTCAGAAAAAACATGCTCCCTTAGGTGGATATTTGATATTAATAAATTCTTCTTTTGTACAGATAAGGGCTTAGGCGATTCCTCACCGTTACTTTGCACCATAATTAAAAACTAAATAATTATGGATCAGAATAGAAAAACGTGGTTAGTGACCGGTGCATCAAAAGGTATTGGACTTATACTCACAAAAGAATTAGTATCTCAAGGTTATAATGTTGTTGCAACCAGCAGAAACAAAAAAGCACTTCAAAAAGCCGTGGGAAACTATGATAATTTTTTAGCTACTGAAGTTAATCTTATTAATGAAGAAAGTATCTCAATAGCGGTAAATGCGGGAATCGAAAAATTTGGAAGTATAAATGTATTGGTTAACAATGCGGGTTATGGTCTCATTGGCGGCATAGAAGAAGCTACCGATAAAGAAGTTCGCAAGAGCTTTGATGTAAACGTCTTCGGCGTTTTGAATACGACTAGAGCTTTGTTGCCACATTTCCGTGAACAAGGAACGGGTCATATATTTAATTTATCCTCCGTTTTTGGTTTGATAGCCGGTGCCGGTTGGGGCGTCTATTGCGGGAGTAAGTTTGCTGTTGAAGGAATTTCAGAAGCACTTGCCCAGGAAGTAAAACCTTTTGGAATCAATACAACAATTATTGAACCTGGTTATGTGCGCACCAATTTTCTAGAAAGTGGTTCTATTGTTACACCAGATAAACCTGTTGATGCCTACGCAGCAATTCAGGAAGAAAAGCGTAAACATCTAGAGGAGATTCCAGGAAAACAGTTGGGCGATCCCCAAAAAATTGCAGATGCCATCATTGAACTCTCTAAACAAAAAGAAGCACCTATACGTGTATTATTGGGAAGCGATGCATTAGAGTTTGCAAACTACAAAGTAAAGAAGTTAAAAGAAGGCTTTGAGGCTAATAAAGAAATGACCTTATCAACTGATTTTGCATCGTAGGAATGTCACAATAGTTTTTTTCTTAAATGCCATTGCTGATTGTTCTTTTAAAACAGTGATGAGGCATTTTATTTTAATTATTAAAATATGCCACTAATATATTTCAATTGTCCACAAAAGACTTTTACTCCGGAAATAAAGGACATCTTAGCAGAACAATTAACGACTATCGCATTAAAAGTCGAAAATCTACCTGATACAGATTTCGTAAAAAGTACTTGCTGGATTTACTTTAATGAATACCCACGAGAAAATGTCTATCACGGTGGTTTCAATAAAGGAACTCACGTAATAAGTCTAGAAATAAATGCTTTTAAAGGCGGTCTCGATAGAGCGCAGAAAAAAGAGTTTATTGTCCGATTTACAAATTGTATCCACAAATATGCAGGTTTCGATAGCGATCAACTTTCTCCGGTTTATATAATATTTAGAGATATAGAAACACAGAACTGGGGAGTTTTGGGGAACATAATTCAACTAGAAGATTTAAAAAATCCCCCTGATAATGCTAAACCTATTTAAAATTAAGAAAATGAGAAATACAAAGAATTTTACTATAACGAGAAAGCGATTTCTAAAAAGTCTTAGTATTTTGAGTGCATTGACTATAACGCCCATAAGCTATGCCTCTATAGATGACAGAGAAAACGTGATGAAAATAAAAAATAATCTAAATTCCAATGTAGATAGGCTCTATATTTTAAATGGAGGTTTAGCTATCGCACCTGATCAATCTATGTACACGCCAGGAAAGTTTAAGGATAAACCAATTACTTTAACTTGTAATGCGTACCTAATACATCGTAAAGGACAATGGATTTTATGGGACACGGGTATCAATGAATCTGTTTTTGAGGAAATAGGTGGGAAAATTATTGCTCATGGAATAAGGGGTGTTGTAGTGCGACCACTTGTCGAGCAACTTGCTGATATTGGGTTAACACCCCAAGATATAGATATCGTGATACTGTCTCATGCACACTTTGACCACGTTGGCAATGCACATCTTTTTCAAAATGCCAAATGGTATATACAGGAAGAAGAGTATAGGGCAATGTTCTCACCTAAATATGAAGATTATGGTTATTTGCCCCAGCTCTATGATTTCCTAGAAAAAAAGCAAATCATAATGGTTAACGGAGACTTGGATATCTTTGGAGACACCTCGATAAGGATAATTTCAACACCAGGACATACCCCCGGACATTGTTCCTTGATGGTGCGTCTGAAAAACAAAGGCATTGTAATACTTTCTGCTGATGTTGCCCATTACAAATATAATTTAGAACATCTCAGCGTACCTCAATTTAATAGTAACATATCAGATTCTATTGCATCAATGAAAAAAATAGAGCAAATTATAGCAACGACCAACGCAAAACTATGGCTAAACCACGACATTAAAGCATCAGGCATTAAAAGATATGCCCCTGCATTTTATGAATAATATTGATTTGTTTGCTGAAAACCTGACCGCTAATTAGTAAAAGATCAATAGGTAGCCTAGTAAGTTTTTTTATAATCGGTATATCCGGTAAAATGTTTCACATGAAGCATCTGCTGGATTTAAATGCTATATTTTTTATTTTGGCTTTAGGAATTATTGCCACTCTTTTACCAACCCTTTGTTATGCTTATGCCTCATCAGTTTTAGTTTCAATAACTGTTGGCAGCAAGGCAAACCAAGACCACCCATGACCCAAATATTTTAGCTGTTTACAAACATTTCATTTTGACTACAATAAGGATCGTTTTGGCTACAGTGGTTGTTTACTAACACCGCAACTTTGTAGAAACAAAAAAGACTGAAAATGAAAATTGTAGTAACAGGCTCATTGGGCAATATCAGCAGACCTCTTGCAGAAGAATTAATTGCAAAAGGAAATTCGGTAACAGTTATAAGTAGCAGTCCCGAAAAACAAAAAGAAATTGAAAGTTTAGGAGCAAAAGCAGCCATAGGTACTATGGAAGATGTAGCTTTTCTAACAGAAACATTTAAAGGTGCTGATGCAGTGTATTGTATGGAAACGTTTGGCTTCTTCAATCCAGATTTTGATTATCTACAATATATTGACCAGATTGCACACAATTACAAAGATGCAATTGAAGCATCCGCAATAAAAAAAGTGATTCATCTGAGTAGCATTGGCGCTCATACTTCTGAAGGTGTCGGTATTCTGAAATTCCATCATTCCGCAGAAAGGATAATGAACCAACTTCCGGAAGATATAATCATTAAATTCATTAGACCAGTTGGGTTTTATGTGAATCTATTTGGTCAAATTCCAACGATTAAATCCCAAGGTATTATCGTTTCTAATTTTGGAAATCAAGAGAAAGAACCCTGGGTTTCGCCTTATGACATTGCTGATGTGATTGCAGAAGAATTCCGACTTCCATTTGATCATAGAAAAATTCGTTATGTGGCTAGCGATGCAGTTTCGGCTATTGAAATTGCGGAAACATTGGGTAAGGCAATTGAACAACCCCATTTAAAATGGGTAACTGTAACTGATGAAGAATATTTGGATGGTTTACTAAACATTGGAATGAAT
Organism: Mesonia oceanica; assembly: GCF_902499555.1. Taxonomy (GTDB): domain Bacteria; phylum Bacteroidota; class Bacteroidia; order Flavobacteriales; family Flavobacteriaceae; genus Mesonia; species Mesonia oceanica. The sequence continues at coordinate 13,952 of NZ_CABVMM010000021.1, forward strand.
AAGCAGATTGCTGAAGACTATGTGGCTATGCAGGCAGCTCAACGAACAGGAAGTATTTACCAAGATTTCAATAAACACAAACCCACATTCGGCAAAGTGAAATTCTCTGATTTTGCCAAAGAGTTTGCAGCCATATACAACAAATAACAGGTATCTTTATCACAGCATGCCAAACAGAAAACCATATAGAATTAAAACGATTAGTGAGTTTCATAGATTCAGAGGTCTACCAGTTTCCGAGCATTCTTTAATCAGTGTCGTAGATTACGCTTCAATTAAGCATTCCAATGAAAATAATTCAATGAGTTGGGTGCTTGATTTTTATGCTATTTCTTTGAAAAAATCATATCATACCAAGTTTAAATATGGACATCAGCAGTGCGATTTTGATGAAGGTTCACTGTTTTTTATGGCACCTAACCAAGTATTTCGTGTAGAGGTTGAAAAAAACCACAAACAAGTGAACTCAGGATGGCTATTACTTATTCATCCTGAGTTTATTTGGGGTACAACATTGGCAAAAACTATCAAAAAGTATGATTTTTTTGATTATGCCATAAACGAGGCATTGTTCCTATCGCCTAAGGAAGAATTTACCATCAACAATATTGTTAGAAATATTCAGCAAGAGTATCAAACAAGCATAGATAAATTCAGCAAACAGATCATTAGTACGCATATTGAAAACTTGCTCAGTTATTCAGAACGGTTTTACAATCGTCAATTCATCACAAGGGAAAAGACCAATCATAAAATTCTAGAACGTTTGGAAAAGCTCTTGACAAATTATTTTAACAGTGATGATTTGATAATTAAAGGCTTACCATCTGTTCTATATGTTTCCGAGGAATTGAATGTATCTCAAAGTTACTTAGGTAGTCTACTTAGGGTGCTAACGGGACAAAATACGCAGCAACACATTCACAACAAATTGATAGAAAAAGCGAAAGAAAGACTTTCTATAACAGACCTTTCAATTAGCGAAGTTGCCTACGAATTAGGCTTTGAACATTCGCAATCGTTTAGCAAACTGTTTAAAGCAAAAACAAATTTCTCCCCTTCGGCATACAGAAAATTCCTTAATTAAGTCAACGTAAGCTGTATTTACTAGCATCATTATAAACTATCATATTTCATGTATGCAGTGAAACTTGATTGAAAAGCAACTGGTTAAAGTTCATCATACTATAGGGCTGTTCAAGGGAGTCTTCATCTAAAAAAATTCTTATGGACTTAAAAAAAAAGCAAACTGATGCCAATTTAAAACCTGGAAATCGAACGGTACCGGGGCGCACAATTCCAGTACCGCATAAGGATATCAGTGAAAGAGCTAAAGAAATGATTGCCGCTCCATATAATGTTTTCATCAATTGGAATCTTAATCCTCCCACAAAAGAGGATTGGCGTAAAATTGTCACTAAGGTAAGTGAAAGTTCAGCACCAGCGGTTAACAAATTGATTAAAGACCTAGGTTTAAAAGTTGAGCAACTTCAGATTGGGGGTGTAAAGTGTTATAGATTAACTCCGGGAAGCATCCCTGAAAATCATCGCAAACAGCTAGTAATTGTCGCGCACGGAGGTGGATACGTTTATGCTCCTGGGATTGGATCGGTTAGAGAGGCAGCCATGTTTGCCGCTTTTGGTGGCTACACTACGATCTCGGTTGATTATAGTTTGTCTTCCGAGACTCCTTTTCCTGGTGCCATCGAAGATATGATTGACGTTTGGCAAACAATACTAACAGAGTATGACCCTCGTAGTATTGCAATGACTGGTACTTCAGCCGGAGGGGGCCTTATTATGGCAACAATTTTAAAAATTAAAGAGCTTGGGCTTGCAATGCCAGCAGCAATAGCTCCGTCTTCCCCATGGGCTGATCTTACCGAAACAGGTGACAGTTATAAAACCAACGAATGGCTAGACAATATTCTCGTGAGCTATTCAGGTTATTTAGGGCTAGCCGCAAAACTTTATGCCAATGGCAATGATCTTAGTCACCCTCTATTATCTCCTATAAATGGTGATTTTGAAGGTTTTCCACCTACCATTCTCACATCTGGCACCCGAGACCTCTTTTTAAGTAATACAGTAAGATCTCATCGCAAATTGAGACGCGCCAGTGTGCCTGCGCAATTACAGATTTATGAAGGTATTTCTCATTCTCAACTTTCCTTTGACCCAGACCTTCCAGAAACACGAGAAGCCTATCGTGAGATTGCTGCATTTTTCGATCAATACCTCATTTCGTAGTATTTTCTATTTTGGACTACTAATTATTTTCGTTCAATCTGAAAATCGTAAATCTAATTGATGAAAATAACGTTGAAAAGCAAAACCGCTAACGATGACTCTAAATAATTGCTCTTTTTCGTCTACATTAGAAATTCCGTAGAAGTTTGCAACATGGTATGTACTTTTGTAAACTTAAGTGCTAACCCACGCAAATATTCGAGCAGATCCCGTTAGCGATAATACGACCAAAAATCATTCAATAAAATAGATTTGACTAAGCCTTCCATAGATTTGGAAAAGGGAGAGACTTTTTAATATACCAATTTTGTATCATCATCTAAATTTAAAAAAATGAATACAAAAAAAGTATGGTTTATTACAGGAGCATCCAAAGGATTAGGGTTAACACTAACAAAAAAATTACTCAATCAAGGTTTTAACGTTGCTGCCACCTCACGAAGTAAAAAATCTTTGATCCAAGAAGTTGGAGAAGAAAATGAAAATTTCCTAGCCTTGGAGATGGATTTGACCAATAATGAAAACGTCAAAAAAGCTATTGAGGCCGCTAATGCTCATTTTGGTAAAATTGATGTGGTAGTCAATAATGCTGGTTACAGTCAAATAGGAACTTTAGAAGAACTTTCTGCAGACGAAGTAGAAAATAACTTTAAAGTGAATGTATTTGGTTCTCTTAATGTTATTAGAAATGCTGCTCCCTATTTACGCAAGCAACAATCTGGACATATTTTCAACATTTCTTCGATAGGTGGTTATACAGGAAATTTTGCCGGTTTTGGTATATACTGTTCTACGAAATTTGCCGTTGCAGGTTTTACAGAAGCCTTAGCTGAAGAAATGAAACCCTTTGGAGTTCATACTACTTTAGTTTATCCTGGATATTTTAGAACCAATTTTTTATCGGAAGGTTCTGTTCAAACTCCAGCATATGAAATTGAAGATTACAAATCTGCTCGTGAAATGGAACAAGCACATTTAGATGACATTAATGGTAATCAACCCAATGACCCAGAAAAAGCAGCGGACGTATTTATTTCATTAAGTGAACAAGAAAATCCACCTGTACATTTCTTTATGGGAGAAGATGCATATCACTATGCAAATCTTAAAATTGAGACGGTTAAAGAAGCTATGGCAGAGAATAAAGTCTTAGGAACATCTACAGGATTTAAAAATTAAATTTTTAGGGAAATGACCATAGAAGAATCAAAGGAATATATTGGAATGTGGGTAACAGAGGATGGTAACATTCGTCACGAATTATTGCCTAATAATCGATATGATGAAGCAAGAGGCAATAAAAAAAGTGCTTATCAGGGTGGTTACAAAGTTTCAGAAAATCATATTGATTATAAAGATGATACAGGGTTCACAGCTGATGGGGAATTCAGAAATGGAATCCTATATCACGCAGGAATGGTATTATACAAAGAAAATTAATTCTTACTTTTAAAAAATGAAAACCATACTTCGATTTAAATCCCTTAGTGAATTTCATAGCTATAGTAATTTAGCCAAGCCAGAGCACCCCTCAATTAGCCTGGTAGATTATAGCAACGTAAATTATCCAACAGATACTGATAAAATTAAATGGATACAAGATTTTTATTCGATTGGTTTAAAACGAAATGTAAGCGAAAAGTTCAATTATGGACAGCAAAACTATGATTTTGATGAAGGTGTGTTGTCTTTTGTTGCACCACAACAAACCCTGAACATACAAATAAATCAAAATGTGAAAGTAAATGCAACTGGGTGGTTATTATTGATCCACCCAGATTTTTTATGGAACACAGCCTTGGCTACAGGTATTAAAAAGTATGGCTTCTTCGGTTATGCCGTAAATGAGGCGCTATTTTTATCAGAAAAAGAAGAACATAATTTAGTAGCGCTATTTAAAAACATTCAAAAAGAATATCAATCGAATATTGATAAATTCAGTCAGAATATCATTATTTCACAGATTGAATTACTACTGAATTATGCGGAACGTTATTACGAAAGACAATTTATAACAAGGAAAATTACCAACCACCAAATCCTCACAAGATTGGAAGAACGTTTAAATTACTATTTCAACAACCCGGAGATTTCAGCTAACGGAATTCCGACGGTGAGCCAAATGGCAAATGATTTAAATCTTTCACCAAATTACTTAAGCAGTATTTTAAAAATAATTAGCGGACAAAGTACGCAGCAACACATTCAGAATAAACTTATTGAAAAAGCTAAAGAAAAACTATCGACTACAGAACTAAGTATAAGTGAAATTGCTTTTGAATTAGGTTTTGAACATCCCGCCTCATTCAGCAAACTTTTTAAGAATAAAACCAATAGTTCACCTATTGCATTTAGACAGTCTTTTAATTGAAAAATCCTGTAGAAATAAAGTTATAAACTGATAATAAATCATCTTAAATATGCTGTATTAAAAAATAAATTCTCGGATGACCCATAAAACAGGTTTTTTTGCCGCTTTATTTTCTGCCGTAGCTTGGTCAACAACAGGTATATTTGTTAGATTTCTAAATGGTTTCTCCTCCCTGGAAATCGTAGCTGGGCGTTGTTTGATTGGGCTGTTATTTATTGTTTTATTTTTTGGTTTTCGCCATCCAGGCTTGTCAAAGAAAATATTGATATCCAAGCAAGCTTGGTTTTTAGGCCTTCTAATGGCCGGTTATTTTTTATTGGTAGTAACTGCTTATCAAATCGCTCCAGTTGCAGAGGTCGCTATTCTAACAAATACAACTCCATTGTTTGCCATTTTCTATAAAAGATTGAAAGGATTATTAATTACGTCCAAGCAGGTTTGGGGAGTATTGCTGGGAATGATCGGAGTTATATTAGTGGTAATCTCAGGAACTTCATCTAATCCGGATTCAGCAAATAGTTTACATCTTATCGGTGATTTAATGGCCTTGATTGCTGGAGCAGCCATGGCCATATATTCCATTTTTTACAATACAATATCTTTAGTTAAAAAGCCTTCCTCGCAAGTAGCTACGTTTTTCACATTTTTGATAGGTAGCCTAGTAAGTCTTTTTATAATCGGTATGTCAGATGAAATGTTTCATATGAAGCATTTGCTGGATTCAAATGCTATATATTTTATTTTGGCTTTAGGAATTTTTGCCACTCTTTTACCAACCCTTTGTTATTCTTATGCTTCATCAGTTTTAGCTTCAATAACTGTTACCTCGCTAAGATTGCTCACCCCTCTATTCGCAGCCTTTCTAGGTATTTTGTTTTTCAATGAAATTCCCAATGTATTATTTTGGCCTGGAGCTCTTATTCTATTTATAGGGTTATATCTAATTATTAAGGAAAAATAACTAACTGGGAACTAATTTTAACTCTATCTATCATCTCCTTAAAAGCAACCAATTTAACAGTTCACGGAAACTACCACGAATAAGATGTATATTCAGGCCATACTGATCATCATCCCTCTAGAGAATTTTGGTTAAAAAGATAAATTACACTTGGTATTCAATAATTTTTTTAGATATGATGATAGCAGATCATTGACTATAAATATCACAACTATGGAATTAGAAAATGATAACTGAAGCATCAGCCAGATTGTAAATTTCAGTATCTTATTCTTAAAAGCATTCGTGAAACTCTCGTCACTTGTTAATAAACTCTCCTTTTTCAACAGTAACCTGTTTACCCCATTCATTCAAAGCTTGCAAAACAGGGATGAGGGTTTTACCAAACTCCGTTAGGTCATAGACTACTTTTATTGGGGGTTTTTTCCCATAAACTTTTCTAGTTATTAAACCATCTTTCGCCAACTTTTTTAATTGTAAACTCAATGTCATTTCAGTTACGGTATGCATTTCTTTATGGAGCTCATTATATCTTTTTTTACCGTCCTTTAGATAATACAATATAACTGCTTTCCATTTTCCACCAACCAAATCCATTGCGAAACTAACCGGGCAAGGATAAAGTTTTTCTTTATGCTTTACATAATTCATAATCAATAATTTTAGACCTATCTATTTTGATAGTTATTGTAAAGATAGGTAACTATTAATAATTTTGTAGCTAAACTTTTTATAGTATGATATTAGTCATTTTAGCACATCCAAATTTTGATAAATCTGTTGCAAATAGCACAATTATCAATGAATTAAAAAAAAGCAACCTGGAATTGGAAATTCGAGACATTCATAGCCTCTATCCTGATTATAAAATCGACGTGAAGGCCGAACAAGAAGCTTTGTTACGGCATCAAACCATTGTTTTTCAATGTCCATTTTATTGGCTGAATATTCCTGCAATCTTAAAAATTTGGTTTGAGGAGGTATTTGAATATCAGTTTGCTTATGGCTCAAAAGGCGATAAATTAAAAGATAAAAATTTCATATTGAGCTCTACTGTTGGCGCAGGCGAAAAAGAATATAAATTAGTGGGAAAACATCATCGTGACATATCCGAATTTATTAAAAACATAGAGCAAACGGCTTATGGGTCTCAAATGAATTACTTGCCTCCAACTTTCCTCTATAGTTCTTCTTTAAAGGCGGGTAACCTATCAGATGAAGTTTCAAAAAGAGCGAAGGAGCACGCAAAAAAATTAATTACCAGACTTACTGAAATAAACGAATTAAGTAAAACCAGTGGTGAAATAATATCTAAAGTGTATACGAAAAACTAAATGATCAGTAATCGTTTCAGCCAATAGCGTGTTAATAAGGTTCTTCAGGTTTTCTTAATTATTTAGTTAAATGACTGTCGAAAGTGTATAGGTTCATTTCAATTTTAGAACAATTGCGAATATTCAAATTCTAGTTGATACTCTATTTCGCTGATCAAAAGCTCTTTTATTATGTCATCAAATGTGAAATCTAAAATTGAGCAAATCATAAAGGTTTAATTTAATAAATTCAAAAATTCAGTGACAAATGAAATACAACATATACTTGATGAATGTAAGTTGGCTCTTGATGATGTTAACGATAAAAACCTGAGTGAATTTTCAAATGTCGAAAAGGGGATTAAAATATCTCGAAAATATTTGCAACAACTAAGGGTTGTACTACGTAAAAGAAATTTTATTAATAATGAAAATGAAATTTTATTTTTCAAAAAACAAAAACCATTTATCTATGGGCAACTTAAGTTTTATGCTAAGTTATACAAGTACCTACTTCAGAAACCAAGAGGCACCGATAAGTCAAAGCGTAATTACTTAGATGCAGAAATAAAAAAACTACAAGAATATTATTATTACAACAGTGAGTTCATTAAATATTATAGACAGAATGCCACCTTTCTAGATGAGTTTTATTTTTTACGCGGTAATGATAACATAGGTTTACTGTCCGACACTTCCCATTTTTATACAGATGCTGAATTCTCTACGAGCCACGATAATGCTGTTGCAAAGATTTTGGCATATGACCTATTATTAAACCACTATACTAATGAATTAAATGACTTGAAAAAATCAACAAGAAAAATTTCCAATAATGAAAAATTATTAGAAAGTTTGAGTCTTACCTGGACCTCAAATAAGATTGATTTAATTGAACTTATTTACTCATTAATAGCATCTGGTGCTGTAAAAGGAGATATTAAGGATTTGGCGACCGCTTTTGAAAAAATATTTGAGATTGACTTAGGAAATTATTACCGGAGTTTTTTGGAAATCAGAGGTCGTAAAGAAGATTGCGCTAGATTTTCAGATTTATTGAAAATAAGCCTCCTGAAAAAAATTAAAGAAGCAGATAACTAAATCACCCTGCACTGGAAGTGCAGGGGTTTGTTTGACTCAGGACTTAAAGTCCTACTAATTTTGTTACTCTTTATGTAAATGTTATCAAACACTCGCATATAGATTTTTTCGCATTACTAAAGTGCTGCAATAAAATTGCAGGGTTTAAATCCCTTTTTTGAGACCAATTAAAAGCGGTTATTCACAGAATAAACACCCAAGTTAGAACCAACTTGGGTGTTTCTTTTAAAAGTAGATTTAAGCCCATTTAGTATAATGGAATAAGCTTTTACTCAATTAAATTATCTCAAAAAACCCTAAATAATAGAATGTTAAATCTTCGCCCAACTTGGGTTCGACTTGTGAATAAAACCCAATAAAACTCTCCAAATTCGTAGAACGAAAGTTAAATCAGGTAAAAGCCTACTATTTAATTTATTGAGGCTTTTCCATAAATCGTTCTATTATGCCAACAAGTATTATTACCACAGACGACCTTCGAGAGTTTAAAATGGAATTGCTCGATGACATTAAAAATCTTCTAACCAAACAATCTTCCGGAAAGATTAAGAGGTATCTTAAATCCTCTGAAGTTATGGACTTACTCCAAATAAGCCCAGGAACACTTCAAAATTTACGAATTAACGGCACTCTTCCCTATACCAAAGTAGGCGGCATTATTTATTATGATGCGGAAGAGATTCAAAATGTTATGGATGCCAATCGTGTACAGCACGATTTAAATTCATAAGTGATGAATTATATAAAGCTATTGAATGCGGCTTTTAAAAAGTTCTTTTTTGATGACCGTTTGAATCCTACCCACATTAGTCTGTATATGGCCCTGTTTCAGGAATGGAACAGCAGCCGTTTTGCAGATGAGTTTTTTGTAAACCGAAGGGATTTAATGCGATGTGCCAAAATAGGCTCAAAATCCACCTACCATCGGTGCGTTACTGACCTAGATTCCTGGAATTATCTCTCTTACTTTCCATCGAACAATCCCTACAAAGGGAGTAAAATTAAGATGGCCATTATTGAGACAAGTGATGAACCAGTTGTGGGACAGTACAATCCCATATTAGAACAACTTGCGGAACAGTACCATCCCAGAGGTGTACCGCTTGAGGGACACCACCATCCCAAAAATGGACAGGTTGTGAACCTACACCGTCCCACAGATGGACAAGCATTGGTATCTGAAACAAACAATATCAAACAGGAAAACTATATAAAAAAGCCAAAGGGCTGGCAGGCCGTATTTATTTTTTTTAAAGAAAAAGGTTTTGATGCTGATGAAGCAAAAAAATTCTTTGAGCATTACCAGACCAGAAATTGGCAAACTGGCGATGGAAAGGAAATTCGAGATTGGCGAGCCGTAGCCATCAACTGGATGGACAGAACCGAAATATTTTACGAGGAAAACAAATCAAACAAAAAACAAGCGTCCCAAATCAAGGACAACTTGCGAACCACTAAAAATAAAGATTATGGACAACCCCTCTAAAATAACCGAAGGTGGCGTAGAATATTCGCTCGGAAAATTTGATGGTAAAAGCGTACTCTACGATTTTCCAAAAATCTTGATTTACTTGAATGCCAAGAGCAAACTTTTGTTTGGTAAAAGATTCAGAATTTATGATGAGGATAAGGAAATTCTGCTGAAGCTCTGTTCCTATTTCATCAAGGATAAGGATAACTGTGAGACTTATGGCATTGACATAGATAAGGGCATCCTTCTTTCTGGTCCTGTAGGTTGCGGGAAGACTAGCTTAATGAAATTGTTGCGTCATTTAGTACCATTACAACGTCCTTATGAAATGATTCCCTGCCGGAATGTAACTTTCAGTTTTAATCATTTGGGTTTTAAGACTGTCGAGGAATATGGTAACACTAAATTTTACTGTTTTGATGATTTAGGCGTGGAACCGTCTGGCAGATTCTACGGAAAGGATTTGAATGTAATGGGCGAAGTACTTCTATCTCGATACGAGCTGTACCTACAAACTAAACACAAAATCAAGACCCACGCCACCACAAACCTCAATGCCGAAGAATTGGAAGAACGGTATGGCAATCGGGTTCGTAGCCGAATGCGTGAATTATTTAATTTGATTGCTTTTGATGAAAAAAGTAATGACAAACGAGAATGATAGATTCGGGAAACATATTGTATTCCAAAGGGAAAAACGATGAATGCCATACCCCGGCGTATGGTATACACCCAATTTTAGAATACATCCCCCAAGGCAAAACTATTTGGTGTCCTTTTGATACTAAAGAGAGTTGGTTTGTCAAACTTATATCTCTTCAAAATCCAGTGGTATATTCCCATATTTCAAAAGGGGAGAATTTTTACACCTACGAGCCTAAGCATTGGGATATTCTTATCTCTAATCCACCCTTTACCAATAAGCGTTTGATTTTTGAACGCGCCCTTCACTTCAAAAAACCTTTTGCTTTATTAATGACCAATACATGGCTCAATGATGCCGCTCCAAAGCATCTGTTTAAAGAAAGAGATTTACAATTATTGATGTTTGATAAACGAATGAAGTTCGACAACCGTAATAAAATCACCTTTAGCAGTAGTTATTTTTGTTGGAACTTTTTACCGAAGCAGATTGTTATGAAAAGACTAAATAATAAGGCGTTAAAACCTCAATAAATGTTATTGTAAGGCAGAAGAAATGGAAGAACGTTATGGAAACCGAATCCTATCCGTAGCCGGATGCGAGAACTGTTTAATTTGATTGCTTTTGATGGAAGAGCTGGGGATAAACGAAAATAAGTTGACTTTAATATTTATAATTTATCATCGATGTTGATTAGAAAAATGAAAAATAGAGGATTTAATGTTAAAGCGGTTTATCAAAAAACAATAATGGTCTGCTTTTAAAATAATCAACATGAAACGCCACCGATAAATATACTTTCATTAGGCGTCAATTCCTCACCCCTTAATAATCAACTTATTAAATTTAACTAGTTGTCCATTGAAAACTAAATAATTATTTTATATTTGTAAAAAAAATTACCCTTTTAAGATAACTTTTTTAGATGCATATAGATTTTAAGAATAATAAATTAAGAAAGCAATTATCTAGTGCACCTGAAATCAAGCGCCATTTCGGTTCTAATGCAAAGCGTGTTGGAAGTCGATTGGCGGATATGGAAGCAGCAGATAATCTTGCGATATTAATTCAGATACCTGCTGCAAATTGCCATTCATTATCCGGTGATAGGAAAGGACAATGGGCTGTAAACATTTCCTCGAATCATAGATTGATTTTTGAAATTATGAATCATCCAATTCCAATGATTAGGGTTAATGAAATCAATTTAAAATTAGTTGATAATATTCGTTTACTAAAAATCGAAGATTATCATTAGAATAAAGACATTACTATGAGTAAGATACAAGATGAAATTGAATTGCTGTCTAAACCTGGTGACACAATCCTCGAAACAATAGAATTTTTAGGAATGAGTCAGGTAGAGCTAGCTGAACGTTTAGGTAAAACACCTCCCAAGGTTAATGATTTAATTACTGGTAAGGAAGTTATATCACTAAATACTGCTTTGCAGTTAGAAAAAGTCTTAGGAATCGACGCTCAATTTTGGGTTAAAAGAGAATTACTTTATCGGGAGAAATTATTGAAATTAAAAGAACAAGAAGATTTCGAAAAGTATAAAGATTGGTTAGCAATCCAACCGATTAAGATTCTAAAATCTCTTGGTTATCTGAAATCAAAGCCTAATAGCCCTGAAATCGTTGATGAGTGTCTAAAATTTTATGGTGTAGCCTCACCAACCCAATGGGAATCAGTATACATTAATCAATATCTATCAACTAATTTTAGAAAAAGTGATGCTCATAAAACATCAATGGGCGGTTTAGCAACTTTTTTGAGAATAGGAGAGATAGAAATGATGAATATAAAGTTGAATAAATATGATAAAAAAGTCTTTAAGGATTCACTTATCGAAATAAAAGAGATTGTTCAATCACATCCATCCGATTTTGCTGAAAAACTTATAGAAATATGTGCATCTTCTGGAGTTGCTCTAGTTTTTACTTCAAACATTCCTAAAGCACCCATCAGTGGAGTTGCTCGATGGGTACGTGGTATCCCATTGATACAATTAACAGATAGATATAAATCAAATGACCATTTTTGGTTTTCATTCTATCACGAAGCAGGACATATACTTCTTCACGGTAAAAAAGATATTTTCATTGAAAACTCTAATAATTCTGAAACTGATAGTACAAAAGAAGTTGAGGCAAATGAATTTGCTAGGAAAACTTTATTACCATCAAAGTTTATTGAAAATCTACCTCAAAAGTTTACTGAAAAGGATTTAAGAAAAATTGCTCGATTATACAAAACGCACCCGGCTATAGTAGTTGGTCAATTGCAACATTTAAAAAAAGTTCCTTTTTCATTTGGAAATAATTTAAAACTAAAAGTTGATTTATCGAAAGTAATTAAAAGAGATTAGTAAAAAGATAATTATGGATACTACATTAAAATATGTTCCAGTTTTCCGGAGTAAACAACAAGAAATTAATGTTTTGAAAACTTTTAAGTTTGACAAACAAATATACCCTTGTTTGGAGATAATAAAGGAGTTTGACCGTGTACCAAAGAAACCTACCTCTGGTAAACAAGTATCGCTTTTTGGTAATACGAAAAGTAAAACTTTTGAATCCTGCTATACCACTGTGATAAAATCTATTAAAGCTCAGAAGATATTTGTTGACCTACCAACTCATCTGCGAACAACCAGAAATATGAAGCCCGAATCCTTAAAATTTTTTACGGGAGTTGTAACTAAAAGAGAAAAACGAACTGCTTATTTATTGAAATTAAAACATCTTTCTAACAAAATCATACCCGTTGTATCAACGTATCAACAAATATCAGGTGAAGTGGACTCTATTTTTAAACAAGCTAATGATTTAAAGAGTCATTTTTCTTCAATTGCTTATAGAATTATGATACCTACTTATGAACAAGATATTCAAGAAATAAAAAAATGTATTAGAAAAAGTGATTACATATTTGTTGATTATGAAAATGATGAAATAGATGAAAATGATTGGGAGGCTTTAGAGATAAAAAAAGCTATGGGAGATATAGATGCTCATAAAATTATTCATCGTAATCAAATCCCTGATTCCACAACTATGACTGGCTTAGAACACAGAGAGAGAATTGAAACAATAGACAATAGCCTACCTTTTATTCATAAAAAACTTGGGGGACATAGTTTTTCAGACTATGTGGGAATTAAAAAAGACAATATTACTGAAGGAGGTGTTCAGAGTCCTGGATTCATATTTTATGATGCTACAAAAAATTCTTTTTTTGGATATCGTTATAAATATGGTGGGCATAAAAAAGGAGAGGTTAAACCTAATCTTGCTGAATTTGAAACCACCATTGTACCAGCTGTTCTAGGATCACAATCCGTTGCAAGAATGAAAACTGCCAATCAAAATTATTTAGATAATAATAACTGGGGATGGTACACTTTAAATCAAATTGAATCGGGAAAAGAGAATGGAAGAAATGCTGCTAAGTTTAAGAGAATAAGTATGGAGCATTATCTTCATTGTATTCAACAAAAACTTCGGGCAGAAGAATTTTAGGAAAAACAATTATTAATGATAGTATATATCGTGAGGATTAACATTTGTTTTAAAAAAAAACTGTAAATCAATTGGAAGAATGCTTTCTTGATTATCTAAAAGAAACTCCCATCGCTTATTATATCTGATATGTAATAATTCTTTGAAGATTTTGTTGATTTGTTTTGGCTCAAAAGAAGAGAGAATATCTTGTTCATTATGAGTTAAAAACCCTCGCAGTAATTCTTTTTTTGATAATAAACTCAATTGAACTTTTGACTGAATATTTTTATTTAAAGACGCTTTCCTTGATTGGAAAATTTTATCATTTCGAAAAGTTAAAATGCCAAAATAGCTCGGAATAATACATTCAGCTTTTTTCTTATGTTTTATATCTAGAACAACATAATTATATTCAAATGCTTTCGAATAATCATTTACTTGTTTCTCTAACTTGGACAGATTATCAAATTCAGATTTTATTTCATAACTAGTAGTCCTACCGTTTATAGTAATAAAATCAACTCTGCTATCAGCTACTGGTATTTCAAATGCTCCAGTAATATTCTTTTTATCTTCTAATTTCTCAAAAAGTTTGAATTTCAAAACTTCTTCGCTCCGATAGTACTTAATAAATAAATCATTAAAAACCTTATGTAAGTCAAATTTTGTATAGCCAGCAAAATCTTTCTTAGGGTAGATTTTGTTTAATAATGACATTAATTTACTCGAATATTCAAGTGCATTATACTGACGTAAAGTTGCACTAAAAGAGTGTAGCTTATTATTATGACTTAATATTGGTTCTAACATCGCTCAAAAATATCTTTATTTTTTATATTAAAAAATTTTAATCGGAATTCATTTATTACACTTTTCGTAAAAAAAAAAGAGATCATAATTTTATAATTATATTATAGACAATCTTAATTGTTATTATAAAAATTCTCTTTAAACACTTAACTACCTCACTCCCCAACTCTCTCATAGCTTTTATACTTTCTAATTAAACTTTCCCATATTACCAAGGCCAAAACTTGATAAGATTCAGGTCTTTGGTAGTAACTACTCTCATCCCCATTACTCAAAAACCCCAATTCTACCAATACCGAAGGAAAATAATTAATCGTTTCGCGTAGCACCTGAAAATTAGCAAGCTTGACACCCCTACTTTCAAAGCCTAAATGCTTTTTAATTTTGTTCTGCAATTGATAGGCAAACCAAGTAGACTCCTTTGAATTTCTAGATTCGTTCGTATCAATATACACCTCAATCCCTCTTACAGTAGGATTATGAGAATGATTGCAGTGCAACGAAATAAACAAATCAGCATTCAGTGCCTTGGCTAGCTCCGTTCTATCCGATAAAGAAATAAGGGTGTCACTATAACGGATTAAGTACATATTCAATGGTGTTTCTGACTTCTTGTTAAGCCTTAAAATTTCCAAGCCAATATTCAATACCACATCTTTTTCTTTAATACCATTTATTCCGATAGTACCGGAATCTTTTCCGCCGTGGCCAACATCAATCACTATTCTTTTTTGAGCTGTCATTTCCTGCCCAAAAAAGATGCACATATTCAGGAGGGAAATCACAAAACTGACGTTTTTAAGCACTTTTTTCATTTCCCTTTTTCGAGTTATTAACAAACTGTCTTCCAAATTTCATAGAATTTGATATTAAATAATAGCATCGAAATCCAAATGAAATCAAATAATATTTTATTCATAATTATTTGATTTACATATATTTAAATACAAATATATGTATTTTTATCATAACGAAAACGAATCAAAAATTTAAACCGTTCCGTTATGAAAAAATCATTTTACCTAGCGACCTGTCTTTCGCTTCTCTCAAGTTCTCTTTTTGCACAAATTGGCGGCATTGAAGATTCTGTAGAGGATGTTTCGAATACCATTAGAACTATTTTCCCCATAATACTTGGGGTAATTTTCTTAATCGGCTTTCTTTTTAACGCTGGTCATTTCTTTGGAGAGAACGCAGATCTAAAAAAAGGGATTACCCGTGTGCTTGTCTTTGTACTTATTGCAGGTGCCGTAGTGGGTATTTTCACCTACCTCATTGGAATCGTAGTATAATGCAACGGTTCGAGGTCTATAAAAACATCAGGAAAAGGGCAGTCATTTTTGGATTGCCAATTTCCCTCTTTGCGGTGATGATGATTTCCATAATTGCTTCTTTATTGATCATTATCTTCTCGTTCAGTTTTGGGATAATCATTGGGGTATTGGTTCTTAATTCAGTCTTATATATCGCTCTGACCCGAATCACCAGCAATCCGCAGCTATTCCAAATGGTGAAAACCTTTCCAAAAAGCATCAGTAACAAACGAAATTCCGGTCTTGATTATGAATAAGATTAACCTTTCTACCTACCAACCCCTTGCAGATATTCAGGGCAATATCTTATTTGCCAACAATGGTAATGTGGTTTTATGCTATAAAGGAAACCTACCTGAAATCTATTCATTGTCTGAAAAGGATTTTGAAGATATGCACGGTGCCTGGTTTCAAGCATTGAAATCTTTACCTGTCGGAACAGTAGTTCACAAGCAGGATGTCTATCTTAAAAAGCGCTATACAGCTGAACAGCTTCCCAATAGAACATTTTTAGAAAAGGCCACAAGCGATCATTTTAAAGGCCGCGAGTATATTGACCATAAATGCTATCTCTTCTTTACTCTAACCAAAAACAAAGCACTGAACAATCCTAAATATGTCAATCCTTTTCGCAAGGTTTCAAAGGGTATCATACAAGAATTGGATGATAATGTACAGCGTTTTATAAACGCCGTAAGTGATTCAGTGTCCTTTATTAATAATAGTCGGAAAATGAAATTTCTTCCACTTGATGCGGATTCAATTCAAACTATAACCAAGGGATATTTCAATGGCTTCAATGAAGGTTTTGACACCGATATCATACTGGACAAGAAAAACGTCAATATAGGCGAAAACTATTTTGATGCCCTTGCCATCAACAGCGAACTGTGCTTTGGCGAAAGTGTACAGAGTAGCAAAACCAATGATAAATTCACTTCTGACGATTTTGTATTTCATCAAGGGTTTATTGATGGTTTAGGGCTTACGCTAAACGAGAACCATATTGTCAACCAAATCTTGTATCTGGATGACAAACACAAGTGGCGCAAGTTGCTTGATAAGAAAGTCGAGGAACTGAATAAGAGCTCTAATTTCGGTTCGCAAAACAAAGTGGTTCTTGGAAAAATCCAGCACATTCTGGATCAGATAAATGCCGATGACAATGCCCGGATTATACGCGGACACTTAAACATCATTTTCTGGGACCGGGAGGCCCGGAGCCTTGATAGAATTGCTTCCAAAATAAAAACTGAGTTTAAGGAACTGGACATTATTCCTTATTACCCCAGGGGTGAGGAGCGGAAGAACTATATTCTGAACAGCTACTGCTGTTTTTCTTCTAATTTCTCCAATAACGATTTGTATGTAACGGATTTAAAACACGCGCTTTGCCTGTTCATTAACAACAGTAATTACAAATCAGATTCCACCGGAATCATCTTCAATGACCGGGAACATAACATTCCTGTTCTTAAAGATGTCTGGGACGAGCAAAAAAAGCGCATCAAGGCACGAAACTTTGCCATTTTCGCTCCGACTGGCGAAGGGAAATCCTTTTTGGCCAATAACATTCTGCGCCAATATTTTGAGAGTGGTGTGCGCTTGGTCATTATCGATTTGGGTGGTTCCTATACCAAATTTGCCAAACTTTATCCTGATGAGTACACGGTACTCCGCTACGAAAGCGGAAAAAATTTGGGCATCAATCCATTTTACATCAGCGATACAAATGACTTGACACCAGAACGCCTTGAAGATTTGTCGGTATTTCTCTTTGAACTGTTTGCCTCTGATTTAAAGGTAACCAAGGCACAATCGGTTTCCGTAAAAAAGATATTACGCCATTATTACCATAGTGTTTCTGAAAATCATTCGTTGGATGGTTTTTACAACTTTATTGATAGCAATCAGAAAGACCTTCTTGACACCCTTAAAATCCATCCTGACTACTTCAATATTACCAGCTTTTTACACGTAATGTCGGAGTATGTTGGCGATGGTCTATATAGTTTCCTTTTTGAAGTCAGTGAAGACCAAACTTATAAAATCGAGGATAAACGTCTTATTGTATTTGAATTGGACGAAGTAAAGGATAATAAAGAAATCCTTTCAGTTATGCTCAAACTCATCAAGTCTGCCATACAGCGGACCATTTGGAAAAACCGCGCAGAAAAGGGCATCATCCTTTTTGACGAGTTTGCCAAGCAACTGAAGTTTGAAAATGTATTGGAAAGTGTGGAGTTTTATTATCAGGCCATCCGGAAACAAAATGGTGCGATTGGCATCATTCTTCAATCCATTAATCAACTTCCGAACAATTCCACTTCAGCGAGCATACTCGAAAATACACAGGTTATTTATAGCCTGAACAATGAAAAAGGCTATGACGAGCTAGTCAAACGGATCAACCTCTCTATCCACGATTTGAACCAATTAAAATCTATTAAGAATAACCTTTCTGGCTCAAGGAAGTATACTGAAATGTTTATCAAAATTGGAAAGGAAAGCAACATTTTTCGGCTGGAAGTTCCAAAAGAAGTATATGCCGCTTACTTGACCGACGGTAAGGAAAATGAAACCATAATGGCCATTTATAAAAAGACCCAAGATATGGAAACGGCTATAAAAGAATTCACTTCTAAAACATAATATTATGAAGACAACTTTAGTAGCACTCGCAATAGCATTGACTTTTATATTGCCCGGCCGTGCTACGGCTCAGGGAATGCCCGTATATGATAATACCAACTTTGTAAGCTTGGTAAAATCATTGGTAGAATCCGCAAAACAGACTTCGAACCTTGTTAAGACGGTAAAATTCCTAAAAACCCAAAAGGAAAACCTTGAAAAGGTCAATAATGTTGTGAAGCAATTAAAAGCCGTGCAAGAAATAGGACAAAACAATCAACGGCTGATCAATGTGATGCAAAATGACCTTCAAGACATTTTAAACTCTCCCTATATCAAACCCGATGAGATTAGCCGGGTTACTGAATCTTTCAATAGCATCATTGATAACTCTTTGGAAACAATGGATTTTATCGACCAAGTATTGTCCAGTGATTACCTAAAAATGAGTGACGCCGACCGCGCTGAAATCCTAAAGCAAAAAGAAATGGAATCGAAGGAAATGGTCTCCAATATCAAGGTAAAAACCAAACGTTACCGGGAGATTATTTCCTTTCGAAAAATGCAGGATAAAATCAATAACAGGGAAACAGGATATTGATGATGAATGCGGTAATTATTT
>NZ_CABVMM010000022.1 GCF_902499555.1 Mesonia oceanica
TACGGGATGGTTCTGCGGCACAAAATCATCATGACTAGGCGGAAGTAGGCTCAACTGAGACTGATGGTCGGTCTTCCAAACAGGTTTTGCTTTCATTCCCTGAAATTAAAAAATATTCCAGAATAGATCCATGAAAAAAGGCTGCCTTTTTAGACAGCCTCGTTTTTATTTTATAAAGAAGCAGGATTTATCCGTTCATAGAAATTAAGAATTCCTCGTTATTACGGGTTCGCTTAATCTTTTCGTTCATAAACTCCATAGCTTCCACAGGATTCATATCTGCTAGGTATTTACGCATTACCCACATTCTTTGTATGGTGTTTTCATCCAATAAAATATCATCACGTCTCGTGCTAGAAGAAGTAAGGTCGATGGCTGGGAATATTCTTCGGTTAGCAATTTTTCTATCCAATTGCAGTTCCATGTTACCAGTTCCTTTAAATTCTTCAAAAATAACCTCGTCCATTTTAGAACCTGTATCGGTTAGCGCGGTAGCAATGATGGATAAAGATCCACCGCCTTCAATATTTCTAGCGGCACCAAAGAAACGTTTCGGTTTATGTAAGGCGTTAGCATCCACCCCACCACTTAAAACTTTACCACTGGCAGGCTGAACTGTATTGTACGCTCTTGCTAAACGGGTAATAGAGTCTAAAAGAATGACTACATCGTGACCGCATTCAACTAAACGTTTTGCTTTTTCTAAAACAATATTGGCTACGCGTACGTGCTCGTGTGCTTCCTTGTCAAAAGTGGAAGCGACCACTTCTCCGTGGACATTACGTTGCATATCGGTAACCTCTTCAGGGCGTTCATCAATTAATAATACAATTTGATAAACTTCAGGATGGTTAGCTGCAATAGCATTGGCTACATCCTTTAATAACATCGTTTTTCCGGTTTTAGGCTGAGAAACGATCATTCCACGTTGTCCTTTTCCAATAGGAGAGAATAAATCAATTATTCTGGTAGAAAGTGTGCTTTGCTTTTCAGCAATATTGAATTTCTCCTCAGGAAAAAGCGGAGTAAGGTGTTCAAAAGAAACGCGGTCTCTTACTACTTGTGGGTCTAAACCATTAATCTTATTAATTTTAATTAATGGAAAATATTTTTCTCCTTCTTTTGGAGGTCTTACTTGTCCTAAAACTGTGTCTCCGGTTTTTAAACCAAATAGCCTAATTTGTGATTGAGATAAGTAAATATCGTCAGGAGACGAAAGGTAATTATAGTCAGATGATCTTAAGAAGCCATAACCGTCTTGCATAATATCTAATACACCTTCGCTTTCTATAATTGCGTCAAATTCATAATCCGGTTCACGATAACGGTTACGGTTATCACGGTTTCCGTTGTTTTTTTGATGATTATTGTTTTGCTGACTATTATTCTGGTTATTGTTGTTGCTACTGTTTCTTCCTTTATTAGAAGGTTTGGGTTTTTCCTTTTTATTGTCAGAAGAGCTTGTTTTTCTTTCCTTATTTACTTTTGCAGTAGGTTGGGAAGATTCAGTCTTGGAAGGTTTAGTTTCCTCTCTTTTTTCTGTAGGCTTACTAGGTTCCTTAACTTTCTTTACTTCAGGTTTTTTTGGGGCAGTTGAAGATTTTTTTTCAACATCAGATTTGCTTACTGCATTAGGAATGCTTCTGGTTCTTCTGGTGCGTGGCCTTTTCTCTTTGTTGTCTTGAGAATCGCTTTTGCTGTCTTCTGTTAATGCTTCTTGGACTTTTTTAGGGTTAGCCGCTTGGTAGTCAAGAATTTGATATACTAAATCAAGTTTCTTTAAAGTTCTGTACTTAGGTACATTTAGTGATTTCGCAATTTCCTGAAGTTCTGGAAGTTTTTTTGCTTTTAATTCTGAAATTTCTAACATTTAATTAAAAATATAAATTGTTTGTTTTTTTTGAATTTTTATTTTTCAAATCTGAGGAATAAAAAATTGAAGTTGTAAGTAACCTTGTTTTGAACTGGTTACGAATTGTATATGCAATTATACAACTTTATTTTAATTTTTAAAGTGCTATTTTAAAAGAAAATTTTATTTTTGCTGAAGAATTTTTGAAAAAGCTATGATTCAAAGAATACAGAGCGTTTATTTATTAATCGTTGTTTTGTTAGGGGCAGTTTTGCCATTCTTTTTACCAGTTTGGTCCACAGAAGAAGGAACTTCTGTTTTTGCCACCGATCAATTTATGATTATGACGGTGTTTGGTGCCTCTGCAATTTTGGCTTTAATTACAATTTTTCTTTATAAAAAAAGAAAGCTTCAAATAAGTTTGGGGCGTTTAAATATAATATTAAACTTTATTTTACTAGGATTTTTTGTTTACTGGTCGCTAACATTACCCGGAGAAATGCAAATTTCACAGAAGGGTATTGGGATGTTTCTTCCTATCCTTTCTATCGTTTTTTTAGCAATGGCCAATAAAGCCATTAAAAAGGATGAAGCGCTCGTAAAATCTGCAGACCGTATTCGATAAACCTAACATCTTAGTAGTATTAGTGCGTGAAAACCCAAAAGTTTCGACTTTTGGGTTTTTTTGATTAAAATTTTTATCATTTTATTTTTTGGGAATGTTTTTTGTAAGTAGGTGATGGTTTAATACATAATAATTGTAATCTTATGAAATATCTATTACTTATCACACTTGTTTCTATTTGTATTTCTTGTGGCACAACCAATCCCAATGTGACAGGTATGGGAAAAAGCCAAATTCCCTATAATAGTGACCCTAAGCTTACGAAATCTCTTTTTGAAGATAAAAGTTCAACTATTTCTGAAGAAAATATTCAGAAGATTTTAGAGGGTAATTATCAATTGCCTGATAGTTTAAGAGTTTCTTTTGTGCAAATAGAGGACTCAGCTGAGCAGAGCTATTTGTGGAATAATGAAGATTATATTAAATCCAAACAGTCTTATTTAGATTTATTGTCAGCTAAATTTCAGCAATCTGCTAGAGTTCAAAAAGTTTTAGTAATCCCAGATATGCTCGTTTCTCAAACCCCGACTTTCACTAATATTCGTGAGGCAGCGGTAAGAACACAAGCAGATATTGTGGCTATTTACAGTATTGATAGTGATTTATATGCTAATTATAAGTTTTTTTCAAAAACTGAAATGAAAGCATTCGCTACCACCCAATTTCTCATTTTAGATGTTCGCACTGGATTAATTCCATTTTCAAAAATTGTGACGAAAGAATACCAATCTCAAAAAGAAAAAAAGGACTTTAAATAGTGAGGAGGCTTTAAATAGAATTAAAAATGAGGCTGTTTTACTTACCTTAGAATCGATAGGAGATGAACTAGAAAAGTTTCTGGCTAACTAAAAATCGAGGTGTTATCTTTTCCCCAATTCAATAACTTCTAGGTTTTCAATTTTTTTTCCATCAATTGTAAAACGCAACATAGTTCTTACTTGGTGAAACCCATGTTTCCCGCAAGCGCCTGGGTTCATATGTAATAAGCCTAACTTTTTATCATTCATCACTTTTAGAATATGTGAATGTCCGCTAATAAAAAGTTGCGGAGGTTGTTGTTGGATTTCTTCTCGAATTGCAGGAGAATATTTTCCCGGATAACCACCAATATGTGTGATTAATACTTCCACATCTTCACAATAAAACCGGTTCACTAATGGGAACTCTTTTCGGGCTTTATGGTTGTCTATGTTTCCAAAAACGGCTCTAAGTGGAGCTTTTTGTGCAAGGGCGTCGGTTACTTTTAAATCACCAATATCACCGGCATGCCAAATCTCATCAGCTTTTTCAGCATAACTTAAAATTCGGTCATCTATGTAACTGTGGTTGTCGCTTAAGAGCAGTATCTTTTTCAAAATGTATAAAAGCTTTTTGTACTTAAAAAAATTGGATTAAGTATCTTTGCCGAGCAAAAATAAGAAAAACATTGAGGTATTTCATAGATTTAGCGTACGATGGTAGTGCATTTCATGGTTGGCAAATACAACCTAATGCTACTTCGGTACAAGAAACTATAGAAAATGCTTTAGCGGTAATTTTTCAGCAAGAAATGCCAATTGTAGGAGCCGGAAGAACTGATGCCGGGGTACACGCCCAACAATTAATAGCGCATTGGGATTGTAAGGGAAAAATAGATGTCGCTCAATTACAATTTAAATTGAATAATATGTTACCTGCAGAAATAGCTATTAATTCAATCTATCAGGTAAAAGAAGATGCTCATGCGAGGTTTCATGCCATTGCAAGAGAATATAAATATTATGTAAGTTCGAAAAAAAATCCTTTTCAGCATCAATATTCATACTATCTTAAACGAGAATTGAATATGGCTAAAATGAATGAAGCGGCCGATATCTTAAAAAAATACACAGATTTCAAGTGTTTTTCAAAGTCTAGAACAGATGTGCATACTTATAATTGCAAAATAGAATTTGCTCATTGGGAAGTTGAAAAAGAATTGTTGGTTTTTACCATTAAAGCCGACAGATTTTTAAGAAATATGGTGCGGGCTATCGTTGGAACTTTAATTGAAATAGGATTAGAGAAGATGGAAGTAGAAGAGATGCACCAAATTATAAAAAGTAGAAACCGAAGCAATGCCGGAAAATCGGTAGATGCCAAAGGTTTATTTTTAACAAAAGTAGAATATCCGGAAACGATATTAATATAAATTTATGGCTGGTAAAAGCGGTAATGCATTCGATTTAAATTTGTTTAAGAGGTTGCTAAGGTATACGCGCCCTTACCGATTAACCTTTTATTTTGTTGGTTTTGCTGCGATTGTACTTTCCTTTTTTAGTGTAGTTAGACCTTATCTAACCCGATTAACTATCGATAATAGCATTGTCCCCAAAGATGGAGATAACCTTATCTATTACATTTCATTGATGATCGGTGCTTTGGTGCTTGAAGTAGTTTCTCAATTTAGTTTTATCTTTTTTGCCAACTGGCTAGGACAGCAAGTTATTCGGGATATTCGGGTAAACTTATTTGAGCATATGCTCAGTTTTAAAAAACAATATTACGATAAATCGGCAGTAGGAAGATTAGTAACGCGTGCCGTAAGTGATATAGAAACCATTGCCAGTATTTTTAGCCAGGGTTTGTTTATGATTATAAGTGATTTGCTAAAAATGTTGGTAGTGCTTGGTTTTATGTTCTTCCAGAGTTGGCGATTAACTTTATTCGTGTTAGCGGTACTCCCGTTTATTCTGTACGCCACAAGGGTTTTTCAAAAGAAAATGAAAGTCGCTTTTGAAGAAGTGCGAACACAAGTTTCTAATTTAAATTCTTATGTACAGGAACGTATTACCGGAATGAAAATCGTTCAGATTTTTGGAAGGGAACAAATGGAATACGATCGGTTTAAAGAGATCAATGATAAACATAGAAAAGCTTGGGTAAGAACCGTTTGGTACAATTCTATTTTCTTTCCCATCGCAGAGATCGCTTCTTCTATTACTATTGGTTTAGTCGTTTGGTTTGGAGGATTGCGGGTAGTAGAAAGTGAAGCTTTATCGTTGGGTATAATTGTGATGTTTATTGAATTGGCTCAAATGCTCTTTAGACCTTTGCGCCAGATTGCAGATAAGTTCAATACCTTACAAATGGGAATGGTGGCTGCCAATAGGGTTTTTGGTATTTTAGATACCGAATCTACTATTCAGGATGAAGGTGAAATTGAAGCGAAAAATCTAGTGGGAGAAATCCAGTTTAAAGATGTTCGCTTTAGCTATATTGAAGAGGAAGAAGTTTTGAAAGGAATTTCTTTTGAAGTAAGAGCTGGGGAAACTATTGCAATTGTTGGAGCTACGGGGGCCGGAAAAAGTACCATTATTAACTTGTTAAGCAGGTTTTACGAAATTGATAGCGGAAGCATTTCTATTGATAATAAAAACATCCAAGATTTTACCTTAAAATCACTTCGGAATGAAATTGCGGTGGTATTGCAAGATGTATTTTTATTTGCTGATACCATTATGAGTAATATAACGCTCAACCACGAAGATATTTCTGAAGAAAAAGTCATTGAAGCTGCGAAGCAAATAGGAGTTCATAAATTTATAGAAACCTTGCCTAATGGTTATTATTATAACGTAAAAGAAAGAGGAGTGATGCTTTCTTCTGGGCAGCGACAATTAATAGCTTTCTTAAGGGCTTATGTGAGCAATCCGAGTATTTTGGTATTGGATGAAGCAACATCTTCCGTAGATAGTTATAGTGAGCAACTTATCCAAGAAGCCACCGATAAAATTACCCAAGGAAGGACTTCCATCGTCATTGCGCATCGATTGGCAACCGTTAAAAAAGCAGATAGAATTATCGTGATGGATGCCGGTGAAATAGTTGAAATTGGAAACCATCAACAATTACTTCAGCAAGAAAATGGTTACTACCGAAATTTATATGAAGTGCAATTTATGGAGGAAGAGCAAGTTTAATGTGACGCTCTGCTCGCTTCTATTAGCTCTTGCATATCACCTGTAAACAATAAATAGGCTATAAAGACGGCTTCAAAAATTATAAATATTATTGAAGTAAATACAAAAAACAAAAATACAGAAAACAGGAGTTGCTTAATTGAAAGAGGGTATATTTTTTTATAAGTATAGCACGTGTGAAAAAATAAAAGTAAATTTAAAAGCATCCCCACTTCCATGTAATTTCCACCAAAAATACTCATTGGCAAAATAATCAATACACTTACAATAGTGAAATGCGCCATTAAATAAGTCATGATCACTAAATGTTCGGTATAATTAAATTTTTTGTATTTAATAAAAGTTAACCTTGCTATTAATGCATAAATAGGTAAGTAAATAAGCATAAGCATAGAGTAGTAATCAAATAGCCAGTTAAGATCGATAACATTTTTTGCATTTCCATAAAAATCGGGAATTGCTAAAGCTTCAGGATAAAACTTCCTAAGTATAAAGAGCTGCAACCCTGCTAATGTTAATGCAATGGTAAAGTAGCTAATTACATTTAAGTATCTCTTTCTTACTCCCGAAATATAATCTAAGATAACTCGGTCAGGGTGAATGAACATCTGGAAAATTGTTCTTAAAAAGGTATTATCTATATTTAAAAATACTTGCGAAAACTCTTCACCAACATTTCTCAACGTAAGCCTATTCTTTATGACTTTAGCTCCACAATGATTGCAGTAGTTATTTTCTTGCTGTAAAGGCTGTTCACAATTTTTACATTTCATTCTATAAAAAATTACTCTAAGTCTTTTTTCAATTTAGAGGCAAGTTCATCATATGTGTCAAAAATTTCAAAAGAACCATTTTTAATATAAGAAGTTTGTCCGCTTTCTTCACTTACAACCAACGCTAAAGCATCGGTTTTCTCGGTGATACCAACGGCAGCACGGTGACGCAACCCAAAACGTAAGGGGATGCTTCTATCGTTAGAAACCGGTAAAATTACCCGAGTGGCTGTAATTTTATTGTCTTCTATCACCATAGCACCATCGTGAAGCGTACTGTTTTTGTAGAAAACAGATTCAATAATAGGTTGGTTCAGTTCAATATTCATGGAGTCACCAGAATTTTTCACAAAATCTAAGCTTGTATTTCTTCTAATCACAATAAGAGCTCCGGTGTTGGTTTTTCCCATACTTTCACAAGCTTTTATAATAGAAGAAATATCGGTTAATACTTCATTTTCACTATCCCGCATAAATTTTAACTGCCGTAAAAAATTTCTCTTATTGCCAAAGTTGGTAGAACCTACCATTAATAGGAATTTTCTTATTTCCTGCTGAAAAACCACAATTAAAGCAAACATTCCGGCACCGATAAACTGGCCGAGAATACTACTCAACATTTCCATCTTTAAAAGCTGAGTAAGTTTCCAAGCTAGGTAAACAATGACAATCCCGATAAAAATATTAATCGCAGCACTGCCTTTTACCAAATTGTAAATGTAATATAGTAAAATGGCCACCAAGACAATATCAATGATATCGAGAATGCGTAAATCTAAAAAATCAAGTGAATTCAAAATCTCTTTTTTGTAAATGTAATAAAATTACTGTTTAAGTTGTTGGTAGAGTTTTACACATTCAACCGCTTCTTTTACATCATGAACTCTCAAAATAGAAGCTCCTTTCATTAAGCTTACCGTATGGAGCATGGTAGTGCCGTTAAGTGCACCTTGTGGAGTAGTTTGAAGGCTTTTGTAGATGAAAGATTTTCTGGAAATTCCTACTAAAAAAGGATGATCCAAATTTTTGAATAATTCCAACTGGTTCATCAATTCAAAATTCTGTGGAATATTTTTAGCAAAACCAAAACCGGGATCCAAAATTAAATCATTAATACCCAAGTTCCGGGCAGTTTTTATTTTTTCAGAAAAATAGAACAAGATTTCCTGTAGCATATTTTTGTACTTGTTTTCATTTTTCATGCTTTGTGGAGTTCCCTTCATGTGCATTAAAATATACGGTACTTGAAGTTCTGCTACGCATTTCATCATGTGTTCATCTAAATTTCCACCGGAAATATCATTAATCATCGCAGCACCTGCGTTAACAGTTTCTTTTGCGACCTTACTTCTAAATGTATCGATAGAGAGAATGATATTTGGAAATTCTTTTACCAATAATTCAATGATAGGTGTAATTCTGCAGAGCTCTTCTTCTTCAGAAATATGTTGTGCATCGGGACGTGAGCTGTAAGCGCCAACATCTATAAAAGTAGCTCCTTCCGTTAACATCTGCTCCGTTTTGGTTAAAACGTCAGCTTCATTTTTATAATTTCCACCGTCATAAAAAGAATCGGGGGTGAGGTTTAAAATTCCCATCACACGTGGTGTAGAGAGCTCTATTAAGGTGCCTTTGCAATTAATGCTCATCGATAAATCTAAATTTAATTGGTAAAACTTAAAATTTTCCCCGAAATTTACGCAAAATACAGCGTTTATATGCAAAATACCTCTTCTCAATACGATGCCGTGATTAAAAAGTGTCGTGATTTATTTCTGAAAAAAATGCAGGATTATGGATGTGCTTGGCGAATTTTAAGACTTCCTTCATTAACCGATCAGATTTTTATAAAAGCCCAACGCATTCGAAGCATTCAGGAGAATGAAGTAAGAAAAGTAGATGAAGGCGAAGAACCGGAATTTATCGGGATCATTAATTATTCGGTAATGGCGCTGATTCAGTTAGAAAAAGGCGTGGTAGAGCAGCCTGATCTCTCAGTAGAAGAGGTGACTAGATTGTATGATGAAAAAATTGCTGAAACCAAGCAATTGATGGAAAATAAAAATCATGATTATGGTGAAGCTTGGCGAGATATGCGCGTAAGTTCATTAACCGATTTGATATTACAGAAGTTACTTCGGGTAAAACAAATTGAAGACAATAAGGGTAAAACCTTGGTAAGCGAAGGCATAGACGCCAATTATCAAGACATGATTAATTATTCAGTATTTGCACTTATTTTATTGGAGAGTAAGTAACAAAACTGAAAAGCTTATTTTAACCAAAGCGTCATCCTGAATTTATTTCAGGATCACATCAAGATAGTTTAGAGGTCATCATTTTGCCAGGTTGAATCTTGATCACATATAGGCAGGCGGAATCAAAAGCTTTTTGACTATAAATAGTTATCGATTGTTAGTTTTGAGCGAAGCTGAAGGGAGTAAATTGAAAAAATAGATTTCACTCTATAGAATTAAAAATTGAATAGTTAATATATTATATATTTATGAAAGCATTAGTAGGAATAGCCAGAATATTTGTCGGAGTATTTTTTATCATCAGTGGATTTGTGAAAATGAACGATCCGCTGGGTTTTTCTTATAAACTTCAAGAATATTTTGGAGCCGATGTATTAAACCTTCCCTTTTTACAACCTTTCGCTCTCGGTATTGCCGTTTTTGTAGTGATTTTTGAATTTTTATTGGGAGTAATGCTTATTCTGGGGTATGGTAAGAAATTTACCCTATGGAGTTTATTGCTCATGATTGTCTTTTTTACTTTCCTTACGTTTTATTCAGCCTATTTTAATAAAGTGACTGATTGTGGTTGTTTTGGTGATGCCTTACCATTAACGCCTTGGCAATCCTTCTGGAAAGATGTAGTACTACTTATATTGATACTTCTTATTTTTGTAAAGCATAAATATTTTCAACCTTTATTTGAACCGGCCTCTGCCAATAAATGGATCGTTTTTCTAGTGTTTATAGGGTGTTTAGGTTTTACTTATCATGTGTTAATGCACTTACCTTTAATTGATTTTAGAGCCTACAAAGTTGGGACTAATATTGAAGAAGGAATGATTCCGAAAGAAGGAGAACTTATTCCGCCTATTCATGATTTTGGTTTTTATAATCAGGAAGGCGATGACACCGAGAAAATTTTAAATGAGGAAAAGGTCTTGCTGGTAGTGGCTTACAACCTTTCCAAATCAGAAAATCAAGGGTGGTCGTCCATCAAATCGGCTATTGAAAAAGCCAAGGTCAACGGATATCAAGTTATTGGTTTTTCAGCTTCCGGTCCTAATGAAATTAATTCCCTAAAAGAAACTTACGGCATTGATATTCCCTTTTATTTTACGGATGAAACAGCTATTAAAACCATTGTACGTTCCAATCCTGGTTTAGTTACTTTAGAAAACGGAACCATTACCCAAAAACTGCATTGGAATGATGCAGGGGAATTAGAAGTTAAATAGAATAATTTGCTAAGTTATATTCTTCAAAAAATAGGTTATGCCATCCTTACGTTGTTTGGAGTGACTACGGTGATCTTTTTATTGTTCAATATTTTACCTGGAGATCCGGCTCAAATGATGTTAGGGCAAAATGAAAGTGAAGAACAATTAAAAGCTGTTCGAGCCAAATACGGTTTCGATCAATCTTTGACTAGGCAGTATTTTTATTACTTAAACGATCTTTCGCCTGTTTCGTTTCATTCAGAAAACCCGAAAGATTACACCTATTTAACAGAAGAAAAATACAATGCAGTTCCGCTTTTTTCTATAGGAAATACAGAAGTAGCTTTTAAAACTCCGTATTTACGGGAATCTTTTCAGAAAAGTGGTAAAAAAGTTTCCAGTGTAATTGCAGAAACACTTCCCAATACATTTGTGCTTGCTGTTTCAGCAATTGTCATTGCCTTGCTTATTGGTATTTTCTTGGGGATTATTTCAGCATTAAATAAAGATTCTGCCTTAGATAAAGCCATTCAAGTATTAAGTACTTTGGGGATGAGTGTTCCCTCTTTTTTTAGTGCCATCTTATTTGCTTGGTTTTTTGGCTATGTGTTGCATGAATACACCCAATTGGAAATGACCGGAAGCTTGTATGAATTGGATGATTTTGGAGAAGAAAATACCCTTCAGCTTAAAAATTTAATCCTTCCGGCATTAGTGTTAGGGATACGCCCGTTGGCTGTCGTTATTCAGTTAATGCGAAATTCCCTTTTAGAAGTAATGCAGCAAGATTATATAAGAACTGCAAGGGCCAAAGGACTTTCTACGAGACAAATTGTAGTTAAACACGCTTTAAAAAATGCCTTGAATCCTGTAATAACAGCAATTTCCGGTTGGTTCGCCTCTATGCTGGCGGGAGCCGTTTTTGTAGAATATATTTTTGGGTGGAATGGCTTAGGAAAAGAAATTGTAGATGCACTAAACACCTTAGATTTACCAATAATTATGGGTGCCGTGTTAATTATCGCCCTTATGTTTATAATAATCAATATTTTTGTAGATATTATCTACGGGTGGTTAGACCCTAGAATTGCAAACACATAGAAATTACTAAAATTGACAACCATGAGACAAAAAATTGTAGCCGGAAACTGGAAAATGAATTGCGACCTTGCAGAAATGGAAGAACTTCTGGCCGGTATTAAAAATAATATAGGGAGCGTTCCTAACGATGTTCAATTAATGGTCGCACCTTCAT
The DNA here is from genome assembly GCF_902499555.1 of Mesonia oceanica. Taxonomy (GTDB): domain Bacteria; phylum Bacteroidota; class Bacteroidia; order Flavobacteriales; family Flavobacteriaceae; genus Mesonia; species Mesonia oceanica. The sequence continues at coordinate 11,904 of NZ_CABVMM010000022.1, forward strand.
TTACCAATTTACATCCTGCTTTTGAATCATTGAGGGAAACCAACGTGAAAGTGGTGGCGCAAAATATGCATCAGAGTGAAAGCGGTGCTTTTACCGGAGAAGTTTCGCCAAGTATGCTAAAAAGTATAGGGATAGAAACCGTAATTATAGGTCATAGTGAGCGACGCTCTATTTTTAATGAAACTGATGCGGTCTTAGCTGAAAAAGTTTCTACTGCTTTAAAACACGGAATGACCGTTGTTTTCTGTTTTGGAGAAGAACTGAAAGATAGAAAGGCAGATCAACATTTTGAGGTAGTTAAGCAACAATTAAAAGAAGGCTTATTTCATATTAATGATGCCGATTGGGATAAAATTATCCTAGCTTATGAGCCCGTTTGGGCGATAGGTACTGGAGAAACTGCCTCTCCTGAACAAGCACAAGAAATGCATGCAGAAATCAGAAAAATGATTACTGAAGAATTTTCAAAAGAAATCGCCGATAAGGTAGCTATTCTTTACGGTGGAAGTGTTAAACCAGCCAATGCACAAGAAATTTTCGCCAAAGAAGACGTAGATGGTGGATTAATTGGCGGAGCTTCTTTAAAAGCAGACGACTTTTTAGCGATTGCAAAATCTTATTAAGATAATTTGGGCGCAAGCCTAACGGGTCGGACTGTTCGTTTTTCCTGGATGTCGGCAGATAGTTTTTTTGCTTGTCACTTTGAGCCTTTCGACTATTGCTCAAGATTAACTAAAGTCGAGAAGTCTTAGGATAAAGCAAAAAAAGATACTGCTTTCATTCCTTGCGCAAAGAAAATCAAAAGCCTTGTTTAAATTTAAGCAAGGTTTTTTTTGTGAAGAATATTATTCATCGTAATATTGCAATAAATAGATTTACTAATGGGCTTAACCAAGTCAGATATATTTACAAAAGAACAAAACCATTTGGCACAAATGGCAAAGGTCTTGGCACATCCGGCACGTATAGCTATTCTTCAACATATCATAAAAGTGAATCAATGTATTTGTGGAGATTTAGTCAATGAAATTGGATTGGCTCAGGCGACCATTAGTCAGCATTTACGTGAATTAAAATCGGCAGGAATCATCAAAGGAAACATTGAAGGAACCAGTGTTTGTTATTGTATTGATGCTAAGGTTTGGAAGGATGTTCAGCAATTGTTTGATGGTTTTTTCAATGCAAATCCACAGTGTCGGGACGAAGATTGTTGTTAAAAAAATTTGAATCTATATATCGTAATATTGCAATAAAACAATTATGAAAACAAAAGAATTTTTAAAAGTACTCAAAACAAATAGTGATTTGCCGGTGTATTTTGAATATCAACCGGGGAATTTTGTAAGACCAGATTATCATGTCACTGAAATTAAGAATCTAGATTTCGATACCGTAGATTGTGGAGGGGTACAGAATAAATGGCAGGAAGTGCATATACAGCTTTGGGAAAATAAAGTGCCTGAGCCTAATCATCAACTAAACGGAGCTAAAATCTTATCTATTTTCGAGCTAGTCAATAAAGTAAGAACAACTTTAGAAGAAGTAGAGGTTTTATTTGAATACCAAAACCAAAACTTTCATAAAGCCACACTTCCTGTTGCTGCTTACGAAGTAAAGAATGATGTATTGATTTTTCGATTAGGAGAAGGTTTTACCACCTGTAAAGCAAAAGATAGAGCAACTACCAAAGAAGAAAAGGCTCAAGCTTGTTGCGGTTCTCCTGTTGAGGTAGAGGTTAAAAAAGAAGTAAATAAATGCGCACCAGATAGCGGTTGTTGCTAAAGAGTTTCGACATGAAAAAGCTAAGTTTTCTAGACCGCTACCTTACTTTATGGATTTTTCTAGCCATGCTCCTCGGTGTTGCTATTGGTTATTTTTATCCAAAAAGTTCAGTACTTATAAATACTTTTCAAGTAGGTTCCACGAATGTTTTGATTGCCGTCGGACTCGTTTTAATGATGTTTCCTCCCTTGGCAAAAGTGAATTATAAACTATTGCCGAAAATCTTTAAAAACACCAAAATACTTACGCTTTCTTTGGTGCTAAATTGGGTTGTCGGTCCGTTATTGATGTTTTTCTTAGCCATTACTTTTCTTAGGGATTATCCCGAATATATGATTGGATTAATTCTTATTGGTTTGGCGCGTTGTATTGCTATGGTATTGGTGTGGAACGACCTAGCGGAAGGAAGTCCGGAATACGGAGCTGGTTTAGTGGCGTTGAATAGTATTTTTCAAGTATTTGCCTATAGCTTTTACGCTTGGTTATTCATTACAAAACTTCCGCCATTATTCGGTTTTGAAGGAGCCTTGGTTGATATCTCAATTGCAAGCATTGCCGAAAGCGTAGCCATTTATTTAGGAATTCCGTTTTTACTCGGAATTGTTACTAGGTATATAGGAGTGAAAACCAAAGGAGAAAAGTGGTATAACGAAAAGTTCATTCCGAAGATTTCACCACTTACTTTAATTTCACTCTTGTTCACTATTGTTGTAATGTTTAGTTTAAAAGGAGAATTGATAGTGCAGATTCCGCAAGATGTATTGATCATCGCCATTCCTTTGCTTATTTATTTTGTAGCAATGTTCTTGGTGGGCTTTTTTACAAGTAAAGGCTTAGGTGCTTCTTATAAAGTAAATACATCAGTAGCTTTTACCGCCAGTGGTAATAATTTTGAATTAGCCATTGCGGTGGCTATTGCTGTTTTTGGCTTAAATAGCGGACAAGCTTTTGCGGGAGTTATCGGCCCATTGGTGGAAGTTCCTGCTCTTATATTATTGGTGAAAGTAGCTTTTTGGCTACGAAAAAAATATTATTCAACTCAACCTGCTTCCTAATGAAATTATATCCTTCTCTTCAAACTTTAGTTCAGGAATTAGAAAATGATTTTCATTTAATTACTGAGGAAAGAAAAACTGCTTTAAAATTATTTGCTGAAGAAATTAGAACTGGGATTCAGCAATTTGAAAAAGCAAAAGTAATTGTGATCTGTACTCATAATTCCAGAAGAAGTCACTTAGGGCAAATTTGGTTGCGATTGGCTGCTGAAAAATATAGCCTACCCATAGAAACCTTTTCGGGAGGTACAGAAGCTACCGCTTTTCATCCAAATATGATCAGTGCTTTACAGGCAGCTGGATTTAATGTGAAAGAAATTTCTTTAGGAGAAAATCCGCATTACCACGTGAAAATTTCAGCGGAAGATGAAAATAATGAACAATTGTTTTCTAAAGTATATTCAGCTAAATACAATCCACAAGAAAATTTTATTGCAGTAATGGTTTGTACAGAAGCCGATGGCGGTTGCCCATTCGTAGCTGGAAGTACAGCAAGAATTTCCTTACCTTATCAAGATCCAAAATATGCCGATGGCACTTCAGCAGAAAAGGAAGCCTATCTAAAAACAGTTAATGAAATAGGTCGGGAAATGTTGTTTGCCGTTTCTCAGCTTAAATAAAGACTTTTTAAAATGTTTCAATTCATAGTTCTAAATATATTCATTTAAAAAAAACAAGCCCGCTTATAGGGCGGGCTTATTCAAGTAAATGTTTTAAAATCTTTATTAGAAAATTATTCCTCACTATTTTTTAGAGGCACTTCTACAAATGTATTTTCCCATCCCATTAATAAGTTCGTCCCGTTATCTATGGGTTGAAAAGCAATAGAGAAATCCTCTATGGGCGCAGCTGCTTTTCTGGCCGGTGCATTTATCCTAAGTAGGTCTTTTTTTGGGTCATAATTATCGGCTCCCCATTGGTTTCTGGCCTTGTTTAAAATAATGGTCCATTGGGTTTTGCTAGGAATTGTGTATAACGTATAAGTTCCTGCCGGTACGTTTTGTCCGCCAATCATCATGTCATTGTATAGTCTTAATTCGGTAGCTTCATTGGCACCGGTTCTCCAAATCTCATCATAAGGTACTAATCCTCCAAAAATTTCCCTTCCTCGCATTTTGGGACGGCTATAAATGACCCTAGCCATGGGAGAGTTATCTTCATTTCTAATGATGGCAACATCCATAGGGCTTTTGTCTAAATCTGAAAAGTCTTGAGCGTTTCCGGATATAGATAACAAGCTCACAAAAAATACTAAACTTAAAATCGATTTCATAATGTTATTTTTATTCATCAAAAGTATAACTTTTAATTAGAAGTAATATTATTAATGTTTTATATATCTTCTGTTAAATTTAAGGGTGTTGTATGTTTCTAGGAAAATAGTTGCTTAGAAAGCCTATTTTTAATTAATTGTTAATAACTTCAAACTTTGCAAGCCTTTCAACCTTCAATAACAAGCCTGCTTTTTCTATATTTGTTTCCTAAGTATGTTAAAATTTGAATATGAGCGAAGAAGTTAAAAAAGATTATTCTGCAGATAGTATACAGGCCTTAGAAGGGATGGAGCATGTAAGAATGCGTCCATCAATGTATATTGGTGATGTTGGTGTGAGAGGTCTTCACCATTTAGTTTATGAGGTAGTCGATAACTCGATAGATGAAGCAATGGCTGGCTATTGTGATGCTATTGATGTTGTTATCAATGAAGATGATTCTGTCTCGGTTAAAGATAATGGTCGTGGTATTCCTATCGATATTCATAAAAAAGAAGGCGTTTCTGCTCTTGAAGTGGTCATGACCAAAATTGGAGCCGGAGGTAAGTTCGATAAAGATTCTTATAAGGTTTCCGGTGGTCTGCACGGGGTAGGGGTGAGTTGTGTGAATGCACTTTCTGTTCATTTACATGCCAAGGTTTATAAAAAAGGACAGGTTTGGGAACAGGAATATGAAAAAGGGAAACCGCTTTACCCGGTAAAAAGTACTGGTGAGACCGATGATAATGGTACGGTAGTTACGTTTAAGCCAGACCCTGAAATATTTAAAGAAGTTACTGTATTTAGCTACGATACCTTAGCAAAGCGTTTACGAGAACTTGCTTTCTTGAATAAAGGAATCAAGATTTCTTTAATCGATAAGCGAAATAAAGATGAAAAAGGAGAATTTATCTCAGATAATTTTCATTCAGAAGAAGGCTTAAAAGAATTTATCCGATTTTTAGATGAAACGCGGGTACCAATTATTGGGGATGTGATCTCGATGGAAGGAGAAAAGAATGAGATACCGGTAGAGGTAGCCATGATTTACAACGATTCTTATAATGAAAACCTTCATTCTTACGTAAATAATATTAATACCCACGAAGGAGGTACGCATCTTTCCGGATTTAGAAGAGGTTTAACGACAACCTTAAAAAAATATGCGGATGCTTCCGGAATGTTGGACAAGTTGAAGTTTGAGATTTCTGGAGATGATTTTAGGGAAGGATTAACGGCTATTGTTTCCGTAAAAGTAGCAGAACCTCAATTTGAAGGACAGACCAAAACAAAGTTAGGGAACCGTGAGGTGACCTCTGCGGTTTCACAAGCAGTATCAGAAATGCTGGAGGCCTATTTGGAAGAAAATCCTAACGATGCAAAAACCATTGTGCAAAAAGTGATCCTTGCAGCTCAAGCACGTCATGCAGCAAAAAAAGCGCGTGAAATGGTGCAGCGTAAAACCGTGATGAGTGGTGGAGGACTTCCCGGTAAACTTTCAGATTGCTCAGAACAAGACCCGGAACAATGTGAAGTATTCTTGGTAGAGGGTGACTCGGCAGGTGGAACTGCAAAACAAGGACGTGATCGTAATTTTCAAGCTATTTTGCCCTTACGTGGTAAAATTCTGAATGTTGAAAAAGCGATGCAGCACAAAGTTTTCGAAAATGAAGAGATTAGAAATATTTATACTGCTTTAGGAGTTACCATAGGTACCGAAGAAGATAGTAAAGCTTTGAACCTTTCTAAATTAAGATACCATAAAATAGTGATTATGTGTGATGCGGATGTAGATGGTAGTCACATTGCAACACTAATTTTAACCTTCTTTTTTAGGTATATGCGTGAACTTATTGAGGCAGGTCATATTTACATCGCCACTCCACCACTTTATTTAATTAAGAAAGGGAGTAAAAAGCGATATGCTTGGAATGAAAAAGAGCGTGATGAAATTACTAATGAATACGCTGGTGGAGTTGCAGTACAACGTTATAAAGGTCTTGGTGAGATGAATGCCGAGCAACTTTGGGATACAACCATGAACCCTGAATTTAGAACATTACGAAAAGTAACTATTGATAACGGTGGTGAAGCTGATAGGATTTTCTCTATGCTTATGGGTGATGAGGTGCCGCCTCGTCGTGAATTTATCGAGAAAAATGCAGCTTATGCTAATATCGATGCTTAATATTTTTTAGTAAAAATTTATTTATTTTAATTAAAACCTGTAATTTAATAAACAATTACAGGTTTTTTAAATTTATAGATAATATGAGGAAAATTTTATTAGGAGTTAGCTTACTCATAGGAGGTAGCCTTTTTGCACAAGATCAAATTCAGGATATTTTAAGGGCTGGTTTTGAAGATGCGACACGTTTTAGTAAAGATTACATTGCACCAGTCTCCGATGCAGCTATATACAGTATGGCCAATGGTTGGTATAATTCAGGAAAAGCAAAAGATTTATTTCATTTTGAAATTTCTATTGTTTCTAATCTTTCGGTGGTTCCTGACGATAAGCAGAATTTTACTTTAAATACTAACGATTATAATTATATTCAATTTCCAGATGGCTCGACAAGTAAACAAGTTGCTTCCATATTGGGGCATAACAATGCTGAGCAAGTAGTCCAGGTAGAATATGAAACCGAGAACGGTACAGAGACGGCTTCCATTGTCTTGCCGCAAGGTTTGGGTGACGATAATATTAATTTTGTTCCTACTGCCTATTTACAGGGGAGTCTAGGCTTAATAAAAGGCTTTGAAGTGAAATTAAGATATTTCCCGGAAATAGATTATGATGGTGCTAAAACAAAATTTTATGGAGCGGCTTTGCAACATGAATTTACCTCTTGGTTAGCGGGTGAAGATGTTTTTCCTGTCGGTATTTCTGCATTAATCGGTTATAATCGGTTAGAGGGTTCTTACGATTTGGAGGATACCCAAATGTCAGCCACAGGACAGCAGATTGATACCGAAATGAACAGTTGGATATTTACCGCTATTGTATCTACCAATTTGCCGGTCATTAATTTTTACGGAGGTTTAGGTTACGTAAATGGAGACTCTACAACTCGTCTTAAAGGAACGTATACCATAGATGAAGGTCCGTTAGCCGGCCAAACCATTTCAAACCCTTACACGGTAAATTCTGATGTAGGAGGTGTGAATGCTACGTTGGGAACAAAATTGAAATTAGGATTTTTTAGAATAAATGCTTCGTATAGCTTTCAAGAATATCAAAATATTAATCTAGGGATCAATTTTGGGTATTAATTCATTTTTAAGCCTTTAAATATTCCGCTAAGCGAAATCATTTTCGTATTTTAGCAAGCGTTTAAAAAATTAATATAAACTATCTCTAAAAATTCAAAATAATGAAAGTTACAGTAGTAGGAGCAGGCGCCGTTGGGGCGAGTTGCGCAGAGTATATCGCTATTAAAAATTTTGCTTCAGAAGTAGTCATTTTAGACATTAAAGAAAACTTTGCAGAAGGGAAAGCAATGGATTTAATGCAAACCGCTTCTTTAAACGGTTTTGATACCAAAATTACAGGAAGCACTAACGATTATTCTAAAACTGCAGGTAGTGATGTCGCTGTAATCACCAGTGGTATTCCACGTAAACCGGGAATGACAAGAGAAGAGCTTATTGGTATTAATGCCGGGATTGTAAAAGAAGTTTCTTCTAACTTAATTAAGCATTCTCCAGATGTAACTATTATCGTGGTAAGTAACCCGATGGATACCATGACCTATCTTGTACATAAAACTACCGGATTGCCAAAAAATAAAATTATAGGAATGGGAGGAGCTTTAGATAGTGCCCGTTTTAAATATAGATTAGCAGAAGCCTTAGAAGCACCAGCATCAGATATCGATGGAATGGTAATTGGCGGTCATAGCGATACCGGAATGGTTCCGTTAACAAGATTGGCCACTAGAAATAGCGTTCCTGTAGCTAAATTTATTTCAGAAGATAGATTAAATCAAGTTTCTGAAGATACAAAAGTTGGTGGGGCAACACTAACCAAAATGTTAGGGACAAGCGCTTGGTATGCACCGGGAGCAGCAGTTTCTGGATTGGTGCAAGCAATTGCTTGTGATCAGAAAAAAATGTTCCCTTGCTCAGCTTTATTAGAAGGAGAATACGGTCTTGACGATCTTTGTATTGGGGTTCCTGTGATCTTAGGAAAAGATGGAATTGAAAAAATAGTGGAGTTGGATTTAGATGAAGCTGAAAAAGCAAAACTAAAAGAAAGCTCTGAAGGAGTTAAGAAAACTAACGGTTTGTTGGAATTGTAAGCCGAAAATTTCTAAAAATACCGAAGCCTGTTGATAATCAAAAATCAGCAGGCTTTTTTTGTGAAATTTATCTTAAAAAAAATATTGGCATTTCATATTTGAAACCCTATATTTGTCCGTTTTTAAAAATAGATTAATCAATAACTTAAAGGAATAATGCAGAATAAGGGCATAATTAGACTATTTGCAATTTTATTCGGATTGGTAAGTATCTACCAACTTTCGTTTACTTTTATTGCCAATAGTGTTGAGGACGACGCAGAGGCTTTTGCAAAACAACATGTTAGTGAAGATCAGGAAGACTACGCTTCTTTGAGAGATTTAGAAGAAGCCAAGTATTTAGATTCTATCGGTAACGAAGAAGTTTTTGCAGGAATAACCTATAACACTGCTAAAGCAAAAGAACTTAACAAAGGTCTTGACTTAAAAGGGGGAATTAACGTAATCCTTCAAATTTCAGTAAAAGACATTCTACGGGAATTAGCTAATAATTCTCAAAACCCTGCCTTCAATGAAGCTTTAGCAAAAGCAGATAACTTACAAGCAGAAAGTCAAGATGATTATTTAGATCTTTTCTTTCAAGCTTTTGAAGAAAACAGCGATGCGAAGTTAGCTTCTCCAGATATTTTTGCAACCAAAGAACTTTACGAAGACGGGATCAACTTTGATTCTTCTAACCAAGAAGTAAAAAGTGTATTAAGAAGAAAAGTAGATGAAAGTATTACTTCTGCCTTCGAAGTACTTCGTAAGCGTATCGATAAATTTGGAGTTACCCAACCTAATATTCAGCGTTTAGGGGATTCTGGTAGAATTTTAGTAGAACTTCCGGGAGCAAGAGATATTGAGCGTGTAAAAAATCTTTTACAAAGTACAGCTCAATTAGAGTTTTGGCACGTATACAGAGCTGAAGAAATTTTTCCTTTCTTAGGGCAAGCTAATGAAAAACTGAAGCTGATTTTAAAACCTGAAACTGAAGAAGTAATTACAGAAACAGATTCAACAGAAACTTCAGAAGGGGATGATTTTGAACAGTTATTGGAAAATGCAGAAGAAGATGAAACTGCCGACCAGGGAGAAAATCCATTGTTGGATTTAATTCAAGCGCCGGGTAGCCAAAGAGGTCCAATCATTGCAAGTTTTAAAATAAAAGATACCGCTACTGTAGGTGAATATTTAAGAATGCCACAAGTGAAGTCATTGTTAAGTGGTGATCAACGCTATGCGAAATTTGTATGGGGTAAGCCTGTTAAAGACAGTGAGTTAGTAGATCTTTATGCATTAAAAGGGAATAAAACAGGAAAGCCTGATTTAAGTGGAAGTGTGATTACAGATGCACGTCAAACATATGATCAATTAGGTAGAGTTGTGGTTTCCATGAATATGAATGGTAAAGGAGCTAAGCAGTGGGAAGAAATGACTACAAAAGCTTACCAACAAGGAACTCAAATTGCTATTGTTTTAGATAATGTAGTTTACTCAGCTCCTGGTTTAAGTAATGGACCAATTTCAGGAGGAAGAAGTCAGATTTCAGGAGATTTCACCGTTGCTGAAGGAAAAGATTTAGCAAACGTATTAAGAGCTGGTAAATTACCGGCTTCAGCAGATATTGTACAAAGTGAAGTAGTAGGACCATCATTAGGTCAAGAAGCAATTGACTCAGGTATTATGTCTTTTGTGATAGCTTTAGCTTTCGTGCTTCTATGGATGCTTTTCTATTACGGAAAAGCAGGAGCTTTTGCCGATGTGGCTTTAGCGGTAAACATTTTATTTATTTTCGGAATTCTAGCCGGTCTTGGAGCCGTACTCACCTTACCTGGTATTGCCGGTATTGTATTGACCATTGGTATGTCGGTAGATGCGAACGTACTTATATTTGAAAGGATACGGGAAGAGTTAGATAAAGGTAAAGCTCAATACGAAGCCATTAAAGATGGGTTTAGTAACGCGTTATCTTCCATTTTAGATGCGAATATTACAACAGGTCTTACAGGTGTAATTCTATTAGTATTCGGTACCGGACCAATTAAAGGTTTTGCCACTACCTTGTTAATAGGTATTTGTACTTCTTTATTTACGGCAATTTTTATTACCCGTTTATTTATTGATGGTTATGGTAAAAATGGTAAGTCGCTTGCATTTGCAACAGCAGCTACTAAAAACTTATTTAAAAACGTAGATATCAAGTTTATCGCCAAAAGAAAGATCGCCTATGTGGTTTCTGGAATTGCTATTGTAGCGAGTTTAATTTCTTTAGCAACGGTAGGCTTGAACCAAGGCGTTGACTTTTTAGGAGGTAGAACATATACGGTAAGATTTGATCAAGCTGTTAATCCAACTGAAATTGAAGCAGATTTAATTGAAACTTTTGGAAGTGCCGAAGCGAAAACTTATGGTGCAGACAATCAGTTAAAAATTACCACTAAATATAAAGTAGAGCAAGAAGGAACTGAAGTTGATAATGAAATCTCAGAAAAGCTTTACCAAACCTTAAAGCCTTATTTGCCTAGCGGAACTACTTATGATGATTTTAATGTGACCAATACCGAAAGTACTTACGGAGTGATGTCTGCCATTAAAGTAGGTCCTACCATTGCAGATGACATTAAGAGTGCTTCTTATTTTGCTGTAATCGGTTCGCTAATCGTGGTGTTCCTTTACATCTTATTTAGGTTTAAAAAATGGCAATTTAGTTTAGGTGCCGTAGTTGCGGTATTCCATGATGTGTTAATCATTTTAGGGGTGTTCTCTGCAACCTACAGCTTTATGCCGTTCAACATGGAAATCAATCAAGCCTTTATTGCAGCCATCTTGACGGTCGTTGGTTACTCACTGAATGATACGGTGGTAGTCTTCGATAGGATTAGGGAGTATTTTAATGAATACCATTCTTGGCCGTTTAGTAAGACTATTAATTCTGCATTAAATAGTACCATAAGTCGTACTGTAAATACCTCTTTGACAACCTTAATTGTATTGTTGGCTATCTTCATCTTTGGAGGGGAAAGCATTAGAGGATTTATGTTTGCCTTAATTATTGGTGTAGTGGTAGGTACGTATTCTTCTCTATTTATTGCTACTCCGATTATGTATGATACAGCGAAAAGTAAGAGTGCAGATCTTTTAAAAAGGAAAGAGGAAGAAGAAAATGAGGAAGAGTTAATGTAATAAGAACTTTTTCTTTAAGTAATAGAAAAGGCTATCAATTTTGTTGATAGCCTTTTTGTTTTTTGCATTAGATTACCTTATCGAATGAATTTCGCTATCAAAAAAGAAAGCTCTTTCCTTAGAATGTACCTTCTGCTATGTAAGTTACCCTAACTATAGCGTAATGATGATAGTTGTGTAAAGGTGGAGTAGGATGTGAAGGTTGTAAAAATGGAAATGCTTTTGAGAAGGGAATGTCACGGAATATTAAAAGTGAATTCATTCGGAGAAGGCGGGGTAAGGAAATGTAAGTGGTAAGTTTCGTAGCCTGAAGAAAGGACAAGATGTGAGGGGGAAATTATATAAAACTAAGTTCTTTCTAAGAAAATTGCAGAGACTGAGTGAAATCCTTGCAAAGGATTTCGTACCGAAGTTTCCATGGTTGGTAATATTTCAATACAATCTTTTCCTGAAAAAACATGGATAACGAACTCAGTTTAAAACTTCAGGTTGGGTGGGAAAATCCTTTAGTGCGTGGTTGTCTATGAGATATTATAAAATTAGCCTCAGCTGAACCTTTTCTTCAGATGCTTGGGCTTGATTTAGATGTTTATTAGTATCAAGATCAATTCCAGTAGTAAGTAAGGTTTAATTTTTACTAGCAGTGGTGCGATGATTCGGCCTGAAAATAAAATACAAACCAAGCAATATAAATGGAATACTTAACCACTGGCCTGTATTTAAAGACCAAGCAGCGCGATTCTCTACTTGTGCTTCCTTTACAAATTCTATAAAGAACCTTACGCTCCAAAGCAAGACTAAAAATAAACCAAAAAGAAAGCCGGTTTTGTCCTTTTTATCCGTTTTCCAGTACGTAAACCATAGAATAATAAAAACGATGATATAGCATCCTGCTTCATATAATTGGGCCGGGTGTCTCGGGAAAGTTTCTCCAAGTTGGGTGAAAATAACCCCGTAATCACTATGGGTTGGTTTTCCTATAATTTCAGAATTAATAAAATTTCCCAATCGAATAAAAACACCGCCAATGGCTACCGGGATCACAATCCTGTCTAAAATAAAAAGGGTATTTTTTTTCAGGTGCTTTTTACTGTATAAATACATCGCAATGATGATACCAATAGCAGCTCCATGACTAGCTAAGCCTCTAAATCCGGTAAATTCAAATTTTGGAGAAAATTGAAAAGGTAAAATAACCGATAAAGGATCTTCCCATAATAATTCTGTTTGATAAAATAGAACGTGACCTAAGCGGGCTCCGATAAGCGTTCCTAAAACCGCATAAATAAATAGAGGGTCTAATTTTTCTTCAGCAATGTTTTCATTTTTATAGAATTTTTTCATAATGTACCAACCTAGTACAAAAGCCACCAAATACATTAAGCTGTAGTAGCGAATCATAAAAAAACCTAAATCTATTCCTTTTGAAGGATCCCAAACGATAGCTGAAAAAAGCATAGTTGAATTTTAATTATTTTGAAGTGTAAATATAGGTATTTGAAGTTTTTTATACACCGACTTCTCAAAAACTTCTAATCTTCTTTTGGAGGAACAGGATCGTAACCGGAGCCGCCCCAAGGATGGCATCGTCTAATTCTGTGGAAGGCGAGTTTGCTTCCTTTCCATAATCCGTGAATTTTTAAAGCTTCGGCAGTATAATGCGAGCAAGTGGGCTGAAACCTACATGTTGCCGGAGTGAGTGGGGAAATAAGATATTGATAGCCCTTAATGAGAAATAAAAAAGGAGCTATCAATATCTTTTTAAACATTATTTTATAAGCTGAAGGTGGTACCTTCTTTACTGTCTTTTAATAGAATTCCATTAGCGGCGAGCTCATCCCTAATCTTATCACCGGTTTCAAAATCACGATTGGCACGTGCTTTAGCACGAAGTTCAATTAATAATTCTACCACATTAGCTAAACGTTCACTATCCTGATTGTTTTCTAAAGCAGTTACGGCTTCTAGGCCTAATACGTCAAAAATAAAGCTGTGTATGCTTTCTTTTAGTTCTTTTAAATCTTCAGCAGTAAGCGTTGCTTTTTTAGCTTCAACAGCATTGATTATTTTAACCGCTTCAAAAAGGTTGGCAATTAAAACCGGACTGTTGAAATCGTCATTCATCGCATCATAACACTTCTGTTTCCATTCAGCAATAGCTACAGAAGAGTTTTTTGAAGTAGGCAAGTTTGGTATTAAAGCTACGGCATCCATTAATTTATGAAATCCTTTTTCTGCTGCTCCAAGCGCTTCATCAGAAAAATCTAAAATACTTCTGTAATTAGCCTGCAACATAAAAAAACGGGCAATGCTTGGTGAGTAAGATTTGCTTAACACATCGTTATCTCCTGAAAAAAGTTCCTTTGGTAAAATATTGTTACCGGTACTTTTCGCCATTTTCTTCCCGTTAAGGGTAAGCATGTTAGCATGCATCCAATAATTTACGGGATTTTTACCGGTAGCGGCTTGCCCTTGAGCGATTTCACATTCGTGATGAGGGAATTTTAAATCCATTCCACCCCCATGAATATCAAATTCATCCCCTAAATATTTAGAGCTCATAACCGTACATTCCAAATGCCATCCCGGAAAACCAACGCTCCAAGGAGAGGGCCAACGCATAATGTGTTGTGGTTCGGCTTTTTTCCAAAGCGCAAAATCTTGCGGGTTCTTTTTGTCGTCTTGCGCGGCAAGTTCCCGCGTGTTAGCGATCATATCTTCCAGCTTTCTTCCGCTTAGAATTCCGTAATGATTAGATTCGTTGTATTTTAAAACATCAAAATAAACCGATCCGTTTGCTTCGTAAGCAAAACCCTTGTCAATGATTTCTTTAATGATTTCAATCTGTTCAACAATATGCCCGGTTGCCGTTGGTTCAATGCTGGGGGGTAAATTGTTGAATTTATATAAGATGTTGTGAAAATCTACCGTGTATTTCTGAACCACTTCCATGGGTTCAATTTCCTCTAAACGTGCTTTTTTAGCAATACGGTCTTCACCGGTTTCCGCATCATTTTCTAAATGCCCTGCATCGGTAATGTTTCTAACGTACCTTACTTTATAACCCAAATGCTTTAAATAACGAAAAACCAAGTCGAAAGAAATAAACGTACGACAATTTCCTAAGTGAACGTTGCTGTAAACTGTAGGGCCGCAAACATACATGCCTACGTAGCCGTCGGTTAAAGGTTTAAAAACTTCTTTCTCTCCACTAAGTGAATTGTAGATTTTTAATTCTTGATTTTCGTATAAAGGCATTTTTTGCTTTTTAAAATCTTAGGATAAAGTTGAAACAACTTTAATTTAAAATTCGGTATCTAATTTAATATAGTCTAGAAATTCCCTACGGACAGCAGCCTCTTTAAATTTTCCGCCAAACTCACTGGTAACGGTACTGCTTTCAATATCTCTAATTCCACGACTGTTGACGCATAAATGTTTAGCATCTACCACACAAGCCACATCATCGGTATTCAGCGCCTTTTGAAGCTCTTTTACAATTTGCATCGTCATACGCTCTTGCACCTGTGGCCGTTTAGCATAATAATCGACAATTCTATTCATTTTAGAAAGACCCACTACCGTCCCGTTAGAAATATAAGCTACGTGAGCGCGTCCTACGATGGGAAGTAAGTGATGTTCACAAGTAGAATAAACCGTAATGTTTTTTTCTACTAACATCTCTCCGTATTTGTATTTATTTTCAAAAACGGAAGCTTTTGGTTTTTTATCAGGATGCAAGCCACCAAAAATTTCATTTACATACATTTTAGCAACCCGAAGAGGCGTTCCTTTAAGACTGTCATCGGTAAGATCCATCCCTAAAGTTTCTAAAATGTGCTTTACATCTTTTTGAATAAGCTCTATTTTTTCTAAATCACTCAACTCAAAAGCGTTTTCACGCATAGGGTTGTCGGTGCTGGAACCAATATGATTGTTTCCTACTTCTTCTATATCGTCCAATAGTTTATCAATTTTCATAACTCTTCTCTAAAGAGTGCAAAGATACAGAATTTAGAGATTATAGAAATAGTTTGAGTTGAAATACTAAAATCGTATTTGTGTTTAACATATTTTTTGGAAAAAATTCTTACTTTTCAGCCTTCAATTTGAATCCATACACCTTACGTTCTTAAACTATTGAAATATTCCTTAAAAATACCCTAAAATCAATAGGGGGATTTTTCGTATTTGTTTGTTCTATAAGGTGAAGGCTTTTATGCCCTGCTAAATTTAGTGATAGGTATGGAGGGAGTCATTCAAAAAATGTTATAACAACTCGATTTTCTTATGAAAAAAGAATTACAATTACTTTTCGTTTTTTGGTTACTGTTTGTAACCGCTTCTTTGCAAGCACAAGATATTATTATAGAAGATGGAAGCATACAGCAATGTTCAGGAATTTTTTATGATTCAGGAGGATTGGATGAAGATTACAACGATGATGATAATTATACGTTTACTATTTGCCCAGAGGAAGATGGTGACTTTATCGCTTTAGATTTTACAGCATTTGAACTGGGAGAAAATAGTACCTTAACTATTTATAATAGTAACAACACAGATGGAGAGGTTTTTGCGGAATTTACAGGAACAACTTCTCCGGGAGAAATTAAAGCAACTACGGAAGCACTTACAGAAACCACTTCTGCTACAGGCTGTCTAACGATTGTTTTTGAGGCGAATGGAGACGTAGGGCCGGGATGGGAAGCAGAAGTGTCTTGTATTTCCAATGATGTTTTTTACGATCAGCCTCAAAGTACGGGAGTTTATACGCAGTGTACAGGAATGTTTTATGATAATGGAGGACCTAATAATGGTTATATAGATAGTGGAGTGCAGGTGTTTACTTTTTGTTCAGATGATCCGGATTTAGTAACACAGTTGGTTTTTACTCAGTTTTTAACCAGTGCAAACGATGTGATGAGTATTTATGATGGTTCTTCAACAAGTGCCCCTTTAATTGGCGAGTATAATGCAGGAATAAGCCCTGGAACAGTAATGGCCAGTGCGTTAAATGAGAGTGGATGTTTAACGATAGAATTTGCTCCCGATGGGATTCCTTCTCCCGTATTTGGTTGGCAAGCTCAGATTAATTGTGTGGAACCTTGTCAGTTAATTGAGTTGGAAGAGCTTACCGTAGAACCATCTTTGCCGGGGACCAATGGTGCAAACTATGATGTGGCGGTAAATGAAGCCATAGATTTTGTGGCAGATGTAAGTTTTGAGGAATCTGGAGAAGATGCTACTTATGAATGGAATTTTGATGATGGTACTACTGCTGATGGGCTAGAAGTAACTCATACTTTTAATAGTGAAGGTTCGTATTCTGTGGAGCTAACTATAACAGATTCGGAAGGATGCCCCCTTGTAATTGAGTTTGAAGTTCAGGTACAATTCTATGCTGTAGAAGTAGATCAAAATACTTATACCGTTCCAGAATTAGTGGAAAATGTACTTATTAATAATGATTGTGCGCAAATTTCTAATATTACTTGGAGATCTGGAAATGCTCAAGGCACCAATAATGGGATAGGTTATTTTAATTATAATAATTCTTCTTTTCCAATGGAGGAAGGGGTGGTATTATACTCAGGGAATGTAAATGAAGTTCCGGGGCCAGAAACAGGTACTCAAAGTTCAGGGGGATGGAACGGGGACTCTGACTTAGATGATTTAATTGATGAAATAGAAGGTAATGGCCCTGCATCTAATGACGCCACTCTTATTGAATTTGATTTTTTAACATTTGCTGATGAAATAAGTTTTAATTTTCTATTCTCATCTGATGAATATGGTGGTTTTCAATGTCAATATTCCGATCCTTTTGGCTTCTTTTTAACCGATGAAGATGGAAATACCCAGAATATAGCCTTGGTGCCAGGGACAACAACTCCTGTTGCGGTAACAACTGTAAGAAATCCTGATTTTGATTGTTTAAGCGGTGGTCCTTGTGGGAGTATACCGCCAAACCCACAATTCTTTGATACTTATTTTGGGAATGGATGTGGAAATGTAGGAGCCGATCCTAATACCGCACCTATTAATTCTAGGGGTTATACTAAAATAATGACCGCTAACTCTGCTGTGATTCCTGGAGAAACTTACCATATTAAATTGGTTATTGGTGATAGAGGGGATAGCTCTTATAATTCTGCCGTATTTTTAGAAGCGGGTAGTTTTAATATTGGTGAAATAGATTTAGGTGGGGATATTGCCGAAACTTCCCCCAGGGCAGAATGCTTAGGAGATGTAGTGATCTTAGATTTAGATTTAACCATTATAGAGGGAGTAGAAATCACTTGGTATAAAGACGGGGTGTTAATCCCTGGCGAAAATGGAACAACTTTACAAGTAACTGAACCTGGAGATTATACCGCAGAATTTGTTTATGATCCTGATGGAGATGGGGTAAGTGACTGTGCAAACGAAGATACAGTAACCGTAGAGTTTTTACCCACCCCTATCGTAGATGGGCAAGCCCCTAACGACTTATTCGCTTGTACCTCTGGTGGGGAATCCCAGAACTTTGATTTATTAGAACTAAATGAACAAGTACTTAATGGGCAAGATCCAGAGGATTTTGAAATCACTTATTATGAGTCTTCTGAAGCGGCAGAGGATAGAGTGAATCCAATTACCAATCCAGAAGAATATGAAGTGAGTCCAGATTGTATGGATTTGTTTGTAAGAATTGAAGGGGTAGTTGAAGGTAATTTTACAGAGTGTTATAGTGTTTATCAATTTGAAGTCTGCGTAGGCGATTTAAATGTAGGGACTACCGAAGATTTATATGCTTGCGATCTAGATGATGATGGAATAGGGGAGTTCGATTTAACAGAAAACGATGAGGCAGCCTTGGAAGGCTTGTCAAATCCAGACTTATTTCAGGTAACCTATTATGAATCTCAAGAAAATGCAGAGGAGGGTATTGATCCTATTACTGAGCCTACCACCTACGAAAATGTGAATAATAATCCTCAAGAAATTTTTGTAAGAATTGAAAATACAGAAGATGAAGATTGTGTTGCCACTAACGGAAGCTTTTTTGTAGAAGCACTTACGAGTAACGCATACGAGGTAGAGGATATGGAAGATTGTGGTAATGGTGTCGATGCAGTGTTTTTTGACCTTTCTCAAAATACCCCGCAAGCCCTAGGGGAGCAAACTACCGATAATTATATAATAAATTATTTTGAATCTGAAGAGGATGCAGAAAATAATGAAGATGAAATAACCAATACGAGTAACTACCCATTAGTGGATAATGGAGAATATGAAATTTATATTCGGGTAGATAATAATTTACTAGAAGAATGTTATAATATAACCAGTTTCACGGTAACTCTTAATACAGTTACCATCGGTGATTTATCAAATAGTAATTTGGAGTCGTGCGATGGCGATAATGATGGGGACGGTGAGTTTGACCTGACACAGAACAATGCAGTGGTGCTTGACGGCCAGGAAGCCTCGGACTATACGGTGACCTATTACGATAGCCAGGCCTCTGCAGATGCCGGCCAGTCGGAGGCGATCCCCAACCCGACGAACTACTCCAATGTACTTTCGAACCCTCAGGAGGTCTTTGTGCGTGTGGAGAGCAACAACAACAGCAACTGCTACGAGACGGGC
>NZ_CABVMM010000023.1 GCF_902499555.1 Mesonia oceanica
AAAATTTTCAGTTTAAAGGGTTCTGAATACCGTCTGATTACTTTGTCGTTTTTGTACATAATGTTTAAAATTATGTAGCCTTTATTCAGGACGGGTCAAAATTACCTACAACGTGTTTGTGTATGGCTCGTTGCGGGAAATCCGTGAGGATTTTCCGCCGTAACCGAAAGATAGCAAATTGCAATGAATTTCGATTAGGAATTCAGCCGCAATGAGCTATACACGTTGTTGCCAGTAGTACTTTTTATCACGTTTTTAAATCAGTCAGTTGTCGAATTCAGATTTCAATTCAGTCAACAAGTTTTTTAATTCCTTAGTCCGCTTTTCATTAAATTCAGTCATACAAAGATTGTAAAAAGCTAAACCACCTTGGGCGCCATCTCTACTTTGGTATTCCGATATTTTGCATTTTCCTTCACAATATTGTTTCCATCCATTCTGGCTTTGAGTCAGATAGATTTTGTAATTATTAGAATCAGAAGTTCCTACGCTATCGAGAAATTCGATAGTTTCTCTGTACATTTTTTCTAGTTCAAATTTTGATTCAGACAAATTTATAGCAATATCATTTCTTACTTCAATCGTACTTTTTGATTGGTTGTCAATTGTGTCCGATTGAGCTTTGCATTGATTAAAAATCAGCATTGGTAGGAATAATAAAATCAGATTTAAATATTTAATCATTAGAGTTATTTTTCGTATTACTGGCAACGGTTTAAGCTATGAGTAGTTGCGTGGGTTAGCACTTAATTTTGCAAGTACACACCAAACTGAATCCCGAAGCTTCGGGACGCGAGGATTTTCAGAAGTAGGCGAGAACAAGCAATTATTTATAGCCATTGTTGTACTGCGTTTTTTATTCAGTTATCAATTCATTCTTTTTTATTTCCAGTCTTTCGGGATATTCTCCATTAAAGTACGAAACAACATTTTTAGTCAAAATAGCTTTATTACCTGCTTTAGGAATTGAGTCAGAATAATGAAAATATATTGTATCGTTTTTTAATTCAATAATTCCAGCATAAATATCTCCTTTTCGTTCTAATCCACGAGATTCAAATTCAAAAGTATTGTCTTTGTAAACTCTCAAATAAACCCAACCCAAAGGTGCTTCTCGGTCAGCCAAAAAAATTGTCTCTTTCTTTTCAGTCTGGTGGTTACAAGACACACAAATCAAAACCAAAATTCCGATAATTTTTTTCATTCTATACAAATTTGAATTTCATTAGTTGGAAGATAGTTTTGGAAAAAACCTAGTGTAATAAGGTTAGATTTTTTGACTTTTAAGTCCGAGGGATTTAAAAATTCAATTTCGTATGTTGCTCTTTTCGGGATGTCAACTGAAGCTATCTTTTTTGCTCTTTTTCCAAAAGCAAAAGATTGAATTCTCCAAAACGTTTCTCTTGGTTTAATGATAGTTTCTCCGTTTATTTCTCGTAGAATTAAAGAAAAGTTATTTGTAATTACTTTCCAACCGCCTAAAACTTTCAGACTGTAGATTCCAACTGGTAATTCCAATTGTTGGTTTTTGTCCAATATGTTAATTGGTTTTCTCATTTCTCAAATGCAGTACAACGGTCTCGGCTATGAGTAGTTGCGTTTGTTCGCATTCAACTTTACAAGTAAACACCAAACTGAAAATAACCGAGGATTTTCAGAAGTAGGTGAGAACAAGCAATTACTTATAGCCATTGTTGTGCGTTCGTTTTTATTTAATTAAATAGTCTAAAAGTTCAAATTTTTTAAGTCCAAAAGCAATTGCTAATAGCCAATAAATCACAAGAAATATTTTGACTCCTAGCTTCTCTGGTAGAACTCCAAAAAACTCCATTAAATGTTGTGGAAATTTTACTATGAAATCAATCCAGAATATTGGGTTAAATGACTCTCTGAATCTTTTTCTATAAACACCAATAGCTTCATTAAACCTATTTTGTACATTACCTACAATATCTTCTCTGCGATTGGTTAAATTATCAAAAACTGAAACACGAGTATTTGAAAAATTCCCATACCCCAAAAATTCTTGATGGATTACAGAAGAATCTTTAAGTCCAGCATCCTTGAATAGGGATTTTATTTCTTCTTTATTCTGAATGAATTTATAATCGTCTGTTCTAATATACTCTATATATTTATCATACAATTTTTTAATTCGTAAGTATTTATAAAGGTTAGTAATAAACCTTAGAAGCATAACTCCAACAAAAAAATATAATATATAATACCAATTCATTTAATTTATACTTTCGATTAATTCTATATCACTGTCCTCAAAAGCTGTCCATTCTCCAGAGTCATAATTTTTAGAATATAGTTCGTTTTCAGTTTTTTCCAAATACTCATTTTCCATTTTTTCAATTAATTCTTTCATTGTCTTGATTTTCTCTAGTTCATCGTCGTTGATAATTAAAGAACCAAAATTCTTCAAAGAATTTATATAAGCATATTCAGGTTTGTGTGTGCCAATTACATATTCGTCTAAATCTCCGCAACTACTTATTAAAAATTTAGAATCGGATTCTTTGATTTCTGTTAATAGAGATTTGATAGTCATTTCTCTTGAGAGCCTTTCCGCTCCAATCAAAAAAGGAATTGTCATGCCATATCTTCCTTTTTCATTGCACCAATAGTTAATTAATTTTTTCCAATTCATTTCTGTCTGTTGGTTTTACTCAAATGACGCACAACATGCGAATAAACGCTATTGCGTTTATTTACAATTTATCGTTTATCCAAATATAAGGAATCTAAAGGATTTTTTATTTTTTTTAATTGATGGCTAGCCACGTGGGTATAAATTTCTGTCGTTTTGGTGGTTTTATGTCCTAAAAGCTGTTGAATGTACCTTAAATCTACACCATCTTCCAATAAATGGGTGGCAAAACTGTGCCGTAACATATGGGGGCTTACTTTTTGCAAGATTCCGGCACGTGATGCCGAACGTTTGACAATGTTGGCAACACTTGTAGCGCTATACTGGGTTCCTCGCTTACCTTCAAAAAGATATTTCTTAGGTTTCCACTCGCGGTAATACACCCTCAAATTAAAAAGGCTCTGTTTCGACAAAAGCGTGAACCTCTCCGTATTCCCCTTGGTATCTCTTATGTGTATTAAAAATCGCTTACTTTGGATATCTTGAGTTCGAGGTTTAAAAGCTCAGACCTCCTTAGGCCAGCACTGTACAATAATTCTAGGATACACTGGTGTTTAATATTATTCGTTTGCGCAAGCATCAATTTTATTTCATTTTTACTAAGTACCTTGGGTAACTTTTTGTGTTTCCGGGGCCTTTCCAATTCATAAAACCGATGGGGCATGCCCCGTACAATTTCATAGTAAAACTTAATGGCATTGATGTGCTGGTTAAGATAAGAGGGAGACATTCCCTTGCGTATAAGGTGTTGCAGGTAACGCCTAATGTCTTGTTCGTCCAGATGATTTACATTTCTTTCAGAATGATACGCCATAAACCTTTCAAAACAACTAATATAGACCTTAGCGGTATTTAGCGAATAGCCTTTTAATTCAAGCTTGTGCAAAAAGGATGGCGGACAACGATTTTCAGAATTGGAATCCGGGGCGAGGTAAGCTTGATAGCTAAATTTTTTGGAAGAAAGAGAGACAGGGCTACTTTTAAAAAACCTGGAGGTATCTACCCAAGCCTCTCCTTTAAAAACTTTAAAAACTAGTTTTAGGTGCTCCTTAGAGTTTACAACATAGCCTACCCCAAATTCTTCGGACCATTTATAAAAAGGGATATTTCGGCACAATTCTTCCATCTTTTTGTCGTGTTGATGCCTTATCCCTATACAGGCCCTCCCCTCTATAAATAGATGGATAATATAAACTACTTTTTTTAAAGTGCTTCCCATACTACAAATTTCAGTTTATAAGCTGCATAAACCGTTTATTATACGTCTATTATCCGTTTATTATACGTATATTCAACATAAAAACACGGATATGCCTAGAAATTGTCCTGTATGTGGGGAAAAAATAAAAGGAAGATCAGATAAAAGATTCTGTAGCCCTACCTGTAAGAGCAGTTTCCATTACGACCGTAGGCTAGAAAACGAAAACCTTTACCATCAGGTAGACCGGCAATTAAAACTTAACCGAAAAATCTTAAAATCGATTAACCGTAAAGGCTATAGTACCGTTAACAAAAAAGATTTAAAAGAGGAAGGTTTCAACCCCAACTTTTTTACCCACTATTGGAAGAACAAACAGGAGGATGTCTATTTATTTGTTTATGAATACGGATTTTTGGATTTATCCAAGAAAAGTAATAAAGCCAAATACCTGGTAGTCACTTGGCAGGAATATATGGGGAAGTAATAATAAAAGTTAAAATTGAGATGGTAAATAAAACTAACGATACTCCAAAATATGTGGTTCGCGGTAGTCGTATTCGTCTAAGGTAAAGAGGTTATTAAAATTCCCATTAAAACGCATAATGTTTTGTCCTTGTCCCGGAATATTTGGAAACAGCGAAAACGAAAGTTTTATATTTTCAAAAACAAAGTAATCATTGCTAATTAAAAAACCGAATCCGAAACGGGTGTATAAATCATTTTTAAAAAACGGTTGAGGTTCTTCTCCAATAAATCCTAAATCGAAATTGATAAACGGACTCATCCGGAAGCCAATCCAACTAAAAGGGACATAGGATTGGGTTTGAAAATTAAATACGAATTTTCTAGTGCCAAAAACCTGTTCGCTGTTAAAACCTTCAATACCATAATATCCGCCTAAGTCCAGGCGGTCTTTAATAATATCTTTTCTATTGATCCCAATGGTCATATTGGTTTTTACAAATTGGCGCATGTACCAATTTCCGAAATGAAAAATAGGAGTGAAGTAAGTGCCTTGTGCTTTAAATAGGGATTGACTGGCTTGTCCGTTTCTAAAATAACTTCCGTATTGTAGATTTGCGGCGAGGTAACCAAAATCAGCAAAATAATTGGTTAACGTAAGGTCGACTCCCAAGTAAAAGTTGTTTTCTCCATTTTGCGATTGCACCCCAGAATGGAGAAAATAACTGTGGCCCACACCAATATCTTCAATATCCCCATTTCTAAAAATATACCGGTCACGAACATAGTTTACTTGCCGAATACCTACTGAACCGAGTTTTATATTTTGGTTAGAAAAAAAAGCCACCGAATCTACTTTCTCATTCGGTTTTTTTAGGTATTCTGTATTGGCATACCGCGCGGCTACAATAAAGTTGGTAGGGAGATCCCCTTTTTCAGTTCTTTTCTTTAACGGGATAGCATAGCCACCCCATATATTAAAACCTTCTGTTTTTAAAGGTTTTCTAATTATACTATCTAAATTTTGATCATAAAAATTTTCATAGTAGCGCCTTTTTTCTACACTTATTTCTCCTGCCCAGCGAGTTAAAGGTGAGTAGAAAGTACGATTAACACGGGCTAGGTTGAGGTATGATTGATCGATTTCAACATCCCTAAAAACTTCTGCATTAATATACGTGTTGTATAAATTTTGTGCTTTATAGCCTAAAGTAAAACCAACATTTTCTTGGTTTTTAAAGTCTTGTTTATAGGCCGTTGAATATTGATGCCCTAAACCAAAAAAGTTGTATTCCCGAACTCGAAGTTCCCCTTTATTGGCAGATATATCTCCGTCAACACCCAAGCTCCAGCTATCGAGTACGTAAATATGTAAATCTACAGAATCGGAAGCTTTTGAGATTTCTTCCGGTCTAATTAAAGTTCGACGAATAAAATTCCTTCTCCTTAATAAACGTTCCGATTCCAATACTAACAGCGAATCTAAAGGCGTATTTTCTTTGAGGAGGATTAATCCCTTTACGGTAAAAGCTTTGGTTTTGGCGTGAAGCGAATTTCCGAAATTATCAATTTTCCGTTGGGGTTTTACAGTGGTGTCTTTTTCGCTATACCCAAAAGGATCATAAGTGGTGATTTTTATGTTTCTTATAATTTTTCCTTGATAGTCTGAAAAATTACGGTTGAGCTGGTTTTCAATTTTATTATTGGCCTTTTTCTGGTTAGAAGGGTTCACCGGTTCGAACATTAACCCGTGAAGCATTTTTGTGAATTTAGAACTTTTAGACCTTTCCTGAAGTTTTTGGTAGAAATCTTGACTTCTCTTTAACTGAAGGGAATCTTGTTCTCCAATTACAGATAAGCTGTCCTTTTTTTGAGCAAAAAGGGGAATACAGAAAATAAAGCATAAGTAAACAGCGTACCTCAATTCACATATTCATTTAGAATGGAGCAAACATAGATAATTTTTCTTAATCGATATTAGTGATTAAGAATTGTTAACGCTTCTACTAACTAAAAATGCGTTGCCAGGATTAGCAACGCATTTTTTGAATTTTATAGGGCTGAATAATTTAGTCAACTTTTACTTCGTAACGCCAATCAAATTTATCTTCCGCCATATTGTACTGAATGTCTTGAAGTTTTGTTTTAAATTTTGATCCGTAAGAATTTTCAACTTTCGGTAATTCGTAATACTCTTCGTTAAAATCGAAGCCTAAGAAAGGAACAATCGTCGCAGCGGTTCCTGCGCCAAACACTTCTTTTAATTCTCCGTTTTTAGCAGCCTCTACAATTTCTTTAACTGCTACACGTCTTACTTCAACTTCTACACCATCATCTTCTGCTAAGGCAATAATACTTTTACGGGTAATCCCGTCTAAAATACGGTCGTTGGTAGGAGCGGTTAATAATTTATCGCCCACTCTAAAGAAAACATTCATCGTACCGCATTCTTCTAAATATTCGTGCGTGTTGGCATCTGTCCAAATCACTTGTTGGTAACCTTTCTCTTTTGCTAAATTGGTCGGGTAAAATTGCGCCGCATAATTTCCTGCAGCTTTAGCAAAACCTACTCCACCATCGGCAGAACGACTATATTGTTGAGCAATGGTTACTTTTACCGGAGAAGAATAATAAGCTTTTGCCGGACAGCAAATAATGATGAAACGATATTCACTGGAAGGCGAAGCAGAAACCCCATTTTCTGTACCAATTACAAAAGGTCTAATATAAAGGGAGTTTCCTTTTCCCGGTTTTATCCAATCTTTATCTAATTTTAAGATAGTCTCTAAAGCTTCGAAAAAGTATTCTTTAGGAAATTCAGGAATAGCTAAACGTTTTGCTGAAATATTAATTCGGTTAAAGTTCTGTTCAGGTCTAAACAACCAAACTTTTCCATCTTCATCCTTAAAAGCTTTCATTCCCTCAAAAACAGCTTGGCCATAATGAAAAACTTTAGAAGAAGGCTCCATAGGCATAGGACCGTAAGGGAGTACTTGTGGAGTTCCCCATTTTCCGTCTTTATAATCACAAATCATCATATGGTCAGAGCAAACTTTACCAAAACTTAAGTTGTCAAAGTCAACTTCATTAATTCTAGAATTTTTGGTTTTTGTAATTTCTATCATTTTACTCTGAGTTTCCATAATTGTGTGTTTTAAAATTTTTACAAAAGTATTAAATTAAAGATATTTGAAAAAATTCTAATATTCTTAAATTTGTATTAAATTAAATTCAGTTAAAGCTTATTTAAATTATGAAAAAAATAATATTCTTGGGTTCTCTTTTGTTATTTTTCGCTTGCAAGGAGAATAAATCTTCAACTTCACAAGAAAAAGAAGTGGTAAATGAAGAAACAGAAACTTCACAAGAAACCAATTTTGTAGGTTTGGGAGAAGAAATAGAAGCCTCAAATGCTATTTCTGCGTCAGCGATGAAAGAAAAATTTCAGCAAATGCAAGTCGGAGATACCTTACAAGTAAAGTTTAAAGCCGAAGTAGATAAGGTGTGTAAGAAAAAAGGATGTTGGATGACCTTGAAACTGGATGATTCTTTACGTTCATTTGTGCGGTTTAAAGATTATGGATTTTTTGTTCCTTTAAATTCTGAAAATCGAGAAACCATTGTGGAAGGAAAAGCTTTTGTTACGGAAACATCTGTGGAAGAATTAAGGCATTATGCCCAAGATGCCGGAAAAAGTGAAGAAGAAATTGCAGCCATTACAGAACCTGAAAAAGAATATGCATTTATGGCTACCGGTGTTTTAATGGAAGAAGCTAAAGCAAAATAATGTACAAAGCTTTATTTTTTTTGATGATACTTGGCCTTTTAAGTTGTAAAGAAGAAAAAGCAAGTATCTCTTCTACAGAAAAAACAGTTACTGTAAAAGAGCCATTACAAATGTATCAACTTTCAGAAATGGCTTCTTTTATGGAAGATATGTATGTAGCCCATGAACACATCAAGGAAAAAGCCTTAAAGGGAGAAGCACCCGATACACTGCCTTATGATTTGAGTAAACTACATACTGCCACCTTTACAGATGCTGCTGATAATGATGAAACCTACCAACGTATGGCGAACGTTTTTATTGAATATGAAGAGCAAATGGTAGAAGACCCTGAGCATATTAAGCAGCATTATAATAATTCAGTGAAACTTTGTATTTCCTGCCACCAATTAAAATGTACCGGACCTATCCCAAGAATTAAGAAACTCCTGATCAACTAATTTTGAAAAGAGAAATTATTACCACCTCAGATGGCTCAACGACTATTCATATTCCTGAATGGAACGAGCAATATCACTCTAAGCACGGTGCTGTACAAGAAGCTTATCACGTTTTTATAGAAAGCGGGCTGTTTCATTTTATCAGTCAGTTTAACAAGACACCTATTCAAATTTTAGAAATAGGTTTTGGTACAGGTTTAAATGCGCTCATTACATTCTTGGAAGCCGAAAAAAATAATTTATCGATCGATTATACTGGGGTAGAAGCTTATCCTGTTAGTGAAAAAGAATTAGAGCAACTCAATTATTCTGCTTTATTCGAACATGAAAAAGCAGGAACTTACTTTAAAGCTTTACATCAAGCCTCTTGGGAAACTACACATCAACTAACCGATTTCTTTAGCTTTGAAAAGCAGCAAAAGTTTTTTCAAGAAATTGTAGCCACACAAGAATTTGATCTTATTTATTTTGATGCTTTTGGCGCACGGGTGCAACCAGAATTATGGGAAGAACCTATTTTTCAAAAAATGTATAATGCTTTAAAACCTAATGGAATATTGACTACCTATTCTGCCAAAGGAAGTGCAAAAAGGGCGATGCTTAGCGTAGGGTTTGAAGTAGAAAAAATTCCAGGTCCTCCCGGAAAACGAGAAATGTTAAGGGCGCGAAAGGCATAATATGCCGACGAACGTCAAACAAATGATAAATAAGTGCCAACTGTTGTTAAACCTCTATTAATTTGGATAAAAATTACTAGCTTATCCCTAACTTAAAATAAAAAACATGAAAGTTTTAATTACAGGAGCAACAGGCCTCGTTGGTTCTGAGCTAGTGAAACTTTGCAAAAAAGAGAATATTGCCGTAAACTACTTAACCACCTCTAAAGAAAAAATAAAAAATCAACCGGGCTATTGTGGTTTCTATTGGAATCCTAAAAAAGGGAAAATAGACAAAGCCTGCCTTGAAGGAGTAGATAAAGTAATAAATCTAGTAGGAGCAAGTGTTTCTAAGCCTTGGACAGCCTCTCATAAAAAGGCAATTATCAATAGCAGAATAGATTCTGCTAATTTATTGCTGAAGACACTTAAGGAAAACGATCATCAAATTTCTCAAATCGTTTCAGCCAGTGCCATTGGTTATTACCCAGATTCCCTCACTACTTTATATGATGAAGATTACCCCAAAGCTGCGGATAATTTTTTGGGTAAAGTAGTCACTAAATGGGAAGCAGCTGTAGATCAGTTTGAAGAAGAAGGTTTGGAAGTGGCTAAGATAAGAATTGGTTTGGTGTTATCTGAAAAAGGTGGTGCCTTGGAGCAAATTAAAAAACCAATTGAGAATTATGTAGGAGCTCCATTAGGTTCAGGAAAACAATGGCAATCGTGGATTCATCTAGAAGATTTAGCAAGAATCTTTCTGTTTGCCATTCAGAAAAACCTAGATGGGGTGTATAATGGAGTAGCTCCTAATCCTGTTACCAATAAAAGGCTTACTTATGCTATTGCCAAAAAACTAAACCGTCCTTTAGTGTTGCCGAATGTACCGAAGTTTGCTTTAAAACTTGCCTTGGGTGAGCGTTCCAGTTTAGTATTGGCGAGTCAGCTGGTAAGTAATGCTAAATTAGATGCCGTAGGCTTTATCTATTATTATAACCATATAGGTCCGGCATTAGAGGATTTAATATAAAAAAAATCCCCACAGAATTCTGTAGGGATTTTTATAAATTTATTTACTTCAATTTTAAGCTTTCTTAGCTTTTACCATCAATTGTAGCTCGATATCATCGCTAATTACGTTATCTCCTACAAGATTGTCAAAAACAGATTTAGAACCATAGTTAACATCCCAATCAGTTCTGTCAATAGTAAAAGGTTCACTAGTAATTTTTATTTCAGAACCATCGTTGTTGATATCCATATTTACAGGAATAGCAATACTTTTTGTTTTTTCTTTTAAAGTTAAATTTCCGGTAAGCCAGTTTTTACCTTCTTTCATTTCGAATCCGGTTACTTCAAAAGTAGCTTCTGGGTATTCTTGAACGTTAAAGAAATCTCCTTCTTTACCTTCTACAGTTCCCATTAAGTGAGCTTCTAAATTTTTTGCTTTTTCACCTTCTAAATCTTCAGCAGTAATAGTCTTCATATCAACTACAACTTTACCACCTTCAATGGCACCATCCATTACTTTAAATTCACCTTCAGCAATATCAATAGATCCATTGTGTCCGCCGCCTACAGGTTTAGTACCTTTCCATTTAATAGTAGATTCGTCTGTTAACACATCAAAGTTGACAGCTTCTTCACTAGCTTGGGTTACTTCTTCTGCTTCTTTAGCTTCCGTTTCATTTTTTGCTTCATTCTTGCAAGAAATCATAGACATTCCTATTGTTGCAAAAACAAATACATTTAAAAATACTTTTTTCATTTTGAGAATAATTTGGTTTGATAAAATTTAACAAGCAAAAATACTATAAGCATCATATCTATTTCTTAAATAATTATTAAAAATAAATAATGACATTTTGACATTTACTTAGAATTGGCAATAGATTTGACACATACAGATTAAAATAAAAGAAGACAACCACTATGAGTAAAGATAAAGACCTAAATAAAGAAGAGGAAACTCTAAAAGATAACTTAGAGGAAACCATCGAAGATGCAATAAATGAAGTAGAAGAGCAGAAAAACGAAGGCCATAAAGAAGAGCTCTCTGAAACTGAACAGCTAAAACAGGAAGTGCAAAAAGAAAAAGATAAGTTTTTACGTCTTTTTGCTGAATTTGAAAATTATAAAAGGCGAACCAGTAAGGAACGTGTAGAATTATTTAAAACTGCCAGCCAAGAAGTGATGTTGGCGATGCTTCCGGTATTAGATGATTTTGACAGAGCTTTAAAAGAGATTGAAAAAAGCGAAGATAAAAACCTTTTAAAAGGAGTGGAATTAATACATAATAAGTTTAGGGAAACCTTGAATAGTAAAGGTTTGGAGCCTATGAACGTGAAGCAGGGCGATACTTTTGATGCCGATCTTCACGAGGCTGTTACCCAAATTCCCGCTCCAGATAAAAAATTAAAAGGCAAGATTGTAGATGTTGTTGAAAGAGGATATACCTTAGGAGAAAAAATTATTAGATATCCTAAAGTAGTGACCGGGAAGTAAGCAACTTGTGTTAAGAATTTTGAAAATTTGTATTGATGAAAGAAGATTATTACGACATATTAGGGATTAGTAAAAGTGCTAGTGCGGCAGAGATTAAAAAAGCTTATCGAAAAATGGCAATTAAATACCATCCAGATAAAAATCCGGATGATAAAGAAGCCGAAGAAAAGTTTAAAAAATCTGCAGAAGCCTACGAAGTACTAAGCAATCCTGACAAAAGAGCACGTTATGACCAAATGGGGCATGCAGCTTTTGATGGTTCAGGTGGCTTTGGTGGCGGAGGTATGAATATGGACGATATCTTCAGTCAGTTTGGTGATATTTTCGGTAGCGCTTTTGGAGGCGGTGGCGGATTCTCCGGCTTCGGAGGCTTTGGCGGTGGCGGTCAACGTCGTGCTAAAGGAAGTAATTTAAGGATTCGTGTAAAGCTTACCTTAGAAGAAATTGCTACCGGAGTAGAGAAGAAAATTAAAGTAAAGCGGAAAATACAAGCTCCGGGCACCACTTACCAAACATGTCCTACCTGTAAAGGAACTGGTCAAGTTACCCGTGTAACCAATACCATTTTAGGAAGAATGCAAACAGCATCTCCATGTCAATCCTGTGGTGGTAGCGGTCAGATTATCGATAAAAAGCCAAGTGATGCAGATGCACAAGGACTTTTGTTAAAAGAAGAAACCGTAGCTATCAAAATACCCGCCGGTATCGTTGAAGGAATGCAACTAAAAGTAAGTGGTAAAGGTAACGAAGCACCAGGCAATGGGATTGCGGGAGATTTATTGGTAGCCATTGAAGAAAAAGAACATGACTATCTACAGCGCGAAGGAGATAACCTGCATTACGATTTATACATTAGCTTTTCTGAAGCAGCTTTAGGTGTTTCTAAAGAGATACAAACCGTTAGTGGAAAAGTGAGAATTAAAATTGATGCCGGTGTACAAAGCGGTAAAATTTTAAGATTGAGAGGAAAAGGAATTCCTAGTATAAACGGTTATGGAAGTGGTGATTTGTTAGTTCATGTAAATGTTTGGACGCCTAAAACCCTTTCTAAAGACCAAAAGGAATTTTTTGAAAGAATGCATGGGGATGAAAACTTTGAACCAAATCCCGAAAAAAGCGACAAATCATTTTTTGAAAAAGTTAAAGATATGTTTTCATAAAAGCTTTAATTAACAAAATTTTATATATCTTTGAATATCACTATTTAATTATGGTGATATTTTTCTTTTTCATAGCAATTTTTTCCCATCCTTAATTCTATCATTTTAAGGGTGGGTTTTGTTTTTTAATAGGTACTATACGTTTTCATTTACAATCAAATCATTACTTTTACAGCTTAAATAAAAGGTATGAATAACCTCTTAGTAGCAGAAAATGTTTCTAAAAAGTACGGTGATTTCACTGCACTTAACCAATTATCCATCGAAGTTCCCAAGCAAAGTATCTTTGGTATTTTAGGTCCCAATGGGGCCGGAAAAACTACATTTATTAGAATTATTAATCAAATTACGATGCCAGATACCGGTAAAGTGTGGTTAGATAATGAGCCTTTGCAAGCCCACCACATTCAGTATATTGGTTATTTGCCCGAAGAACGTGGGCTTTATAAAAGCATGAAAGTGGGTGAGCAGGTTTTATACTTAGCACAACTTAAAGGACTTTCTAAAGCTGAAGCTAAAAAGCGCTTAAAGTTTTGGTTTGAGCGTTTGGAGATTGGTGATTGGTGGAATAAAAAGATACAAGAGCTTTCCAAGGGGATGGCACAAAAAATACAATTTATAGTTACCGTTTTACACCGCCCCAAACTTTTAATTTTCGATGAACCTTTTAGTGGTTTCGATCCGGTAAATGCCAATTTAATTCGGGATGAAATTTTAAAACTGCGTGACGAAGGAGCCACCATTTTATTTTCTACCCATAGGATGGAAAGTGTAGAAGAACTTTGTGATTATATGGCACTTATCCATAAATCCAATAAATTATTGGATGGAAAAGTTTCTACTATCAAAAAACAATTCAAATCTAACACTTATGAAGTGGGGATTGAAGTAGGGGAAGCTGCGGTTTTTAAAAACCTACTTCAAGAAAAATTTCAATTTGAAGAAACTTTTTTTCATAGCATTCATCACGACTTACAATTGAATATTAAAATTAAAGAAGCTCATACTCAAAATGATTTGCTTCAATTTTTAATGGCCCACGGCCGCATCAATCACTTTAAAGAAGTGATTCCTTCTGTAAGCGATATCTTTATCAAAACTATCACCTCTCATGCGTAATTTAAAACTGATTATTCTTCGGGAATATTTAGCAAGGGTTAGAAATAAAACCTTTGTCATTATGACATTTTTAAGTCCTATTATCATGGTATGCATGATTGTATTGGTGGCTTATTTGAGTAATTTAAATTCAGATGACAGTAAGATTATCGCCATTCATGATGAAAACAATACCTTTTATAAGGAATTCCCATCGACAGATAATATCACCTATTTAGACTATTCTTCCCTTCCTATAGAAGTTGCTTTAGATTCGATTGAAAAAAAAGATTATTATGGTTTATTGTTTTTTCCCAAGAGTGAAGACAATCAATATTTGTCTAATCATGTAGAATTTTTTGCTAATAAAGCGCCGGGAATTTCTTTCATTTCAGACATAGAAGGTAAAATTTCTACCGTCTTAACCAATAAAGAACTTCAGCAACGAGGGGTTGATGTCAACGAAATCAATAACTCGAAAACCAATGTCAACCTTCAGATTGAAAATTTTTCAGGAGAAGAAACCTCTAAACTCTCTAATTATGTAAAGATGTTTTTTGGAGGTGCCGCTGGTTATTTACTTATGATGTTCATTATTATCTATGGAAATATGGTGATGCGCAGCGTAATAGAAGAAAAGACCAACCGAATTATTGAGGTCATTATCTCTTCGGTGAAACCTATGCAACTGATGATTGGAAAGATTTTAGGGACAAGTTTTGCAGGAATTACACAGTTTGCCATTTGGATTTTCTTTGGTGGGATATTGTTATTCACGGTTACTACAGTTTTTGGCATAGATTTACAAGCTAGTGCTCCGGTTTCTCCAACACAAATGGATGCCGGATCACAGGAAGAAATTCAAAAAATAATTCTAGATATTCTTAATCTGCCTCTAGCAAAACTCATTTTCTGTTTTCTTATTTATTTTATTGGCGGTTACTTTTTATATAGTTCAGTTTACGCTGCTATCGGTGCTGCCGTAGATAACGAAACCGATACTCAACAATTTATGTTCCCCATTATTGTCCCGCTAATGCTAGGGATTTACGTTGGGTTCTTTTCTGTGATTAGTGATCCACACGGGGTGGTAAGTACCGTTTTTTCTTATATTCCGTTAACCTCGCCGGTGGTAATGCTAATGCGTATTCCATTTGGAGTAGCGTGGTGGGAAATTCTACTTTCTATGGCGATTTTAGTGCTTTCCATTTTTGTTTTAGTCTGGGTAGCTGCTAAAATTTACCGAGTGGGGATTTTAATGTACGGTAAAAAGCCTACTTATAAAGAATTATATCGCTGGATGAAATATTAATGACTTTGGAAAATTCCCCAAAATAAAGTTAAGACATATAATATTTAAGAAGCTTTCTCTTAAATTGGTCGCTTACTAATACCTATTTATGAGGAATAGTCCATCTAAAATTTTAGCTGTCCTACTATGCTTTATAGGATGTTTTGCCGTTGCGCAAACTTCAGATTTAGCAAGGATAGAATATTTAAGAATACCATTTTCCAAAGGAAAACAATCCCTGAATAGATTTAGAGCTTTATTACAAGCACCTATTCCCATAAAAGAGGATTATCTGGTATTTGGATTTGAATATCGCTACCTGGATTTGGATTTTGAAAAAGATGTTCCTTTTGATCCTACTATTATTGGCAATACTCAACGTATTGAAGGAACGGTGGGTTATGTGAAAAAAATTAAAAATACCAATTGGAGAATTGCCGCTAAGACAGGAGTACGTTTTGCCTCTAATTTTGAGCGATCTCTAACCAATGATGATGTTATTTATTTAGGGGCTATCTATGCTATTAATAATGTGAGGAATTTAGACGAAAATGAAGTAGTCATTGGGAAACCCTATCGCTGGATTTTTGGGTTGATTTACACCTCAACCCCCGGAAGAAATTATCCCATTCCCTTAATTAATTATTATCGGGAAATCAATGAAACTTGGTCGTATACCGCAGGAGTTCCTAAATCCTTAATAAGGTATAGTTTTAATGATAAGAACCACTTACAGGCGTTTGTCACCTTAGATAATTTCTTTGCTAATATTCAGGATAATATTCGTATTCCCAATAATTCTAAGGTAGGAGAAAATATTTCGATGACCAATGTGGTATTAGGATTAGGGTATGAACATTATTTTACCGATCATTTGTTGTATT
Organism: Mesonia oceanica; assembly: GCF_902499555.1. Classification (GTDB taxonomy): domain Bacteria; phylum Bacteroidota; class Bacteroidia; order Flavobacteriales; family Flavobacteriaceae; genus Mesonia; species Mesonia oceanica. Next base: position 16,141 of record NZ_CABVMM010000023.1, read on the forward strand.
ATTGTTATGCCGGTTACACTCTTTATAATGAATATAGAATTAGGGATAATAATCGGGATGATGTTTTTGTTATTGAAAACGATAATACATTTTACATAAGAAGTGGACTAAAATTTAAAATATAATGATGTCTAAAATATTAGTTATTGAAGACGAAGCAGCCATTAGAAGGGTGCTCAAGAAAATACTAACAGAAGAAAGTAAAGATTACATAGTGGAAGAAGCCGAAGATGGTCTAGAAGCTATGGAAAAAATAAAAGAAGAAGATTACGATTTAGTGCTTTGCGATATTAAAATGCCCAAAATGGATGGGGTGGAAGTACTGCAAGCTACCAAAAAAATAAAACCAGAAATACCTATCGTGATGATTTCTGGTCATGGCGATTTGGAAACGGCTGTAGATACCATGAAAATGGGAGCCTTTGATTATATTTCAAAACCGCCTGATTTAAACCGTTTGTTAAATACGGTAAGAATTGCACTAGACCGAAAAGAGTTAGTCACTGAAAATAAAAGGTTGAAAAAGAAAGTAGTGAAAAACTATCAAATGATTGGGGAGTCTAAAGAGATTAACCACATCAAAGAAATGATAGAAAAAGTAGCTCCTACCGAAGCACGTGTACTTATAACCGGAGAAAATGGAACCGGAAAAGAATTAGTTGCTCATTGGTTACATCAAAAAAGCGAACGGTCTAAAGGGCCGATGATTGAAGTGAATTGTGCTGCTATTCCTTCAGAATTAATAGAAAGTGAATTGTTTGGTCATGTAAAAGGAGCATTTACTTCTGCCAATAAAGATCGCGCAGGAAAATTTGAAGCCGCTAACGGTGGAACTATTTTTTTAGATGAAGTAGGAGACATGAGTTTGCCCGCACAAGCTAAAGTACTTCGGGCCTTACAAGAAAATAAAATTCAACGTGTAGGAAGTGATAAAGATATTAAAGTAAACGTTCGCGTAATAGCTGCGACCAATAAAGACCTTAAAAACGAGATTGAAGAGAAAAATTTTAGGGAAGATTTATACCATCGTTTAGCAGTTATCTTAATACAAGTACCTAAACTAAATGATAGAAGGGACGATATTCCGCTATTGGTTGAATATTTTACCAAAAAAGTAGCCGAAGAACAAGGTACACAAGAAAAAGAGTTTAGTAAAGACGCATTAAAACTCTTAAAAGAATACGATTGGACGGGAAATATCAGGGAGTTACGTAATGTTATTGAAAGATTAATTATCTTAGGTGGTAGTAAAATCGAGCAAAAAGATGTGGAACTCTTTGCCAGCAAATAAATTAAAAAGCACAGTTCTGTTTATAGTAACCCTCTTCGGAGGGTTTTCTGCTTTTTCTCAGAAAGCCATCGATTTTGGATTGGGAGCTACCATTAGTACCGGTTTGCAGGATGAATGGGCTATTCATTTAAAATCTCAATACCATTTCCATACTAAATGGAATACCTATGGAGAATATAATCTATTTTTTAGAAGGGATGTAATTGCTCAAAATACCGAAACCTATCACGCTTTTGGAGTAGGGGTAAATTATCAATTATGGGAAGTGTCGACCGCTAAAATTTATACAGGTTTAGGCTATACTGCCAATAATTTTCCCATTGATAAAAGGAATCCCGATACTTCTAAATTATTTGCCTCTACAGGAAATTTAAACCACGCTGCCCAATTAAAATTTTTAGGAACACTTCCTTTGGGAGAACATTTACATTTATTCGCAGAATACAATATCACCAGTTTTGGTAAACGTTACGATACTTTTACCTTTGGCTTTATCTATCGACTTTCAGAATAAATTATTTATTGTATTTGTCTTCGTGTTTGGTAGGATCATATTTCATAAAATACATGGTTTTTCCATCAGGCCGGTTCCAAGTATGAAATAAATCAAAACCAAACTTTTGGTATACAATCGTATTTCTTCGGGTTTGTGTTTCCGCATATAGCGGAAGATTATATTTATGGGCACGACGTAAAAACTCATCTTTCATCTCTTTACCTACTTGAGTGTCGGCGCCACGGGCATCTTTAGAAATTCCCCAAAACCAACAATATAGATAATCTTGATCTTTAGGGCGTTGGTTTTTAATATATTTTTGGTTCTTTAAAATTGTCGAAACATTTTTAAAACCGGTCACATTAAGAACCAATTTTATATTTTCAGTCATTTCCTTTATGAAGCTTGTTTTGCTGTTGCTATTTCTTAAAACAATAGCAATTCCCATCTCGTTGGAAGAAAGTACCAAAGCATCCTTATCAATGGCTTTGTTTACCATATGCCTTGCCAAATAATGAAAACGTGCATCACGATTCCCTCCTTTTTTTACAATTTGCATCGATGCTGGAGTTTCCTTTAAAATTTCGGTAACCCTGTCTATAATTACTTCTTTATCCAACTGAAAATATTTTAGGCTACAAATATAAACATTAACAACGATTTTTACTGTTTTTTTGTGGGTTACCAAGACAAGTTGGTCGGGCTTTACGCTATATCTTTTTTTGCCACTTATCAAAGCAAAAAAAGGATGTCGCTGCAATCCCTAACCCAAACTCTTCATCGAATTTTAAAAGAAACCTTAGCGTCATTCTGGACTTGATCCGGAATCTCATCCAGATTGGTTTAAAAACTCTTCAAGTTAATATTCAAAATTAAATTCAGCAATATTTCTTTTTAGATTGAAAAATCATATTAGACTTCTGCTAACATCAATTAACAAACATTTAGGCTAGGGATTTTCTATTCAAAACCATTTCAAATTATCTTTGAAAGACTAACAAATAACCCTGATGAATGGCAATTATAGGATCTTTAATTAAAAGTGCAATAGATGTAGCGGGCAATTTCAAGGCAGATGAAAATCCGGTTGAAAATCAAAAAAAAGTATTGCGAAAGTTATTGGAAAAAGCTAAAAATACAGCTTTCGGTAAATCTTATGGTTTTCAAAAAATATTAGATTCAGAAAATATAGAAGAAGCCTTTCAGCAACAAGTCCCTTATTTTGATTATCACCAAATGCAGGATCAATGGTGGCACAAATTGCACGAGGGCTTAGAAGATATTAGTTGGCCTGGAATCCCTTCCTATTATGCTTTAAGTTCAGGAACCACAGGGAAAACCAGTAAACGAATTCCCGTTACCGATGAAATGGTCGAAGCCATTCGACAAGCCGGGATCAAACAAGTAACAGCCCTTTCCAATTTTGATATGCCTTCAGATTTCTTTGAAAAAGAAATCATGATGTTAGGAAGCAGTACCAACTTACAAGAAAAAGACGGCCATTTAGAAGGGGAAATTAGCGGAATTAGCGCAAGTAATATTCCGTTTTGGTTTGAAGGTTATTACAAACCGGGAAAGGAAATCGCGCAAATTGACGATTGGGATGAGCGAGTGAAGCATATTGCAAAAAAAGCAAAGAATTGGGATATTGGTGCTTTAAGTGGTATCCCTTCTTGGATGGAACTGATGCTCAAGGAAGTGATTAGCTATCACAAGGTAAAAAACATTCATGAAGTTTGGCCTAACTTACAAGTGTACACTTCTGGTGGCGTTGCTTTTGAACCTTATGAAAAGAGTTTTCAAGCCTTAATGGGAAAACCCATTACCGTCATCGATACCTATTTAGCTTCCGAAGGATTTTTAGCCTGTCAAATGCGTCCGGAAACTTCTTCGATGGAGCTAGTCACCGATAATGGTGTGTATTTTGAGTTTGTGCCTTTTGAGCCGGAATATATTAATTCAGACGGTTCTTTATCACAAGATGCTCCCGTGAAAACTTTAGCCGAAGTTGAAAAAGACAAAGATTATGTATTACTAATTAGTACTGTTTCCGGTACGTGGCGTTATCTAATTGGTGATACCATCGCTTTTACCGATGTGGAAAGAGCAGAAATTAGAATTACGGGGAGAACCAAGTTTTTCTTAAATGTAGTGGGTTCTCAACTTTCCGTTAATAAAATGAATAAAGCCATTCAGGAGCTTGAAGAGCAATTTGATATTAAATTGCCGGAGTTTACGGTTGCAGCAGTTAAAATAGATGGTGAATTTCATCACGTTTGGCATATCGGAACCGATCAAGAAATTTCTGTTACTGAAGAAGAATTAGCAGAAGCTTTAGATAAAAATCTTCAGGAAGCCAATAAAAATTATAGCGTCGCTAGGTCTAAAGCTTTAAAAGGAGTGAAAGTAAATTTAGTACCGATGGAAATTTTCTATGAATGGAGTGGAGCTAATAAGAAAAAGGGAGGACAGGTAAAAATGGAAAAAGTAATGGGTGAAGAAAAATACGAAGAGTTTGAAGAATTTGTGAAGCAGAATTCTTAGGTTTTTATAAAACCTTATCTATGAGCCCCTGAATCAAGTCCGTCTGCCGGACGGGCAGGTTCAGGATAACGACATCTTTTTAATATAGTCTGTGATAATTTTTTATTTCAGATTTAAAGCTTCCTGCTGAGCATAAAAATCTAATAAATTAATTTGTTCTTATTAATTTATAAGAACAAAATAGTACCTTGATTGCTTCGGGAACTATAGCCTAAAGGTCTTTTAAGAACCTTCTTTCTGCAATTCCTTTTCTACCTCTTTCTCTACGTCGGCGATATCTAGATGATTGACCAGTTCCATAATTTCTTCGGGTGACATATATAAACGCTTAATTCGGTTTTTATACTTAGGCGAAATACTGGTGTTGTTTAAAATAAAATTTTTTGTTGCTAAAATGTATTGATACATGCCATGCTTTACCGCATACGTATCCGCAGCTCGTTCAACCTCTTGAATATGCGTGGTAGAAAATAGGTATTTAAGTCCAAATGAAATCATTCCTAAACTGCTTCGATCCCGGTAATCCATCACATGGCCCAATTCGTGACCAATCCATCCAATAAGCACTTCGTCTTCTACATTTAAAATGGAAAATTCTTCTTCTTCGATATGAAATTTTTCAGAAATCAGGATAATATAAGCCCGGTTTTTCCTACCCTTAAAAATACTCGCATAGGTGGGTTGCGCTTGCATGGTCGACTTTTTAATCTCTTTTTTAAACTTAAAAGAAATAGGAGTGTCTTTCAGTTCAGGATAGTGAGCCAGTGCTGCTTCAACTTGATCTTTAATAGATAACGGAATATCTTTATTAGTGTACTTCATCATAGGTTTATATATGCGAATCCAAGTTAAAGGTTTGGGGCTCGAAATTCTATTAAAGTAGTCTTAAAACTTCATCTTATTTTAAATCAGAATTCCTTTAAATCCAATATCTTTGCACGCCATTTAAAAAAGTAAGATGCAATTAACGGCCTATACCCAAGAATTTAAAAAGAACCTAACTATCGCTTATCCGGTTATGCTGGGACAGTTGGGGCACGTATTGGTAGGTTTGGCCGATAATATTATGGTGGGTAGGTTAGGTGCGGCTCCGCTGGCCGCCGTTTCTTTAGGAAATAGTTTAGTTTTTATAGCCTTGTCTATTGGTATCGGTTTTAGTTTTGCGATTACTCCATTAATTGCTGAAGCAGACGGAGCTCAGAATATTGAAAAAGGTCGTTCTTATTTTCAACACGGAATCATATTGTGTGCTTTAACCGGACTTTTATTGTTTGGCTTGGTTTGGTTATCAAAACCTGCCTTGTACTACCTTGATCAGCCGGAAGAAGTAGTGCATTTGGCCTTACCTTATATAGATATTGTTGCGTTTTCTATGTTGCCGGTAATGGTTTTTCAGGCTTTTAAACAGTTTGGCGATGGACTTTCACAAACCAAATATGCCATGTATGCTACCATCTTGGCCAATTTGGTGAACGTATTGTTCAATTATTTGTTGATTTATGGGGTGTGGATTTTCCCAAGATTGGAGTTAGAAGGAGCCGCCATCGGAACTTTAATTTCCCGATTTTTTATGTTGGGCTTTATGTATTTCATTTTAAAAAAGAAAAAGAAATTCAGTACTTATTTTGTATGGGCAAAAAAGTCACTTCAACAAAAAATATTCAAACGTTTATTTAACTTAGGTTTTCCTACCGCTTTACAGATGCTGTTTGAAGTAGCTATTTTTACCGCTTCGGTATTTTTAGCAGGAACTTTGGGGACCAATGTTCAAGCAGCCAATCAGGTGGCACTTAATTTAAGTTCCATGACGTTTATGATTGCAGTAGGCATTGGGGTGACGGCAACCATTAGGGTAGGTAACCAAAAAGGACAGCACAATTATAAAGAGCTAAGAAGAATTGCTTTTTCTACCTTTTTTTTGGTGTTTATTATCGAAGCTTTTTTTGCATTAGGATTTATTCTTTTAAAAGATATTCTGCCCACTTTTTATATTGATAATACCGAAGTCATTATACTGGCAGCGCAGTTACTCATTGTAGCAGCCTTATTTCAATTAAGCGATGGTTTGCAAGTAGTGATTTTAGGAGCTTTGCGTGGCTTGCAGGATGTAAGGTATCCCACACTTATTTGTTTTATTGCCTATTGGGTGATAGGTTTTCCCGTTTCTTATTTTTTAGGAAAGGAAAATGCTTGGGGAAGTATGGGAATTTGGTTTGGACTTCTGGCCGGTTTGTCAGCATCGTCGATAATGTTGTATATTCGATTTAATTATTTAAGTAAAAAACTAATTGAAAGAGGTGTGATTAAAGACCTCTTATAAAAGATATTTTATGGAATTTCCAAGATTTTTATTAGGAGATAATACCGATTATCCGGAAGCTATTTTTGTAGTACATACTGAGTTTCCAAGGTTTATCATTAACTTACAAGATGATGAGGTAGAATGGCTGGAAGATTTTGATAAAAATGATGAAGAAGAGTTGAAAAATGAAGCCGAAAACTTAATTCAAGAGGCTTCAGAATTTTACGATCGTGAAGTAGAACGCTATCAAGAATAGTTTTGATGGAAGAGTTAGTAAAGTTAGACCAAGAACTATTTTTATATTTAAACAATCTTGGGTCGGAAACTTGGGATTGGTTTTGGGTTTTTATAACCTATAAGCTTTCTTCCATTCCGCTGTATGCGTTTCTTCTTTATTTGTTGTATAAAAACTACGGATTAAAACCTACCATAATTACTGTGCTTTTAGTGGCAGGCTTAATTACTTGCACCGATCAGTTAGCGAATGTGTTTAAAGATTATTTTCAGCGTCCAAGACCTTGTAAGGAAGATTTTATAGCTGAAGGAAGGATGCTCTTGGATTACTGCGGAAGTTATGGTTACTTCTCTGCCCATGCAGCAAGTTCTATGGCATTGGCTTTTTATTTAGGAAATATTTTGAAGCGATGGTATAAATATGCTTTGGTTGCTCTTGTTTTTTGGGCAGCAGTAGTGGGTTATAGCCGAATCTATGTAGGCAAGCATTATCCCGGTGATGTGATTACAGGAATGTTGATCGGAGCGCTATTCGGGTTTTTGTTTTATAAGCTTCAGCAATATTTGGTAAAAAGATTTAGTTAATCCTTTTTCTGTAACAGATAAAACTTTCTGATTAACCTGCTTTTATAACCTCCTTTTTCAGGATTTACATAATTTAAATCGTATCGGTCTGAAGCTATAATGTTGTAATCGGTGAACTTCTTGACGATCGAAGAGTCCTTTTCCGACATGATAATTCCAAATTTTTCAGTATTTGGGGTATATAAACTATCCTTGTCAATGGTAGGGATAGGTTCTCCATATTCCCAGATAATTTCCGGGGTTTTTCCGCCGTAATCATAAACTTTAAAATTTTCCATTTCCGAAAAAGCTTGAAGTTCATCAAAATTATGAAATCTCGGGTTATCCAATAAAGTATCTACCAAAGGAAAGCCGAAAGACATCACGACACAAATAAAGCCAATCGTGGCATAAAATACCTTTGCATAGCTTTGCCGTAGAAGATTTTGAAATATTAGAAAAGCTGCTACCACCAAGCCGGCCGAGCTGAGTAAAAAATAGACCCAATAAATTCCTCGAATATCCAGAAAGAAATAGCCTGCAATAGGAAATGCAAAACCAATGAGTGCAATTAAACCGTGATTAAAATAGACAACCCATTTTTCTTTGGAAGGAAGTTGTTGGAATTTCCTGATGAGGTATTCTACATAAAAACTGGTATTAAATGCCATCGGAATTAACACTGGAAGCAAATAGCGTGACTTTTTCTCGGGAATTATGGAAAGCAGAATCACCGAAATAATGGTCCATAAAAATGAAAATAAATAGGCTTTTTTATTACTGACTTTATTTTTGAGGTAAGGGTAGAGTAAAGCCACGAAAGACGGGATAGTCCAAATTCCGCTTTGTGTGAAAAAACTCCAGTAATAATACCAAGGTCTAATGTTGTAACTTCCCCAGTTGGAGGTTTCTTTTTCAGCAATTTTTAAAAAAGCTGCCGGATCTGCCCAACGTACATAAATAAACCACCAGCCACCAATAAGTAATCCAACTAAAAGAAAAATAATTAAAGGCAACCAACGTTTCTTGAAGTTGTGGTATTTGTAAACAATTCCGTAGCTAATTATAAAAGGCAATAGCAAAGCATATAGTGAAACCGGTCCTTTACTCAGAAAGGAAAAACCAAAAAATAGAGCAGCTAAAAGCGCATGCTGATATAGCTTTTTGTCGATGCTGAAAAATTTCCAAAGGTAATAGATGCAAATCATCATAAACGCGTGGGTGAAAATATCCCATTGCCCATTTCTTCCAGAAAATATAATATAAAAGGAAGTGGCTAAAATTAACGAAGCTTGAAAGGCTTGTTGTTTAGTAATTTCAAATTTTGGTAAGGTTTTATAGAAACCAATAATTAATAATAAGGAGCATAAAGCCGCCGGAAGCCTTAGGAGCATTAAACTTTTAAAGTTGGCCAAGCTCCCAAAAAAAGCGGTTAGCCAGGTAGGAAGCGGAGGTTTTTGGTAACGCGGAACATCATTTAAGGTAGTTAACAACCAGTGGTCGAGGTTCACCATTTCCCGAGCGGTAATAAAATTTCGGGCTTCCATAATATTCACATAAATCGCATCAAGATTTACAAAAAATATCAACCCGATGACAATAAGTAAATAATAGGTGTAATTGTCTTTTTTAATCATCATTATTTCTACTTAAAATAATATTACGAATATAAATAAAGCATCCGGTAATGTGTCCGATAAAAAGAACAGGGTCTTCTCGTAAAATGGCATAGACCAGAATTAATAAAGCTCCAATTAAACTAAGTACCCAAAAACCTAAAGGTAAGCTTGATTTCTTTTTTCTTTCAGAATAAATCCACTGATAGAAAAACCGTAAATTAAAAACAATTTGAGCAGCCGAACCTAACAGTAGTAACCAAAGCGGAATGGCTTCATTATAAAAAAGCTTTTCAATATCATAAGAATTGTTGTTGTAAGAATATAGGACAATTAATAATGGGAAAATGTAGAGAAATATTCTTAAAACTAGAGGAGCTTTTTGCCATTCTCCTTGCAATTGTAAATTTCTTATATAGATAAAATAGGTGATGGCTTGCCCCAGCATAATGGCAAAATCTTCTCGCAAATAGCCATAGACAAATAATAAAAACGAAGCGAATAAGCTCAACTTCCAAAATAGGGAAGGCGTTAATACTTTTTTATGCTTTTCTGAAAGAATCCATTGAAAAAGCAACCTCCCAGAAAATAATAGTTGAGCGATTAAACCTACAGCATAGATTTGCCAACTGCTCATGCTTGATCGTTTACTTTGTAATTAATGTACTTCTTTTTCATCCACAAATAAGCAAAACAATCTAAAAAAGGTCCTATTAACCGATTGGTCAGATGAAATTTTGCTTTTCCGGCAATTCGGGGATAATGCCGTACCGGAACTTGAAGAACTCTACCGTGTTGTAATAAAATCATCGCAGGTAAAAAACGATGTAATCCTTTAAACATGGGGATTCTTTTGGCATAATCTGCACGGATTACTTTTAGCGGGCAACCCGTATCATCCATGCCATCATGCGTAAAACTTCTTCGAATACCATTGGCAATTCGGGAAGACATATTTTTAACGAAAGCGTCTTTTCTATCAGAACGAACTCCCGTAACGAGTTCATAATCTTCAATTTTATCCAACAACAAATTAAAATCTTCAGGATCTGTTTGTAAATCAGAATCAATATAACCAATATATGCTGTAGCGGCATAATCAAAGCCTGCTTTAATGGCAGCACTTAAGCCTTGGTTTTTTTCAAAAGAAATGTAATGAAATGCGGTTTGGCGCTTGCAAATTTCTTTCACCAATGCTAAGCTATTATCTTGAGAGCCATCATCCACAAACAATATACAGCTCTTCTTTGTAGCGATATTGAGGTACTTGGCTAGTTCTTTTTCTACCCTTAAAAGATTTTCTTGTTCGTTATAAAGCGGAACAATGATAGTAAATTCGTATTCCATGCATGTAATAGTTGACTGCAAATGTATCAATAATTGTAAATTTTCTATAAAACTTTATACTTTACTGCGATTTTTTAAATGTACTTTGTATTTTGCCCTTTTAAATTTAAAATTAACCGGGTTAATTCTTTTATGAAAATACTTATTACCGGAGCTGCTGGATTTATTGGCTCTCATACTGCAGAAAGATTTAAAAAAGAAGGTCATGAGGTTGTTGGACTCGATAATTTTAATGATTATTATGACCTTTCGTTAAAGAAATTAAACGCAAAAGATTTAGTAGAACAGGGAATAGAAATAATGGAGGTAGATCTTCGAGTAGAAGAAAGCTATCAACCATTATCTACCGATTTTGATTTTATTATTCATTTTGCCGCTCAACCTGGTATTTCCAGTTCTTGTACGTTTGAGCAATACTTAACCAATAATATTATCGCTACAGAAAAGCTGATCAACTTTGCTCATCAAAACAAAGGCTTAAAGCATTTTATAAATATTGGGACTTCTTCTATTTATGGATTGGAAGCTACTTTTCCGGAAAGTGTAGCTCCAAAGCCCGCTTCTAATTATGGAGTAACTAAACTTGCTGCTGAACAATTAGTATTAGCAGAGTCTAGAGCGAAGAAGATGAAAGCTTCCAGCTTACGATTATATTCGGTTTATGGCCCACGGGAACGACCAGAAAAGCTTTATACTAAATTGATTGCGTGTGGTTTTAATAATGAAAGTTTTCCGTTATATGATGGAAGTGAAAAACACTTGCGCAGTTTTACTTATGTAGGTGATATTGTTGATGGAATTGTAGCTGCGGTTAACCGTCACGAGAAAATTGATGGAGAGATTATCAATTTAGGAACCGAAGTAGAACATACCACCCAAGATGGAATTGATTATGTACAGGGATTAATGGGGAAAGAAATTGCTATTAATGTAATTGATAAGCGTCCCGGAGATCAATGGCGAACTTGTGCGATTATTGATAAAGCTAAAGAACTATTAGATTACAATCCTACTACAGGTTTAAAAGAAGGATTGCAACTTCAAATAGATTGGTATAAAAAGAATTTTCTATAAATCCTTAGCGATTTTTAATAAATAAGTAGCAGCAACAAAAGGCGTAGTTTCATTATTTTCTATGGCTTTTAGTTGCTTTTTTAGTTCAGTCTTGATTTTAGGTTGTTGATAGAAGTTCGCCTTTAGTCGGTCGTTAATGGTTTGCAACAACCAGAACTTGTTTTGTTCTTGTCGTTTATGCTGAAAAAAATCATTTGCTTTTGTGGCTTTTTCGTAAGCTGAAATCATGTTCCAAATTTCTTCAATTCCTATTTGGTGAAGCGCACTCGCTAATTTTACTTTTGGTTTCCAACCACTTTCCGTTTCCGGATATAGATGAAGTGCTTTCCTGAATTCAGATTTTGCTTGTTCTGCTGGTTTTTTATTTTCACCATCGGCTTTATTGATGACAATGGCATCGGCCATTTCCATAATTCCGCGTTTAATACCTTGCAATTCGTCTCCGGCTCCGGCCAATTTTAGAAGCAGAAAGAAATCGGTCATACTGTGAACCATGGTTTCACTTTGCCCAACACCAACGGTTTCAATTAAAATAGTATCAAAGCCTGCTGCTTCGCATAAAATAATCGATTCGCGCGTTTTTTGAGCTACTCCACCTAATGAATCTCCCGATGGAGTAGGACGGATAAATGCATTTTCTTGTTTTACCAATTCTTCCATTCGGGTTTTGTCACCCAAAATACTTCCGTGAGAAACCGAACTAGAAGGATCTACGGCTAAGACCGCCACCTTTTTTCCTAAGCTAATTAAATAATTTCCGAAGGCTTCAATAAAGGTGCTTTTTCCTACACCGGGAACGCCGGTAATCCCAATTCGTAGAGATTGATTGGCAAAAGGCAAACATCCTTCAATGATGGCATTTACCGATTCTTGATGTTTTACTTGCTGACTCTCAATTAAGGTAATGGAACGGCTTAAAGCGGTTTTATTGCCTTGGGTGATTTGTTTGACTAAATCTTGGGGCTTAATTTTTTTCTTCCGCAAGTTTTTGATCCGTTCAGCACTTTTGGCACTTACGCTGTTAGAGAGTGAAACACCTGGGGTTTCATGCAATGCAGAGTCTTTTTTCTTTTGAGTCAAGGTAGGAATTATTTAGCACAAATTTATGAATTCATTTTTGAAAAGCCTTTTATTACTTTCTATATTGAAATCTACAAAAACTAAAATTAATAATTATGAAAAAACTGTATACCGCAAAAGCGACTGCCGCTGGCGGAAGATCTGGAAATGTAACAACAGACGACGGTAAAATAGATAAATCTTTAAGTGTTCCTAAAGGCTTAGGTGGTGATGGAGGCGACGGTACCAATCCAGAACAACTTTTTGGTTCTGCTTATGCTGCTTGCTATGGAAGTGCTTTAGAACTCATTGCTGAAAAAGAAGGAGTAGATCTTGGTGATTTTAGTGTGACAGCTACGGTAAGTATTGGCAAAACCGAGGAAGGCGATTTACAATTAGCAGTAATTCTAGACTCTTATTTACCGGGAGTAGATGTAGAAACCGGTGAAAACCTTGTGAACAAAGCTCACGAAGTTTGCCCATATTCTAGAGCAACACGGGACAATATTGATGTCACCCTTAACTTATTGTTAGAAGAATAACATCAAAATTTTCGTGATTCCGAACTTTCCTGCTTGTGAGCAAGGCTTAACAGTGAATGTCATACCGGAATCAATAAAAATTTACCAATAAAAAACCTGAAGTTTAGGCTTCAGGTTTTTTTGTAGGATTGGCTTTCTTAACAATGAAAGAAAATTAAAGTTTTATATGAAATCTCCATTTTTCTAAATGATTTTGTGCTTAATTCAGTGGCCTCTTCAACACCTTTTCCGGTTGTTTCTATCCACTTTTCTGTTACATTTTTATTGCCCTTAAATAACTCCTAAATCCATTTCTTCAATTAAATCTGCCCAAGAACCTTGATTAACATCTTGATTTATGGTAAGTAAACGTTCTTTTAATTCTTTGGCATATTTAGAATAGTTTTCATGATAATTCCCTAATTTTTCAGGAGTTTCAATCTCTTCCATATACTTAATGTATATATATACATATCTTAAATATGACTCTAGATCCGAATTTAGAAAATGATATTCTTTATTTCCGTCATAGCTTAGATTAAAAACTACTGTATCTGTTTTTAAATCTATACACCTACTATAATATTCTTCATCAAAGTCACGTGTAGCAAATTTTAAATATCTTTTTTCAAGTAATTGAAGTTCGTCCAACATTATATAGTCACCTCCATAGCCTGAATAAGTTGGTAATCCTATTTCATATAGAATCTCTTTGGATGTTACAGATAATTTAGCATCTGTTTTATTTAATTTAGGAAAGGTCTTACACTCTTTGCCAAAATATTCTTTTATTTCTTCTAAATTTATCATTTTATCTTTGTTTTAATATCTTTAGTTCTTTGTTTTATGGATTTTCTCCTTATTTCTGAACCGAGATTACTATCACCGGGATAATCGTAACTATACTCAATATCAGCATTTTTATAACGCTGAAGTTTTTGTTTACACATAGATTCTTTTAGACTACATGGTTCCAATTCACTATAGACCTTTGTAACTTTTTCATTAGTAATTTTATTATCTCTTAGCCATTTCATTCCTATTATTTCAGCGTGTTCTCTTCTTCCTTTTATTGTAGTAAACTCTTTTCTTGTGATCTTTCCGGAATCATCTAAATATTCAAAAATGGCAATATTTCCATTATGCTTGGGATGTGGAAGTGTTTTTCGATATTTAACTGCTAATTTGCTTAATTCACTTTCACCGTAAGCTACTTTTCTAAGTTTTAGTAATGAGTTTTCTAACTTTCTGGCTCCCTTACCTTTTCTTTCCAATACATCATCAATCCATTTATTAAATTTAGGTAGTTTTTGGGTGCTTTTGGCAATGCCTTTTACGAAGGTAATTAAACTTACAATTAAGTCTATGGCTATAATGGTATCTTCGCCAGAATTACGAGCAATTTGGTAGGAAGTTAATTGGTTGTCTCCATAGCGAGTGTAGAAATAGTTGTCTATACTTTTTGCAATGGCTTCGCTAATAAGGTCTGGGTTTT
>NZ_CABVMM010000024.1 GCF_902499555.1 Mesonia oceanica
TTGTTGTGACGATTTTATCGTATTGGATTCTGATGGAACCGAACTTTTCAATAGTGGAGGAGATATTTCTGGACAATCATTTCAATCAACCGGTGATCAAATTACCGTAATCATTGATTCTGATGGGTCTGTCAACTGTTCAGATAATGGTTACGACCCGATAGATTATACGGTTTCTTGTGCTACTTGTATTAATCCTCAGGCAAGTTATACAGTAGTTGAAGATTGTGAAAATGGTCCTCAATTTACGATTGATGTAGATCTTACAAGTATTGGTGATGCTACCGATGTTACCATTGAAGATAATCAAGGCAACTCAGAAATAGCTTCCGCTACAGGAATCTATAATTTTGGTCCTTATGCGAATGGTACTTTAGTAGAATTTACAATAGAAAATAATCAAGACTCGAGCTGTGTAATTACGAGTGATGAGTTTACGCAAGAATACTGTACTGAAGTTACTGTAGATTGTGCTGTTGGGCCTGTTACAGAGAATTTTTGTTACGGAAACAATGAAGATTTACAAATTGATTATATAAGTACAGACGGTAGCCTACTTAATTTAGTGGTAAATTCAGGTTTCTTAGAAACTTGTTGTGACGATTTTATCGTATTGGATTCTGATGGAACCGAACTTTTCAATAGTGGAGGAGATATTTCTGGGCAATCATTTCAATCAACCGGTGATCAAATTACCGTAATCATTGATTCTGATGGATCCGTCAACTGTTCAGATAATGGTTACGACCCAATAGATTATACAGTTTCATGTGCCACTTGTACTAACCCTCAAGCTAGCTACCAAGTTGTCAGTAACTGTGATAGTGGTAATGATGAATTTTTTGTAGAAACGAATATTACAGATTTAGGTACAGCATTATCGTTAACACTAAGTGATAATCAGTCGAGTACTCCTCAAACTGTTTCAGAAACTGGCATAGTTACATTCGGACCTTATCCAAATGCAACTGGTGTTCAGATTACCATAGAAAATGATGACGATATAAATTGTGTTGTTAATAGCCAATCACTTACGCAAATCGCGTGTCCTCCTGAAAATGATTTATGTGTGGATGCATTACCTGCTGTAGTAAATTCTGACGAATTTTGTGTGGATACTACTCCTGTAGTAATCACTGCAGCTAACGGTTCTAATGTTCCGGTAAGTTGTCAAGGGCCAGTAGCTCAAGATGTTTGGTTTGAGTTTACAGCTATTGCTGCAGATCAAATGATTACATTAATAGGCGCCCCATTCAACGTCGCTCACGCCATTTACGAAGGCGAATGTGATAATTTAACCGAAATGTATTGTAGTTCTGAATTTGATAATTTTGGAAACAGCCCGGGTATTGTGGCAACAGGCCTTACCGTTGGAGAAACTTACTATATAAGAGTATTCTCCTCAGCAGCAACATCAGCAAGTTTTGACTTATGTATTACTAGTCCAGATTATGAAGAAGATAATACAAGCTGTGCAGATGTAGCTCCATTTTGTGCGCCATTTGATAGTTCAGGAAATCCTGAGCCATTAATATTTGCAAATGGATATTATTATCTAGAAGAGTCTGTCGCTGAAGAAGGACCCGATTATGGTTGTTTAGGTTCTGAACCAAATCCGGCTTGGTTTTACCTTCAGGTAGATCAAGCAGGTGATCTAGAATTTGAAATTGTACAAAATACTGCTTTTGATGGAGATGGAAATGCCGTAGGAACTGGTTTGGATGTAGATTTTATAGTATATGGGCCTTTTTCAGAATTAGAAGGGAATTGTGACAATTTAACCGACGCAAATGAAGTAGATTGTAGTTATTCTGCAGCTGCTATTGAAGAGATGGTGCTGCCAAATGCACTAGCAGGAGATATTTACCTCGTGTTAATAACTAACTTCAATCAATCACCGGGTTATATTAGTTTACTTCAAACCAATTATGGTGAGACAGGAGGAGGAACAACAGACTGTTCTATCTTGGAGAATATAGTTTATGCGTGTGAAGGAACAGAAGTTACCTTAACGGCAAATAATCCAGATGATCCCGGATTTCTTTGGTATGAAAGCTGTGATGAAAATTTTGACAACTGTACGATGATTCCTATTGAACAAGCATCAGGTCCTTCGATTGTGGTTGATGAGGAAGGTTATTATAAAGTGAGAGCGTTTGACGCTCAAGGTTTGCCGCGACCTTTTGAAACTTTTCATGTAATATACAGCCCTAGTCCGGAATTAGCGATGGATGAACTGCAATCATTATGTGGGGTTAGCTCTTTAGATTTAGATGCTACTCCTACGAATGCAACAGAATTTGGAAGCTTTACCTATACTTGGTATCAGGATGGAGATGAAATCTCTGGAGAAACCTCTTCTACCTTAAATGTAACCGAACCCGGAGAATATACAGTAGAGGTTTCAGGTACTTTATTAGATGAAGAAGGAAATGAGATAGCAGATCAATCTTGTTCAACACAAATGACGGTAGAAGTGACTAATGCAGAATTTACGGTTGATTTAGGTGACGATCAAACATTCTGTGATACCGCTTCCTATACGGCAGAAGCTATTGTAGATGGAGAAGATGATACAAACGCAACTTATGTATGGTACGATGATAGTGGTGACGTAATTGCAGACGCAACAGCATCTACCTATGAAATCACTGCAACAGGTAATTATACCGTAGAAGTAGAAATTCAAGGTTGTGTAGCTGAAGATGAAATTCAAGTTGTTTTCTCAGATTCACCAGAGGTAGATTTAGGTAATGACGAAATTATTGTATGTGATGGAAGTGATGCTGTGGTTACAGCGACAGTTTTCAACTCATCAGATTTTGATACGGTAAATTATGAATGGTTAGATTCTAGTGGGGCTGAAGTGCCTGGAGCTGGAAATAACGATACCGCAAGCCTTGCTCCAGGAGATACCTATACGGTTAATGTAACCGGTGTCTTTAGCTTTAATGGTAGTACCTATTCTTGTGAAACTTCAGAAGAAATCTTTATTAATGATACCGCGTTTACGGTAGATTTAGGAGGAGATCAATCTTATTGTGACGATAGTATGCAAGACCTTACTGCAGTAATTACAGGAACACCATCTGATGATGCCACTTATACTTGGTTCTACAATGGAGATGAAATCGCAGGAGAAACAACACAAACCATTAGTGTTAACGAAGATGGAAATTATCAAGTAGAGGTAAACATAAATGGATGTGTCGAAACTCAAAATGTAGATTTACTTTTTGATTTACGTCCACAAGTTGATTTAGGAGAAGATACTTCTGTTTGTGACTTATCAATAAATATTCTAGATGCTACTCCAGCCAATATGGATGTTTCAGAAGTTACTTTTGAATGGTCTTACCAAGGTTCAGTAATTACTGGAGAAACTAATCCAACATTAGATCCCTCTATTTATGGATTTGGTACGTATGAAGTAACCGTAGTTTCATTAGATGATCCTTCTATGACTTGTGCTGCTATCCAAAACATTAGTTTGTCTAATACACAATTAAATGTTTCAGTTGGAGCAGCAGAAGGAAGCAGCGCCATAGTTGATGTTCAATATTGTGAAGAGGACGGAGTTCCTACACAAGAAATTGTGTTGAATGCTGATGCAAGCGGAGAAGGAATCGATGCTTCGGGAATAACTTATATTTGGTATATGAATGGAGTAGAAATTCCAGGAGAAACTGGTTCTAGCTATACCGCTGTATACGAAGAAGCTGGCGAGTATAATTATGAATATACTGTTGAAGCATATTATGGAGCTTCTTGTTCAGGATCGGCTAGCATTAGTACAGAGGTGCTTATAGAGCCTTATGGAAGTGGTTGTACCATTACTCAAGGAATATCTCCTAATGCCGATGGAATGAATGATTGTTTAGATTTAACCTTCTTAAGTGAAAGATCTGGTATCGCTAGCTTGAAAGTTTATAACCGCTATGGAAGATTGATTTTTGAAAGTTCGAATTATGTAGATTCTTTCTGTGGTCAAAATGAAGAAGGGGAGGCTCTTGTTACAGGTACTTACTTCTATGTTCTTGAAATGAAAAGAGAAGATCCTGTCTTTGGTAATTCAACAAAAGGATGGATTTATGTAAATCAGGTCGAATAAAAGCTGATTGCAGATTTATTTAATCATATTGAAAGCCTCTTCTTTAGAAGGGGCTTTCTTATTTAAAGAAGAGACTTGTTGTTATTTTTTTAGTATGATGTTAAAGAAACAAGAGAGAGTTACTTTTTAAGCTTTAAAGAGCTCTTGACTATTAAATTTATACAAGTTTTAGATAAAAGAGGTTAACCATACAATCGAAAAGTTTTAGTACAATAACGATGTGTTGGTGTTGTTAAATGGGTATCAAAATAATTTTAAAATTTTTTTCCTTTGTGGCAACGTTTTAATTGTTAAAAACCCATAAGCGAATGCGGATGAGGTATTAATTCAATAAAATAAACTGATTTTGAGGTGAAGTTTGTTGGAAAGATAGTTTCGTGATGAAGTAGATGTTGATGGAAGATTTATAGCTAATTACCAGGGAAATGGAAATTTATGATCAAAATCTTTTAAAAGGTTTATAATATATTTCCTTATTTTTTAATTGAACTAATGCTTAAAGTTAGCCTATAACTTTACCAAATAAAAAAGCTTCCAGAATTCTGGAAGCTTTTTTGATGTTATAAGTAAAATGAAGTTTTATTCATTAATAGCGATAGAGTTAGAGTTTTTCCAAGTAGTTACATCAGCAATTTGATTATTACTATAGTCAACTTCAACTAATTCTTCATTCTTCCAAAAAAACCATTTACCGGTTTTCTCACCATGGGTATAATTTCCTATCGCAGTTTTATCTCCATCGGTGTTGTACATTATCCATTCACCGTGAAGTTTTCCGTCTTTATAAGTACCTTCTTGTTGTATATTTCCATTATCGTAAAAGAAAGTTCCTTTAATTACATTTCCGTTTTTTTCAAAATTAGGCTTCACATCTTGGGCCATAACGGTAGCTCCAAATAAAATCATCGCCATAAATACAATCTTCTTCATCATAGTCTATTTAATGTTAACTTTACAAATATAGCTATAAATTTACATTAAATCAATAATTACATAACATTAAATTAACATTGAAAGTGTTTTTAATTGAATATTAATGAGTTAAATGGTTATTGAGAGTTAATATTCATCTATATTTTATCGTAATATTAGTAGGGCAACACAGGATAACTTCTTATTTTTGCGCTCGAATTTGAATAAACAAACTATGTATAGATCACATACAAACGGAGAATTACGACTAAGTCATCAACAAGAAACCGTGACTTTAGCTGGATGGGTACAAAAAATCAGGGATAAGGGATTCATGATTTGGGTAGATTTAAGAGATCGTTATGGTATTACCCAGCTTATTTTTGATGAAGAACGTACCCCGGCAACAGTCATGGAAAAAGCCAAAAGCTTAGGCCGAGAGTTTGTTATTCAAATTAAGGGAAAGGTAATAGAACGTGAGTCTAAAAACGCAAATATTCCTACCGGAGAAATCGAAATTTTAGTAGAAGAACTAGAAGTGCTTAACAAAGCTTTAGTTCCGCCATTTACCATTGAAGATAAAACCGATGGAGGGGAAGACCTTAGAATGAAATATCGTTATTTAGACATTCGAAGAAATCCGGTAAAAAATAAATTGGTTTTCCGCCACAAAGTAACCATGGAAGTAAGAAACTTCCTTTCTAACCAAAACTTTGTGGAAGTAGAAACGCCGTACTTAATAAAATCTACCCCAGAAGGAGCAAGGGATTTTGTAGTGCCAAGTAGAATGAATGAAGGGCAGTTTTATGCACTTCCGCAGTCCCCACAAACCTTTAAACAGTTGCTAATGGTAGGCGGAATGGATAAATACTTTCAAATTGTGAAGTGTTTTAGGGATGAAGACCTTCGTGCCGATCGGCAGCCAGAATTTACACAAATTGACTGTGAAATGGCTTTTGTAGAACAAGAAGATATTCTTGATATTTTTGAAAACTTAACCCGGCATTTATTAAAAGAAATCAATGGAGTGAAAGTGGAAAAATTCCCACGAATGACTTATGATGATGCCATGCGTAAGTATGGTAACGACAAACCTGATATTCGGTTTGGGATGGAGTTTGGTGAACTTAATGAAGTTACTAAACACAAAGACTTCAAGATTTTTAATGAAGCAGATTTGGTGGTTGGTATCGCTGTTCCAGATGGAGCAAAATATAGCCGAAAGGAAATTGATAAATTAATTGATTGGGTGAAGCGTCCACAAGTAGGAGCTCTAGGGATGGTTTACGCAAAATACAATGAAGATGGAACTTTTAAATCTTCGGTAGATAAATTTTACGAGGAAGAAGATCTAAAACAATGGGCAGAAAAAACCAATGCAAAACCTGGCGATTTAATTTGTGTACTTTCTGGAGAAAAGAATAAAGTAAGAGCGCAGTTAAGTGCCTTGCGTATGGAAATGGCCGAACGTTTAGGTTTACGAAAAGCGAATGAGTTTGCGCCACTATGGGTAGTAGATTTCCCGCTCTTGGAATGGGACGAAGAAACCGAGCGTTATCACGCGATGCACCACCCGTTTACCTCGCCTAAAGTAGAAGATATTCCTTTATTGGCTACAGCTCCCGGAAAAGTAAAGGCAAATGCGTACGATTTAGTATTGAATGGTAACGAAATAGGTGGAGGTTCTATCAGAATTCACGACAAAGAAACTCAAGCCACGATGTTTGATTATTTAGGTTTTTCTGAAGAAGAAGCAAAAGCGCAGTTTGGCTTCTTAATGGATGCATTTCAATATGGAGCGCCACCACATGGAGGGCTGGCTTTTGGCTTAGATAGATTGGTGGCAATTTTAGGCGGTCAAGAAACCATTCGGGATTTTATTGCTTTCCCTAAAAACAATGCAGGTAGAGATGTGATGATTGATGCACCGGCCAAAATAGACGAAGAACAGCTAAAAGAGCTTCATCTTAAAGTTGAACTAGAATAAGACTAAAAAATCCTGTTTGTACAGGATTTTTTTAGTCACAAAACGAAGTAAATAAAGCTTGGATGCTAAAGAAAAAAACACCTTTTACAAGATTTTTAATTTGGAGGTATAAACATATCTCCAAAAAGAATTTTATTTATATCTTAAGTATTCTCGTAGGTTTAGTCGCCGGATTATCGTCGGTAGCTTTAAAAAACATTACGCACTATATCGCGATGTTTTTTGAACAGGGAGCCGTTCACGACTATCACGTCTATTGGTACTTTATATTTCCGTTTATAGGCTTACTGTTGGTGCTGTTGGTGAAAAAATATATTTTGCGAAAAGACGTAGGCCATGGAATTCCGATGGCATTATTTGCCATTTCTCAAAAGAATGGAAAAATGGATCGGCGTAACCTTATCAGTTCCCTTTTAACAGCTCCGCTAACAGTTGGTTTTGGAGGATCTGTAGGATTGGAAGGACCCTCAGTAGCTACAGGAGCTTCTTTTGGTTCTAACATTGCACGAATGTTTCATATGAATGCACAATCCAGAAAACTATTGTTGGTGTGTGCAGCAGCAGGTTCACTTTCAGCGATCTTTAAAGCACCGATTGCAGCTATTTTATTTGCGATAGAAGTATTTAGTTTAGATTTAACTTTTGCTTCGTTACTTCCTTTATTAATGGCGTCGGTAGCTGCCGTGGTTACAAGAATGTTTTTTATTGGAGAACAATATATTGTCGATTTTCATGCCATTCAGAAATTCGATATTCAGAATATATTGTTTTATACAGTACTCGGAGTGATTACAGCATTGGTTTCCATTTATTTTTCAAAAATTTATTTTACCACAGAGAATTATTTCAGAAAAATCAAAAATGACTATCTAAAAATTGTTATTGCCGGTTTTGTAATTGGTTTACTTACCTTTCTCGTTCCTCCCTTATATGGAGAAGGATTTACGTTTATGAACCAATTGATAGCTCAAGATTACCATCACGCGTTCGATGCTTTTCTATTCAAAGAGAGTTTGGGGAATAGTTGGGTGGTTATTTTCTTAATTTTAGGGTTAATTTTGTTGAAACCCATTGCTACTTCAGTTACCTTAAGTGGAGGTGGTGTTGGTGGCGTTTTCGCTCCTGTTTTATTTTTAGGAGCAGTCACCGGAAGCTTTTTTGTGAACTTATCTCGGCAGTTAGGGTTTACCCTTTCTTCAGAAAACTTCACCATGGTAGGAATGGCTGGCCTAATGGCAGGCGTCTTACAAGCACCCATGACAGCTATTTTCTTGATTGCTGAAATTACCGGTGGTTATCAACTTTTTATTCCGTTAATGATCACCGTGACCATTTCATTTTTAATTTCGAAGGCCAATTCAGATTATAATATTTATACCAAAGAATTAAAAGACCGAAATGCCTTACTCACGCACGATAAAGATCAAGCCGTATTAACTTTATTAAAGTTAGATACCATTATAGAAACTAATTTTATTAGTCTAAAGCCGGATATGACCCTAAAAGAAATGCTGCATCAAGCAGTGGTGAAATCTAAGCGAAATCTTTTTCCCGTGTTAAATGATGAAAAAGAATTGGTAGGCGTCCTTACCTTAGACGATATTCGGGAGATAATGTTCAATACAGAATTGCAAGAAACCATGCTGGTAGAGTTTTTGATGCATGACCCTCCAGATTACATACATTACGGTAAAGACAGTATGCAGCAGGTGATGAATAGGTTTCAAAATACAGGAGCTTGGAATTTACCGGTTATCAAAGATGGAAAATATGTAGGCTTTGTTTCAAAATCTAAAATGTTGACTGCCTACCGAAGAAAGTTGATTAATTATTAAAGTAGAAAGAAGATGAAGTATGTTATTATAGTTTTATTTATAGCGATCGCTATTGCCACAGGAGTAGGTTTGTATATAATCACTTTTGAAGAAAATGAAAGCTTGGGGAATATCATTATGGGGATTACAGTATTGGCTAGTTCCTTCATTTTAATGCCTTTATTTATTTATCATCGGTGGAAAGGCAAAAAATTGGAAGATTATACGTTAAGCCGCAAAAACCTTGATAAAATGAGAGATCAGGATATAATCTGATCTTTAAATTTCCAATTTTTTTAAATAAAATTAATATTATTTCAATGTAAATCACAATTTTATATGTAGGTTTGCTATAATTATTAATTATTTATTACAATGGAAGGTACAGTTAAATTTTTCAATGAATCTAAAGGTTATGGATTCATTACCAACGACGCAACAGGTCAAGACATTTTTGTTCACGTAACCGGTTTAGACGGTGAAACTATTAACGAAGGTGACAAAGTTGAGTACGTTGAATCTGAAGGAAGAAAAGGAATGACCGCGACTCAAGTTCGCGTAATCTAAGAATAATATATAGAATTATTTTTAAGTTTTTTTCTCAAACACCGCTAGAAACCTAGCGGTGTTTTGTTTTTATAACCTTCATTAGCCACACCGGTATTCTAGGCATTTATCCTAAAGCTATTTAAATTATCCCGACTAGAATAATACGATTGATGGAAGACGTACGCGGTAGCTTCCACAGAAAATATTTCTCAACAAACTTCATACACAGACTTACTAATATTTTCTTCCCGAATAATTTTATCTACAAGAAAAATCGAACAGGCCTGCAAGCTCTAAATAATCAATTTCCTTCTTTAATTCTTCTTTTTTTAATAGATCATAAGCTATTTAAAACAAGAAGGCTTTTCCTTTATCGTAGTTTGGTAATGCTTAGGCCCAATATTGTTTTCAGATTTTATGGGGTAGTGGGTGTTGTTCAAAGTTTTTAAAATGCGATCCTTATTTAGGTTATCAAACTCTGTATGGCAATTTAAGAGAGGGGGGTAGCATAAGTTTAATACTGTTTCTTAAAGCAAACCATAGCTAAACAAAAAAATTGTAAATTTATATATTCTTCTTAACTAATGATTTAAACAATGCAGAAATCCTGTTTAGAATGTGGCGAAAAAATTGTAGGTAGGGCAGATAAAAAATTCTGTAGCGATTACTGTAGAAACGCATATAACAACAAACTAAACAAAGACAATAAAAACCTAGTTAGGAATATTAATAACCGGCTAAGGAAAAACTACCGCATTTTAGAAGAATTAAACCCCCAAAATAAGTCGAAAACCACCAAATCAACCTTATTAACAAAAGGCTTTAATTTTGAATACATCACCAGTATCTACACCACTAAAAAAGGAACCGTTTATTATTTTGTTTACAATCAAGGCTATCTTCCGCTTGAAAATGATTATTTTGCCTTAGTAAAAAAGTTAGATTGATTAATTGAAAGCGTTCATCTACAAAATATTAGTACTGCTTATCTTGGGCCTATTGGTTGGGGTAAGTTTCTACACCCTAATGCCTGATGCAGAAGATTTTTCTGAAGAAAACCAATTGGGCTTTTCCATAGAAAGAGCTAACGAGCACGTAAAAAATATAAGTAAAAAACCTCACTCTATTGGAACAAAAGCACATAGTGAAGTAAGGAATTACATTGTTCAAGAACTCCAAAAATTAGGCCTACAAGTACAAACCCAAAAAGGATATTCCTTAAATCCCGAAGGTGTTTTTACGGTTCCAGAAAATATTATTGCCAAAATACCCGGTAGCGATCCATCCCCAAAAAATGATTTAATGGTGATGACGCACTATGATAGTGCGGTACATTCTTCCTATGGGGCAAGTGATGCAGCCTCTGGCGTAGCTACTATTTTAGAAAGCTTACGCGTTTTTCTAAAAGAAAAAGTACCACATAAAAATAATATCATCATTTGTTTTACCGATGCAGAAGAAATTGGTCTAAACGGTGCCGAACTTTTTGTAAAAGAACATCCTTGGGCAAACAATATTGGGTTGGTATTAAATTTTGAAGCCCGTGGAAGCGGAGGTCCTTCCAATACCATCCTTGAAACTAATGCGGGCAACCAAAAGCTTATAAAAGCATTTGCTAAAGCACATCCCGAATATCCGGTAGCTACCTCTTTAATGTATTCGGTGTATAAAAAATTACCCAATGATACCGATGCTACCGTATTAAGGGAAAAAAAGAATGTTCCTAGTTTCTTTTTTGCATTTATCGACGATCACTACGATTATCATACCGCCAACGATACTTTTAAAAATTTAGATCAAAACTCTTTAGCCCATCAAGCGAGTTACCTTACCTCTTTAATGCCCTATTTTTCTAATGTGAACCTCACTAAACTTACATCTGAAAAAGAATCGGTGTATTTTAATTTTCCGGGAATAGGAATGCTCTATTATTCCTACGCTTTGATCATTCCGTTGTTAATTGTAGCTTGGCTGGCCTTTTTGGGAATCAGCATGTATGCCATCAGAAAAAAGTCGTTTACCGCATTTTCATTGGTGAAAAATATAGTTTGGTTTTTGGTAATTCTAACAGGGAGTGTGCTGGCTACTTATTTTGGTTTTCAACTAGTTCAACATAATTATCCCGAATACCTAGAAAATCAAAACGGCTTTACCAGTAATGGGCATTATTATATCACAGCCTTTGTAGCAATTACACTGGCTATTTCGTTGCTGTTGTATAGAGTGATTTACAGAGGGGAAGAACTTATTAAAACCATCCCGGCACCTTTATTTGTCTGGTTGCTTATCAATACCATTATCGCCATCGCATTTAAAGGAGCCGCCTACTTTATTTGGCCGGTCATTTTCGGGTTGTTAATTTACTACTTAGTGGTCAAACAAAACCAACCTAATTTATGGTTGCTGTTATTTTTAAGCATTCCTGCAATTTTCTTATTAGCTCCTTTAATTCAGTTTTTCCCGGTTGGTTTGGGCTTAAAAATGATGGTGATTAGCAGTTTATTTACGGTACTCTTGTTAGGCTTGTTAATGCCTATTTTTATTCGCTATAAAAAAATACATTGGATGGGGGTCTTATGTATGGTAATTGCCGGGGTGAGTTTGATGATGGCCCACAATCATTCCGGTTTTTCTAATGAAAACCCTAAACCCAATAGCCTACTTTACCTGTTAGATACCGATGAGAATAAAGCTTGGTGGGTGACGTATGATCATCAACTGGATGAATATAATTCACCTTATTTTAAAGGAGAGCACAAAGCCTTGGATGATGTTGAATTTGATAGCAAATATCATTTACAATTTACAAGACAAAAGGAAGCTGAAGTAAAACCGATTGCAGAAGCTGCTGTTTTGGTGAAACAGGATTCGGCTTTTCAAAATAGGGCTACTAATAAGTTGACCATAAAAATAGCACCGCAACGTAAAATTAACCGAATGGAAATCTTTGCCGATGAGAAAGTAGATTTCTATAATTTTAAGGTGAATAAAATCGCAGCCACTTCTAAAGAACATGTATTCTATCAAAATAGGGAGAAAGAAAAATTACTCACCTATTATGCGGTAGATCAAGATACACTCCGATTAGATTTTGAATTGAAAAAAGGAGAAAGCCTAGACTTGAAAATTTATGAAGCCAGTAACGATTTGTTAAGTAATCCGGTATTCGATATAGCTCCTCGTACCAAAGGGATGATGCCAAAACCCTTTGTTTTGAACGATGCCATTATTACGAAGCAAAGTGTACCATTAAACTCTAATTAAAATGAAAAATACTTTGTCAAGTAATGAGAAAGGGACTTTATACAAATGGAAATCAATTATAGTTAATGGATTGATTTTTATAATTCCCATGACTGTTTTAGTTGAATTATTTCAAGTCAATTGGAAATTGGAAAATATTCAATTTAGCCATTTGGTATTCTATTTTTCAGCCTTTAGTTTATTTGGATTTTTAATGAGTTACTTCTCATACATAGCAAAAGAAAAGAATAGGAAAGAATGGGAAAACAAATAAAAATAACCATTTCTGTATTGGGTTGTGGTTGGTTAGGGATGCCCTTGGCAGAAGAACTATTACAAAAAGGCTATTCCGTAAACGGATCGACCACCACTTCAGAAAAAATAGAAACCTTAGAGAAGAAGGGAATCGATGCTTTTTATATAGAATTAACGGAAGAAGAAGTGAAGGGCGAAGTCTTTTCATTTTTAGATGGCGCAGAAGCTTTGATAGTCGATGTCCCGCCCGGTTTACGAAAAGAACCTAATACCAGTTTTGTAAAAAAGCTAAAGCATTTTATGACTAAACTTGAACTTTCTTCAGTTGAGAAAGTGATCTTGGTAAGTTCAACGTCGGTTTTTGAAGATCAAGAAAGCATCCCGGAATATTCCGAAACTTCAACACCCAATGGAAAAAGTTCCGCTTCAAAACAAATTCAAGAAGTAGAAAAATTGTTTCAAAATAATCCAAATTTTAAAACCACGGTCATTCGAATGGGGGGACTGTTAGGAGGAGATCGTCATCCGGTAAAGTTTTTGGCCGGGAGACAAGATGTTGCCAATCCACAAGCTCCGGTGAATTTAATTCAACAACAAGACGCAATCCATTTAATTCTGAAAGTTCTTCAGCAAGAAAAATTCGGAGAAGTCTTTCACGGGGTATATCCCCTTCATCCCTCTAAAAAAGAGTATTATTCTGCAAAAGCAAAAGAACTCAACGTAGAGCCACCAGCGTTTGATACAGCTTCCATTACAAAAGGGAAAAAGATTTCTTCCACAAATACACAGAAGGAGCTAGAGTTTGTATTTCGGGATGAAATTTAGGAAGAAGCCTGGAAGGATTTTGGATATCGAGTGAATTTTCATGGAAAATTTATACCGAAATACCACTAAAATAGAAGCTCCGGTTTCAGGGACTCATCCTTAAAATTTTGGTTTTTCAAAATAGTACGAAATTCCATGTCAGGGCACGGAATAACAAGAATTTACTTGATTCCAAATGATCAATAGTTGAGCATAAAGCTTGTAGGTTATAGAGAAATGGAAAACCTATAAGGTTAAAAAGACCTCGTAGTAGACTCCAAACAAAAAGGCTTGTCACAATAGCAAGCCTTTTTCTGTTATTAAACTGTCCCGGCCTAAAATAAGTTGACATAAATTCAACTTATTTATAAATCATCCAAAGAACTCAATTTACTATTTGTTAAAGTGGTCAGCCTGTTTTAGGACAACTCATAGTTTACGGCAAGCAAATTTTAAGCCTTCAATATTTATTGGTTTTATCAGGAAAGAAACCGTGTTGTGTTTAAAAGACTTCAGCATATATTCATCATGAGCAGAAACGAAAATAACTACACAATCATAGAGATCAATTTTTAAAAGCAAATCAAAACCCATTCCCAGAATTGTTCATATGTATAAATGTTAGGTTTTTGTTTTTTTGAAAAAGCTTTGTAACTAACGGACAAAGCACCCTTGGGCTATGTGGTAGTGGTTTTTTTCTATTCCCTTCCTAAAGAAAATGCGTATAACGACAACATTTGGGGCCGTTTCCGTTAGTTACACGCAAAACAACCCTTTGTTTTGTAAATAGCTGTTTTTTAAATAGTTGTATAACGGGTGTATTCCCGTTCCTTACACTTAAAAATTTTCTTCAGCATGCTGTTTTACTTTTACCATATAAATTAAGGAGAAGTGAGGGGGGCAATGCCATAATTTTCAGTTGAATTAAGGTAAGGATATAAATAATTAAAACGCCTACAGCCTTCTTTCCTTTTTTTTATAAAAAAAAGTAAGATGAAATTCTTGTATTAACAACGGTAGTTACCCACAAAGAATAGGAAGTTGCTCCTGTTTTTTGTGGGTAAACAAGCTCCTAAGGGAGCTGTGCCTTTGGTAAAACAAGATGTTTAAAGATCAAATGCTTTTGCCGCATAGTCTTTTTAGCTGTGCTGCAAAATATATATAAATACTAAAGACAATCATAGGTTGATTATAAACTAAATCTGTATGGAACACAAGTACACAAACACATTTACATCAAGGCCGGGCAGTAATACAATAAAGATCAATACGTTTTTTGTAGTGTTCTTTTTGCTGCTTTGTGGGATTTCATCCTACGCTATAGGCGATAACACTCCCTGTTCCGGGGAAGAAGTTGCCGGGCAGTATTTTATAGACGCCTCTTTGCCAGAACCCGAGCTGCTGGCTGAGGCCCTGCCCAAGGACGAAGCGATATTTGAGCTTTTTTCACACGGGCGTCCCGGTGCCCTGCTGATAGGGGGCAATTGGCTGGATGCCCCGGCACTCAAAGACTGGCTGCAACAAAACAGACTGTTGCAGGATAAAAACCAGCTGAACATCTACGGCTGTAATTTCGCCCAGGGCGCAAAAGGACGGGCTGCCGTTCAATACCTTGAAAACGAACTGGGCATTTGCATTGCCGCTTCTACCAATATTACCGGTAAAGATGGGGATTGGGTGTTAGAGCTTGGGAATACGGAGGTGAACATCCCCAACTACACCCACAACCTACAGTTAGATACGATACATTACCTGCCGCCTACCGTTTCGGCAGTTTATGGAACTGCAGCTGGTTCCTATTGGGGAATTGAAGAGTTGGTAATTTCAAGCCCGTCATCAACCCCGCATCAGGTTAGCATTACCAATGGAGATACAGGTAACCCTATAGCGGGTAGCCCGTTTACAGTATCTAAAGGCAGTCCGGTACGGGTAGATTTGACGGTTGGTTCAGCATCACCCAACCCCCCGATGTCAATACCTAGAAATGAAATAGGGACAATATTGTCAACGAGCGGCTTGATCGCCACCTCTTCAGAACCATTTTTGTTAGAGTACAGCTCTAGGGCCGGAAGCAGCCAAGCCACATCTTATGCGGCAAAAGGCGAAGATGCAATAGGCCGGCATTTTAAATGGGCGGTTCCCAGAATCTTTCAGGGAGAAAATTATTTGCACAGTTATTTATCCATTATGGCGGTAGAAAATACCAGTATCACCATCTCGGGTATTGATCCCAATACTACGATTACCGGTATTACCCATAACGGTACCATAACGGTTGACCTTACCGCAGGGCAATCCATCATCTATGAGGTGAAGGGGGTTGATACGCAGTCAAATACAGAAGGACATATAGGGGCAGATATTACAGCTACAGGGGACATTGTGGTCACTACCGGAGGGCAAAGCATTAGGGCTTCCAACACTGCAAATACAGCAGGTCAGGACCACGGCTTAGACCAATTGGTGACTATAGACCGGTTAGGTGATGAATATGTAGCCATCGCAGGGGGAGACCCGGCAGGCGAAAAAGTATTTGTGACCGCGGTAGCTGATAATACCGAAGTCTATCTGAATGGCAATGCCACGGCTTTTGCAACCCTTAATGAAGGGGAGCAGTTATTGATAGCCGGTAGTAATTTTGATTCGGGCTCCATGTACATTACCACAAGCCAAGTGGCCTATGTACATCATGCCATTAAAGGTATTGCAGCAGATCAAAATCAAGATATCATGTTATTGTCCCAGCTGTCCATCTTTGCCCCTACTGATGTAGATGAATTGGGTTTTGTGGGGAATATTTCAGGTTTAGACTATAATGATTCCAAAATAATTGTAGTAACCCGTACGGGCGCAAACTTAAGCGTAGAAGAAGATGGATCACCTATAGTCATTCCGGCAGCCAGCCCAATCGCCGGTACCGCAGACTATGAGTTTAGAAAAATAGACATCACCCCTGGTGCTACCATCGCTGTCTATTCCAATGCACCGGTACAGGTGGCTACAGGAGGGATAAATAATAATGCTTACTTTGGGGGGTATTTTTCAGGTTATGGCAGTACCCCAATTTTAGATGAGAACACTACGGTAAACTGTGCAGACCTGGAGGCAGGCCCGGTAACCTTACAATTGGTAAATTACGAGCCGGAGTATACAGCCTATCAATGGTACTTAGATGATACAGCAATAACCGGCGCAACAGATCCAACCTACGAAACCAGCGTACCCGGTACGTATACCGTAGAAGTGTTTAACGGTGTAGGGGATAGTAGGTTGGCAGCAAACGAAGCAGTAGTGCCAGCTTGTGCGGCCATTGCCTTAATAAAAACCGGCAGCTTTAATGATGAAAACGGGGACGGCTCTGCCCAGGCGGGCGAGACGATCGATTACACCTTTCGGATAGAGAATACGGGGCTTAATGTTACACTGACCAATATCACGGTCACCGATAGCTTGGTGACGGTATTGGGCGGCCCATTGGCCAGCTTGGCCCCGGGCGCTGTGGACAACAGTACTTTTACGGCCAGCTATACGCTCACCCAAGCTGATGTGGATAATCGCAGCGTCACCAACCAGGCCACCGTTACGGGGAATTACACCGATGAAAATGGGGTTGCGCAGACCGCTACCGATCTTTCAGACGATAACAGCAATCAGGAGGACGATCCCACGGTAACCACCTTTGTGTCCTGTACCGCAGGAGCCAGCACAGACGGCAACCCTACGCCCACCGACAGTGATGGGGATGGGATAAATGATATATGCGACCTCGACGATGATAATGACGGGATTTTGGATACAGATGAGTGTGGTAATTTATTCCTAGACCTAGGCCCTACCAGCGATCCGGATAATGGCATCATTGCGATTGAAGATGGTACGACTACAGTATCAGGATTTACAACTACATCAGGAGCACCCATAGATATCGTGGTTACAGCTTCTGGTATTGGTGGTTTTTCACAAGAATATGAAGGATCTTTTTCTATATATAACTCCGAGATCACAATGCAGTTCAGGGATGGTGATACAGGTGATCCAATTGCTTTAAAAGGATTTATTTTCAATTTTGAAGATTTTGAGACAGATAATAATAATGAGCGGATTACATCATTTTCGTATACTGATAATAATGCGAACGTAGTAAGTTTTGGAGGTGGTGACTCATGGAGTAATTGGTATGGGGCTAACAATATAGAATTCGGTTCTTCTGGTAGCAACTTATCAGCAAATGCCAACGATCAATTAATAACGAATTATCCAGAAGTCGGTTTTGGACAAGAAAACAAATATGCGCGCCTAGATGCAGGGGATGTGTGGATTACTGAGTTTACATTACGGACTAGGCTCACAGGAGGGAGAATAGCATTTAATTGGTTAAATACAGTATTTGAGGGATATTGTGATACAGATGAAGACGGTATTGTAAATAGTTTAGATACAGATTCAGACAATGACGGTTGCCCGGATGCCATCGAGGGAGGAGCTGCCTTTACAGCAGCTGACCTGGATGCCAATAATAGGCTCATTGGCGGGGTAGATAGTAATGGGGTGCCCACCATAACGGATTCCCCACAGGCAGTGGGTACAAGCCAATTGGCGACCCAGACCGTAATTACCACACCCCCCGATGATCAGACGGTAGAATCTGGCGATCCGGCAAGCTTTAGCATAACGGCCCGTGGCGATGAGACCACCAGCTACACCGGTACAGCGCCCGATACCACCCCTGATTATAGCAGCGACCCCGGCAACGCCGATGCAGGCCTTAATTACCAATGGTATTTAGGGGACCCGGATAACGGGGGCACGCAGCTTAGTAATGCAGGCGTCTATAGTGGTGTTACCACAGATACCTTGGACATCAGTGATACTTCGGACCTTTATGGCAACGAATATTACGTGGTGGTAACCCATGATGATAACGCATGTATAATAGAAACAAGAAATGCGCAGCTGTTGGAGGCGGCCATAGCCTTAATAAAAACCGGCAGTTTCAACGATTCGAACGGCGACGGCTTTGCCCAGGCCGGCGAGACGATCGATTATACCTTTACGGTAGAGAACACGGGGAATGCGACGCTGACCAACATAACGGTCAGCGATACCCTGGTAACCGTGACGGGCGGC
>NZ_CABVMM010000025.1 GCF_902499555.1 Mesonia oceanica
GATTACACTTATCTTTAAACTTTAAAACACCTGAAACGGTATACCTAAATGCAGCGTAAATCAATTTTTAACCTGTAGCCATATTTTAGGACGAGACATATTATGAAACACTTTTTGCTAACATTTTTAATTCTAAAATCAATTTGCAGTTTAGCTCAAAGTGAAAAACTGATTTTGACTGAAAATGAGAACAAATTATGGTTTGAATCAATCAATAAAACTGAATTACTAACCGAAAAAATTGATTTGATAAATAATCGGCTGACTAATGATGTGAACGTATATATTAAATGGAGTTTTTCGGACGGAATAACTGTTTCGAGATTTCCAAAATTGGACAGTATTCGCAAAATAAGAACTAAAGGATTCTGTAAACCACTTTATTTGCTAAAATATAAGGATAATGTAATCGCATTCCGAATTGAAAACCCAATAGACTCTGAACTGACTGATTCTATAACTGAACTCATTTCGAAAAATAATATTCGAAACGTGGAAATATGGACTGATGACAACAGGCAAGCGTTATATGGAACGAGTGCAGATTGCGGAGTGATTATGCTGGAAATAAAAAAACGGAAAGTATTTAAAGCTTTCAAAAAACTAAATCTAACGAATTCGAAATACGATGAGATTTCGAATTATAAATGAATATTAATCAAAAAATACTACTTACAACAACGGCTATAAGTAATTGCTTGTTCTCGCCTACTTCTGAAAATCCTCGCTGATTTTCAGTTTGGTGTGTACCTGCCTACCGGCAGGCAGGCTTGCAAAATTAAGTGCTAACCTATGCAACTACTCATAGCCGAGACGTTGTACATCATATAACCTAACAAATGAATAGACAAATAATAACACTTTTACTTGTAGCAATATTCACAAATTTTGGATATTCTCAATCTGAAAAAATCAACATTAAAACCGAACATTTGACAGAAGCGAATTATCTGAAAATTGATGATTTTTATTTAACGCATTATCTATACATCGATTTGTTTTTAAGAGAAAATCTATTTCCAGAAGCAAGTCCCGAAGATGTTTCTTCTATTTTAAAAGCGCTTAAAAAATATGTTTCAGTAGAAAACAAATTAGACGTCGAAATTGAAAAACCTGGGAAAAGAAATTACTTGATTCGATTTGCCATTTTAAAGAAAGATGACGGAACTGAACTTTTGATTGCTTTCACAAATTGGACTGTAAAGAAAAAAGCTTTTGAAAAAGAAATCAAAATGGAAAATGATTCCTACACCAGATGGTATTTTCTAAATGGAAACAAAATGACTTACCGAAAAGATATGTCTGACCAAAACGATTACTCAACTATGAATAAATCTGACTTAGCTAATGCTTACTTATTCGATGAACTATCTGAAAACGACTCCGAGATAGAAAGCACAATAAATGAATACCTAAACCAAAGCGATATAAGTATTTCAGATAAAATTATGGCGAATTTGATTCTTTTAAAATATCAAATCTTTAAAAAAGAGAATGATAATGTGACCAAACAAACTGAATACTTGACTGAATTATTTGAACAAAATAAATCTGAAACAAATTTAAGAGGTTTGCAAGCTGCATTTAATGCGACAAAATTTCAAATGGAATTAAGTAAATAAATACTGTGTAAAATAATGGTAACCGTTGCACAAGTCCTTAAAACATAAAATCATCAACTCAAATAAGCCACTCTAAGCGGCTTTTCTTTTTTTATCATCTGTATTTAGATCAAATTCAGAATCGTTAAAACGGATTTATCAATGGTTGTCAGTATGTTTTTTGGATAAAAAAACAAGCCGAGCATCCCTGCTGTGCTTTTTACCCGTTTTTGAGTGAATTTCAAATGCTTTTTAAAATACTAACCATTCTTATCCTTACAATTATATAAAAAAATAAATTCTTGCGTAATAAGAATAATATATCGCCGTAAAAAAGTCAACAATTTTGGTTACTTTAGTTTCAATCAATCCGTAATAGAATTTTACCCTTAGCAATATTTTACGGTTTTTACTGTGACACTTAAATCCCAAAAACAAAATATGGAAACAGCCTTACTCCTAATTGACATTCAAAACGATTACTTTCCAAATGGGAAAATGGAACTTTCACATCCTGAAAAAGCGAGTTTAAATGCCAAAAAAATTTTAGAGAAATTCAGAAAAGAAAAACTGCCAGTAATTCATATTCAACACCAATCCACTCGACCGGAGGCTACTTTTTTTATCCCGGAAACACAAGGGGTAGAAATTCACGAAAACGTAAAACCCATAGCGGGAGAAAAAATAATCGTAAAACATTTTCCTAACAGTTTTAGAGAAACCGAATTGATCACCACCTTGGAAGAAATGGGAGTGAAAAAATTGGTGATTTGCGGAATGATGACACATATGTGTGTAGATGCAACCACAAGAGCGGCTAAAGATTTTGGGTTGGAGTGTATCGTTATTGGAGATGCCTGTGCCACCAAAGATTTAGAAATAAATGGAGAACAAGTAAAGGCCAAGGAAGTTCAAAAATCCTTTCTAGCCGCATTCAACTATTTTTATTCGGAGGTATTGACGACTGAAAAATTTCTTGAAAATTAAAGAAACATTTTACAGAGCATGCTTATTATCAAGTGTAATTTTTTAATCAATTTATTCAACTTTTAAGCTCGTAGTGAAATAGAAATAATTATGAATATTGGGAATAAGCCGAAAAGCCAATGAAATTCTGAAGTAAGCGTAAATTAAAATTATTCATTATGAAAAAAAATATTTTACTTTCAATTACATTATTACTATTAATAGTGATGGTATCGTTTGGGTTTTCGTCAAATGCAACCAATGAAGATTTCGTTCCACTAGAAAAAGGAAAAAAGTACTTAATTTTTCTATCAAATGGTCAGCAAATCAAATTTACGGTATTAGAAGAGCCTAAAGGAAATTGGGTAAAAGTTGATATGAAAGGTGGCGGGAATTTCTATTTGAGCTTGGAGAATGCTGCTCTCATTTCAACAGAGTAAAAGTTTATAGATTTAAAAAATAAAAAAGTATTTTTTAAATCAAATGGAATTCTAGCTTATTTACATATAATTGGAGACGAATATGAGGTTTTACCCTCTTCACTCATGTGGTTAGCTATAATTGACTATTTAAAAACAGAACGAGAAAAGAGAAGATTATTTGAATAAAAAACACCGTATTAGATAGCTTACAAGTACTCAGCCAAAACCTTATCAATAATTTAAAAAAATGGAAAAACATTTTGAACTATCCGATTCTGAATTTAAACAGCAGTTTATTAATTGCGAATTAAATCCAGAGATTTTTACGCATGAAGCACATTTAAGATTGGCTTGGATATACATTAAAAAATATGGTATTGAGCAAGCTGAAACTAACATACCACGTCAGTTGCGAGAATATGTCAAATCGGTTGGAGCAGAAAACAAGTACAACACAACTTTGACTTTAGCTGCAATCAAAGCAGTTTATCATTTTATACTCAAATCGGATGCTAATAGCTTTCGGGAATTTATAATTGAATTTCCAAGACTTAAAAATAATTTCAGAGAATTAATGGCTTGTCATTACGGAGTTGACATTTATAATTCACAAAAGGCAAAAATGAAATTCTTGGAACCTGATTTACTACCTTTTGATTAAAAAATAAAAACTATTGATAAAACAATTTATCATCGGAATCACGTCAAATTAGAATAAGTCAGCATCCACTCGGAAATGCTAAGCTATTTGTCAACACCAACTAATGTCGCCCGAAGCAGACGGTTATAAAAACTATTATACGCAAATTAACGAATGAAAAGAACCTCAATAATTTTAATTCTAATTTTGATAATAGTCTTTTCCTGTCAACAGAAAAAACAAGAACAAGAAACTACAACAACAACTGCTGATACGATAGAGTTTACGGAAATTATAAAAGAAGACTACGAACTTTATCAACCCCATAAAGAAGTTAAGGCTGTTTTAATTTTATTTGGGGGATATCCAGAAGTGGCAGAAGACATTCAACGAGAATTTAAGATTCTCGATATGGCAAGGAAAAATAGTATAGCTGTTATCTTCTCCAATTTTAATCAAAAATTGTGGCTCGAGGAAAGCGAGAAACACCAACTCGCAGCAAGTTTGCAGAAGGTGATCGTAGAAAATCAGTTACCGACGGACCGTATTTTTATCGGTGGTTTTTCAAGTGGGGGTGTGGTATGCCTGTTAATAAGCAATTTTATTGTTGGAATGAAACAATATCATATAGACCCAAAAGGGGTATTTATTGTGGATTCACCTATAGACTTAGTGGCATTGTATAAGTCTTCAGAAAAAAATATAGAACGAAATTTTTCAGAACCTTCCATCCAAGAAAGTACTTGGCTGTTAGAGACCTTAGGTAGTAACTTCGGAAATCCGAAAGATCATATTAAAAAATATGAAGATAAAGCTGTCTTCACCTATAGCACAGGCAACATTACTAATTTAAATAAATTAAAAAAGACTAAAATTAGACTTTACACAGAACCTGATACTCTTTGGTGGAAAGAAAATCGGATGGCTGATTATGAACAAATGAATGCTTTTTATATTAAAAAGCTCTCTGAAAATCTAATCGAAAAGGGATATGAGCATGTTGAATATATCCCCACAACCAATAAAGGATATCGAGCGAATGGTGAACGACATCCACATAGTTGGGCTATTGTAGATAAAAAAGACTTGATCAAATGGATGTTAAACGAATAAAAAACGGCAAGCTTTTTTGCATTGGTTGCTATGCTTTTATTTCGATAGCCTCCCTATAGGTTTTCTATTTTTCTAACTTCTTCAGCAGTCATAATAGCCAAAAGCAATGACGACTTCTATTCTTTGTGCAGAGTTCCGCAATGATAAAATTCAGGAATTTTATCTATCTTAGATTTAACCAATTCGCAAAAGAGAATTTAAAAAAAACGTTGAGGTCTATTTAAAAACGGAACATTTTAATAAAAAAAGTATGGATCAGGATTTAGACAATTTATTGAATGCTAAAACTACTCAGGTTAAGAAATTGCAAGAGATAGTTAAAAAAGCCATAGAAGATGAAAATTTAATAACCAATAACCTTTTAAACCCACCCAAAGAGCTACTCACCAAAGGACAAAGCATATCTGATAAGGTTGCTAAATTTGGAGGGAGTTGGGCATTTATTATTTCCTTCTTGGTAATTCTGGTGGTTTGGATCCTTTTTAACACCTTGACGCCCGTAAAGGATAACTTTGATCCCTATCCCTTCATTCTCATGAACCTTATTCTTTCCTGTATTGCTGCATTGCAAGCACCTGTTATTATGATGAGTCAAAATAGGCAGGAAGAGAAAGACAGAAAACGCGGTGAGAATGATTATCTTGTTAATCTAAAAGCTGAATTGGAAATAAATGCATTAAACCAAAAAATCGACTTAATTTTGGAAGAGCAAATCCAGGCTTTATTTGAAAGTCAGGCAAAACAATTAGAAATCTTAAAAAAGTTGGAACAAAAATTATGATAAAATCGATTTTTACAGATTTTAGAACAGCACTCATTGTCGTAATCATAAGTATATCAACAATTGTTATTGCTTATTCTTTCAAGTATTTGTCTGAAAGATATATCAAGAAACGTACGCTAACTAATCATATAGATCCAACAAGCTATGTTTTTGCAAGAAAAGTCATTACAGCGGTTATTTATCTAATCGGGATTTCGTTTGCCCTTGTACAAATACCCGAAATGAAAATTGTAGGGCATTCGTTATTGGCAGGAGCAGGTATTTTATCATTGATCGCCGGCTTAGCTTCCCAACAAGCCTTAAGCAATATTATGAGTGGTTTTTTGATTGTGATGTTTAAACCTTTTAAAATTAATGACAGAATCACCTTTAATCAAAATTTCACCGGTATTGTAGAAGAAATTAATCTAAGACAAGTTGTGGTGAGGGATTTTGAAAATAATCGTGTGATTGTACCCAACTCCGTCATCAGTACCCAAGTAATTGTGAATGCAAATCTCACCGAAACTAAAGTCTGTAAAATGATAGAAATAGGAGTGGGCTATGATTCAGATATAGGGAAGGCCCTTAAAATAATGGAAGAGGAAATCATAAAGCATCCACTTCATGTAGATAACAGAACAGCAGAAGACATACAAAACAATTTACCTGAAGTTACTTGTAGGGTAGTGGCATTAGGTAATTCATCCATCACCCTAAAAGCTTGGGCTTATTCTGATACTTCCTCAAATGGGTATACCATGTATTGTGATTTATTGCGTTCAATTAAAGAGCGATTTGATGAAGAAAAAATAGAAATACCTTATAATTACCAAAACCTGATCATCAAAAAAGCAGAGTAAGAACGCCCAAAAAATACAACGTAAAATTACTGAATATTCTTGATAAGGTAGCCGTTGCAGTTCCAGTAACAGGAGCCTTTATAAGGTTAGGTAATTTCATGAATTCTGAGATTTATGGAAAACCTACCCATGGAAATTGGGGGGTTGTTTTTGTAAAGGATGATTTAATCCCCAGACATCCCACACAACTCTACGAAGCTTTTTCATACTTGGTGATTTTTTTTATTTTGTATAAAATTTATACTTCAAAAAGAATAAAAAGAAAAGATGGGCAGCTATTCGGGCTTTTCTTAATTCTTCTTTTTCTTGCAAGGTTTATCATCGAATTTTTTAAGGAAAATCAAGTAGCATTTGAGAACCAAATGACCTTGAATATGGGACAAATTTTAAGTATTCCTTTTATGGTGATAGGAATAGTTTTACTGATTTGGAGAAGAAAAAGAATATGAATTTAAAAACCACCATTACATGATAAGGTGGATTTTTTTATTAGTAGTTTTTAGAATCATTATTTATTTGACTTACACGAAATTGGGGGCTAGAAGATAGCTCAAATAAAGCTTGCAACTCAAGATGATAGTTAGCATTTAATACCTATACGTTTTTAAAAAGTAAACGGAAAAACATATTTCATTATTCCAGAAATGTGTGTAAATGAAAAAAGATAGATAACTTGCCGTTGGAAATAGAATTCAACAAAATATTATTAAAAGAAAACACATGAAAAAAGCTAAAAAATTAAGCTTAATTGAAGTTGTATCCATGGCGGTTGGAACAATGATAGGAGCAAGTATTTTTTCAATCTTTGGTTTAGGAGCAGAAATTGCCGGTAACGACTTACCGGAAGCCTTTATTCTTTCGGGTATTTATGCCTTAATAGTAGCTTATTCCTATGCCATTTTAGGCGGTAAAATTATTTCTAATGCAGGGCCAATTGCATTTATCCTAAAAGGACTTGGAGATAGTATAGTAACAGGTGCTTTAAGTATTCTTATGTGGTTAACCTATGTGATCTCCATCGCGCTTTTTGTAAAAGGTTTTGCCGGTTACCTCTTACCCTTTATTCATATAAAATCAACCCTTTTAGCGATTGGAATTGTTGAGGTAATCGTGATCGCATTTTTTACAGCCCTTAACTTTTTTGGAAGTAAGGCGGTTGGAAAAGCCGAATTTTATATTGTATTAGTGAAACTCTCCATTTTATTGGTGTTTATCTTAGGAGGTTTTATGACGATTAACTGGGGAATGACAAAACCAGGTTTTAATGCAGCACATACCAGTGGATTGCTGAATGCTTCTATTATTTTTTTTCTTTCCTATATGGGGTTCGGACTTATTACCAACGCATCAGAAAATATTAAAAACCCAAAAAAGAACGTTCCTTTAGCCATATTTATCAGTATCCTGTTTGTTATGGTTTTCTATATTTTAATTTCACTGGTAACCATAGGAAACTTACCCTTAGCAGCTATTGTTAAAGCACATGAAAATGCATTAGCGATTGCAGCAAAACCATTTTTAGGTGATTTTGGTTTTATTCTCATTACCATTGGAGCCTTATTCTCTATTTCATCTGCCCTCAACGCTACTATTTTTGGGGGAGCCAATATTGCTTATTCTTTAGCAAAAGATGGGGAGTTGCCAGATTTTTTTGAAAGGAAAGTTTGGTTTAAATCAAGTGAAGGTTTATACATTACCGCTGGACTAGGACTTCTATTTGCTTTGTTTTTTAACTTAGAAGCCATCGCATCAATTACAAGTACAATATTTACGGTCATTTATGTATTCGTATTGATTTCACATTTAAAATTACAGAAAGCATATGGAGGGAAAAAAATACTTCTTGTGATCAACTTGGCGATTCTTTTAATAGTTTTTGTAGCACTGATGAGATATCAATGGGATACCCAAAGAACTGCTTTTTACGGTAGTATTTTTACGTTTATAGGAGCTTTTGTGGTGGAATATCTCTATAGGAAATATGGCAAACGAGAAATGAAAGACCAAGCCATCACCACCCAACCCAAACCATAAATAGACTCGTTAACTGAGAGAAGGGAATATTGACATGCCAAATAAAGCCTATTCGAATTCCTTAACAACAGTTGAGGTTGATAATTAAGAACAGTAATAATGAGTTAAGTGGAATCTTTAGAAGAATTTTATAAGCATAAGTTTCAAACACCGCCAAAAATCAAAAATCAGAAAAATGGTTTGTTTGACGTGTTTACGATTGAAGAAAACATGAAATATAAGGTGAAGACCCCCGCTTATGTGCGGCGGGATTTTTATAAAATTCTGCTATTTGAGGGTGAAAATGTTTTTCACTTTGGCGATGAAAGTATTCCGGTTTCAGGAAAAACACTTTTATTTTTCAACCCCAATACGCCCTATACTTACGAAACATTAGCCCCAAGTACCAAAGGTTATTTTTGTGTTTTTAAAGAAGAATTTTTTAAGGATAGTCTTAGAATTCATCTGACTGACCTACCACTATTTAAATCTTTTTCAAAACCTATCTATCCACTTTCAGATGATTTATTTGCAGAAATACATCCACTTTTTGTCAAAATAAAAAATGAAATGGAAGGAGATTACAACTATAAATATGAGCTGATTAAAAGTTATGTAT
This sequence comes from Mesonia oceanica, assembly GCF_902499555.1. GTDB lineage: Bacteria > Bacteroidota > Bacteroidia > Flavobacteriales > Flavobacteriaceae > Mesonia > Mesonia oceanica. Next base: position 9,001 of record NZ_CABVMM010000025.1, read on the forward strand.
CAGCATTAATATTTAGTGCCCTTAAACTTTCGGTTAGCCCTACAAAGCCTCAACCCACGAATGCCGCCACTAGGATTACAGATGTATTTATGGAGGTATTGGATAGGCAATGCTCTATTGAAAGCATCTCCCAAAAGATTACTTGCCGAACGCCGGCCGATTTTGCAGATCAACTGGCCATCCATATCAATTACTTAAACCGGGTTTTAAAGAAAACGACAGGAAAAACCACTACAGAACTTATTAACGAACGCTTATTAAGTGAGGCAAAAGCATTACTTAAACATAGCGATTGGAATATTGCTGAAATTAGTGAAGCACTTGGGTATAAAGATCAGTCTCATTTTAGCTCATTTTTTAAAAGCCAAACCCACTATGCTCCATCAGACTTCAGAAAGGTTTGATGGTTACAAACTATGGTTTCTTTACGGTAAATGTAAACCTAGTGGTCCAGCTTAATTTTGTGGAAAATATAAAGTTATGCAAAATTCAAAAATTTGGTACATCACCGGAGCTTCTAAAGGACTCGGATTATCACTAACAAAACAACTTTTACTAAAAGGCGAAAAAGTTGCCGCCACCAGCAGAGATGTAACAGCACTATCTAAAAAAGTAGGAAGTAACTATGCAGCTTCTTTTCTTCCGCTCGAAGTGGACCTCACCAAGGAGCAATCCATCAAAAATTCCATCGCATCGACCATCGACCGTTTTGGTAAAATTGATGTCGTAGTCAACAACGCGGGCTATGGTACCGGTGGCGCTTTAGAAGAACTAAGCGAGGATGAAATTCAACAAAGTTTTGATGTTAATTTCTTTGCCGTGATTAAAGTCATACAACAAGTACTTCCTTATATGCGAAAAGAGCAATCCGGTCATATCATCAATATTTCATCAATTGCCGGTTTTGCTCCGGGCACGGGTTGGTCGATATATGGAGCAGCCAAATCGGCCATGAACGGACTTTCTGAAGCTTTGGCCCAAGAGTTGAAGCCGTTTGGAATAAATGTTTCCATTATTTCTCCCGGTTGGTTGAGAACAAGTTTTGCCAAGGAAGAATCCATCGAATTCAACCAAAAGCAAATTTCAGCTTACGAGCATATTAGAACTGCGCATCAAAAGTTTAAATCAATAGATGGCAAACAAATCGGAAATCCCGATAAGGTGGCTGCTGTGTTATTAAAACTCGTAAATGAACCTCATCCACCCATGAACCTATTTTTAGGCAGTGATGCTTACGATAGGGCTTTCTCTAAAATTGAAGAGTTAGCAGATTCGATGAAAAAGCAAAAAGAAGTATCCTTTTCAACCGATTTCTAATGGAATTACATTTCAGGGTTCCAGTAATTACCGGAAATGGTGATCATGGATAACAATTTTAAGGTATTGGAATAATAATCTCCCGCTGTGATATCATTATGGTTTAGCAGTTCGTCATACAATGCATTTAACCAATCTTGGCCCGTTACATCGGCCATTGCACCGACCGTTAATGGGCCTATAAAAGTGGCGTCATTCCAATTATTAATCGGAGTTCCGTCTAACAGATAGCCATTGGAAATAGCACTAACATTTCCTGAGGTGGAGTTTTTTAACCAAGTATTTATTTTAGTAATAGCTGCCTTAGCTCGAGGGTCATTACTAAGTAAATAATCATTTCCTATGCGCCAAGGAAAACGGCACGCATTGTAATAATAATCCCCATCATAGCTATCTTCCAGGTAATTTGACTCCGAAGGAATAGGGGAGGTGTTGGTATGAATAATAAAATCAGGCATCAATCCAGAGACTGAACTCTGATTATTCTGTATCTCCTCGACTAAATCATAACATTCATCCATCACTAGATCCCAATTTGAAGTAGGGTTCACCTTTGCAAAAGCCCTAAAATGACTGGTAATAAAATCTGAAGCTCTTGTTCCATAATAATAGTTGGGGTCATTAGCATCGCTCCAATCCCCAAGTTTTACCGTCCAAGTATCCGGATTAATCTCATCTTGCATCATAGCCTTAATCAAAGCTTTTGCCAGGGCCAAGTAATTCATTTCCCCATCGCTTCCCCATTGCGCATGGGCCACTAAAAGAGCAAATGCAATATCCATATCGCCATCACTCGCTGCATCATCATCAGCACTATCCGGATCCATACAAGTAATTTGTTTCCAATCCATTAACCTGCTATTTTTCTTACTCGGATGTGATTGGTAGTACCTGACCATGCCATCAAAATACAACCTAGCATCAGCCTCATAACCGGCCATAAAGCCCATGATCATCATACCATACCCGTGAGCTTCAGAAACTGTTTTTGCTCCGTTTCCACTTAATATGTAGTACTCGTCTGCGTTACAGTCGTTTTTCAGATAGGTGTTTTTCCATTCCTCATAAAAGGAGGAAGTTTGGTTGTCCAAGGCTGTTTGACTATAATTGCTAGGCTTTATGTGGTTACCCGCATAGGGGGTATGATTAGGAAAAGGATGCGCATTTAAAGAAGTTTCCGCTGAAGCTATATCTTCACTTTTATCACAAGCTGATAAAATCAACAATAGCGCTACTGTAGTAAAGTTTTTAAGGAGTGAAATCATGTTACACAATTTGTTGAATGGTATAGTTAGTTACTGTTGGTATATTCTCACATAATCAATTTCCATTTGCACAGGAAAAATGCTGTCATCAACGGTGGGCCCTGCCATTTCCCCACCAATCGCTAAATTCAAGATCAAGTAAAAAGGCTTATCAAAAGGCCAGCTGTCAGAACCCTTTCCTTGGTTTTTATAATGATGAAATGCTGTGCCGTCCACTGCCATAGTGATGCTTTCCGGCGTCCAAGTTAATTGATATTTATGAAAAGCCTCACATACATCCTCTACCATAATAGCACTTCCATCTTCCGAAGTACCTGCCGTGGCCGTCGTATGGATCGTTCCTGTTATTTGATCGGGATATAAGCCTACCTGTTCCATCACATCAATCTCTCCGTTTCCGGGCCAAGGAATGTCGTTATCACCAAGCAGCCAAATAGCCGGCCAAGTTCCCAATCCGCATGGTAATTTTGCCCTCACCTCCATAAATCCGTATTGCCAGTGAGCTTTGCCTTTGGTGATTAAACGAGCAGAAGTATACGATTGTCCACCATAATCATCAGCACTTGTTAGCGATTCTTTTCTTGCTATCATCTTTAATGTGCCCTCACTTACCCTAGCATTTTCCAGGCGGCTATCCGCATAATACTGGAGTTCATCATTGTACCATCCGGTTTCATTGGCTTCCGTATCAAAATTCCATTTCTCTGCATCAGGCAAGCCGTCAACCGTAAACTCATCTGACCAGACCAAGCGATAGCCTTCCGGTATTTCAGAAGGGCTTTCGGGTTGATTTTCCTCCTGATCACAAGAAGTGAAGGCCATAAAGAAGAACAGCACGATAAACACTCGGCTTTTGAGAGCTATGAATTGGATTAATTTCATGAGGTTTTCGGTATGAGTGAATAACAAGCATGACTATCTTTTAATAACGAATAATCGGTGAGCACTATTGCTCTTCGGAAAAAACTTAGGTAAAAAATCTGTTTTTAATCTTTACTAGTTAGCTTAAAAAGGCTGGAAAGCTTTATAAGTACTAGCTTGTTTTATCATTCTTTTGGTAGGGGATGCTTGAAAATAAAAATGGATTTAATTTTTTATATTTAACCCAGTCATAAATAGGAAATAAACGCCATGCGTTTATTTGCATGTTGTAAGCAATTTGACAAAGACGAAAAAAATAGAGCTAAATTTAGGAATTCCACTAACTGGATGGCTACCGATTGAATTTAAATCAGGAGAATTTGAATTGAATTTTACGACTTCAAAAATTCCTGAAAACCCGACAGACAAAATGTGCGATGCATTGATTTTATGCTTAAAAGGCGTAGAAACTGAATTCCAGTGGAATTTGGAGCCTGACATTTATTTTTTCAAATTGACACCAATTGGAAATTTAATAAAACTTTCGATTTCAGAAAGCAATGGGTCAAAAGTTCAAAACCTGATATATGAATTTAACGGAGATTTTAATTCGGTGATTTTACCAATGTATCGGAGTTTAAAAAAATTCAGTACGTTGGAATTTGGACAAACGGACTGGATAAAAATTGACCAAAATAAACTGAATAAATTAACGGAGTTGGTAACGGACAAAAAAACTGCTTACAACACCGTGTAAAAATAATTGCTTGGTTCTAGCCTACTCGGAAAATCCTATGGATTTTCCTCTGGTTCGTTCCATTTTTAGTAAGTTAGTTGCTCGCACACGCAACTATCTTTACACAATCACGTTAGCGATAATTAAACCCAAATCTGAATGAGACAACAAATAACTGTTGATAAAGCAATAAAAAGAGGACATTTAATAGTGAATGTTCCTGTATTTATCGCAATTAT
>NZ_CABVMM010000026.1 GCF_902499555.1 Mesonia oceanica
TGCATGGCCGTTCCTATTTTACTAGCCACCCGTTGGCTACCGGCATAATAATGTTTGGTATATTTTACGTGGCGTTCTCTTTTTTTATCAAGATAAGGCATTAAAAATATCCTATTTAACCTTATCGATACCTATATCCAGAACTTCAAGACCAAACTTGCTTTCGCTAAATTAAAAAGCCCCGCAATTTTAAACTTGCAGGGATTATGTTATTACATTTTAAAAAGTAATAGTTTACTAGATTATCATTGGTTATAGATATGGTTATAAATTAAACATAACAGAAAAAGCCGATCTTTTTTATTATTAAAATTCACTACATCAATATAAGAAACTAATAATTGTGTATTATTAAAACCACTCATCTCTAATTTTTGAAAATGCTCTATTCTTTTTCTTAGGGAATTAGCTTCAGAATTATCATTTAAAAATTCAAATAGACATGCTTTATACCAAAAAGTAACAAGAGATAAGCTTAAATTTTTAAAATATGGTATTTTATCATCGAGAGTATCAGTTAATAAAATTAAATCATTTTTATTTTTAGAAGAAATATTTTTAATGAGATTGACATATCCTTCTTTATCTAAATCATTCAAATAGCCTTCATCTATGAGAACTTTTTCCATTTGCTTTAAATTTTTTAGAAAAATATCAGAATTGATTTCAGATCCTTCATCTATTTTAGACATCAAACAATTCATAATTTCATTATCAACATTTTGTTCTGTTCTACAAGAAAGAATAAAAGTAAAGATTGTGAAATAAAGCATTATTCTCATATAGTTTATTTTAAATTAGTTTTCAAAATATTTTCTAAAACTCCTTGCATCTTTTGAATGAGTTGTAATGTTAATATAAGATTGTCTTTTTAGGTCGCCATCAAATTTTATAAAACTTCTAAGCTTATAATTTGCAATATCGCCATATCTTCCCATTCGAGTTCCTTGAGTATATTGAATACCTGTTGCTGAAGTTACTTCATATGCATAAGGCAAATATTTAATTTCTTTATCACTCCTTGAAAACCCCATTACTGAAGCTCCTGTAACTGTATGTGTTAATAGTTCAGAAACAACTCTTATATTTTCTCCATTTGCATCTATAGACCCATCAAGTTTCAATGTTCTCAAAGGTTTACCTTCAAAATTAAAATAATCTGATGTTATAAAAACACCATCTCCTTTAGATCTAGAATGTTGAGCAGCAAATATGGTTTGATCTAGATTATGTTGAGTATCTGAAAAATCTTTTAACTTTAAAATTCCGTCCTCATTACCAGTTACTTCTTTGACGGAATTTCCTGATATTTCACCATTAGAGTCCATTTTCGAATAAAGACTTTTAGCTTCTTTACTTGTTAATTCATATTGCTTTCTTAAAGTAGATTCATTATCATTATCTTCTTTTATATAAGTTGTCGAACCATCATCACACAACTTAGGTTTCCATTCTGCACCTTCAACTACCATCCCCGTAGGATCAATATACTTAATAGGATTCTGCAACGTATAATTATAAGGACTCCACCCTGGGTATTTCTCCGCCATTGGATCGACACTTAACCAAATACTCCATTTCGGGTCGTAGTAACTTGCTGCATAGGTATTCAAAATACTTTCGTTCGATGAAGGCGAGAGTCTACTTAATTTGATATATTACTAATTTTCCCACTTTGGTGATGTGAGAATAAAAAATCACCTTCTTTGTCGTAAACCTTTATACTTAACCATCCTTTTTTACTACCTTCATTATAAAGTGCTTTATGTATTAATCGTATTTTAGAAGTATCAATACTTTTTGTTTTAGCAAAAACATTAATGTAGTAGGATTCACAAGGAATAGTTTCTATGGAAAAAAATTTTGGATACATATTGGAAGCTTTATCGTAGTTATCTTTCCATTCTCCTTTCAATTCTCCACATAACATATCATTAACATTTTTACACGAAAAAATAAAGCTGAGTAAAATTATAATAAACAGAATCTTTTTAGCATTAAAATTATTCATCTATTCCTCCCATTCTTAATCTAAGTCTTGAATTTTCTTCAATCGATACTTTTCCATCATTGTTCGTATCTGCTTTATAAAATCCTTTATAGGTTCTCCATTTTACAAGACCTTTGTAATTATTTGAAATATCAGACCACTCAAATGCAGTGCCAGCACCATTATTAGCTCTTCTTCCAGTCAATGCATTCATCATATTACCACTTTGCCTGTCATTAATTAAAAGTCCTCTCCATTCATTGCCCCAACCAATACTTAATGCTGCTTTTTCTCCATGTTTATCAGCAATTAAGAACATTCCTAGATTATGTTCTAAACTATTTCTATTTTCTGTCCAACCTTGAGTATCTACCCAATCATGGGTCATCATAGATACTAAAATACCATCAGCAACGGAATTAAAATTACTCGTTATAGAGGCCATAAACCCTTCTGCATTTGAATTATAATTTATTTTTGCCGCATCAATAAAATAATTTGAACCTAAATTTTCATTTTCATAGTAAGATAGAAAAGTTCCGTAACCATCTTTACTTTTCATAATATCTGCTCCAATTGCATCTAAAACCTTCTTGTTAAATTTATCTTCGTGCAAATATGTTCCTTCGATTCCTGCTTTATCTAAATCTGATTGATCTTTTATGCTTTCGTCATATACAACTGTCCCACTTTTATCTTTATACCAATCATTTTTACTCATACCAGTGGGGTCGGTATAACGAACCGGGTTGTTACTTACATAGGTATAAGCTTCCATCGTTTGCTCCACTAACGGATCAACACTTAACCAAACACTCCATTTAGGATCATAATACCTTGCCCCATAATAGTAATTACCGGTTTCCTCATCCAACTCTTTCGCGTTGAATTTGTATGGTGAGTTATTGGAATTCTTATGCTCCTCTACAAAAATTTAACTAGCTAATTTCTATTTTTATAAGATTTCGTTGTATCTCGTTCCTCGATTTCTCCAAGTATAATATAGTTATCTATATGCATTTTTTAACACCATTTTTTTAAATAATGAAAAGGACTTTTCTCTTACAAAAAGTACAGAACTTAACATAGATAAATCATATCAAAATGTTAGAGATTAATCAATATTAGTGTTCTTTTTTAAAATCTTTTTATCAAATAAAAGTTTGTCTTTTGTTTTTACTTTCATGACAAATATTGTATCTGTAATAAGCTCATATGTGGTAAAATAATCTGAAATATAATTAGGTTTTTTACATCTAAGTAATAATTTATATCCTTTTAACTCCCAATTCCCCATGCTCCATATCCTTTCCTTACGATTCTTAAACAAGAACGAACCGTCTTCTTTTATCGTTAAACTCATTTCTTTATTTTTGTTATGGAAAAAATCACCTATTAATAAACTACCAGAAACATCATCTATTTTTTTAACTGAAAAACAAGCAATTAAAAAACAACAAGCTGATAGACAAATAAGTTTTTTATTTATTATATACATTCATATATTGTTTTAATTTTAAATTCAGTTCACTTTTAGGTATACTTTGCAATTCTTTATGATTAGGATATGCTTGTTGTAATTGCCTAGTAGTAGAATTTGTGTTTAATGGAAAATTACTAACATTATCACCATAAAGTAATTTGTTATTATTGTCTTTTATAGTTTTTATCCATGACGGAGTAATACCTGATAGGTTTCTACCACCTAAAGAATTAGGATCATATGCATATTGATTTATATATGCATTCATTTCATCATATACATCAGCAAATACCCCCATACCCCCATCTACAGAAAACATATAATCACCACTTTCAAACTGGCCTCCATGAGTTGTTTCATGAATGAAATTTGAAGTTGTCCCATCGAATTGAAAATTTATTACTCCATCCTTAAGAGTAGTCTCGCCTGCTTCACCGCTAACTACACTTAAACTATATACTTGATCACTATCTTCTAAATTTCCTAGTGTATTTATAGATGAATTAAGTAGGTGTGCTCTTATACCTTTGTTTCCTATTTTCTTTTGCAGTTTTTCATCACTCCAACCTTTACGTTCAGCTTTAGCTGTTAAATCGTCTATTCTTGTTTGGAGTTTATCACGTCGTTCTATAATAGCGTTTTTTTGCTTATTCCATTCTTCTTTACTTCCTTCCTCAACCACCATTCCTGTAGGGTCGGTGTAACGAACAGGATTATTAAGCGTATAGTTATAAGGACTCCACCCTGGGTATTTCTCCGCCATTGGGTCAACACTTAACCAAACACTCCACTTCGGATCGTAGTAACGTGCGCCATAATAGTAATTACCGGTTTCCTCATCCAACTCTTTCGCGTTGAATTTGTATGATGAGTTATTGGAATTCTTATGTTCCTCTACAAACATTTCTCCAAAAGCGGTATATTCCATATGCTGGCTTATTTCTCCAACTATATTAGTAATAAAATTGGAACTACCCAAATGGTCGGAATGGTACCAATAGGCATCGTAATCGTCATCGTTATGGGCAAAATTACTGCCCCCTTTATTCCCATTATACAGAAATGGACTATCCAGTTGCAGTTCCTTTTCAAAAGAGGCATAGGTCGCGATCAGGGCCTGCCCTGCCTCGCCCACTTTATTGTCCATGGCTATAATAACCCCTGAGCTTCCTCCTTGAGGGGCAAGATAGGCTGCTAAACGTTATATTATTTTAAGAGTTATTTACATCCAAAAACTAAAAGAGGACGAAAAACAGCACGTTTTCGCCCACCTGATACGCTCCTTAAACAAAATCAAGCTACACAGCTTTATATAAATAAAAAACCCCGCAATTTTAACCTTGCAGGGATTATGTTTCTATTTTAACACGAAGTTTATCTAATTATACTATCAACCAATTTACCTCTTTTGTAAATTTCTGTTTTAATAGTATCTCCACTTTTGTTAAAAAAATACTGTTCTCCATTTTTATGACCTCTAATGTAAAACCATTTTGATTTTAGCCAACCCTCTCTATCAAATAAATAGCTATAACCATCTTTTTCTCCTTTCAAATAGTTATCAGAAAAGTTTAGATTTCCATTTTCATAAAATACAGATACATTCCCATGAAACTTACCTTTTCTATAATTGCCAACGGAATACAACTGACCATCCTTGTAATAACTAGTTGCTGCTCCGTGTAATATGTCATTTTTATATTTAGCTATTCTAATCAGGTTATTTTCATTGTCGTATCTCTTCCAAATACCTTCTTTTTTGTCTCCCGCCAAAATTCCTTTCTCACAATAAGTTTTATTACAAATTGTATTAATATTATTCTTCGAATTCTGACAGCACACAAAATTCAAAAAAACTATTAAGCACAGGAATACTTTAAAAGGTCTATAAAATAAGCTATACATATATTTACTACTTTAATATGAAATAATCCATAAATGTACCATTTGAAAAATCAGTAGCAAAATCCTTAATTCCCTGCCAAGCTCTATTAGCATAATTTTTAACATCTTTAGTTATATCAGTTCCTGTTGAGCCTTTATAAATACTTTTACCTGCTTGCTGTAAAATACTCTTTGCTGCCGAACCTGGATTTACACCCCACTTGGGAGCCTCTTTTATTCCATCTAAGACACCCAATATAGGACCAATATCTTGATATTCGTTCCCTACACTTTTCATCTGTTCTAATGTAATTATTGATTCATCAAAGCCTGTTTCTTCTGCTCTTTGCTCCATCGTATTATAAACTTCCTCCTCATTTGCTATTTCAATAAATACCGTTTTCATCTTATTTATATATTCATCTGACTTACCTTCCCATTCTTCAGATTTCAATTCTTCACTTTGTTCATTGGTTTGAAAAAGTTTATTCCCGTTTTCGTCAAAGAAAACATTAAAATCATCATCGGTTTTCTTAATTAACTCGAGCTTCCCGGAATCATTTAATTTCCAATGATCTGTTGGGCCTTGAGACTCTTCCACAACCATCCCCGTAGGATCAGTAAATCTAACAGGATTATTCAACGTATAATTGTAAGGCGACCATCCGGGATATTTTTCCGCTAACGGATCGACACTTAACCAAACACTCCACTTAGGGTTATAATAACGTGCGCCATAATAATAGTTCCCCGTCTCTTCATCAAGTTCTTTTGCATTAAACTTATAGGGAGAGTTGTTGGAATTCTTATGCTCCTCTACAAACATTTCTCCAAAAGCGGTATATTCCATATGCTGGCTTATTTCTCCAACTATATTAGTAATAAAATTGGAACTACCCAAATGATCGGAATGAAAATAAAACATTTCTAAACTTGCCCCTTCGTCA
>NZ_CABVMM010000027.1:2500-5813 GCF_902499555.1 Mesonia oceanica
AAAGGGCTCCGACCGCTTGTAAGCGTATGGTTTCAGGGTCTATTTCACTCCCTTGTTCAGGGTTCTTTTCACCTTTCCCTCACGGTACTGGTTCACTATCGGTCTCTCAGTAGTATTTAGCCTTGGCGGATGGTCCCGCCGGATTCATACAGGGTTTCACGTGCCCCGCACTACTCAGGATACCACTATCGCCTCCTTCTTTACCTATACCGGGCTGTCACCGTCTATGGCCAGGCTTTCCAACCTGTTCTAGTTCATAAAGTATTGAATGTCGTGGTCCTACAACCCCAGTTGGTCCGTAAACCAAGTGGTTTGGGCTAATGCGCGTTCGCTCGCCGCTACTAACGCAATCACTTTTGTTTTCTCTTCCTCCGGGTACTTAGATGTTTCAGTTCTCCGGGTTTGCCCCCTTGCGGGTACTATACCTTCAGTATAGTGGGTTGCCCCATTCGGATACCCGCGGATCAATTCGTATGTGCCGATCCCCGCGGTTTTTCGCAGCTTATCACGTCCTTCGTCGCCTCTGAGAGCCTAGGCATCCCCCATACGCCCTTATCAAGCTTATGTCTTTTACCTAATTTGCTCTTGTTTCGATTTTTGCGCCGTTTATTCTCATAAACAGCATAATGTTCTCGTATTCTTTATTTTTCTTCAGTATGTCAATGAACGTTTCCCGGTTACAGGCCAATTATTATTGGACCGTAACCAAAATGTGGAGAATATCGGAGTCGAACCGATGACCTCCTGCGTGCAAGGCAGGCGCTCTAGCCAGCTGAGCTAATCCCCCATTATTTCAGTATCGTTAACCAGTTATCAGTTAACAGTACTTATAACGGCTACCCAACCTCTAAAATTTCCTTTCAATATGTTTTAATGAACTCTCTTGGCCTGATGACCTTTGTAGTCTCAGGCAGACTTCCTCCTTCGCTTACGCTCCGGCGGATAAACTTCCTGTCATCCTTCGCCTACATTGTAGTCTCAGGCAGACTCGAACTGCCGACCTCTACATTATCAGTGTAGCGCTCTAACCAGCTGAGCTATGAGACTGCATCATTTTTTATTTTAACTGACAGACGATTAAGGCCCACATAACTACCTTCTCCCAAGGTTGCGGTAACGCGCTTGCCATCCAATGGATGGACCAGCTCTAGAAAGGAGGTGTTCCAGCCGCACCTTCCGGTACGGCTACCTTGTTACGACTTAGCCCCAGTTACCAGTCTTACCCTAGGCCGTCCCTTGCGGTAACGGACTTCAGGTACCCCCGGCTTCCATGGCTTGACGGGCGGTGTGTACAAGGCCCGGGAACGTATTCACCGCATCATGGCTGATATGCGATTACTAGCGATTCCAGCTTCACGCAGTCGAGTTGCAGACTGCGATCCGAACTGTGATAGGGTTTATAGATTCGCTCCTGGTCGCCCAGTGGCTGCTCTCTGTCCCTACCATTGTAGCACGTGTGTAGCCCAGGACGTAAGGGCCGTGATGATTTGACGTCATCCCCACCTTCCTCGCGGTTTGCACCGGCAGTCTGGCCAGAGTTCCCGACATTACTCGCTGGCAACTGACCACAGGGGTTGCGCTCGTTATAGGACTTAACCTGACACCTCACGGCACGAGCTGACGACAACCATGCAGCACCTTGCAGCCAGTCCGAAGAAAAGGGTGTTTCCACCCCTGTCCGGCTGCATTTAAGCCCTGGTAAGGTTCCTCGCGTATCATCGAATTAAACCACATGCTCCACCGCTTGTGCGGGCCCCCGTCAATTCCTTTGAGTTTCATTCTTGCGAACGTACTCCCCAGGTGGGTCACTTATCACTTTCGCTTAACCACCCAGCCCTCAATTGGGCCGGACAGCTAGTGACCATCGTTTACGGCGTAGACTACCAGGGTATCTAATCCTGTTCGCTACCTACGCTTTCGTCCATCAGCGTCAGTGCACTGTTAGTGATCTGCCTTCGCAATAGGTGTTCTGAGTAATATCTATGCATTTCACCGCTACACTACTCATTCCAACCACTTCACAGTGACTCAAGACAATCAGTATCAATGGCAGTTCCCCCGTTGAGCGGAGGACTTTCACCACTGACTTAACTGCCCGCCTACGGACCCTTTAAACCCAATGATTCCGGATAACGCTTGGATCCTCCGTATTACCGCGGCTGCTGGCACGGAGTTAGCCGATCCTTATTCGTAGGGTACCGTCAGCCCTCCACACGTGGAGGGGGTTCTTCCCCTATAAAAGCAGTTTACAACCCATAGGGCAGTCTTCCTGCACGCGGCATGGCTGGATCAGGGTTGCCCCCATTGTCCAATATTCCTCACTGCTGCCTCCCGTAGGAGTCTGGTCCGTGTCTCAGTACCAGTGTGGGGGATCTCCCTCTCAGGACCCCTACCCATCGTTGCCTAGGTATGCCGTTACCATACCTACTAGCTAATGGGACGCATGCTCATCTTGTACCGTAACCTTTAATATAAAAATGATGCCATTTCTATATACTATGGAGGATTAATCCAAGTTTCCCTGGGCTATACTCCAGTACAAGGCAGATTGCATACGCGTTACGCACCCGTGCGCCACTCGTCATCTGGTGCAAGCACCAATGTTACCGTTCGACTTGCATGTGTTAGGCCTGCCGCTAGCGTTCATCCTGAGCCAGGATCAAACTCTTCATCGTTGTCTCTTATATATCTTGCGATACCTTTGATGCAACTTGGAATTTAACTTCTACCATATAAATACAGTAGAGCTCAAGGTTTGCTATAATAAGCCTTAATTCGTATTTCTGTCAATCAATAATTCAATGAACTTCTTCAAAATTTCAACCTTCAAAAAAAGGTATCCATCTCTAGTCGAAAACATAGGGGTCGAACCTCCTGACCTAACCTTAAAAGGTCGGCGCCTGCCCGGCTTTTCATTTCAATATCCCTTTAGAACTTCAACGCCTTTCTGCGTTTGCGGGTGCAAATGTAAAACTAATTTTTGTTACCGCAAGAAAAAATAAACTTTTTTTTAAATCTTTTTTTTCAGCTTAAAAACCAATCCCAAACAACCCTTTCTATGAACATCCGCTCCCAATGAAAGCGGCTGCAAATGTAAAACGTTTTTTGTTACCCGCAAGTGTTTTTTTAGTTTTTTTTCAATGTTTTTATTTCAACGCCACAACCGACTGAAAAACAAAAACAAAACAACCAAAACACCTCTCAATGAACTGCGCCCTATCCCTAAAGCGGGTGCAAATATACAACCCTTTTTCCTCTAAAAACAAACTTTTCTTTAAGTTTATTTTAAGCTTTTTTAACCTTAGCGGGTAAT
>NZ_CABVMM010000028.1 GCF_902499555.1 Mesonia oceanica
CCTAAAAAAAACATTGGAAGGAAGAAGCTTTTCATAGTCTCCAATATTTTTGCAAGAAACCAGCGTTGTCCCATCGGTTAAATAAAATTCGGTATACCTCCCATCTGCACGACAATACTCAATAGTCTCCGTACGAATAAATTTGGTAGAGTAAACCCCCGGAATAGTCATGATTCCTATTACCCCTTCTCTGCTATGATCATTTACATTTATAGAACTAATTAAACTTTTAATCTGTTCTAGGTTAGTAAACCTTTTTGCTTTAATTTGTTTAAACACTTTGCTGCAAGCAAATTTTAAGTCTTCAATATTTATTGGTTTTATCAGGAAAGAAGCCGTATTATATTTAAAAGACTCTAGGATATATCCATCATAGGCAGAAACGAAAATAACAACATAATCATAAGGGTCAATTTTTAAGAGCAAATCAAAACCCGTTCCTTGGTCTAGTTCGATATCTAAAAATAGGAGATCCGGTTTTTTTTGATTAATTAACCTTACCGCATCTTCAAATTTTGTGGAAGTACCTATTACTTTTATATAGTCATCACAGTAGGTCTCAATATATTCATTTAACAAATTTAAATTATCGCTTTCATTGTCGATTAATATAGACGATAGTTGTTGTTCCATAATAATATTTGAATCATTCAAAAGTTATTGGTTGCGTAAGTAAAGAAATAAATTATAAATTAGTAATAATTTTAACGTTAACTATGGTTCCATATTCGCCATGGCCTCAGAGTTTTATCCATATAAATTTACGAATAAACTATTTTAATGGTTTTGTAGAAATAAAAAAAGCTTTAAATACCTTATTGATTGGTATTTAAAGCTTTTTTTGAGAGCTATTTAAAACAGCTTAGGGATGGTTTTGGAGGAGAATTTTTAAAGCCTTGTAAGGGATGGTTTTTTTAGGGCAATAGGTTTATGCTAGGTAACAACTCTTTTTTTAGTGAGTTTTTTATCCAAAACAGCAAGCCTTTTTTCTTGTTAGATCTTGATAGAGAAGCAGAGCTTTGTGCCCTCTTTTTATTGATAGGCTAGCACCGATAACTCAGAAAAATTAATATAGTCGCTACCGTCGCCAGAATCCCCACCATTGGGTATTACCAGCCTAATTTCATCTGCATAGATGTCGGGTATGTTTACAATATTATCACCTGTAGTTGCCGAGGTAATTGCCGGGGAGGTATATTTTAAGGAGCCACATCTATAGAGCTTGATCTTAACGTTAACAATTCGGTCTGTGCAACAGTCATTGCGTCCGTCCAGTATAAAGCGGGTTATAAAATAGGCCTTTGGCAAGTTTATTTTAAAGCCCCAGTCGCCCGAGGGGTTTCCGTCACGCTTTGTATAAAAACTAGAGTCCTGAACATTGTCCACCCCATCAAACAGCGAGCTAAAAGGAGACAAATGGTAGGTAGAGTTGATGTACGAAAAAGTTACATTGTCAATTCCAATATGGTCTTTTATCAATCTAGCGTAAAGGAGGCTGTCATTATATTGAATTTTTCTCCAAATTGAGCCGTCAAATAGGTATAGCCCTGGAGCTAAATCGCAATTTGAAGAGAGGTTGTAAACCATCAAACCTTTTGCGGGAGAAGGGATGGTCGAGGTGTCTGTAACATCGGTAAGGGCCACCCGCGGTAGTAAAAAACCGCTATTGTTGGATTTTAGTTCTAAGATCGAAGAACTATCTGGGTTAACGGTGCCAATCCCAACTTGGGCAACAACAAAGTTCGGGAGTAGCAGCAAAATCAAGATAAAGGTCCTGGTGATCATTTTCTAAATGTATTTTAATTAGCCAACATAGTTTGATAATCAAAAATACCAAATCATCGACGGCTACCTGTTGTTATTGTGACGAACGGTGGTTGCTCCATTCTTTGCTGCAATAATCCAATAGGGGCTATGTTAAAAGCTGAACTATTTAAAGTGCTGAAAAACAAAAAGTTAAATTGTTGTTTTTTTGAAAAATAGTTAAGTTGATTGTAATATTGGGTTTTGAAAGCTTTGTAACTAACGGGTAGGGTCGCCCTTGGATGATGCTTTAATACGTTTTTTTCCAAAACAGCAAAGCCTTTTTGTTTTTAAATTTTGATAGAGAAGTTTTGTTAATAGGCCATCACCGATAACTCAGAAAAATTAATATAGTCGCTACCATCTCCAGAATCTTCACCATTGGGTATTACCAGCCTAATTTCATCTGCATAGATGTCGGGTATATTTACAATATTATCTGCTGTAGTTGCCGAGGTAATTGCCGGGGAGGTATATTTTAAGGAGCCACATCTATAGAGCTTGATCTCAACGTTAACAATCCGGTCCGTACAACAGTCATCGCGTCCGTCCAGTATGAAGCTGGTTATAAAGTAGGCCTTTGGTAAGCTTATTTTAAAGCCCCAGTCGCCCGAGGGGTTTCCGTCGCGCTTTGCATGAAAACTAGAGTCCTGAACATTGTCCTCACCATCAAACAGGGAGCTAAAAGGAGCCAAATGGTAGGTTGAGTTGATATACGAAAAAGTTACATTGTCAATTCCAATATGGTTTTTTATCAATCTAGCGTAAGTAATGTTGTTCTGATATTTGATTTTTCTCCAACTTGAGCCGTCAAACAGATATAGCCCTGGAGCTAAACTACAATTTGAAGACAGGTTATAAACCATCAAACCATCTGCGGGAGAAGGGATGGTAGAAGTGTCCGTAACATCGGTAAGCGCCACCCGCGGTAGCAAAAAACCCCTATTGTTGGATTGTAGCTCTAAGAGCGAAGAACTATCGGGGTCGGCGGTGCCAATACCAATTTGGGCAACAACAAAGTTCGGGAGTAGCAACAAAATCAAGATAAAGGCTCTGGTGATCATTTTCTAGGTGTATTTTTATTTAGCCAACATAGTTTGGTAATCAAAAATACCAAATCATCAACGGCTACCTGCTGCCATTGTGATGAACGGTGGTTGCCCTGTTCTTTGCAGCAATAGCGAAAATGGGGTTATTTTAAAAAACAAATCATTTAAAGTGTTGAAAAACAAATTCTTAGTGTTTGTTTTTTTTGAAAAAACCTTGAGGTGGTTTTAGCGGTAAAGCTTGAAAGCTTTGTAACTAACGGACAAAGCACCCTTGGGCTATGTGGTAGCGGTTTTTTCTATTCCCTTCCTAAAGAAAATGCGTATAACGATAACACTTGGGGCCGTTTCCGTTAGTTACAAGCAAAACAACCCTTTGTTTTATAAATAGCTGTTTTTTAAATAGTTGTATGATCGATATATTCCCGTTCCTTACACTTAAAAATTTTCTTCAGCATGCTGTTTTACTTTTACCATATAAATTAAGGAGAAGTGAGGGGGGTCAATGCCATAGTTTTCAGTTGAATTAAGGTAAGGATATAAATAATTAAAACGCCTACAACCTTCTTTCCTTTTTTATAAAAAAAGGAAGATAAGATGAAATTCTTGTATTAACAACGGTAGTTACCCACAAAGAATAGGAAGTTGCTCCTGTTTTTTGTGGGTAAACAAGCTCCTAAGGGAGCTGTGCCTTTGGTAAAACAAGATATTTAAAGATCAAATGCTTTTGCCGCATAGCCTTTTTAGCTGTGCTGCAAAATATATATAAATACTAAAGACAATCATAGGTTGATTATAAACTAAATCTGTATGGAACACAAGTACACAAACACATTTACATCAAGGCCGGGCAGTAATACAATAAAGATCAATACGTTTTTTGTAGTGTTCTTTTTGCTGCTTTGTGGGATTTCATCCTACGCTACAGGCGATAACACACCCTGTTCCGGGGAAGAAGTTGCCGGGCAGTATTTTATAGACGCCTCCTTGCCCGAACCCGAGCTGCTTGCCGCGGCCCTGCCCAAGGACGAAGCGATATTTGAGCTCTTTTCACACGGGCGCCCCGGAGCCCTGCTGATAGCGGGCAATTGGCTGGATGCCCCGGCACTCAAAGACTGGCTGCAAGAAAACAGGCTGTTGCAGGGTAAGACGCAGCTGAACATCTACGGCTGTAATTTTGCCCAGGGCGAAAAAGGCCGGGCTGCCGTTCAATACCTTAAAGACGAACTGGGCATTTGCATTGCCGCCTCTACCAATATCACCGGTAAAGATGGGGATTGGGTGTTAGAGGTAGGGAACAAAAACCTTGTTATTGATACTTATGCCTATAACTTACAATGTACAGGGCCAGATGGAGATTGTGATGGGGATGGTATACCAGATGAAGTTGATTTAGATAATGATAATGACGGGATTTTGGATAGTGTTGAGTGTGGTTTTTGTGCAGATCCATTTGTAAACGGTGGTTTTGAAAGCCCTGTCATTCCTTCAGGGACAGGGACATATGCTCAGACGCCTGCTGATCAAGTTCCCGGCTGGGAAACAACCGATGTCAATAATTCAATTGAAATTTGGGGCGATGGATATCTTGGTGTGCCGGCAGCTGAAGGAAATCAGTTTGTAGAGATAAATGCTTATTCAAATGGTACCTTGTATCAAAGCTTTTGTTTGAACGGTCGATCGGGAACAGTCAATTGGGCTATACAACATAGAGGGAGAATGGGTGTAGATGTAGCAGCAGTTAAATTTGGCGAAACTTTAGCAGATGCAATTGCATCTGCTCCTGCGGCCACGCTTACTGATGGTAATACGGCTTGGGGCTCCTATTCGGGAACTTATGTAATTCCTGAGGGTCAAACAACATTAGTTATTGGTTTTCAGGCTATTTCTACAGCAACTGGATCCCCCGCTGCTGGAAATTTGATTGATGATGTCCGCATACAAATAATTCAAGGTTGTATTGACACTGATGGTGATGGTATTGTTAATAGTTTAGATACAGATTCAGACAATGACGGTTGCCCGGATGCCATCGAGGGTGGAGCTGCTTTTACAGCAGCTGACCTGGATGCCAATAATAGGCTCATTGGCGGGGTAGATAGTAATGGGGTGCCCATCATAACGGATTCCCCACAGGCAGTGGGTACAAGCCGATTGGCAACCCAGACCGTAATTACTTCCGATCCCGATGATCAGGTGGTAGACTCTGGTGATCCGGCAAGCTTTAGCATAACGGCCCGTGGTGATGAGACCACCAGCTATACCGGTACAGCGCCCAATACCAACCCTGACTACAACGACCCCGGCAACGCCGATGGGGGGCTTAATTACCAATGGTATTTAGGGGACCCTGATAACGGGGGCACGCAGCTTAGTAATGCAGACGTCTATAGTGGTGTTACCACAGATACCTTGGACATCAGTGATACTTCGGGCCTTTATGGCAACGAATATTACGTGGTGGTGACCCATGATGATAACGCATGTATAAAAGAAACAAGAAGTGCGCAGCTGCAGCTGTTGGAGGCGGCCATAGCCTTAATAAAAACCGGCAGTTTCAACGATGCGAACGGTGACGGCTTTGCCCAGGCTGGCGAGACGATCGATTATACCTTTACGGTAGAGAACACGGGGAATGCGACGCTGACCAACATAACGGTCAGCGATACCCTGGTAACCGTGACGGGCGGC
>NZ_CABVMM010000029.1 GCF_902499555.1 Mesonia oceanica
TATAATGTCCTGATGAAGGTAAAACCCAACTTTTAACCTTTAACTAGTTAACCCAATATCACTAAAACTTGCTTTAACCCTAAAAACAACCAAAAAAAAGACCGCCCAAATTGTTTTTAGACGGCCTCTTTTTTATTTGAAAACTTTTAAGTCGGTAAAAATTACATCCAACTAAAAAAGCCCCTCTAAGAGGAGCTTCATTATTTTGAACACTAATTGGTATTAGTTACCGCTTATAAAGCCGCAACATGCTTTGCTAACTTAGACTTTAAGTTGGCTGCTTTATTAGCGTGAATAATATTGTTCTTTGCTAATTTATCAATCATAGAAACTACACTAGGAAATAAAGTTTCCGCTTCCTTCTTATCTGCAGCTTTTAATTTTTTAATGGCATTACGCGTAGTTTTATGCTGATAGCGATTTCTTAAACGCTTTACATCGTTACTACGGATTCTTTTTAATGCCGACTTATGATTTGCCATAACTCTTACTTTCTTTCTATCGTTAATTTTTCTTGTAGTCCGTAGGGGAATCGAACCCCTGTTACCAGGATGAAAACCTGGCGTCCTAACCCCTAGACGAACGGACCATTATTCAATATTTCAAAAAGCTCTTCAGCTTTGTAGTCCGTAGGGGAATCGAACCCCTGTTACCAGGATGAAAACCTGGCGTCCTAACCCCTAGACGAACGGACCATTAATTTTAAAATGCGGATGCAAAAATATAAGTTATTTTGAATACTACAAATTAAAATTATACTTTTTTCTATTTTTTTCAATAAGCCTTCGCAAACAATACTCTCTGCTTAGATTTTTCACCGGTTAACACACATTTCCCTTCCTCTTTATTTCCTTCAAAAGGAATACATCTAATGGTAGCTTTGGTCAATTCTTTTATTTTATTTTCGGTTTCCGGAGTACCATCCCAATGCGCAGAAATAAATCCTCCTTTAGCTTTCAATACTTCTTTAAATTCATCAAAAGTTTCTACTTCAGTAATATGATTGTCCCGAAATGCTTTTGCTTTATTGAACAAATGCTCCTGAATTTCCCCCATCAAAGCTTTCACCTTATCAACCACCTCTACCTGAGAAACAAACTCCTTTGTTAACGTATCCCTCCTAGCCAACTCCACAGATCCTTTTTCTAAGTCTTTAGGGCCAATAGCTAGCCTTACAGGGACTCCTTGCAATTCATATTGAGCAAACTTCCATCCCGGTTTATGGGTATCTCTATCGTCATATTTCACAGAAACCCCTTGCTCCCTTAATTCTGAAGCTAAACGATTGGCTACTTCTGAAATTTGTGCCAGCTGCTCTTCTCCTCTATAAATAGGAACAATCACTACTTGAATCGGTGCTAATTTTGGAGGTAACACCAAACCTTGATCGTCACTATGTGTCATAATCAAAGCTCCCATTAATCGGGTGGAAACGCCCCAGCTTGTTGACCAAACATGTTGTAAATCTCCTTCTTTGGAAGCAAACTTCACATCAAAAGCTTTAGCGAAATTTTGACCTAAAAAGTGAGATGTCCCAGCTTGTAAAGCTTTTCCATCTTGCATTAACGCTTCAATACAATAGGTCTCCTCTGCACCTGCAAAACGTTCGCTATCAGTTTTCTTTCCTTTAATTACAGGAATAGCCATAAAATTTTCAGCAAACTCAGCATACACATTATTCATTTGCTCTGTTTCTGCTAATGCCTCTTGTTTTGTAGCGTGCGCAGTATGGCCTTCTTGCCATAAAAATTCTGCAGTCCTTAAAAATAAGCGTGTTCGCATCTCCCATCGGACCACATTTGCCCATTGGTTGATTAAAATTGGTAAATCTCTATACGATTGAACCCAACCTTTATAAGTGTTCCATATAATAGCTTCAGAAGTTGGTCTTACCACTAACTCTTCTTCCAACTTCGCTTCAGGATCTACGATTAACTTACTAGCATCTTCAGGATCGGTCTTTAAACGATAATGGGTAACAACGGCACATTCTTTAGCAAAGCCTTCTGCGTTTTTTTCTTCAGCTTCAAACAAACTTTTAGGTACAAAAAGAGGGAAATAGGCATTTTCGTGACCGGTTTCCTTAAACCTCTTGTCTAATTGAGCTTGCATTTTTTCCCAAATGGAATAACCATAAGGTTTGATCACCATGCAACCTCTCACCGCAGAGTTTTCTGCAAGGTTAGCTTCTACAACTAACTCGTTGTACCACTTTGAATAATCTTTCTCTCTAGACGTTAGCTTTTTACTCATTATCTGGTATTTGGCACAAATGTTGTGCTAATGTTAATAGCTTTTTTAGTTACGACAAAACTAACTAAATTTGATATGTAGAACAATAAAAATACCCAAGATATGAAACCTCTATCACAACTTTTCGACAATAAACTTAAACTATGCGGTGGCTTGTTCGCTTCGTTATTGCTAATTTCATGTGGTTCATATCAGAATACAGGTTATAATGATGGTATTTACTCACCAAATCCAAGCGATTCTAATTATTCAGCTGAAAAAACTTCTCAAGTTTCCAATAGTGATGTAAACCCGAATGTTACAAAAGATGGAAATTATTATAAAAACTATTTTGCTGAACAAGGTGAGAAAATTTCACAAGCACAAGCCTATAATCAGGATAGCGAGATTTTTACCGATGTAGAATCATATTCATCCAGGAACAATCAAGACACCACAGCAATCGCTGCAGAAAACAGGATTTACAACGAAGAACCTTCTTACTATACTGAAGGTGCCTCTTGGGGTTCGAACCCTACTTCTGTTTCTATAAATTATATTAATACCGGTTTTAATAATCCTTACTGGTATGGAGGTTATTACGGCGGTTGG
This sequence comes from Mesonia oceanica, assembly GCF_902499555.1. GTDB lineage: Bacteria > Bacteroidota > Bacteroidia > Flavobacteriales > Flavobacteriaceae > Mesonia > Mesonia oceanica. The sequence goes on from NZ_CABVMM010000029.1 coordinate 2,845, forward strand.
GGGCCTTACAACGGTTGGAATTATGGTTGGGGTTACAACCCTTACAACAATTGGTCTGTTGGTTTTTCTTGGGGATGGGGTAATTACTACCGCCCTTGGGGATGGGGAGGATATTATGGTTTTAACAATGGTTACTATAATCCATATTATACTCCTTATTACAGAAATCCATACTACCGTGTAGCCTATCATAATTCTTCCAGAAATTACAGATCCAGTTATGCCGATGTAAGAAGTAACTCAAGAAGCAATTATAATAGTTCTAATAGCAGAAGTAATGCTAATTCAAGTAGATCTAATTATAGTAATTCAAGAGCTAGAAACGCAAACGCTAGGGTTAGAAATTCTAGTAATATAAATGCAAGCGGAAGATCTAATAACAGTAATAGAGTTCGTACTCAGAACAATTCAAACACTAGAAGGAATGGTTATTACAACAGTTCTTCTACAAGAAGTAGAACTAATAATAATTCTACATATACAAGAGGATCATCTAGATCAAATTCCAGTATTTACACAAGAAGTTCCTCTTCTAGAAACTCAGGAACTATAAACAGAAGCAGTAGCTCTACCCGCTCCAGCAGTACTAGAAGTTCAGGAAGCAGTAGTGGACGTAGTTCAAGTGGAAGAACTTCAAGAAGAAGATAAAATTTGTTATGAAAAAATATCCTTTAATTTTAGTGACAGTCTTTATAGGATTAATTGGCTATGGCCAAAATCTATATGAAGCTTATCAACTTTCAAGTTCAGAACTAAAAGGGACGGCTAGGTATACTGCTATGTCAGGTGCTTTCGGAGCTTTAGGCGGAGATATTTCGGCATTGAAAGATAATCCGGCTGGTTCCTCTATATTTTTAAACAATTATTTATCTGGAACTTTAAATGCTGAGTTTTACAAGAACAATGTTGGCTTTAATAACTATTATAATTCTTCCAGTGAGGATGATTTGGATATTTCCCAACTTGGAGCCGTTTTTGTTTTCAACAATTACAATTCAGAAGCTACGATAAATAAATTTGCGTTAGGTCTCACCTACGATAAACAAAAAAGTTTAGACGATTATTATAATTGGCAAGGAATAACCAATAACTCAATTTCTAATTTCTTTGTTAATCAAGCCAATGGAATTCCATTGGACTTACTTGTTCCTATTGCCAATGAATCAATTTATGACTTGTATCAATTCTTAGGGGAAGCTGATTTTTCTGGAAATAATAATTATACCAACAATCAGGCTCAAAATGCTTATTTAGGCTACGAGACTTTCTTGGTAAATTCTACCGACAATACTGATTTTTCTAATACAGAATATGTTTCAAATGTTCAAGGAAATAGTTTTAATCAGCAATATGATTATCTCACAACCGGCTTTAATGGTAAAGTCTCAGGAAATGCTTCTCTAGCCATAAATAATAAACTACACCTCGGTCTTAATCTAAATGGGCATATTATTAATTATGAAAAGAACACCATATTTTATGAAAATGCTCCGGCCTCCAGCAATGTAAATGAAACTTATTATGAAAATAATGTTTTAACCTTAGGGGCAGGATTTTCATTTGATTTGGGTGCCATTTACAAGATTTCTGATTTAGTTAGATTAGGTGTAAGTTATCATTCTCCGCAATGGTACACAATCCACGATGAAACCACTCAATATCTAGAAACTTATGGAGAACAAAATGGCACAGTAGTTTTTGATCCTAGGGTTATCAATATTTATCCTGAGTACAATTACAAAACTCCAAGTAGATTAGATGGGAGTCTAGCTTTGGTTTTTGGTAAATCTGGAATTATAAGCTTTGAATATTCTCATAAAGATTATTCTCAAATTGAATATGATTCCAATAACAGCTATTATAATTTCAATGCACTTAATAATGCTATTGACAATACATTTACTTCTTCTTCCACTTATAAAATTGGAGGAGAATACAGATTTAAAGCTTGGAGTTTTAGAGGAGGCTACAGATTAGTAGAGTCTCCCTACAAAAATGATAAAATTGCTAGTGATTTAACAGGTTACTCAGCTGGTTTGGGCTATAGTTTTGGCAATATAAACTTAGGCTTATCTTATTATTATTCAGAACAAGATTCACAGCAACAATTTCAACAAACAAGTTTTAATACTCCTGCTTCCATAGAAAGAAAACTTTCAAATGTAGCAGCTACATTTTCTATAAATTTATAAAATATTTTCTGATGGAGAATTCATTTTTTTAGATTTCGTCATCTACAAATAAAACTTAAAATAAACCGATACATTCAATTTAACAAGAATCGATCTTATATTAAATATATTTTAAGCCGTAAGTCTCTAATTTATCACATACCTCCCCCTCTCCTCTTTCTGTAAAGAGGTTTAGATTTGTTTAACTATTGACCGAAAGTTCTATTATTTTATTAGTTCTCAATTCGATATATATATTTTTCTTACTATTAAAGCGCTTTAATAATTTGTAAGATTTCATACGTCAAATCTTAAAACCATCCTGTTTTAAAAAATCCTTGACAACTGTAATAAGAGAAGCCCCCTGAACTGTTTTCAGGGGGCTTCTTTTATTCTTTTCTCTCCTTTGGAACTACCTTTTCATTGTAAAATGGTTCTTGAAGGTCGTAGGCCTAGGTTCGCCGATGCCGCCATCCTCTGCGGGCACCCCTGGCTCGAGGTACTCCACACTGAAC
>NZ_CABVMM010000030.1 GCF_902499555.1 Mesonia oceanica
AAAATTTTCAGTTTAAAGGGTTCTGAATACCGTCTGATTACTTTGTCGTTTTTGTACATAATGTTTAAAATTATGTAGCCTTTATTCAGGACGGGTCAATATTACTTACAACGGTCTCGTATAACCGTCAGTTACGGGTTAATATGCGTTAATTTTTCGGTTTGACACAGATTTTAGCAATTCCGAGTGTCCCGCAGGACAAGCGGGACGCCGTAATTGCGGTTATACATTGTTAGCAAACGTATTTTAGTCCAAATATCCGTCATATTCAATTGATTTTAGAATTCCAGATTCGAATATAAGATTGAATACAGAAGTCTGTTCTAAATTCCCGATTTTTAATGTGTCATTATTAATTACTTTTGCAAGTGATTTTTCTAGGACATATTCTTTCGTTCCAATTTTTATAAATTCGTTTAGTTCAAAATCCGCATCTCCGATTTTAGCTTTGTAAACCCATTCTTTACTTTCCGCTTTATATGAAGTCAATTCTGTATTCTTATAAGTTCTAGTAACAATCGTGTCAAATAAATTGTCCAAGTGTCTATTTTTGATTGGTTTTTTATATATCTCAAATTTTGAGTCAAGCGCAATTTTTTCCAAATTTGATTTAAGAGTAAAAGTTAGGCTGTCATTTTCAAAATATGGTTCAGAAACAAAAGTCGATTCGAGTTCTGCTTTTTCCTCCTCCGTTTTTGTTTTCGCAATTTTTTTGTTTTCTGATTCAGTCGTTTTTTTAGATTCCGTTTGTTTGCAGGAAATAAGGAAGTTTAATATTCCGAATATTATCAATTTATATTTCTTCATATGTTTGCTAACATGCGAATAAAAGCATGACGTTTATTTACTATGTATTGATAATCTAAATATAAGATTTTTTATTTTTATACTTGCTGGTTAGCTAAAGGCTTATAAATTTCGTTGGTTTAGTGGACTAAAAGCTATAAAATATCTTCAATCGACTCCATTTAACAAGAAATGATTGACGCAACAAAAGTATAGTAAGCGTTTATTATACGTATATTCAATAGCTGTCAAAAATAATTAAGACAAACTTTGCCATAGCAAAATCTGGATTAATATATGATGGTGCTTATAGAAGTGCTCTAGTAAAAAGTTAATGAGTTTTTACTTGTTTTTTATCACAGTACTTGATTGTAGCACGTTTTATTTCAGTCTAGTAAAGATTTTCATAGTTTCCATTTCATTAATTATTTCTTCACAGATTATATTTAGTTTCACGATTGATAAATTATTATTTAATTCATAATTGAGATTTTTATTATTTTTTTCTGTTTCTAAATTATATTTATCAAATTTTTTTTCAAATTCCGTTGAATCTTGAAAAAACCAAAAATATCTATGTGCTGTATGAGTACGTCCTGATATAAAAGAATATTTTTTACCATTTGCTATACTATCTGGTTTAAAAATATACGGTTGTACATCGTTTATCTTCAGACTTTCAATATTTTTTTTATAAAATTTAATAGGTTTTGAATTTGTCAATTTTACATTTTTAAATTCACCACAATTGTCATATTTCTTAATCCAAGTTTCATTACCGTTCTCCCAAAATGCATACATTACAAAATAATATCCATTCTCATTACAGCTATTTGGATCTTTTAATTCAATTATTCTTGTATTTCCAGGGCTAATATGTTTTACTATAAAAAAATTAGAAATATTTTCTTTCATCATTTCGGACTTTAATTTAGTAACAAATGATTCAGTTGGGTCATTCTTATCTTGTCCGAAAATTAGATTAGAAATTAGAAATAATATTATAATTAGTGATTTTTGCATTTTTTGTACAAATTTGCTACAACACCCCGGCTAAAAAGCGTTGCTGAAATATAGGGAAAACCATCGAAAAAAACAGCTTAAGAAAATCCGTAGGATTTTTGGCGTACCAGACACAGCAATGGTTTATAGGTTTTGTTGTAAAACGTTTTTTAGTCAATTCCTAAATCATTTGTAAAAGAATGATGTAATTCGATTTCGCTTATTGGCACACCAATTCTATCTTCTGTTATTCCGCAAATAATTCGCTCGACTTCGTATTTGCTTGATATTTTTTCAATGTCAATTAGTTTATCTCGGTTTAAAGATATTGTCCAATCGACCAATTGTCTTAATGTCCCTTTTGAAACAGGTGTTGTACGTTTTATGGTTTTTATTCCGAAAATTTTGACGTGAGAACCTAATTCTGGGTTAAAATCTAACGCTACTAAATCAGGTAATTCCAGTCCAACGTCCATTTTTAATTGACTCCACTTTTCTTTCAGTTCCGATTGAGTAAACAATTCCGAAATTTTCATATCAGGTCTTATTTCCTTTTCAATCGAAGTCAAATTTCTTAACGCTTTTCTGATTCTATAAAAAACTATTTGAGTCAAACATTTATCTGTCGGATTTGTAATAATTCTGCTGAAAACAATATCTGCAAAATCCTGAACAGTATAAATTTTTTCCGCTTCGGAATTATCAATTCGTATTCCAAATTTGTCCTCAATTGACATCACTAATTCGACTGAATCTAATCCCATTATAGGTTTGGTTTAAATGTTTTACAACATGCGAATAAACGTATTGTGTTTATATATACTAAATCACTATCTCAAATATAACTAAATTATCTTTTATCTAAAATAGCGCCAATAACAAATATATACAGCTAGCCTCGCTTAGCACCCAAAGAGCCTTTAAGGGAATCTTAATATAGGAACATGAGCAAGTTATATGGGTGTTGGCAGACGTTATTTTTTATTTCGATATTTTTTTATATAATAGCTACATCCAATCAAACCAACAATTACTATTCCTATATTTGATTTTCCTGTATTCCAATTATTATACACATAAAAAACACCAAGAATCATAACAAAGATGTAGACACCTAATAGAATTTTAGGTTTAATCGAACTATTGAAAATCGCTTCTTGATCTCTTATAGGTTTTTCATTGACTTCTTTTTGATCTGATTTTATATTTCTTTTAATTTTTTTGAGTCTTTTTTTATTAATGCTTCCGATTTTTTGTGTGAAAGTATTTATAAAACTCTGATAATCATCCTTGTCATTTCTCCATTCTGGGAATCTCGAAATAGAGATACTAGAAAACTTGGAATTTATATCTAATGTGTCATAATGAAATTCTCTTTGAATATTCCAACTATCAATTTCATTTAAATCGAAACTAAGATCATCTTGAGATTTTAAGATTGGTTTTTTTAACCATTTAAATTCAATTTTTCTTTTAGTTAAAGTAATTTCAGCAATTCCTGATGTCAATTTTACAGAAACCCAATATATTCCAAAAATTAAAAAAGCAAAAAATAAAAAAACTATCAATTCATTAGGCTTTTCATTAATCGTTTCTTGAATTTTAGATACTATAAAGGCACAACTTAATATTAGTGTAATAAATGCAAGAACGAAATGAAAAACTGATATTGTTCTTACTTTATATTTTTCCATAATGTTTGATAACGATTTTAAATATGGCAAGCAACGTGCCATTATGAGTTAATTTTCGATTCGTGACAAGTCAAAACCTTTTGTGTTTTTATTTTTATTTTAAAAAGCCCACCGAAGGCCTACTACTACCAAAACAGAAAATAAAAACGACAGTAAATCAAAAGATTTGGAGACTAACCAAATATACTGAAATTCTCAGTTTAGAAAAGCCTTAGCTATTTGTAATATATGTTGTTGTGCCACGTATTATTTTTTCTTGTTTTTATAATATTCCGCTCTTTTTCTTTCTATTTCTTTCTTCCATTTCTGATATTGAATACCAATCTCTTTATTATAATTTTTTTCTATAAATATTACTTTTTTTAGAAGTTTTTTACCACCATAATCCAAATATTGTCCATATAATCTATCTTTTGTTAAGTTTTTAGGTATTACAAATTGATTTTCATTAATGCCACTTGGTAAAGAGTTTGAGTAAAATATTTTATCATTGTGGTTTAGCTTAAATCTAATTTTTGTTTGAAAATCACCTTTGTATGATTTACTATCTGTTCTTATTATTTCTTTAGATTTAATTTTATAGTAATGATAACTATTAGCACAAGCTGCTAAAGATTGATATTCAATGGGTTCCCATTCTCCATTTTTATTTTTAGCTTCTTGTATTAAAAATAAAGATCTATTTTGAAGTTCGATATTAAGAGAATCTTTAGTGTTATTATAAAGGAAAATTGAAAATAACGAGTCATTCAATTTTTTAGCAATTAAAAGAATTTCTTTTTTCGAATTATTTATTTTTTTAAACTGTTCTTTAACATCTTTAGTGATACTATCTTTAAATGGAATTTTATTATAGTTTCGTTCCATTTTTGATGTTTGGGCGTTGAGATGAAAAGATAGAATTATAAAAATTCCGATAAAATTATATTTGAATTTTGTTTTTTTCATATGTATCAAAACGGCATAATATATAAATAGCTAGGTATTTTACGTACTGACTTTTCAGATTATAACCGACCATTAATTTATTCTTTTTATTTTGATTAAGCGATTAAACCGCTGTTTTTTATATACGGCTTAAGTTTGATTCTCATTAAATTTATGATATAAATCAGAAAGAACAAAAGAGCGGAATAAGGTTATTGTATACGCAGAAGCTTTAGACTTCGTCAACATTGAAAATCCCCGCTCTTTTCTACACAGATTTCGTACAGTTTTAAGAGGCTTTTAGACCTCGCTTTTAAGTCGTTGAAACTCGCGTAGATTGTCCTTTCAAAAAACATTTTCTTATGAATAAAGATATTAAATATTTTGGAATAGACATTAGCCATTTGGTTTTTGATGTGA
>NZ_CABVMM010000031.1 GCF_902499555.1 Mesonia oceanica
CTTTTCATTGTAAAGTGGTTCTTGAAGGTCGTAGGCCTGGGCACGCCGATGCCGCCATCCTCTGCGGGCACCCCTGGCTCGAGGTACTCCACACTGAACCAGTAGTCCCCGGAGGGCAGAGGGCTGCCGTTATAGGTCCCGTCCCAACCCGGGGAACTCGGGCTGAGCTGTTTCAAAAGCTTTCCGTAGCGGTCGAAGATGTAGATCCTCGCACCGCGGTTAAGGTCGGTATCCAGCCCGATGATGTTCCACGTATCGTTGTAACCGTCACCGTTGGGCGTGAAGAACGGCGGGAAGTCGATAAAGGACACCGCCCTTGATTCGGTGGTGCCACAGCCGTTTCTGTCCCTTCCGTAAACGGTATGCACACCGGCAGAGAGCCCGTCGAAGTCAAGTATACCACTGGAAGGCATCACCGACCAGGGGCCGTTGTCAACGCTGAACTCATAGTCACCGTTGCCGCTGACATTGTACACCCGAAGGCTGTGCTCCCCTTCAAAACCGATGGAGGTAGGCGCCACCTCAAACTCTGGTGGGTTGCTCCCCAAAATAACAATGGTATCGGGGTTACTGCCACAGTTGCCACCGGTCCCGTCAATGGTGTTAAGGTCGAAGGCTATTACGCTGTACTCCCCGTCCTGTAAAGGGTTCCCACTGCCACCGCCAACACTGATACTCGGGCCGTCCTCTCCCGCGATCAATATGTCGTTGTAGCGCCATTCAAAGGTATAACCCTCACCGTCCATACCCGTATCGATCACAAGGGGCGTATAGTCACCGCCATCCACAGGGGTCGAAGGGTCGCTGTCGGAACAGATGTACATCCCGTTATAGCTGCTGATATCAACGCTAGGGCGCGTGCCCACACTCACGGGGATCATTACCACACCGGTACTGTTGCAGTAGGTAGTGGTATCCACCACTTCGGCATAGATCACATCCCCATCACTGGTAAGGTATACCGGCTCTTGTGTTTCAGGGATACGAACCCCGTTTTCATAATCGGTTTCACTCGCGTAATAGTACACTTCGGTATCGGGTGTCCCGTTGTTATCAATAGCAACATCAAAATCCTGTAAATCGACCGTAGCGGTATTTTCACCTTCGTTATCCGAACAGGCCGTTATTGAAAGTACCGCATCTTCGGCAATGCCCGGGCGCGGCTCCACCTTGATGTGCAGCACACCGATAAGCGCCTGATCGGTGATCCCACAGCCGGTAAGGTCATGGGTCAACTGGATGTAGAAAACATCGCCATCGGAGGCTATATATCCCGGGGGCACTTCACCGGTACCGTTAACGGCACCATCAGCGGTAAAGTGGATGCTCACCGTGTAATCTCCGATACTGCCGTTGGTAGCCGTACCGGGGTCCAACAGGGGAACCAAGATACCGGGGTTGAACGTAACATCATCGTAATCGTATACAGAACCAGCTACATCTTCGGCATAGAAGCTGCCCGTGCCAGAACCGGCATTATCGGAACATAGGCTGTAGCCGAAATCAAGACCGTCCACAGAGGTGTTCAGTACAGGGGCGGGCTGTACCACGAGCTCAAAGGGCACCACCACATAACAGAAGTTACCGGGGATATCACTATCAACACGGGCATAGATCACCTGTACATTGGTAGGGTTGCCGCTTGCGTCAACTTCGTTGTACGAAGGCTCGTTCACATAGGCTCCCGGGTCACCGATCAGTTCGACCGCATCTTCATTCTCTGCGGCTTCCGCTGTTCTGTAATAGCTCACCTGTACCGGTTCTCCCTGGGAGATCAAATCCCCGTTAAGTGTCAGGTCGAAGGGCGACTGCGCCACCCCATCGTTGGTATCGTCACAGGCCGTCATCCGAAGTACATCCGGGTCCGTTTCAGAAGGGCTCGGCATAGGGAGCACCGTGATGGTAAGGGTCTCCACTGCGCTACAGGCGGTGGAGCCTTCGCCCTCCCCGACGTTATGGGTCACTTCCACATAGATTGTCTGCGGGTTCTCCTCGTTCTCATAGGCGGTAGGGTCGGCTATGGCAACACCCGCCTGGTAATCGGGCTCGCCCGCATAGTAGCTGAAACTGAAATCCGAAGGCACAGGGCCACCAAAGATCTCCTCTTCCTTCACGGTCAGGTCGAACACCTCCATAGGGTAGGGCTCCCCGCTATCGTCCTGGTTGCACAACTGCAGTCCGGAAGGGTGGGTAAGCTCGGGGAGGCTGTTCACGTTAAGGGTGAAACTGTTGTCACCCGGAAGGAAAAAGCCATCGATGCAGCCCGTCTGCGTATTTGCCAAACGCACATAGATCACCTGGCCGTTGAACTCGTTGGTGTAATGGGTGGGCACCGCTATGGCACCGGTGCCGGAAATGGCACCCCCTTCACTGGTATGGTAGGTGATCTCCAAATTGGACGTATCGGCATCCCCGAAGATGTTATCCTCGTTCTCGGTAAGGTCGAACACCCCGATCCCGTTGTTATCATCGCCATCACAGATGTAAAGGTCTTCCAGCTCCCCCTGGATCTCCGGGGAGGCTATCGTCACCAGTTCAAGCGCACGCACCGTATAACAGCCCGTCTCATCGTTCTCCGCACGTACATAGATCGTCTGGCTGTCGTCGTTCACCGTGGTGTAACTGGATTCGTCCTCGATCGCATCAACACCAAGTTTCGCGTTGGAAAGGGTCGTATGGTAGGTGATGCTTACTCCGTCCTCCCCGTTAAGGATGCCATCGGTCGCTGCCGAAAGGTCGAAGGCCACCACCCCGTCGTTGTCCTCGTCGCACTGCTCGATCGCCGGAAGCTCCTCGGCTATGCTTGGATTGGGCGTCACCGTAAGGGTTAGGTTCGTATGGGAAGTACAGCTGTTGCCCCCGGTTACCGTGAGGTACACCGTAACGGGCTCATCGGCATCAACCTCATAGGCAGAGGGGTCCTCGATGGGGATATCCGCATCGCGGTCGGACTCACTGGCGTAATAGCTTACGGAAAGCGTACTGTCACCGCCCGTCACCTCAGGGGTGGCCTCGGTAAGGTCGAAAAGGCCGATCCCATCGGTAGGGCCCTGGGCACTGTCATCGCAGGCAAAAAGACCCGTAGGGTTCATGATCAATGGGTCCACCCCTACTTCCAGTTCAAAGGAGGCCGTACGGTAACAGCCCGTGGCTATATCTTCAAGGCGTACCCAGACCGTCAACGGGCTCTCCCCCTGGTTCGGGTAGGCCGTAGGCGTACCGATAAGGTCAAGGCCACCCCCTGCCTCGGCTCCTTCCAAACTCTCGTAATAGCCAAGCTGGTAATCATCGGGGGACTGCGCCCCATAGATCGCTCCGGAGTTCTGGGTCAGGTCGAAAAATGCATTGCCGTCACCGTTGCCGTCACAGATGAAAAGGTCCAGATCACCGCTGGCCATATCGATCTCGGGAAGGGGTACCACTTCAAGGGTAAGGCTTACGTAACGGTGGCAACCGGTGATGGTATTGGTCGAACGCGCATAGATCACCTGCTCCCAAGGGTTGGTGTTCCCATAGTTCGATACATCGGTTATCGCATCAACCCCCAGATCCGCGCTCGAAGCCGTAGGGTGGTAGGTGATCTCCACATTGTCCTCTCCATTGGCGATAAGCGTTTCAAGGCTCTCCAGGTCGAACTCTGAAAAACCGTCGTTGTCACTGTCGCACTCCTGGTAAACCTCTAGATCCGCACTTGGCGTGGGCGAGGGCAAGGGGTTCACCGTAAGGGTGAGGGTCGTCACGGCACTGCAGCCGTTGGGACCGGTGACCTCCGCCAGCAGTGTCTGCTGCGCGTAGTCCACCTCGTTGGTATTGGTATAGGCGGAAGGAACGGCTATGGGGTCGCCCGCATCAAGGGACGCCTGGTCCTCGTACCAAAGCACCGTCCAGGCGTTGTTGCCACCGGTAAGCTCTCCCTCCTTAGAGGTCAGGTCGAAGATGCTGCGACCATCGGTATCGCTACCGCTGGCAAGGTCATCACAGCTCTCCAACGGGGAGGGCTGTACAGGCTCGGGTAGCGGCGCCACCTCAAGCAGCAGCGGTACTACGCTATGGCAGCCCGTGGGGGTGCCCGTATCCTCGACACGTACCCAAACCTCTCCGCCGGTGCTAAGGTAGCCCCCGGGACCGGGTATGGAAGGGGATCCTGCCAATGCATCCACCTCGCTGGAATGGTAGCTTACCTGGTAGACACCAGGGTCAAGCCCGTCAAGTACTTCTTCTGATACCGTGGTCAGGTCGAAATAGGCCTGCCCATCAGAATTCTCATCGCACACGGAAAGGCCTTCCGGCTCAACGATCACGGGGCGGTCGTAAACCTCAAGCTCCAAAGTGGTCGTCTGCACACAGCCGTTGGTGTTGTCAACGGCACGCACGTAGACCGTCTGGTTATAGGGCGATACGTTCGCATAGGGCGATTCAAAGGCGTTCACCCCGTTCTCCGCATCAAGCTGCGTTGGGTGGTAGCTCACGCCGACACCATCATTCCCTCCGGTCACCTCTTGGTCCCTATCGGTAAGCATAAACTGCGTATGGATACCGTCGTTGTCGTTGTCACAGGCGATAAGCGGAGAAGGGTCGAAAATCTCAGCCGAGGGCGTGGCCTCGATCATAAAGCTAGACGTCAAATAGCATCCGGGAGAGGAGTTCGGGCTTACCTTGAAGAAGATCTCCTCCGGGTTGGAACCGTTCACATAGGAAGTGGGGTCCAAAATAGGGCTGTCATTGTCAAGGGAGGACTCTCCCGCATAATACGATACCGTATAAGAACCTGCACTCTGGCCTGCTAAAGCCTCTATATTGCTCTGCGTCAGATCGAAGGT
>NZ_CABVMM010000032.1 GCF_902499555.1 Mesonia oceanica
AATTATCAACGATTCAACACCCCAAAAACAACATTATGAGATAATTAAAAATTAAATAGTAACTTTAAAGAACTGGACTAGGGCTTTTCATAGGATACAATGTTATGCAACGAATTTTTACTCAGTTTTTAATTATTCTTTCAATACTGTAATTTCCAGTATCATCTATGATTTTTAAAAGATAAACCCCAGAATCGTATTGAGAAATATCAATTGCACCATTTTTCGTGTAATCATATATTGTACCTAAAACTCTACCGGTAACATTGTATATTATAATGATATAATCTGAATTATCAGGCGTTTTAATACTAAATATCCCATTAGATGGATTTGGGTAAATCCTATTTTCAAATCCTCGGATATTTTCTATTGATAATAATTCGTTCGTATATATTGCAATATCATTATTTGAATTAGTTACTGTTAACTCCAAAGCACTTTCACTTTGCGTAATTGCATAAGAATATGGGTTGTCAATAGTCTGTTCAAAATAATCATTTATATATAAATTTTGATAATCGTCATTGACTTGTTCCCCACAGCCTATTAATGTTATTGCAAAGGAATCAAATGAAAAATTATCAGCATTATAACTTAATGTTCCTTCAAGAGTGGCACAAACTTCGGTTAAAAATGAATTATCATTTGAAAAAGTAGCTTGGATAAATTCTACCTCCTCATTAGAAGGTGGAAAATTATCGTTGCCATCAATTATTACATCTTGTAAATACCAAGTATTTTCAAAAAGTTGCGGGTCTTGTGCAAATAACTTTTGCACGAAAATTAAACTTGTAATTATTAAAAAATATTTCATACGGTTTGCTTTTATTGTTTAATTAATGTTTGAGATGTCTGTGCCTCACCATCTGCAACGAGTATAACTTCATAAATACCCGATGTGTAGCTTGAAATATCGATTACGACACTGTTTAAAGTAGTGTCAATTATATAGTTGTCTGAAGACCCAGTTGTAGTGTTCACTACCATAAGGTATGCAGAATTAGCTTCATCTGCGATGTAATTTACAGTAACTTGTGAAATAGCTGGATTTGGCACTAAACTTTCCAGTTTGTAGGGATTTACTTTTACCTCTATCTCATCGTAATCTTTGAATCCATCAAGATTTGAAATTACTTCCAATTTATAGATTTTTGTAATTTCTGGCGATACCGTTAGGTCAGAGCCAGTGTAAATTAAGTTACCTTCTGGGTCGTACCAATTATAGGTAGCATCCTCATTGATATTTGATGCGGTGAGCGTTGTGCTTTCATTTTTATCAATTTCCTTATCATTACCTGCATCAGCAGAAAAACTGTCTCTTGGTTTTTTTCGCACTATATAGGTTTCCCCTCCAATAATATCGTTTGTACTTGCATCACGTTGTATAACGTGGTACACGTATTCGTTTTTATCGGTATATTCTTTTGTTAAGAAATTAAACTCTAAATTTATCGTACCTATTTCGTTGGGAGCTAAGCTAATGTTGTTTAGTACAGCATTGTCTGCAGTTACTATCTTTCGCTCGTTCTGTCGAGTGTCCTTTAGATTTGTTTTGGCTTTTCCACCATTGTTCCAAGCAGTATAGATTGTATTATCCATTGTGATAGAGACTTCTGCCTCCTCATATATCGCCTTTCCCAATTCATTTGTTTCCCTCACCAGTTCCAGCTTAAATGATTTTTGAGCCGTAAAAGGGTTGCCTACAGCTACTACACCACCAATTATAGGAGTTGAATTAGGTTCAATGTCCACTACAGTAGTATTTTTCCAAGCAATGTTATTGTTGTTTAAAACATTAGTAGTTATATGACTCCCTTCTGTAAATGTCATTGGGTCATCTGTAGATTCAATTCTTGCCAAAAGACAAAAATGCCAAGGATTGGGATTAATATTTTCATAATCTTCTGGGTTCGGAACACTCCATTGAAGTTTTAAAATTTTAGTCTCCCCAATTTCAATGGGGGGGATTGTAATAGTGCCTATTTCATCGCCCATCAAAATATCTTGGCCTGTTACTGGGTCTGTAATGAACAAACTACCGTCCCAATGCTGTGGCCAAGAAAGTGAGGTATTTGCCTTTGCCCAATATAATTTTAACTGGTCATTGCCCGATGAGGTGTCACAGCTATTGTTGGATACTCGAACATAAACATAGTTTGGGTCGTTTGGGTCATATTCAGGGTTTTGGTGGTCGTCGTTATAAATACCATCATCTTGGTTTCTTACCCAAATATCATTACTTTGCCAAGGTTGTTGTGTGCTGTTGTCGGGTTCTGTACCGTCATCAAAGTCAGAATTACGCATAGCTAAGTCAAGTCCAGTTGTTGGATTTGCCATACATTGTGCTGTTAGTACAGCTCTGTATGCATTTATTCTTCCAGTCCCCAAAAGGCCTTGATAGGGGGCATTTTCGGGGATTTGGTAAATATTGTCTGCGGTATTTTTAATAATGTCTCTAATTTGGTCGGGAGTTAAATTCGGATTTACATCCAACAATAGTGCTGCCAATCCTGCAACCATTGGAGATGATAAGGACGTTCCAAAACTTGTGTTGCGATAATTATTATTATTGTCGAGCGTATATAAACGATACCCAGGAGCACAAACATCTACTTTATCATTATGAGTCATTGTAGTTGTGGGGTCATTTCCAATACGGTTGTGAACATCCTTCCACGATACGATACCATAAACTGGGTGATTTGTTTCTCTTGGTGATATATGACCGACTGCCGATACAGCTATGGTATGGTCATAGGCTGCTGGATATACGTATGTTGTAGGGTCTGAACCACAAGTATTACCATTGCCAGCAGCAAATATTGGAGTAATTCCCATATTCCAGATATCTTCATAAACCATTGCATTAATGGATGATGGCGAACAGGAGTCATACCAACTACCATTGATTACTTTTACACCAGGTATTTGAGCCATTTCCCAAACTCTCATTGTATTTAAGGGACTATCCATAGTTACCAACTTTGTATTATAGCCTATACTTGGTATTCCAATACCATTATTTGTATCTGCTGCAACTACTCCCGATACTTGAGTGCCGTGTTTGTTGGTTGACGAGCTATCATCTATATCTTGAACAATTTTGTTGATTAAATCATCGTGGTCGGTATCAAAGTAGGTATCAACAACACCTACTAATATATTGGGGTTTCCAGTAGTGATATTCCAAGCCTGTGGTGCTTTAATGAGTTCCATAGCTTCTTTTACATTTCCATCGATTCCTTCAATGTCATCAGGTTCTAAAAGGGGTTGTCCTTCATATACATATTCTGTATATTCAATTTCAGTCCTGCTTGATAGCGATGCTAAATGACTATCATCGTTAAGCTCTATATAATAAACACGTTGCAAATATGGGTTTGAAATATTTGGAAAAGCTCTTTTAAATTGGTAGATAGGTTTACTATTTAAAAAACTTTCTAAATCATTGTTTTCCATATCCAACGTTAATGTTTGGTCCGTATTAGTTGTTTTTTGAATTGGGTTTAAGGAATGCCCCACTTTTTCTACAACGTAATATCCTTGGACTGATTGCGCAAATGTTCCAATACAAATTAATTGGAGAATTGAAATTAGTACTAACTTTTTCATTTTGATAATAAGATTTAAATTTACGCATTCTAATTTTTAGTAGATTAGAATACTTCCACAATTGCCGTGGGGAAAAACTCCATTTTTGCTAAAATTAACTGAACATTATTCCTCCAATATTTATTTCCCTACAAAGTGGGTGGCTTTGGATTGATGTTGGTCAATTTGTTGCATAATGGTCTTGTATATGGCTCGTAGCATGCAAATTAGTGATAACTTTTCGTTTAAGCACGAGCCGAATTTTTTAATTTTCTTATTACCTTATTTTTCCAATAAGCCAAATTAAAAAATTTGGCGGACTAGCAAATATACCTTAACCTCGATTAAGCAACTGACTGGCTATGAGTGGTATATGTCTTAAGTTTGATTCTCATTAAATTTATGATATAAACAAGAAAGAACAAAAGAGCGGAATAAGGTTATTATATATGCAGAAGCTTTAGATTTCGTCAGCATTGAAAATCCCCGCTCTTTTCTACACAGATTTCGTACAGTTGTAAGAGGCTTTAGATCTCGCTTTTAAGTCGTTGAAACTCGCGTAGATTGTCCTTTCAAAAAACATTTTCTTATGAATAAAGATATTAAATATTTTGGAATAGACATTAGCCATTTGGTTTTTGATGTGA
>NZ_CABVMM010000033.1 GCF_902499555.1 Mesonia oceanica
GATAATATGAGTGAATGGACTGCAGTAGAGTCTTTTACTACAGATTTCTTAGGAGTTAATACTGAAAATTTTGTAGGATTCAATTATTATCCTAACCCGGTAAAGAATTCAATTAATCTGGAGTCTAGATTAAACATTGATAAGGTGAGTATTTATAATTTACTGGGACAAGAAGTCTTGAGTAGAGATTTAAACGAAATGTCACCATCCTTAGATATGTCAAACTTAGCATCAGGAGCTTATATACTTCGAGTACAGATAGGAAGTCAATCTAAAATTATTCGAGTTATTAAAGAATAATTTTAAATTCTAATAATCATACCTAATACAGGTTGTTATTACCCTCAAGTCTTAAAAAGATTTGGGGGTAATTTTTTTTAACGGCTCTAAATCTTATATATTTGGTGTTGATAAAAAAAATAGATATGAAAAGAATTACATTATTAATTATTCCTAACTTATTGATGGTTTTTTTTAGCCTATCAATACATGCACAGACTTTAAATGAAAGTGCAGATTGGCCCAATTCTGATTGGGTGATTACGGGTGATTACGAAAGTGATGCAGATGCTTTTGAAGCAGACCCTACCTTAAGTGGTAATTTTGCCTTTGATGATGATGATGCGGGCGGAAATTCTGAAGATGAAATTGCTGCAGAATCACCGGTTATAGATTTAACAGAAGCCTATAATGCTGGAGAAACTTGGATAAACTTCTCTGCAGATTATTTTTTCCGGGTAGTGAATAGTCTTGAAAGTGAGCAGGAAGATTTATTAGTAATAGAGTATTGGGATAGCGAAAATTCAATTTGGGTAGATTGGTCAGGTCCTATTCCTGGAACACAAGGATCTTCTGGAGCAACTACAAATGATTTCTGCTCTCCTGCTAAAGTTGCTTGTAATGTTACCAAATTGAATATTGAAAACTTTTCATCAACTCAATTAACAGGATTTAAATATAGAATTAGATACGATGATGATGGACAGGATTCAAGTGGTAATGGTTGGGAATATGGTTTTTGTTTTGATGCTCCCACAATTTTTTCTCAAGTCCCTCCAACATGTTTAGTTCCAACAAATTTAGAAGTAGATAATCTTACTAGTACAAGTGCTGATATAAGTTGGACAGCGGGTGACTCTGAGACTGATTGGGAAGTTTTATATGGTGGTTCTGGTTTTGATGTAGAAACTGAAGGAACAATGATTAATGATATTAATGGAGAGCCAGAGGTTTCAATTTCAGATTTATCAGAGTCTATTTCATATGATGTGTATGTAAGAGCGATTTGTGATGAAGAAGATACAAGTGATTGGGTTTTGTTAAGTTTCTATACAGTACCCTCTAATGACGAATGTGATAATGCTATCGAATTAGTTTTAAACGATAATCTAGAATGTACCTTGACTACCGCTGGAACTACAGTTAGTGCCACAGGTTCAGATTTAGGTACAGACGAGGAATCGGTAACAGGAACCCCGAACAATGATGTATGGTTTACTTTTATAACAACTTCTTCAAGCCATACCATTTCATTGTTGAATATAGAAGCTGTTGTAGGTTCTTCTACAGATATGGGAATGGCTTTATATGATGGTACCGGAGGCTGTGAAGCTTTAGCTTTATTTGACGATTCAGACCCTAATTCTTTTATAGTTAATGGTCTTACAGTTGGAGAAACCTACTATTTAAGAGTTTATGGATGGGCTTCTACGAATAGTGCCCAAACTACTTTTGATGTTTGTGTGAAAACACCACCGCAAGCTCCCTCTAATGATGAATGTGATAATGCTATCGAATTAGTTTTAAACGATAATCTAGAATGTACCTTGACTACCGCTGGAACTACAGTTAGTGCCACAGGTTCAGATTTAGGTACAGACGAGGAATCGGTAACAGGAACCCCGAACAATGATGTATGGTTTACTTTTACCGCAACTTCTTCAATACATCCCATCTCATTATTGAATGTAGAAGCTGTTATAGGTTCTTCTACAGATATGGGAATGGCCTTATATGATGGTACTGGAGGCTGTGAAGCTTTAGCTTTATTTGACGATTCAGATCCTAATTCTTTTACCGCTACCGGTCTTACAGTTGGAGAAACTTATTATTTGAGGGTTTATGGATGGGCTTCTACTAACAGTGCCCAAGCTACTTTTGATGTTTGTGTGAAAACACCACCGCCGGCTCCTTCTAATGATGAATGTGATAATGCTATCGAATTAGTTTTAAATGATGATGAAGAATGTATTTCGACTACAGCTGGAACTACGGTTAGTGCCACAGGAACAGACGATGAAGAGATCACAGGAACTCCAAACAATGATGTCTGGTTTACTTTTACCGCAACTTCTTCAAGCCATCCTATCTCACTATCAAATGTAGAAGCTGTTATGGGGTCTTCTATAGATATGGGAATGGCCTTATATGATGGTTCTGGAGGTTGCGAAGCTTTAACTTTATTTGATGATTCAGATCCTAATTCTTTTACCGCTACTGGTCTTACCGTTGGGGAAACCTACTATTTAAGGGTTTATGGATGGGCTTCTACGAATAGTGCTCAAACTACTTTTGATGTTTGTGTACAGACTATACAATGTATCATTCCAACAAATGTTGTTGTTAATAATATTACTGATACAAGCGTAGAGATTAGTTGGACTTCTAATGGAGATGAAAGTGAATGGGAAGTGTTTTACGGGGAATCTGGATTTGATTTTGAAACAGAAGGCACTTCAGTAATAGACGATGATGATACCTTGGGAGAAGTTTTAGATGAGTTATCGCCAGATACACAATATGATGTATATATTCGTTCAATTTGTGGAGAGGATAGCGAGAGTGATTGGACATCAGTATTGAGTTTTACAACTAATGCTAATCCTGTATTAGTTTCAGTAGAGAACCCTGTGTTAAGTGAAACTTATTGTTATGGTAATAATGATTTTAAACAATGGTTATTTCAATCAGAAAATGGAGAGCCATTGACTATTACTTTCACTACGGGAACTGTTGAAGCAAATTCTTCAGGAGGAACTTTTGATGACTTAATTATTTATAATGGCCAAGATAATTCTGGTGATATATTATTCGACTCTGATTTAGATGGATCAGATTTGGAAGGTTTATCATTTGAAGCTTCTTCTGGATTTATTTATATGACATTAGATGCAGATGGAAGTAACAATTGTGCAGGGAATGATCAAACCACTATTGATTTTGATGTATTTATTGAAGTTTGCGAAACTCCAACCAATGTTACTATAGACAATATTACTGATACTACAGCAGAGGTAACTTGGACCGACAATGCAGGAGTAACTGAATGGGAAGTGTTGTATGGAGAAACTGGTTTTGATCCAACATCAGAAGGAGAATCTATGATGGACAATAATGACGAACTAGGTGTTGTTCTTAGTGATTTAACTCCAGAAACCACCTATGATGTGTATGTGCGAGCCATTTGTGATACCGATAATATGAGTGAATGGACTGCAGTAGAAATGTTCATAACATTACAAGATCCTTGTGAAGTTCCAACAGAAGTAGTTATAAACAATATTACCGATACTACAGCAGAGGTAACTTGGACCGACTATGTAGTAGTAACTGAATGGGAAGTATTGTATGGAGAAACTGGTTTTGATCCAACATCAGAAGGAGAATCTATGATGGACAATAATGACGAACTAGGTGTTATTCTTAGTGATTTAACTCCAGAAACCACCTATGATGTGTATGTGCGAGCCATTTGTGATAACGATAATATGAGTGAATGGACTGCAGTAGAGTCTTTTACTACAGATTTCTTAGGAGTTAATACTGAAAATTTTGTAGGATTCAATTATTATCCTAACCCGGTAAAGAATTCAATTAATCTGGAGTCTAGATTAAACATTGATAAGGTGAGTATTTATAATTTACTGGGACAAGAAGTCTTGAGTAGAGATTTAAACGAAATGTCACCATCCTTAGATATGTCAAACTTAGCATCAGG
>NZ_CABVMM010000034.1 GCF_902499555.1 Mesonia oceanica
TCCTAGCCTTAAAGAAGTAGAAAATCACATTCAACAAAAAGGACATTTAAAAGATATCCCCAGTGCCAAAGAAGTAGAAGAAAACGGGATTTTTCTAGGCCAAATGGATGCCAAATTATTACAGAAAATTGAAGAGCTTACCCTTTATACCATTCAGCAACAAAAAGAAATTAAATATTTAAGTAAAAAACTGAACGAACTAGAACAAAAATTAGATAAGGTTGAAAAGAGTAATTAAGACAAATTAGTTTTTAAGTAAAAAACTTACCCTATTACCTTGTATCATTTATAAAAGACTGCTTTATAATTGAGAGGCTAAAAATAATTATACCCAAAAAGCCGTTATATTTGTTGAAAGACGTTCAACGGAGACTATAAAAACAGTACTAAAAATTACCATCAATACTTAACTCACCTATGAATTACATAGCATTAGGTTTATTAATAATTGTCGGGGTTATTGTTATTGCAGCCATCTTTAGTGAAACTTTTCAAGAAAAGATTTTCGATGGAAACAATAGCGAAACTAAAATTGCGGGAGTCATTACGGTTCAGGGAGTTTCGTTTGTGGTTTTAATTATTGGTTTGGCGGGAACCTCAGCTTACCTAGAACTTCAAAACAAACCAGAACCCATTCCTCCTAAAATGGATGTAGAAGAAGCAATTACTATTTTAAAAAACACCGATAAAGCTTTAGTGAGCTTACATTTCTCTCAAGATGACAGTATTAACGTAAAATTAAACAACACTACCATTGCCAAAATTAAACAAGCTATAGATTTTGATATTAAGAAATCCAACAGCTTTAATGATAAATATGAAATCAACCTTGAAGAGTCTTCCTTAGGTAATTTTAGTTTAGATATATTTGAAAATGCCCTCATCTACAAAAGAGGGAATATCTACTTTCAAGATTCTGTATATAACATCCAGAACACCTCCTTTTGGTTTAAGATTGAAGATATTGAAAACTTTTCTACCCATAGCGGTAATAAAATTGCGAAATACACTTTTAAGTTTGGAGAAGGGAAAACGAAGCAAACTATTCAATGGTCTAGTGAAGAAGTAGAATACGATAAAACCGATAATGGCCAACTTCCCAACAGCATGAAACTTTTAAGAGATACGCATTGGAAATTTCATTACGCCATTGCCCTAGGAGCAGGACTCTTTGGAAAAAATGAAGAGGGTAGAAACTATATTGAAATGATTAACGCTTTATTAATAAGTATTAGAGTTGAAAAATAAATTTAAGAAAACATAGGGTATTCATCAACATTTAGTAATTTAAATATTAAATTCTTATATTTTCTCACTAAATTTAAGAGATAGTATATTCAGTTAATTACCATTATTAAAAATAACCTTATCAGACTTACTCCTATAAATAATTATGTTGAACGAAAACGTCAAGAATTTGCCTGAAGAAGAACTGGATGAAAATTTAAGTTTTACACTTCCCCTAGTCATCAGATGGTTAATTAGTATTCCTGCTATCATTCTCATATTTTCTATTATAGGAATATACACCTATCTTATTTTTTGTAGTCCAGACTATATTGACCCTGAAAAATTTGGATTACCTTCTATATTAACCATCCTTATTATTATATTAATAGTGGTGAACATTCCTTGGGATAAAATGGGGTTCAGAATCAAAAAAATAGGAATGATTGAACTTGAAAATGTAGTTAAAACTCAGGCCCGTGATAACTCCAAAGAATTGGCAGATTTACAAAAACAAATTGATGAGCTTAAATCAAAACTTATAAACAGCAACAACGATTTAGAAATTGATAAAAATCTAGACAATTTGGTAACCCAATTTTTAAACCAATATAGTCAATGGGCATTTTCAGCTTCAAGAATAAGAAGATGGGGAGCCCAACAAAAAGGATTTGAAGATTTTAAAAACCACGGGATCCAAGAAATTAGAGAAAGCTTAAGACGATTGCTTTCCCAAAATAAGGTTGTAACAAAAGTCAGTAAAAAAGGAAATACAATTTATAGAATTAAGTAGCTTTTATTTCAACTTCCATGAAAACAGAAAATTTTCCTGAGATAACTACCCAAAGGCTTTTACTGCGTCAACTTAAAACCTCTGATTGGGAAATGATTTCCTATTTACGGTCCGATAAAAAAGTAAATGAATTTATAAAAAGAACAAGCGCAGAGTCTAAGGAAAAAGCCTTGGCATTTATCGCTAGAATCCATA
Source organism: Mesonia oceanica (assembly GCF_902499555.1). Taxonomy (GTDB): domain Bacteria; phylum Bacteroidota; class Bacteroidia; order Flavobacteriales; family Flavobacteriaceae; genus Mesonia; species Mesonia oceanica. The sequence goes on from NZ_CABVMM010000034.1 coordinate 2,216, forward strand.
CCGCTTTTAAAGACCAAAAATCCTATTATTGGGTAATTACGGCTCCACCAACTTCTGAAATGATAGGTAGCATCTGCCTGTGGAATTTTTCGGAAGATAGACAAAAAGCAGAAGTTGGGTATGATTTAAGTCCGCAATTTCAAGGAAAAGGAATGATGACGGAAGCTTTACAAAATGTATTGAACTTTGGGTTTCATCAGCTCCACTTACAAACTATCGAGGCTTATACTCACCATCAAAATAAGAACTCTAAAAAGTTATTAGAGACAAATGGTTTTGAACTGGTAAAGGGTAAAATAGATAAAGACAACTTAGACAATATCATTTATAGGATTAAAAAATGAAAGAATATTTAAAATCCTTTGGAATCCTAACCGAAGGGGAAATTGACTCCTTTGAGCAATTATTGGTTACTAAAAAGATAAAAAAAGGCGAATTCTTTATTCAAGAAGGTAAAATCTCTCAAGAGGTCGCCTTTATTGCTTCAGGCTTCTTCAGGTCGTATTACTATAATTCAAATGAGGAAGAAGTAACTTATTGCTTTACTTTTTCAAATTCTTTTATCACTGCCTATTCTTCCTTTTTATCACAAACCGCCACTTCAGAAAATATTCAAGCCCTAACCGATGTTGAATTATATTCTATTTCTAGGGATAAAATCTTACAGCTAGAACAATCAAGTACCAATTGGTTAAAATTCTTTAAACTAATTGCTGAACAGGAATACATCAATTTAGAAAAAAGAATTTTCATGCTTCAAACAGAATCGGCAGAAAAACGATATGAAGACTTACTAACTAATCATCCCCAACTCCTACAACTCATCCCTTTACATTATCTTTCTTCCTATTTAGGAATTACCCCTAGGCATTTAAGCCGAATAAGAAAATTACTTCAGAATTAGACAAATGTCCTTTTCTTAAACTCTGTTCGCTCATTTCTTTGCAAGAAAAAAATAGAAATGAAACAAATTTTAATTATCAATGGCCATCCGGATAAAAAGAGTTTTAATTATGCCTTAGCCGAAGCCTATAAAAATGGAGCCGCTAAAAGTAAAGCTAAAATCAGTCAAATTGATATAGCTGATTTAAATTTTAATCCTAACCTAAAATTCGGTTACCGTCAACGCACCCCCTTAGAACCTGATTTAATAGAAGCTATAGAAAAAATTAAAAAAGCTACTCATCTAGTTTGGGTATTTCCTATGTGGTGGTATAGCTATCCAGCGCTTATGAAAGGTTTTATAGATCGAAGCTTTCTTCCGGGAATTACCTTTGAACCTGTTAAAGGAAAAGCGCTACCTAAAAAATTACTCAAAGGTAAAACTGCTCGATTAATTATCACAGCCGACACCCCTAAGTGGTATAATTATTTAGTCAAACCTTAGCAATCATGCAATTCTCTAGTTATCATTTAATTATGTTAAAAACATCTACTAAATCAATGACTTAAATTGCAAGGAAAAGTGTAAT
>NZ_CABVMM010000035.1 GCF_902499555.1 Mesonia oceanica
GTTCAGTGTGGAGTACCTCGAGCCAGGGGTGCCCGCAGAGGATGGCGGCATCGGCGTGCCCAGGCCTACGACCTTCAAGAACCACTTTACAATGAAAAGGTAGTTCCAAAGGAGAGAAAAGAATAAAAGAAGCCCCCTGAAAACAGTTCAGGGGGCTTTTTTTATTACAGTTGTCAAGGATTTTTTAAAACAGGATGGTTCTTAATAAAGCTTTTTAAAAACGTATATATGAGATTGACAGGTGATACTATAAACTCTGACTGATCAAGGCTTATATTATAGCTTTATTGGATTTTAATTTGTTTTAACCTTTTAAGGGAAATTCGGTTTTTTATTAACTTATTGCAGTAAGAGCTCATTTCAATAAAAAACTTAGTCAAATTAAATTTTTTATTTTTTTAGGTAGGAATTATTACTATTTGATTGTTATAATTTAAAATGAAATAATTCATTGATTATTTTCTGAAGAAAAAGTTAATAATTTATTATTTTGTGCCGTCAAATAAAACCTTAATAAATGAAGCTAGTAAATATTCGATTTTTTATAGTGATTCTGATCTTCTTTTTTAAATTAGAAGCAAATTGTCAAAGTAACAGCAATAATGTTTTTAAAGTAAATATTAATCAGCTAGATGTATTTTTGAAAGAAGCATATACTGATGAGGAGGTGAAACTTATTTATGATGATACTTTAAGACTAAAAGAAATTAAAGAAGATTTGTCAAGAATAAGAATAGTAAAGGCTAATAAAGAATTTGTTAAAAGATTTCCTGAATTAGAATTGAAGAAGGGGGTTAAAAAACAATCTAATACATTTGAAAATTTCAATCCTCATGCTTTTAATCCTTTATTTTATGAATTAGATTATGGTTCTAACTTTAAGAAAAATGCTTATCATCTAGAAAATACAGCATATTATATAGTAATTGTTACAAAAAAATAAACTTATGAAAAAAATAATACTTTTAGTATTTGCAATATTTCCTATGTTGTTATTTTCTCAGGATATTAATATGGGAGACCAAACTAGTGCTGTTCAATGTTCAGGTATGTTTTATGATAGTGGAGGTCCTGCAGGGATTTATAATGAAACCCCTTCTACGATAACATTTTGTCCTGAAAATGATACAGAAGTAGTCACATTAAACTTTCAACAGTTTTTGGTTTCAGGTAGTGATTTTTTAATAATTTATGATGGTGATTCCACAAATGCATCACAGCTTGGTCAATATACGGGAGATTTTAGCCCGGGTTTCGTGATTCCAAGTATTAGTAACGAAAGTGGATGTTTGACAGTTGAGTGGGTTCCCAATGGAGAAGTTTCACCATTACCAGGTTGGTCTGCTGAAATCGGTTGTCAACAGGAATGTCAAAGTATTGTAGCTTCCATAAGCGCAACGAATGTTCCTGAAGTGGAGCCGGATGTTTTTGGTACTTGTGTTTCTCAAGGCGCTGTTGATTTTGTTGGTTCTGCAACTTTCTCAAATGGAATAGACGAAAATGCTACTTATGAATGGGATTTTGGGAATGGACAAACAGCTAGTGGGACAAATGTTACTGCTACTTATTCGGCAGCTGGATTATATTTCGTTACCCTCGAGGTGAAGGACGAACCTAATTGTCCTGGGAATACTGTACAAGCTAAAGTCCAAGTAGCATTAGAACCTGAATATAATTCTTCGGTGAGCAGTAATGTGCTATGTGAGGGTGAAAGTGTTATATTACAAGGAGAAATAACTCCTGTCGAGTATCAACAGCAAGTGGCACCCCCGATAACAGGAACAACATTCCTTCCAGATGGTAGTGGGATCTCTTATGAAACTTGTATTACTGTAGATGTATTTCAGGAAGGGGAAATTATCGAAACCGCAGAAGATTTACTTAATATATATTTGAATATTGAGCATTCCTATACAGGGGATTTGGATATAAGTATTACAGCTCCAAATGGGGTAGAAGTGTTTTTGTTTACCCAAGCAGGGGGCAGTAATTATTTTGGTGAGCCTATAGATAATGACGCTAATCTTAATCCTGGAGTTGGATATGATTACTATTTTTCAGAATCTGCAAGTGCAACAATGGCCGCTTCTTTTTTAGGAGGAGGACAATCTTTGCCAGCAGGCTCTTATCTGCCTGTGGGACAGTTTTCTGATTTAATAGGGACACCTTTAAATGGAGAATGGTGTATAACGGTTACTGATAATATAGGGTCTGATAATGGTTATATTTTTGAATGGGGATTAAATTTTGATCCTAATATTATTCCTCCAGAAAGTCAGTTTACTCCAACTATTGTAAGTGAATATTGGGAAAATTACCAAGGAGAGGGTGCCGATGTGGAGCTAACGCCTCCCCCAGGAGTTCACTGTTATATATTCCATATGGAAGATGATTATGGTTGTGAATATGATGAAGAGGTTTGTATAACGGTATATGAAATGCCAGAAGTAAATAATATTGATCAATTAGATTATCAAGACTGTTTTTCCCCTGGTCAAACTTCAATAGTTTTTGATTTAACAGAAAAAAATGATTTAGTTATAGGGGAACAAGACGAATCTCAATTTTCAGTTTTTTATTATGAAAGTCAGTCAGATGCTGAAATAGGGGCTGATACATCGATAACTTCTTACGAAGTGACTGCAGAAGGAGATTATACCTTATATGTTAGAATTGAAAATGATGATAATACTTCTTGTTATAGTATAGAACCATTTACCATTTCCGTAGGGGAAACAACGATAGCTACTCCTCCCTCTCAGGAAGAATGTGATGATGATCTTGATGGTCAATCAGTTTTTAATTTAACCGAAGATGAGGATATTACTTTGGATGGTCAGAACCCTAATAATTATTCGGTTTCTTATTATGAATCACAAGAAGCTGCGGATGAAGGTGATTTAAGTGAAGCAATTCCTAATCCAGACACTTATTCTATATCTAATGGTAACCATATCATTTATGTTAGAGTGGGAAATAATTCCAATCCTGATTGTTATTTAACAACTAGTTTTGAAGTTGTAGGATATTTTCCTGGTATTGTGAATAGCATGGAGCCTATGGAAGACTGCTTTGAAAACTTAACGGATGCTTTTTATGATTTGGAAGAAAATACCGCTGCAATCTTGGGTAATCAGGACCCGGACAATTTTGAAGTGTCCTACCACACCACCCCAGAA
>NZ_CABVMM010000036.1 GCF_902499555.1 Mesonia oceanica
GGAAGATCGGCTTCCTTAGAGAAGAAAATGAATCAAAAGTTTAAGTACAAATCATTATCTTCTGAAATAATTGACGAAAGAATTAAAATCTCAAATAGAACCACTAAAGGTAGTTTGTATGTAATTTATATTGATAAAACTCCGAAAACCCATGGCGAATATGGAACAATAGTTAAAATTATAATTAAATTATAACTTATTCTTTTACTTAGGTAAACAATAACTTTTGAATGATTCAAATATGATTATGGAACAACAACTATCGTCAATATTAATCGACAATGAAAGCGATCATTTAAACTTGTTAAATGAATATATTAAGACCTGCTGTTATCACTACACACAAGTAATAGGTACTGTACCTATTTGACGGCTCAATTTGTAGAAAAATTAAATATAAGACCAACATTACTTATAGGTTAATAAAAGACCATATTGGGATTGACAATACAACTTTTTCATTTATAAACTCTGAAAACCGTTGGGCTGATTTTATCTCGCTCTTTGTATGGTGTGGACAATGTTCTGAAACCTAGTTTTTATACAAAGCGCGACGGAAACCTCTCAGGCGACTGGGGCTTTAAAATAAAATTACCAGAAGCCTATTTTATAACCCGCCTCATACTGGATGGACGCAATGACTGCTGTACAGACCGGATTGTTAACACTAAGATCAAGCTCTATAGATGTGGCTCTTTAAAATATACTTCCCTATCAAGACCTAAAAACAAAAAAGGCTTTGCTGTTTTCGAAAAAAAACTCACTAAAAAAAGAGTTGTTACCTAACATAAGCCTACTGCCATAAAAAACCGTTTATTACAAGGATTTAAAAGCTTTTCATTAAAACCACCCCCAACCTGTTTTAAACAGTTCTCCAAACAACCCTATAAAACTTTATTTTACAGAGTTTTACATAATTTATTTTAATCACACCTCCTCTTTAACGCTTGCGGTAAAAAATGAGCTAAGGACACGTTAATTACAACAGCAACATACAGGCATCAATGATTTGATATTTTTGATAGTCAAGTAGTAATTAAAATGAGAGAGCATATGATGAAAAGACCTTTATTAAATGTTGATTTAGAACACCACCCAAAATTCCCAATGCAGCTTCGTTACATTCATTATAACATTTTAAGGATGGAGGTTCTCGGTCTTGATGATGACTACAAAAGGGATTTAATGGGATGTGACCAAAAAGTTTTTTTAAATTACAAAAAGGAAATAGAAAAGAGTTTTCAATGTAAAAACTGGTTATTAATAGTAAAAAAAAGTTTTTATTTAAATATTTTGGAACCTAATGAATTTGTAAGTTCATGTATTTTACCTGTGGCAGAAGAATTTACTGGTTTAATTGATGATTTTCTTTTGAAAAAGAATTTTTTAAATCAAAAAAAACTCCTTCAAACTATTATTCTTACCAAATTTATTGAAAAATGCAGGCAGGAGCTTAAACAAAACAAATTAAAACTTTTCCCGGAAATAAATAAACTGGAAAAAGACGATATTGAATATATAGAAAAATTGAGGTTATTATCACCTAAGTTATATAAAGGTTTAAAAAAAAGCCATAAACAAACGAGTTTTGCATTAGAGAAATTAAAAATGGATACCAACAATAATTTTAATCTACTTAGGGTTGCCTTTGCCGTTGGTATTCTTGATGAATCAATTTTTGATAGAATTAGCACCCCCCTTACAATTTCATATGCAAAAAAAATCAATGAAATAAATCAAAACCGATATGAAGATGGGTACAGACAACTACAAATTTATAACCTTCTAATCGGTTTATTTTCTGATTTGGAGTTTAAGTTTGTTTGTTCAGATTAATATTTTATTGATTATCCGTAATTTGTAATAATGAGTATTTTCGTCATTCTGGACCTGCCGTCCGACGGGCGGGCTTGATAAAGAACCTCATACTACCTTGAAAAATAAAATATTGAAGAGCAGACCCTGAATCAACACTTCGACTCCACTCTGTGTGACAAAAGGGTCACCAACTCATTATGATTTATAACGGATATTCAACTATTTTAGTTGTTATTTTGGCTGTTGGTTTTTAGATCATTCCCATTTAAAATCACTTTTTTTAATTCTTCTTAGAGAAGCGAAATGCACCCCAACAAAGGTTGTGCTTATATTAATTTAAAAATAAATAATTTCAAAAAAAGAAATTAGTATTAGTATATCACCATAAAGTTGTGCTTTTTTGTTATTTTTTTAAATCATTATTAATAATGATTTTTTTAGAAAAAAAAGACATCAGCTATTTAATGAGATATACACCTATTTATTTTTTATTCTAGGGATAATAGATTATTCATATGCTGATGGTTACCCCCCTCCCCGCCTACCCATAATAAATTGTGGCGAGTCTGTAAGTTCCCGCATATCAGGATTATTTGATGAAGAAGGTTTTTTTTGGTACACATCTCCCTGTGGTCTTGTAAAAGAAACAGGGAATCAACGGTTCTTTTTTCCTTTTGAAAAAAAAGAAGGTAAAAAAGTTACTATTTTAATACCGAAACAGCCATTTTTGAGTAGTACCGGAGATTTTTGGCTATCATCTGAACTGAATTCTATCTACAAGTTTAACATATATACCGGTGAGGGTCAATGGATTTCTTTTCATAAAAAATACAATTATACTTCAATAATCGAAGACGATTATGGTAACATTTGGATTGCCACTGAAGAAAAAAAGGTTTTAAAAATAGGCTGTGAAACTCCTATGGAAACCTTTGATATAGAGGATTCGAAACTATCAGGTGAGGTCAATGGGATGGACATTGAGTTTCAACTTTTTAAAGGAGATTCTCAAGTTTTAATTAAAAATAAGACTTCGGTTTATAGGCTTTCTGGCAATTCTTTTAAACCACACTACCTATTCTTAATTTTGAGCCTCCTTCCAACGCTCATCTTGTAATTGCCAAAGTAGGCGAATTATTTGAAGGCCAAGAAAACCAATTTTTTTACTACAAGAATACTGCCTTCCCCATTATTTATAATAAAACAATAAATAGGCATCTTTTTTATTTTCCTGATGAACTC
>NZ_CABVMM010000037.1 GCF_902499555.1 Mesonia oceanica
CTGGGTGATCGTATAGCTCGCCGTAAAGGTACTGCTGTTCACAGCACCAGGGGCCAAGCTGGACAGTGGGCCGCCCGATACACTTACCAAGGTATCGGTCACCGTGATATTGGTCAGCGTCACATCTCCCGTATTGGTTACCGTAAAGCTGTAATCGATCGTCTCGCCTACTTGGGCAAAACCGTCACCGTTCGCATCATTGAAAGTTCCCGTCTTGATCAGTGCAATCCCCGGGTTTTGACTGAACGGGGTCACCGTCGTATCGTCCTGGGTGGTACTGCTACTGCTCGATAGGTCCTCGGTGGTCTGTTCATCTCCATTGCCATCGGTATAGGTGCCCGTGGCCGTCGCCTGGTTGGATACATTTCCATTATCCACATCGGCCTGGGTGATCGTATAGCTCGCCGTAAAGGTCGTATTATCTACTGCGCCAGGGGCAAAACTGCCCAAAGGCCCGCCCGATACACTTACCAGTGGATCGGTGACCGTCACATTGGTCAGCGTCACATCCCCGGTGTTCTCCACTTCAAAGGCGTAATCGATCGTCTCGCCCACCTGGGCAAAACCGTCACCGTTCTCATCATTAAAAATAGAGGTCTTGATCAGCGCAATGCCCGGGTTTTGACCAAACGGGGTCACCGTTGTATCGTCCTGGGTGGTACTGCTGCTGCTCGATAGGTCCTCGGTGGTCTGTTCATCACCATTGCCATCGGTATAGGTTCCCGTGGCAGTCGCCTGGTTGGATACATTTCCATTATCCACATCGGACTGGGTGATCGTATAGGTCGCTGTAAAGCTCGTATTATCCACTGCTCCCGGGGCAAAACTGGCCAAAGGCCCGCCCGATACACTTACCAGTGGGTCGGTGACCGTCACATTGGTCAGCGTCACATCCCCGGTGTTCTCCACTTCAAAGGCGTAATCGATCGTCTCGCCTACTTGGGCAAAACCGTCACCGTTCGCATCGTTGAAGGTCCCCGTCTTGATCAGGGCTATGCCCGGGTTCTGGGTAAACGGGGTCTCGGTCACATCGTCTTTGGTGGTACTGCTGCTGCCCGATAGGTCCTCGATGGTCTGTGGGTTCCCGTTGCCATCGGTATAATTACCTATGCCGGTCGCCTGGTTGGATACTTTTCCGTTGTCCACATCGGACTGGGTGATCGTATAGGTCGCCGTAAAGGCGCTGCTGTTCACAGCACCAGGGGCCAGGTTGGCCAAAGGCCCGCCCGATACACTTACCAAGGTGTCGGTGACCGTGATATTGGTCAGCGTCACATCCCCCGTATTGGTTACCGTAAAGCTGTAATCGATCGTCTCGCCCACTTGGGCAAAACCGTCGTTGTTATCATCATTGAAAGTCCCCGTCTTGATCAGCGCTATGCCCGGGTTTTGGGCAAAAGGCGTCTCGGTCACATCGTCCTCTATATTGCTATCATTATCGGAGAGGTCCTCGGTGGTCTGCGCATTACCGTTGCCATCGGTATAGGTTCCCGTGGCAGTCGCCTGGTTGGATACTTTTCCATTGTCCACATCGGACTGGGTGATCGTATAGGTCGCCGTAAAGGTACTGCTGTTCACAGCACCAGGGGCCAAGCTGGACAGTGGGCCGCCCGATACACTTACCAAGGTATCGGTGACCGTGATATTGGTCAGCGTTACCTCTCCCGTATTGGTGACCGTGAACGCGTAATCGATCGTCTCGCCAGCCTGGGCAAAGCCATCGCTGTTCGCATCGTTGAAGGTCCCCGTCTTGATCAGCGCGATGCCCGGGTTCTGGGTAAACGGGGTCTCGGTCACATCGTCCTGGGTGTTACTGCTGCTGCCCGATAGGTCCTCGGTGGTCTGTTCATCACCATTGCCATCGGTATAGGTGCCCGTGGCCTTGGCCTGGTTGGTCACCTTCCCGTTGTCCACATCGGACTGGGTGAGCGTATAGCTCGCCGTAAAGCTACTGTTGTCCACAGCGCCAGGGGCCAAACTGATCGGGCCGCCCGTCACGGTTACCAAGGTATCGGTGACCGTGATATTGGTCAAGGTTACCTCTCCCGTATTGGTTACCGTGAACGCGTAATCGATCGTCTCGCCCACCTGGGCAAAGCCGTCACCGTTCGCATCGTTGAAGGTCCCCGTCTTGATCAGCGCAATGGCCGGGTTTTGGCTAAACGGGGTCACCGTCGTATTATCCCTGGTATAACTGTCACTACCGGAAAGGTCCGTAGTGCTCTGGGGGTTCCCGTTGCCATCGGTATAATTGCCCGTGGCCGTAGCCTGGTTGGTCACCTTCCCGTTGTCCACATCGGACTGGGTGAGCGTATAGCTGGCCGTAAAGGTAGCCGTGTTCTCAGCGCCCGGGGCAAAACTGGCCAGTGGGCCGCCCGATACATTTACCAAGGTATCGGTGACCGTCACATTGGTCAGTGTCACATCCCCCGTGTTCCTGACACTAAAGGTATAGCTGATCGTCTCGCCCACTTGGGCAAAGCCGTCGTTGTTATCATCGTTGAAGGTCGCGGTCTTGATCAGCGCAATGCCCGGGTTCTGGGCAAAAGGCGTCTCGGTCACATCGTCCCCTATATTGCTATCATTATCGGAAAGGTCTTCCGTGGTCTGCGCATTACCGTTGCCATCGGTATAGCTCCCCGTGGCCTTGGCCTGGTTGGTGACCTTCCCGTTGTTCACATCGGACTGGGTGATCGTATAGGTCGCCGTAAAGCTACTGTTGTCCACAGCGCCCGGCGTCAAGCTGGACAGTGGGCCGCCCGATACACTTACCAAGGTATCGGTGACCGTGATATTGGTCAGCGTCACATCTCCCGTATTGGTTACCGTGAACGCATAATCGATCGTCTCGCCAGCCTGCGCAAAGCCGTCGCCGTTCTGATCATTGAAGGTCGAGGTCTTGATCAGCGCAATGGCCGGGTTCTGGGTAAACAGGGTCTCGGTCACATCGTCCTCTATATTGCTATCATTATCGGAGAGGTCCTGCGTGGTCTGCGCATTACCGTTGGCATCGGTATAGCTCCCCGTGGCCGTGGCCTGGTTGGATACTTTTC
>NZ_CABVMM010000038.1 GCF_902499555.1 Mesonia oceanica
AAAATTTTCAGTTTAAAGGGTTCTGAATACCGTCTGATTACTTTGTCGTTTTTGTACATAATGTTTAAAATTATGTAGCCTTTATTCAGGACGGGTCAATATTGCACACAACGTGTTTGTATAACAATCAGTTGCGGATTGATTGAAAACTAAGATAGCTAAAATTCCTGACTTTTATGCTTGCGCGGTTGTGTCCGCAAGACACAAAGCCGCAATTGTTGTTATATGGTGTTAGCAGCAGTTTTTTTGTTTATAATTATATCATCCTCAATCTTTAACAAAGTAAGAATTATTATTTTGAGTATTAAATAATAATCACTTTTATGTTTTTCTTCAGATTGAGTGTTCGTTCCGTGCGAATATTTATTTCTCAAATCATACCCGTTTGTATATATCTTTTGGTTTAGATAAAAATTCAGATATTTTACTTCTTCTTTAGAAAACAAAGTGTTTTCATTAAACAACATTTTTTTCTCAATTAACAAGTCAATTTCATCTCTTACGAATTTTGGATAATGCCAATAACTCAATAATTCGTTTCTATGAATTTCTCTAATGATGTATATAAAAGTGATTTTATCTATTTCTACAATATTTTCCTTATTGATTCTTAGATAACCGTCTTTAACTAAACTTTGAATTGTATCTTTTTGATAGTTTGCAAAATCCTCGATGTTGACTGTTTCCTGTGTAAGTAAATCAAAAAGATTAGTATGTTTTGTTCCATAAGTTTCTGTATAGTACATATGACTTTGGTCCGAAAAAAATATGTGTTTTAGCTTTAAAATTAGTTTGTCATTAGAATAAAGATATTTTATATTATTCTGACTGGTAATTTGACTAAAACCAATTGGTTTAGAACTTACCTGAAGAAGTTCAATGTCAATTGTGCCATCATCAGCTAAATTTTTATACTGTTTTAGTAAAAAGTCAAAATCAGGTAAAAGGGTACGAATTTTGTCTAATTCAGGCGAGTCTGAAACTCTGATTTGAAACATTAAATTATTATTTCCAATTAGTTCATTTATGTGTGAGATGAATGAATTAATTATTTGCTCAATTCCACTATCTTTTGTTTTTAGATAATTTTCAATTAGATGTAATTGTAAAATAGAGAGCATTTCTTTTCTTGTGAAAATTTCTCCTATTTCGTACTCGTTTTTGGATTTTAAACCCATTACACGCTCCATAACGTCTAATTCACTTGCCTTACTCACTAAGTAGATTAATGAGGTTTCGTCAGTATAATTAAACAGATAATTAAACGCTTTAAATAAAATTACTTGGTTTTCAATTCCATCTAAAAATTTTTCGCTGTAAGTGGCTTCTATTAATCCATTTTCATTTTTAAATATTACAGGTTCATCTTGGTCTTTACTAAGAACACCTTGTACTCTTATATTCCAGGTATGTCCTTTTTCTATTATTTTATTATTTTGTTCTTCAGCCTTTTTTTTTGCTTTGTATTTGGTTTTGTCAGAAAGCTTTAATTCATTTGAATCTTTTGACTTTTGAGCTAATCTTACATAATTTAAGTTGGAATCTTCGCGGTCTAAGTAATCACTTATAATATTTTCTTTATCTGATAAACTCAGACTTTTTGGGAAATAAAATTTAGTTGATTTTTCATCTCTCTTTTTTTCTTCAAATTGTGAAAGCAAGATTTCCGCTGAATTTTTATAACTCAGCAAAAAATCTCTTATTACTTTGTTGAATTTCTGAACTATATTCTTTTGTGGTAGGATGTAATTTATTTGGGATGAAAAATTCTCAAGAATATCACTAAATGTTGAATGAGATATGTTTTTGTAGATACTTAGTTTATTGATTAACTCCCAAAAATTATCTTTATATCGATATTCTAAATCCTTTACTATATCCTCAATATTTTGGTCGTTGATTTTTAAAAACCTTTTTTTCAACGATGACCAATTTTCCTCTATAATTTGATTGTACTTTTCTTGGTCAGATTTACTCCATTTGGTTAAAAATAGTTCGTTATCAAAATGTAATTTTATATTGTACAATTCAAGTAAATCATTCAAAGTCAATATTTGTTGAGAATTGAAATTGTTCAATAATTTTTCTGCTTTGATAAGATTATGACTTGTAGTCATATCTTCTTTTGAATAAAATACTATTCTTTCTATTTCGTTTCTTGAATTCACATTTTTAGTCAAATTGCTGCTAACGTTCTTGTATATCTTTCAGTTGTGAGAATTTAGGAATTAAAGATAGTAAAAAGAACTGACTTTAACGCTAGAGCGTTTGTGTCCGCAGGACACAGAACCGCAATTGAAGATATACGTCTTAAGTTTGATTCTTATTAAATTTAAACTATAAATCAGAAAGAACAAAAGAGCGGAATAAGGTTATTATATACGCAGAAGCTTTAGACTTCGTCAACATTGAAAATCCCCGCTCTTTTCTACACAGATTTCGTACAGTTGTAAGAGGCTTTTAGACCTCGCTTTTAAGTCGTTGAAACTCGCATAGATTGTCCTTTCAAAAAACATTTTCTTATGAATAAAGATATTAAATATTTTGGAATAGACATTAGCCATTTGTTTTTTGATGTGA
>NZ_CABVMM010000039.1 GCF_902499555.1 Mesonia oceanica
AATTTGTTATTTATGTGCAGTTTTAATGCGTGTAGATATAACAAAGCTTGCAGGGAAATTTATGAACGAATAGTGGCCAAAGGAAAGAGCAAAAAATTGGCTTTAATTGCCGTATGTAATAAGCTATTAAAACAGGCTTTTGCGATAGCAAAATCAGGACTACTTTATGATGATTCTCATAGAAGTAATTTAGTGAAAAATTAATGAATTTTTACTTGTTTTTTACCACAGTACTTTGTTGCCTACAGTTATTTTATTCGTTTGTGAATTGAGTAAACTTTTTTGTTTCCAAATTCGAGTTGGTTTTCAGTCAAACTTTTGATGTCAATTTCAATCGGTTTTTGATAATAAAATCCGTCACTTTCTTTTGAAATCAATCTTTTTTTTAAAAATCGTTCTATCAGTTCTTTTTTTGATTCAGCGTCTTGTTTTGATATTCTATTCTTTAAAATAAGTTTTCCATTTCTGATTTTCCACATTCCGTATTCTACGTGTTCAGAAGTAAAGTAGTCGATATATTCTCCGTCATTTTTATAAGTCCGAGTAGGATATCCTGTTTCGTTTTCGGTATATGGTGGACACCAAGGAATTTCTTCAAATTCGTTCTTTTCCGCCTCTGTTCTTAAATCACATTTTTTGTCAAATTCCCACGTGCCAATAATCAATTCCGAATATTTTTCTTGAGCATTGGAAATTCCGACTGACAGCAGAAATATGATTAAAATGCGTGTTTTCATAATTGTAGGTAACGGTCTCGTATAACCGTCAGTTACGGGTTAATATGCGTTGATTTTCGGTTTGACACAGACTTTAGCAATTCCGAGTGTCCCGCTGGGCAAGCGGGACGCCGTAATTGCGGTTATATATTGTTGTGGTGTCGTTTTTTTATTCCGTTAATAATTATGTTCAACTCGGTTTGCATAAAAATCTTCGGTTATTTTTAGCAAATCAAATACTCCGCTTTTTTTCAAGTTTTCAATAACTATGTTCATTGATTTTGCGTAATCAGAAGTCAGTTGAAATTCGTCATCTTCGTGATAGTGTTCGTTGTATTCATCCATATCAAAACCTGAATTTTCATCAAATTCCGCAAACCCTTGGTATTCCCAATCTCCAGTATTTTGTCTTAAGTCAGCAATCTGTTCTTCTGTATCATATCCACCAAATTTTTCTTGGTAATATTTTAATGTTTTTTCAAATTCTTCTTCCGAATTTAAACATAATAGACTTGCGTCAATCGAGAATCCGTAAAATGTTTCATTCGGATGTTCTTTAGCAAATTCCGTTATTTTATTAATAGCAAATTCCGTCAATTTTTCTGTGTCAAATTTGCTTTTGGATTCAGTCATTTTATTCTGTTTAGTTTGGTTACAATTAACTGCAAAAAAGGTTATTAAAAAGATTATAATTTTATTCAAAGCGTTTTTCTTAAATACACCACAACGGCCTCGGGTATGAAACGTAGGGCATTTCGAAGCTCTTAACTGTCCACCCAAAACTGAGCTTAATAAGTGACGAAAACTTGCGTAAAGCACTGTCCGCCCTATGTTTTATACCCATTGTTGTGCTTATTGCTTTTTATTTTTCATTTTTACATCTACTTTAACTTTGCCGTCTTTATCTTTTGTCATAGTTCTTTTAGTGTCAGGCTGTAAGTTTCCTTTAAGAACTTCCTTTACATCTTTTTTAAGTTTCTCAAAGTCAATATCTTCTTTGTAAGTATAAGAATATAATGTTCCGCTAACTTCTCCTGTTGCTGTTTCAAGTCGTTTATCCATAACATAATCAAAATTTTCATTGTTGCCGTGAAACATTAAAACGTGTAATCGGTAAAGTTGGTCTTTATCTGAACCATCTGGATTTGTACTATATACATAATAGACGACTTTGGTAAAGCTGGTTGAAAATCGGTCTTTTGGTAATTCAGCGTACCATTCATAGCCCCAAATATTTTTATCCTCGAATTTAAAAAAGTCATAATTGAAAAATTCATCAATTCCCTCTGGAAGCATAT
Organism: Mesonia oceanica; assembly: GCF_902499555.1. Classification (GTDB taxonomy): domain Bacteria; phylum Bacteroidota; class Bacteroidia; order Flavobacteriales; family Flavobacteriaceae; genus Mesonia; species Mesonia oceanica. The sequence continues at coordinate 2,015 of NZ_CABVMM010000039.1, forward strand.
CATTTTCTTTAGCCCCATACATTTTCTCTTTCCATTTTTTCCCTTCTTCGAAATTTCCTAGCCCATAATAAGAAACGATTAAATTTTTTATCATAAAATATTTTCTCTTGGCAAATTCCTCGTCAAATATTTCTATTCCTTTTTCAATTCCGTCAAGAGCTTCATTTGCATATTGAAGAGATTTGTCAAAATTTTCTTGGTAACGATTGATTTCTTGTAAATGAGTTGCAGTTCCAACTTTATACCAAAGAGCATATTCGTATAGAGTGTCATTTTTAGGAAGACTCTTTTCTAATTCCTTGAATTTCACAAAGGCTGAATCAATTTCGTTCGTTTGTAAAAGTTTTTCAGCTTTCTGATATTCGGATAGATAATCGTTTTGACCAAATCCCATTATTGGAATTAGAAATAAAATCAGAATTTTTATTTTTTTCATAAAAGTTAGTTTCGGTATGTCTCGTCCTAAAATATGGCTACAGGTTAAAAATTGATTTACGCTGCATTTAGGTATACCGTTTCAGGTGTTTTAAAGTTTAAAGATAAGTGTAATC
>NZ_CABVMM010000040.1 GCF_902499555.1 Mesonia oceanica
AAAACCCAGACCTTATTAGCAAAGCCATTGCAAAAAGTATAGACAACTATTTCTACACTCGCTATGAAGACAACCAATTAACTTCCTACCAAATTGCTCATAATTCTGGCGAAGATACCATTATAGCCATAGACTTAATTGTAAGTTTAATTACCTTCGTAAAAGGTATTGCCAAAAGCACCCAAAAACTACCTAAATTTAATAAATGGATTGATGATGTATTGGAGCATGATGGGCCTGGAGCAAGAAAGCTACAAAGCTCTTTATTAGAAAGAGGAAAATATTTAGGGCAAGTATTAGAAGATTCTGAATTAAAAAAGGTTAGGAGAGTTTTATTTAAAAACAAAGTAGATATGCAAATTGGGCCTCCAAAGGGAGCTTTTCAAGTTGATGGATTTTTCTATCCGTCAGGACGAATTTATGAAATGAATGCTAAAAATGCAGCACTTTTTATAACCGATGGACAGAAAATGAAATTGGTAATTAGAGAAAATGCTACAATATATGAGCTTCTCCATGAGCTTATGCATATGAGAGATAGTAAAGCCATAGGCATGAAATCATTTATGGAAAAACCTTTAGTCAATAGAGAGAAATATGTATATGACAAAATGGTTGAACATTATAAGTATCTAAATAGAAAAGAATTAAAACATGCCGAAGATTATATTAATTGGTATTATAAAAAAGTTGGAAAAACAGATAATTTAGGTAATCCTTTAATAGAAAAATTACCATTTAAATTAGAAAATATTCCGAAAAAAAGGCAAGAAATTGATATTAACAAAATTTTGAATCTAAAATAATTTTCATGATAACAAAAAAACAAGCTTTAGAAAATGTAGTAAAATATTTAAAAGAGCACAAAAGAGAATATCTATATATTAATACTGTAGATCAAATCAGTTTTGAAGAAAAGAAATTTATAAATTATGGAAAATACGAGAACCAAGAAAAAGATATTTTCATTGTAAATTATGATATTGAGGGATATCTCGAACCCATTGCTCATTTTGTTGCAGTAGATGCAGAAACTGGAGAAATTCTTTTTACAGCTACTCCTCATGGATATGCTGAAGATTGGGAAGAATAAAACTTAATAATTCATTTTATAAAAAAACACTGCTAATATTTGATTTCAAAAGTTTTACCAAATCATAGAAATCATAAGAACGGAAATTGATTGAACACTCTATACTATAGTAATAAAGAGGATGAGAAAAGAACTTTTCAAAAATCAATGGGACTTTATTTTATATGAAGAAGATGGAAGGAAAAGATGAAAAAAAATATTCCGTGTCGTTTTCCATCAAAATTTTACTGATACTTCTCGATAGTTTTTACTTCAAGGAAAAGAACTTGACTATGACTTTGAGTAACTAAAAGAATTAGATGAACAAATCAGAAGTAACTATGAAAATTATAAGAATAGAGAAGTTATAGAACAAAAAATCTGTAGAGAAAATAGCAATTATGAAACTTACAGAAAATCAAGTAAAGCAAATAATTATAAAAGTACATAAAGATTTGAATTTAACTCATAGCGATAAGTATCCTATTTATTGTAATTATAGAAAACCATCTAAAGGCCTAGGAAATTTTAGTTTTCCTACTTGGGGAGGTGGTTTTGATCATAGAGACCCAGAAGCGGTCGGTGATGAATGGATAGGTTTATACCCTGAATATATCATCTCCATACGATGAAAAAGGTGAAGCCTTTGCCTATCATTACTATACAGGACAATTACGAATAAAACTAAATGAAAAAGGGAACTATGAAGTAGAGGGAAAGCTATATGAATCAAAAAAATAGACTTCCACTTTTTATTTATTTAACTAAAGCGATTATTAGATTAAAATATCACATTACAAGAAAAAATAGAATATAATAGTTCAGGAACATTTTTTGAAGAAATCCCACCTTAAAATATTTAAGAAACCTAGAGAAAGATAAATCTACTAACATCTATTATAAATTAGTTTTTGAAAAAGAATAATATTTATGGAAGGAATAAGGGAATTTGAAAAGAACATTTTAACAGAAATGGACTTCATAGATAGATATCTCAATATTGAGTTAAAATTTATAAAGAATAATTCAGATAAAATTTTAAAATGTGACAAAAAAACTTTTATGGCGATGGTTGATGCTAAATACCAAATAAAACACGAAGGAGGAGCATACTATACTATTACCAAAAATTACAATAAATACGAGTTTGTTTTAGAAATTCAAAAAACTAGCGGAGCGGGGTTACTATTTTATATATATATATATATGAATCAAATATTACAAAATGTAGACTTGAGTCCTGTTGCAGCAGCATTAGATTACTTACCATATAATAAAGCTAAAGCAGAAAAAGTTAGTAATACATTCGGCTACAATACTTTAAGTGAAATGAAAGATTATTTAAACCAGATGATTACATTATGGGAAGAATTTGTAGAAAAATACATTGAAAAACTAGAGCTTGGC
>NZ_CABVMM010000041.1 GCF_902499555.1 Mesonia oceanica
ACAGACCACCGAGGACCTATCGAGCAGCAGCAGTACCACCCAGGACGATACGACGGTGACCCCGTTCAGTCAAAACCCGGGCATTGCACTGATCAAGACGGCGACCTTCAATGATGAGAACAACGATGGCTTTGCCCAGGAGGGTGAGACGATCAGCTACGCCTTTAGTGTGAAGAACACGGGGGATGTGACGCTGACCAATGTGACGGTCACCGACCCACTGGTAAGTGTATCGGGCGGGCCTTTGGCCAGTTTGACCCCGGGAGCTGAGAACACCACTACCTTTACGGCCAGCTATACGATCACCCAGTCCGATGTGGACAACGGGAATGTTTCCAACCAGGCGACCGCGACGGGAACCTATACCGATGGCAATGGGAACCCCCAGACCACGGAAGACCTTTCCAGTAGTGACAGTTACACCAGGGATAATACGACGGTGACCCCGTTCAACCAAAACCCGGGGATAGCGCTGATCAAGACGGGAACTTTCAATGATGAGAACGGTGATGGCTTTGCACAGGTGGGCGAGACGATCAGCTACGCCTTCACGGTAACCAATACCGGTGATGTGACCTTAACGGACATCAGCATTGATGACCCATTGGTAGCGGTAAGCGGCAGCTTGCCGAGCCTGTCCCCCGGCGCAGTAGATGATACGAGCTTTACGGCGAGCTATACGGTCACCCAGTCCGATGTGGACAACGGTAATGTTTCCAACCAGGCCACGGCCACAGGTAATTATACCGATGGCAATGGGAACCCCCAGACCACCGAGGACCTATCGGGCAGCAGCAATACCACGGACGGTACGACGGTGACCCCGTTTGGCCAGAACCCGGGCATCGCGCTGATCAAGACGGGAACTTTCAATGATGAGAACAACGATGGCTTTGCCCAGGTAGGGGAAACGATCGATTACACCTTTACGGTGACCAATACGGGTGATGTGACCTTGACCAATGTGACGGTGACCGACCCACTGGTCACTGTATCGGGCGGCCCGCTGTCCAGTTTTGCCCCGGGAGCAGTAGATGATACGAGCTTTACGGCCAGCTATACGATCACGCAGTCCGATGTGGATAACGGAACTGTCACCAACCAGGCGACTGCCACGGGTAACTATACCGATGGCAATGGGAACCCCCAGACCACGGAAGACCTATCGGGCAGTAGCAGCAATACACAGGACGATGTGACGCAGACGCCGTTTGCCCAGGATGCCGGCATAGCGCTGATCAAGACCGCGACCTTCAATGATGAGAACGGCGATGGTTTTGCGCAGGTAGGGGAAACGATCGATTACGCCTTCACGGTGACCAATACGGGAGAGGTCACGCTGACCAATGTGACGGTGACCGACCCACTGGTAAGCGTATCGGGCGGCCCACTGTCCAGTTTTGCCCCTGGTGCTGTGGACAACGGTACCTTTACGGCGACCTATACGGTCACCCAGGCCGATGTGGACAACGGGAATGTTTCCAATCAGGCCACGGCCACAGGTAACTATACCGATGGCAACGGGAACCCGCAGACCACGGAAGACCTATCGGGCAGCAGCAGCAATACCACGGACGATCCGACGGTGACCCCGTTTGGCCAAAACCCGGGTATAGCCTTGATCAAGACGGCGACCTTCAATGATGAGAACGGCGATGGCTTTGCGCAGGCGGGCGAGACGATCGATTACGCCTTTAGTGTGACCAATACGGGAGATGTGACCTTAACGGATATCAGCATTGATGACCCACTAGTAGGGGTAAGCGGCAACTTGCCGAGTCTGTCCCCCGGCGCAGTAGATGATACGAGCTTTACGGCGACCTATACGGTCACCCAGTCCGATGTGGACAACGGCAATGTATCCAACCAGGCGACTGCCACAGGGAACTATACCGATGGCAACGGGAACCCCCAGACCACGGAAGACCTATCGAGCAGTAGCAGCAATACCACGGACGATCCGACGGTGACCCCGTTCAACCAAAACCCTGGCATAGCCTTGATCAAGACCGCGACCTTCAATGATGAGAACGGCGATGGCTTTGCACAGGCGGGCGAGACGATCGATTATGCCTTCACGGTGACCAATACCGGGGATGTGACCTTAACGGACATCAGCATTGATGACCCATTGGTAGCGGTAAGCGGCAGCTTGCCGAGTCTGTCCCCCGGCGCAGTAGATGATACGAGCTTTACGGCGACCTATACGGTCACCCAGGCCGATGTGGACAACGGAAATGTTTCCAACCAGGCCACGGCCACAGGTAACTATACCGATGGCAACGGGAACCCCCAGACGACCGAGGACCTATCGGGCAGCAGCAATACCACGGACGGTACGACGGAGACCCCATTGTCCCAGAACCCTGGCATAGCCTTGATCAAGACCGCGACCTTCAATGATGAGAACGGCGAT
>NZ_CABVMM010000042.1 GCF_902499555.1 Mesonia oceanica
ATAATTGCAATAAATACAGGAACATTCACTATTAAATGTCCTCTTTTTATTGCTTTATCAACAGTTATTTGTTGTCTCATTCAGATTTGGGTTTAATTACCGCCAACGTGTTTGGCTATGGTTTTGTTGCGTGAAAATCCGCGAGGATTTTCCGCCATAAACCGAACCTGCCAGCCAGCGGGTAGGGATAGCAAATTTGCGAGGACTTTCCGATAGGAAAGTGAGAAGCAATGAACTATAGCCGTTGTTGGCAAATCGTTTTTTTAATCCAATTTTTTAAACTCTTTATAACTTTTAAATAGGTCTTTCCCTAAATTACTATCTTTTACTTTTTCCTGATTTTTATCAAATAATTTATGTACAATTTCATAGTTCATTTTTTCTCGTTTCCAATAATTCATATCAGATGTCAAGACAGCATTTAATAAATCTCCTTCATAAAGATGTCCTTCAGCAAGTATATTTTCTTCAAGCTTTTCTATAGCTAAAGGAATTAAATAATTTAAACTAAAACTTTGATTAATCATTAACCTTAAATCTTCTGTACTGAATTCAATCAGTTGTTTTTTATCTAATTCGCTACATTTTCTAACTAGATTGCTTATATAAGGCGGTTCAGGACTTTTTCTTTTTTCTAAATTTTCTAAAGTCTTATATTTCCAATTATTCTCGAGTTTCATAGTGCAATTCTAATTTACTAAAGTTTCTATTCCATTGCTTTATTAAAAGCATCATTTCCGAATTTTTGTTGAATTTGCTTATACATTACGTCATTATAGCAGTCATTCGGTATTCCGAGAACTCCTTTAACTTTTATAATTTCAATTCCGTATAATTTTTTAAGATTCTTTGGTAATTCTTGTCTACTTCCAAATCCGCTAAAAATATATTTTATTTTACCTTCTTTAAGTTCCTTTTCTGCAAGTGTTTTTCCTTCCTCATAAGTTTTAATTCCATTATAATTCTCCGATTCAGTTAAATCAGATTTGTTAAAGGTTCTCGTGTTTTCCTCTTTTTTATCATTTACTCGAACTACATTATTGCATCCAATTAAGGTGATAGATATAAAAAGTATTCCAATGATTAACTTTTGTATTAGATTGTTTTAAATGTTTGCCAACTTTTGGTGTATGATTAGGTGCGGTGGCCAGCACCTAATTTAGTAAACAAACACCAGATAGAAAATCCGAGAGGATTTTCGTAAGTAGGCGAGGACTAGCCATTAATTATGCACTGTGTTACCACACGTTTTTTTTATTCTATTATTTTTAATTCAGTTAACAAATGTTCATTCGAAAATCCAGAACAACTGTCGTCTTGAAAATTAATTTTTTCAGTTCCGTTGTCGAGATTATAACTAATTCCGAAATTACAAGAATTGTCAGCATTCTGCATTAAATTCAGTTTACGCTCAAACAAAGCTATTTTGTTAATAACAGATTCCGTTATTTTTATTTTTCCACGCTTTATTGTTTTACCATTTTTGTAATATTTATATTTTAAAAATCCATTTTTAGGCTTTAAAATCAGTTTGTCAGATTCAAAAGTCTGATGTCCCCAAGATGAAATTAAAACCCAACTTTCATTGTTTTTAATTGATTCTTTAATTAAAGATTTCTTATCGTAATCTTTGTATTTATTTACACAGATTTTTATTTCAGTCAATTCCTTTGCGTTTGTGAAAGTCGTGTCGATTTGCTGTACAAAAATATTTGTGTACTCGATTCTTAAAAAGTCAGAGCTATTTACGATAATCATTTTTTCATTTCCCCAGTATTTTTCAGTTTGTTCAAATTTTTGGTTGGTCAGAATTTTTGGTTTTGCTCTGTCTAGTTTAAACATAGTAAAACCATTTTCTTCATTACAATCATTGGAAAACAATTCAATTTTGTTTTGGGCAAACGAAAAGAATGTGTTTAAAACTAAAATTATCGATATGAAATGCGTTTTTCTCAAATGTGTGGTAACGTGATTGTGTATGATTATCGGTGTGTTTAAGTACCTAATTTTGCAAATAAAAACCGAACCTGCCAGCCGGCAGGCTGGTAGAAAATCCGCGAGGATTTTCGTAAGTAGTCTAGAACCAAGTAATTAATTTTATACGTCTTAAGTTTGATTCTTATTAAATTTAAACTATAAATCAGAAAGAACAAAAGAGCGGAATAAGGTTATTATATACGCAGAAGCTTTAGACTTCGTCAACATTGAAAATCCCCGCTCTTTTCTACACAGATTTCGTAC
>NZ_CABVMM010000043.1 GCF_902499555.1 Mesonia oceanica
TGCATGGCCGTTCCTATTTTACTAGCCACCCGTTGGCTACCGGCATAATAATGTTTGGTATATTTTACGTGGCGTTCTCTTTTTTTATCAAGATAAGGCACCAAAAACACTCTATTTAACCTTATCTATACCTATATCCAGAACTTCAAGACCAAACTTGCTTTCGCTAAATAAAAATAAAAAGTCCCAGTATTAAATCCGGGGCTTTTTGTCCTAAAGTAAATTTATTTTTATCTTCCAAACATCTACTACCAAGTAGTAATAACTTCACCTATTATTTGCTCCTTATCTATAAGACCTATAAACCTTGAATCGTTTGAGTTATCCCTGTTATCACCCAAAACAAAATATTTTCCACTTGGGATAGTTAAAGGTCCAAAAAAATCCTTATTCCAGTTTTTACCATAGACCTCATTTATATAATTATCAGAATGGTCATTGCTTAAAATAAAGCGTCTATCGTCTAAATTATTATTAATCGCTACTTTTTCTGATAATGAAACTATTAGGGTATCCTCCCTTTTTTTCCTCAAGTCATAATCTGATACAAGATTGGGCTTTAAATCGGCATATTCATTCATAGTTACTTTATAATCATATGAAGTTCCTATTTTATTAGCTTTTGAGCCATTTCTATATAAAATACCCGATTTTATTTCTATTACATCTTTTGGTTTTCCCACTATCCTAAAAACATATACTTGCTTTCCAAATAAAGAATCTGAATAATTAAAAACTACCACATCATTAATATCCAAGTTTGATAGGTTGGTTGTCAATAAACTATTCCCCCTATGGATATTGGGTTCCATTGTATTTGTAGATAAATTATACACATATAATATATTTGCAAACCTTACTACTAAAAAAAGATATGACTAAGAATATAAAAACAATACCCAGCCTTTTATTTTTCCTTAACGTAAACATTTTTTAAAAGACCCTAATTGAAAAAAATGAAATTATTAAAATAAGAACTATAAAAAAAAATAAATTCCTAGCCCAATTTTCTTTACTCTGTTCTTTATCTAGATCAGTTTTTGTAAATCTGATCAACAACCACCATAAAAACCCTCCTATGTCTGTAAAAAGCTTATGTCTCAAAACTTATGAAGTGTTATGTTTAAAATAGTTTTCATGTCTATAAATTTAACAGTATTAGTTTTAAATTCATTAACCGCTCTAGCTCTATCCATATAAGTCTTATCTGCACTCAACGCAGTAGGTTGAGAGCTAAAATACATATCTACACCTTTAACAAGAACTTTACTAACTATGTTTTTAGGAAGTTTCGATTCTACAAAATCCCCTCCTCCATAATCCCAAATTATTCCTGGTAATGGAGAGTCATTATTTTGTTTATTCCCGAATTGTGTACCCAAAAACTTATGGGAAAGATATTCATAAGTTATATTATTCGAATCATATTTGTCAATATCCCAATCAGCATTTTTATTGATTTTATCTGAGGCGTCTCGTAAATACGATTTTCTTTGATCTAGAATTTGTGCACGATCATAGCTATTCCCTTTTGTTGGTCCGAAATAACTATCTCCTAAATTCTCCAAGTTTTCTGAACTTTCTGTTCCAAAATAAACCTGTGCAGCATCCATAGCTTCTTCGCTAGTACCATCAAACCATTTCACTTCCCCAGTATCTAGGTATTTTATCCAATCATCAGGTCTCTGAACGGATTCATCCAGCATCCCCGTTGGGTCTATCCTGTTCAACGGGTTGTTCTGCACATAACTGTACGGTGAGATGCCGGGACGCTCCTCCGCCATTGGGTCAACACTTAACCAAACACTCCACTTCGGATCATAATACCGTGCGCCATAATAATAGTTCCCCGTCTCTTCGTCAAGTTCTTTTGCATTAAACTTATAGGGAGAGTTATTGGAATTCTTGTGTTCTTCTACAAACATTTAACTAGCTACTTTCTATTTTTATAAGATTTCGTTGTATCTCGTTCCTCGATTTATCCAACTCCCAAGCCAACTCGGCAAGCTGGCCTGTTCACTAAAAACAGCCACCGGCTGTTTTCTTGACGTTCCACCCTATATGCTGGCTTATTTCTCCAACTATATTAGTAATAAAATTGGAACTACCCAAATGGTCCGAATGAAAATAAAACATTTCTAAACTTGCCCCTTCGTCA
>NZ_CABVMM010000044.1 GCF_902499555.1 Mesonia oceanica
GAAAAAATTGAAATTGACTCTCTGAATGTAACACACAGAGAATTAGAAAACATAATAAGAACATATAGAATACGAAATAATAAAAACTACCGCTAACAACGTGTATAATTCATTGCTATTACTCGCCTACTTACGAAAATCCTCGCGGATTTTCTACCAGCCTGCCGGCTGGCAGGTTCGGTTTGTATTTGCTAAATTAGTTGCTGAAACACGCAACGAAATCATACACAATTACATTAGCAATAATTGTAAAAAAAATCGTGACTAAAGAAAAACACTTATACCGAATTTTATTTCTTACTTCAATATTTCTATTGTTGATTAACGATTTTTACCTGAAATATGAATATCACAATTATCTGACTGGAAAGTTATCTGATTTTGCTGGACTTTTTGCTTTTCCTTATTTTTTCAGTTGTTTATTCCCGAAAAGAATTAGGCCGATTTATATCTTAACCGGAATTTTATTTATGTTTTGGAAATCGGAATTTTCACAACCTATTTTTGACTTTGCTCACTCTTACGGAATCGGAATTGACCGAACTGTAGATTACACAGACTTAATGTCTTTATTTATTTTACCAATTTCATACAAATATTGGAAACTGGATTTTCGACAAATAATACAGCCGAACAAAATTTGGAAACCCTCTATTATCGGAATTTGCGTCTTTGCCTTTATTGCGACATCTGTTGCAAGTGATTTTGGAGAAATTAATCTTAAAGCCAATTACAATACTGACCTAAACACAACATTAGAAAAAGCTCGTGAAACCAAATTATTTTTCGTCTCTTTAAAAAATGACAGATATTTATCGAAATTGACTATTCCAGAAAAAAGGGCAGAAATAAATGTCTTACTATTAATCAAGAAAAATGAAAATGGATTATTGAATATAAGATTAGACAGTATTTTAGATTACGAAGTTAAAGGAAGTGGGAATTTTTTTGGTGGTGGAGTTGACCAAGATGATATCGATTATGTCAAGAATATGAACACCTATGATTTTGAGAAATTATTTGCTGAACAAAAAATTGAACCATTAAAGAATAAATAACTATTGCCAACAAGCTGACCAAAAACCTCTGAATTGAAAATTAAACAGAATTATTTAAAAGGAAAATCCGTTTTCATAGTTTCATTACTCGTAATGGGAATTACAATTCTAACTGTTTATTTGACTGGAATTAATTATAACCGAAGTCTTACTTCAAATCTATATTTGTCTTTAGGAATTATAGCAACATCACTATTCCTATTTATGGCTTATGGACTTTATAAAGGAATTGGATTGATTGACAATTTCCCAAAGTTTCGGAATTTTAAACGAGGTGATATAATGGGAAATGCTTCACCAACTTTCGACACACCTTCAATTGATATTGGAGATGGAATTGGTGGATTGATTTTATCAATTCTCTTGTGGATTGGAATGACAATTTTGATAATTGTATTACTAATCGTTTTGGAAGCTGTTTTTTGGTTTTCCCTTTTTATAATTTTAGCAATGTTATATTGGATTTTTTTCAGGGCATTAAAATTTGTTTTTAATAAATCAAAAGATACAAAAGGAGATATTGGAATTTCAGCAATTTACTCGCTGACTTATACTCTACTCTATGTTGGTTGGATTTTCGGAATTGTTTATCTGACTGAAATAATGAAATAAAGCCAGTTGGCAACAAAGTACTGTAGTAAAAAACAAGTAAAAATTCATTAATTTTTCACTAAATTACTTCTATAAGCATCGTCATAAATCAACCCTGATTTTGCTATGGCAAAAGCTTGTTTTAGTAGCTTGTTGCATACGGCAATTAAAGCCAATTTTTTGCTCTTTCCTTTGGCCACTATTCGTTCATAAATTTCCCTGCAAGCTTTGTTATATCTACACGCATTAAAACTGCACATAAATAACAAATT
>NZ_CABVMM010000045.1 GCF_902499555.1 Mesonia oceanica
CGGGGTCACCGTCGTATCGTCCTGGGTGGTACTGCTGCTGCTCGATAGGTCCTCGGTGGTCTGTTCATCACCATTGCCATCGGTATAGGTGCCCGTGGCCGTGGCCTGGTTGGATACATTTCCATTATCCACATCGGCCTGGGTGATCGTATAGCTCGCCGTAAAGCTCGTATTATCTACTGCTCCCGGGGCAAAACTGGCCAAAGGCCCGCCCGATACACTTACCAGTGGGTCGGTGACCGTCACATTGGTCAAGGTCACATCACCGGTGTTCTCCACTTCAAAGGCGTAATCGATCGTCTCGCCAACTTGGGCAAAACCGTCACCGTTCGCATCGTTGAAGGTCCCTGTCTTGATCAGCGCAATGCCCGGGTTTTGGGTGAACGGCGTCACCGTCGTATCGTCCGTGGTATTGCTGCTACTGCTCGATAGGTCCTGGGTGGTCTGTGGGTTCCCGTTGCCATCGGTATAATTACCTATGGCGGTCGCCTGATTGGAAACGCTACCGTTGTCCACATCGGCCTGGGTGATCGTATAGCTCGCCGTAAAGGTACTGCTGTTCACAGCACCAGGGGCCAAGCTGGACAGTGGGCCGCCCGATACACTTACCAAGGTATCGGTGACCGTGATGTTGGTCAGCGTCACATCTCCCGTATTGGTTACCGTAAAGCTGTAATCGATCGTCTCGCCTACTTGGGCAAAGCCGTCGTTGTTATCATCATTGAAAGTTCCCGTCTTGATCAGCGCAATGCCCGGATTCTGTCCAAACGGGGTCACCGTCGTATCGTCCTGGGTGGTACTGCTGCTGCTCGATAGGTCCTCGGTGGTCTGTTCATCACCATTGCCATCGGTATAGGTGCCCGTGGCAGTCGCCTGGTTGGAAACATTTCCATTATCCACATCGGACTGGGTGATCGTATAGGTCGCCGTAAAGGTCGTATTATCTACTGCGCCAGGGGCAAAACTGCCCAAAAGCCCGCCCGATATACTTACCAGTGGATCGGTGACCGTCACATTGGTCAAGGTCACATCACCGGTGTTCTCCACTTCAAAGGTGTAATCGATCGTCTCGCCCACTTGGGCAAAACCGTCACCGTTCGCATCGTTGAAAGTCCCTGTCTTGATCAGTGCAATGCCCGGGTTTTGACTGAACGGGGTCACCGTCGTATCGTCCTGGGTGGTACTGCTGCTGCTCGATAGGTCCTCGGTGGTCTGTTCATCACCATTGCCATCGGTATAGGTGCCCGTGGCAGTCGCCTGGTTGGAAACATTTCCATTATCCACATCGGACTGGGTGATCGTATAGGTCGCCGTAAAGGTCGTATTATCTACTGCGCCAGGGGCAAAACTGCCCAAAAGCCCGCCCGATATACTTACCAGTGGATCGGTGACCGTCACATTGGTCAAGGTCACATCACCGGTGTTCTCCACTTCAAAGGTGTAATCGATCGTCTCGCCTACTTGGGCAAAACCATCACCGTTCGCATCATTAAAAATGGAGGTCTTGATCAGCGCAATGCCCGGGTTTTGACCAAACGGGGTCACCGTCGTATCGTCCGTGGTATTGCTGCTACTGCTCGATAGGTCCTCGGTGGTCTGTGGGTTCCCGTTGCCATCGGTATAATTACCTATGGCGGTCGCCTGGTTGGAAACATTTCCGTTGTCCACATCGGACTGGGTGATCGTATAGCTCGCCGTAAAGGTACTGCTGTTCACAGCACCAGGGGCCAAGCTGGACAGTGGGCCGCCCGATACACTTACCAAGGTATCGGT
>NZ_CABVMM010000046.1 GCF_902499555.1 Mesonia oceanica
TCTATTTGAGATTTTAATTCTTTCGTCAATTATTTCAGAAGATAATGATTTGTACTTAAACTTTTGATTCATTTTCTTCTCTAAGGAAGCCGATCTTCCTATTCCATTATCGTTAATTTCAATGTTTAAAAAACCATGGTGTAGAGAAAAAGAAATAATAAGCCTTTTTTTACCTTCTTTAGAATTAAACCCATGCAAGAGTGCATTTTCAATAAATGGCTGTAACAGTAGAGGGGGAATATAAATGGAGGTTGGATTAATTTTATCATCTATTGAATAATTTACGATCAAGTCATGATTAAATCTTAATTCCTGAATAGCAATATAGGTTTTAATGTAATTAATTTCATTTTGAAGACTATGTTTTTCTATTCTCATAAACTCTAAATTGAATCGAACGAGTTTTGCAAATTCATTAAAATAGAAATTGATCTCCTCTGTTTTTTTCCCTAAGAGCGTATTCTGCAAGTTATTAATCGTGTTAAAAATGAAATGGGGGTTCATTTGAGATTGAATGAACTTCATATTAAGCTTTTGGATATTCGTGTACGCTTGGTGCTTTTCATGTTGCAACTTAAGCTTGTGTTTGTAGGCCATAAAGGTCACAAATACAACAACAAGCAGTACCAAAATTATAAACCAGGTTTTTTTATAAATAACATTCTCAACATGCAAGTAATAGGTGAGTGTATTGGTTTTTATTCCATTATTATTTTCAGCAAAGACTTCAAGCGTATGGGTTCCGGCCGATAAATATTGAATGTTAAGAATACCATCAGCTAGTGTATTGGTCCAATTATTTTCTTCATTTAAAAATCTATAATAGTAAGTTACATCTTCGGCTTTTTGAAGACTATTAGAAACCCCAAACTCAAGTTTTAAATTATTTTTATTGGGCAAATGAAAGTGGGAAATATCTCTAATACCAAAGTGTTCATTTTGAATTAACCTATTGTTTTCACCCCGAATCTCGTACCCTAAAAGGAGAAGTTTATTTTCTTCATCAAGATTAAACGTATTTTTAGTGATGGCTGTTATACCGTTTAGAGTACCAAGAAGAATACTTCCAGTAGTAGTTAAAAGTGCAGAATTTCTATTAAATTCAAAATGTGAAAGCCCGTCTGATGTGTTGAATTTTAATTTATGAATAGGGTCATTATCTTTAATAAGGTACAAGCCATTATACGTTGAAATCCAGGTATCATGCTCATGATTAATAATAGATGCAATTCTTAGGTTTTTTTCTCTAAAAAAAGGGTCTAATGAATAGAGGTTGCTTTCTACATCGAGTTTTACGATTAGGTTATCTTCAAATATGACCCAGAGCAAACCTTGAGCGTCAAAATAAAGTTTATAAGGAAGTGCATGTATTTCTGAGAGGATTTCATCTGGAAACTGAATAGAAGCGCTTAGGTTTAAATGTTCATCAAGTTTTAAAACTCCTTTATCACTTGCAATCCAGAAGCCAGAAACAGGATCTCTTACAATATCATTAACAAGATTTACAATCAGGTCTTCTTTGATCCTATTCTTATTGATGAATAATTTTTTGTTGGTATTAAATACATATAAGCCTTTATCACCACCTAATAACAATTCATTTTCTGATAATTGAAGTATGGAAAGGAAATCTCTTTTGTCTGTTCTAGTTAGTGGGGAGCTTTGTTCAAGACATTCATAACACTTAAATAGCTCACCGCTTTTAGCATGTAGATCCAGCCTGTGTAATTTTTCGTCAATGCCCACAGTCCATAAAATCGAATCTCCCTCAA
>NZ_CABVMM010000047.1 GCF_902499555.1 Mesonia oceanica
TGGAACGCAGCTAACCTTCGATGCGAACACGGTAACCTACACGAACAATAATGACGGGACTTACACTTTTACGAACGACAATGGAGAAAGCTTAACGGTTGATATCATCAATGAAGTAGCGACCGATATCCAGAACCAGGGCGATGTGTATACGGAGATCATCAATTTGTTGGAGACCAACAGTGATGTACTGATGGATAATGGAGATGGTACCTTTACCCATACCACGGTTGACGGTACCGAGCTGACTTTCGATGCCAATACGGTCAGCTACACGAACAATAATGACGGGACTTACACTTTTACGAACGACAATGGAGAAAGCTTAACGGTTGATATCATCAATGAAGTAGCGACCGATATCCAGAACCAGGGCGATGTGTATACGGAGATCATCAATTTGTTGGAGACCAACAGTGATGTACTGATGGATAATGGAGATGGTACCTTTACCCATACCACGGTTGACGGTACCGAGCTGACTTTCGATGCCAATACGGTCAGCTACACGAACAATAATGACGGGACTTACACTTTTACGAACGACAATGGAGAAAGCTTAACGGTTGATATCATCAATGAAGTAGCGACCGATATCCAGAACCAGGGAGATGTTTACAATGAGATCATCAATTTGTTGGAAAGTAACAGTGATGTACTGGTGGATAATGGCGATGGTACTTTTACCCATACCACGGTTGACGGGACCGAGCTGACTTTCGATGCCAATACGGTCAGCTACACGAACAACAATGACGGGACTTACACCTTTACCAACGATAATGGGGAGAGCTTAACAGTCGATATCATCAATGAAGTAGCGACCGATATCCAAAACCAGGGCGATGTGTATACGGAGATCATCAATTTGTTGGAGACCAACAGTGATGTACTGGTAGACAATGGCGATGGCACCTTTACCCATACCGCGGTAGATGGAACGCAGCTAACCTTCGATGCGAACACGGTAACCTACACGAACAATAATGACGGGACTTACACTTTTACGAACGACAATGGAGAAAGCTTAACGGTAGATATCCTCAATGAAGTGGCGAACGATATCCAGAACCAAGGAGATGTGTATACGGAGATCATTAATTTGTTGGAAAGCAACAGCGATGTACTGGTAGACAATGGGGATGGTACTTTTACCCATACCACGGTTGACGGGACCGAGCTGACCTTCGATGCGAACACGGTCAGCTACACTAACAATAATGACGGTACTTACACTTTTACGAACGATAACGGAGAAAGCTTAACGGTTGATATCATTAATGAAGTAGCGACCGATATCCAGAACCAGGGCTATGTGTATACGGAGATCGTCAATTTATTGAATACCAACAGCGATGTGCTTGTTGACAATGGGGATGGTACTTTTACCCATACTGCGGTAGATGGAGCGCAGCTGACCTTCGATGCCAATACGGTCAGCTACACGAACAACAATGACGGGACTTACACCTTTACCAACGATAATGGGGAGAGCTTAACAGTCGATATCATCAATGAAGTAGCGACCGATATCCAAAACCAGGGCGATGTGTATACGGAGATCATCAATTTGTTGGAGACCAACAGTGATGTACTGGTAGACAATGGCGATGGCACCTTTACCCATACCGCGGTAGATGGAACGCAGCTAACCTTCGATGCGAACACGGTAACCTACACGAACAAT
>NZ_CABVMM010000048.1 GCF_902499555.1 Mesonia oceanica
GGAATGAAAGCAAAACCTGTTTGGAAGACCGACCATCAGTCTCAGTTGAGCCTACTTCCGCCTAGTTATGATGATTTTGTGCCGCAGAACCATCCCGTACGTATAGTAAATTCGATTGTCAACCAGATCGATATAAGTTTCATTGAGGTTACTTATAAAGGTGGAGGTACATCAAGTTACCATCCCCGCGCATTGCTCAAAATAATGATCTATGCCTACCTTCGCAACCTGTATTCCTCCCGCAAGATAGAGCAGGCCCTTGGGGAGAACATCCATTTTATGTGGCTGTCGGGCAATATACGGCCGGACCACAACACCATCGCCAACTTCCGCAGTGGTAAGCTCAAGGGCAAATTCAAGAAAATATTCAACCAGGTGTTGCTGCTACTGGCACAGCAGCAGGTTTTGAACATTAAGGATATTTATGTTGATGGCACAAAGATCGAGGCCAATGCAAACCGCTATACCTTTGTGTGGGGAAAATCAATGGCCAACTCGCGTGAGCGTATCGAAAAACAGCTCAAAGAACTCTGGCGTTATGTGGAGACGGTCTATGCCGAAGAAGGGCAGCGCCCCAACGGTCCGGATAATTTTGATGCCATTGATCCCGAAGAAGTAGCTAAGACCATAGATCAAATCAACAAAGCCCTAAAATGCAAGAAGACAGATAGCAAGGTTAAACAGAAGCTCAACTACGCAAAGAGAAACTGGCCCGGCAATATTGCAAAGTATAACAGCCAACAAGAGCAAATGGGCGGTCGCAACTCGATGAGCAAGACAGGCCCCGATGCCACCTTTATGCGGATGAAAGAGGACCATATGCAAAACGGACAGCTCAAACCGGGCTATAACCTACAGGCCTGTTCAAAAAACCAATTTATAACCAACTATACACTGGCCCAGACCACCACGGACACCACAACACTAATTGGCCATCTGGAGGAATATAAAGAAAGCTTTGGCCATGCCCCAGATACCGTTACCGCTGATGCAGGCTATGGCAGTGAAGAAAATTACACCTATCTGGAGGGTGAAAATAGAGAGGCCTTTGTCAAGTACAATTATTTCCATAAAGAACAAAGACAGGCAAAAAAGCAGCCCAACCCCTTCCACCCGGAACAGCTCCATTACAACTTGGAGAAGGACTGTTATTATTGCCCGATGGGACAACAAATGGCCAACATAGGAAGCTATAAAAAGAAAACAAAGAACGGTTACTTACAGACCTACACCAGGTACCAGGCCAGCAACTGCAGTGGCTGTCCATTGAGGGTTTGTTGTTTTAAGGCAAAAGGCAATAGGATCATAGAACGCAACCATACCCTGATCAGGCTCAAGGCCAAGGCCAAGGAAAAACTGCTCAGCCCAGAGGGGGTCAAACACCGAAAACAAAGATGTTGGGACATAGAGGCCATATTTGGAAATATCAAACATAATATGAACTTTAAACGCTTTATGTTGAGGGGTATTGATAAAGTAGAAACTGAAACAGGGCTCATTGCAATGGCACACAACCTAAACAAACTGGCTATAATGTCCTGATGAAGGTAAAACCCAACTTTTAACCTTTAACTAGTTAACCCAATATCACTAAAACTTGCTTTAACCCTAAAAACAACCAAAAAAAA
>NZ_CABVMM010000049.1 GCF_902499555.1 Mesonia oceanica
GAGTTCATCAGGAAAATAAAAAAGATGCCTATTTATTGTTTTATTATAAATAATGGGGAAGGCAGTATTCTTGTAGTAAAAAAATTGGTTTTCTTGGCCCTCAAATAATTCGCCAACTTCGGCAATTAAAAAATGGGTGTTGGAAGGAGGCTCATAATCAAGAAGTAGTGGTTTAAAGGAATTGCCAGAAAGCCTATAAACCGAATTCTTATTTTTGATAAAAACTTGAGAATCTCCTTTAAAAAGCTCAAAAACAACATCTATTTCATAGGCCTTATTTGATTGTTTCGGATCCTCTATTTCAAAGGTTTCTATAGCATTTTCACAGCCTATTTTAAACACCTTTTTCTCTTCGGTGGCAATCCAGATATTGCCATAATCGTCTTCGATTATTGATCTATAATGGTATTTTTGATGAAAAGAAACCCATGAAGCCTTACCGGTATATATGTTAAACCTGTATATAGAGTTAAACTCCGATAATAACCAAAAATCTCCGGTACTGCTCAAAAATGGTTGTTTCGGCTTTAAAATAGTAACTTTTTCACCTCCAATTTTTTTAAAAGGGAAAAATAACCTTTCGTTGCCTGTTTCTTTTACAAGACCACAGGGAGTTGAATACCAAAAAAAACCTTCTTTGTCAAATAACCCTAATGGCTTATAACTCATAGACTCGCCACAATCTATAACCGGTAGGGGTGGGGTAGTGCTAGAAGAAGCATCAGCATATAAATGGGTTATTATCCCTAGAATAAAAAACAAAAAATAAAAAGCGGTATATCTCATTAAGTAGGGGTGGGGTGATATCTTTTTAAAAATCATTAATATTAATGATTTTTAAAAAAACTACAAAGAAGCACAACTTTATGGTAATGTACTAATACTAATTTTTTTTAAAATCAACATCAGAAAACCTTTGTTGGTGTGCATTTCGTTTCTCTAAGAAGAATTAAAAAAAGTGATTTTAAAAGGGAATGATCTAAAAGCCAACAACTAAAATAGTTGAATATCCGTTTTCAAGCTTTATTTTGAGAGCTGTTTAAAACAGGTTAGGGATGGTTTTAGTGAAAATTTTTAAATCCTTGTAATAAACGTTTTTTTATGGAAAGAGACTTATGCTAGGTAACAGCTCTTTGTTTAGTGAGTTTTTCTCGAAAACAGCAAAGCCTTTTTTGTTTTTAGGTCTTGATAGAGAAGCAGAACTTTATCCCCTCTTTTTATTCATAGGCCACCACCGATAACTCAGAAAAATTAATATACTCACCACCACCATTTTCACTATTTCCCACATTTCCACCATTGCCCACATCCTCACCATTGGGTACTACCAACCTAATTTCATCTGCATAAATATCGGGTATGTTTACAATATTATCTCCTGTAGTTGCCGAGGTAATTGGCGGGGAAGTATATTTTAAAGAGCCACATCTATAGAGCTTGATCTTAGTGTTAACAATCCGGTCTGTACAGCAGTCATTGCGTCCATCCAGTATGAGGCGGG
>NZ_CABVMM010000050.1 GCF_902499555.1 Mesonia oceanica
ATAGTCGAACCTTACGAACACAATTTTTTACACAGATAATTTGTCCTGAAAATAGCATTTAAAATTAAGGTCAATAAATTTCCATAGTTTTCTTTCAACTGTTTCATCATTTTCTTTAAATTCCATCCAGCTGCAGCTAAAAATGCATTTATCTGTGACGATTCCCCTCCCCAAAGATAATTTTGGTTCAGTCTAAAATCTGTTTTCAAGTGACCTATAACAGGTTCAATAGCAGCTCTTCTTCTAAATTTGTTGCGCTTGGTTCTTTTTTGGTATTCTGTATCTCGTTTTAAGGGCCTATAGTCAGGTGTGCTTATTTTTGTACTTTTAATCTGTTTTTGTCCTTTTCCTCCTCTATCATAGACAACTTCGTCTGGTGCGTAATTTAGGGTTGATGCCATTTGGTCCAACAATGGCTCAATGGTTTTACTATCGTGTGGATTGCCACCAAAACTTTTTATAGCAGTGATTATTAGGGAACTGTAAGTTGTGGTCAATCCAACTTTTGTTCCAAATTCATATTTTTTATGCGCTTTCCCTTTGGCAATACAAGCTGTGAACGGTTTATGAAGGCTGTAGATCTTATCTTTGTCCGTTCGTTTTTGTTGTAACACTTTCCAATACAATTTCAATTCTTCTTCATAACGCTTCAATGCATCTTGTGACAGTTTTCTTTCCAGCTCTCTTAGTAAACGACCTGCAATGGTCTTTAATTTAGCGTCAGCTTTTTTTGCTTTTTTATAGCGCTTTGGGTGCGCTCGATTATGGGTATCCCTAACAAACTGTTTAGAGACCCTAACGTAGGTTTGTCGTTGTGCCAGACCTTCTTGGAAAGCAATTTTGTTGCATTTGTCAATAATCTTTTTAGCTAATTTTGAGTCCGTTGGATATGTTGTGTTGTTCTCTGCAACCGTAGTATCGGATAACTGGACCTTCTCTTTGGCCTGAGATCCAAAAAGAAGAACAGAATATGCAAATATCTTTTCCACTCCTGGTTCACCTATACGTTTTCTAAAATGAACAAAATCACTGGGATCACATGGAAATTGATGCTCGAAATGTGCCATGCCACAAAAATATTGCATGTAAGGGTTCATGGCCCAAGATTCACATAAGCGTTCGTCTGATAGGTTATAGATTCTTTTCAAAAGCAAGCTGCCAACCATTAGCCGAACAGGCATAGCTGGTTGACCAGTGTGAGAATAATATTGGGCAAAGTCTTGTTCAAAATAATTCCAATCAATTTTATTGCTCAACAGAATAAGTTCATGAGATAAATCAATAAAATCAGTAAGCAAGGGCTTGAAAAAATCCCGCTGTGTTTGATGAGTCTTTTTTCCTTTCATATTGCAAGGGTTTAAGTGTAAATTACACTTTTCCTTGCAATTTAAGTCATTGATTTAGTAGATGTTTTTAACATAATTAAATGATAACTAGAGAATTGCATGATTGCTAAGGTTTGACTA
>NZ_CABVMM010000051.1 GCF_902499555.1 Mesonia oceanica
TAGCATCTATGTAAAAGCAGCAGATCCAGTATCTTTAAAGTTCACCAAAACAATAAGACCTGCCCGCTCGGCAGGCGGGTATAAAAACTGTACCCACTGCTCAACCAAAGTTATACATTGGTATCGATATCCACAAGCGTAGTTGGAAAATACATTGTGCAACCGATCTTTCATCCGGTAAGACCTTTAGTATGCCACCTCGCCCTGACGCCTTAAAAGCGTATGTCACCAAGCATTATGGAGATTATCAGGTAACCACTGCATATGAGGCTGGATGTTGTGGCTATTACGCGCACCGGTGCTTTGAGAGTTATGGTTGGAGTTCCCTGGTAGTGAATCCAGCAGATATTTTTAGAAGAGGTAAAGAACGTTTTACAAAGACTGACCGTATTGATGCGCAGTTGATCGCCCGCGAACTCAAGGACGGCAGGTTAGCAAGTATTTGTGTACCCGATAAATGCCGGGAGCAATTACGTAGCCTGTTTCGCCGTCGTAATGATCTGGTCAAGGATATGCGTCAAATCAAAAGCTATATCAAAATGCAGTTGTTGTATTATGGCATAGAAATACCGCCGGAGTATGACAACGATCACTGGAGCCATAACTTCAGGCACTGGTTAGATGATCTGAAATTTGAGTATGATGCAGGTACAGAAGTCTTGCGTAGCCGTTTGCGTAGTTTTCGGTTTATAGATCAGGAGTTTCGGGATGTATCTACATTACTTAGACGACATACCAAAACTCATTTTAAGCAGGATTATATGCTCTTACGCAGTATCCCGGGCATAGGTCCCATTGTGGCCAGTGGTATACTTAGTGAGCTTGGGAATCTGCGTCGTTTTAGCAGCATCAAGCAATTGGCCGGTTATGTAGGTTTAGCTCCCGGTATTTACCAAAGCGGTGATACTATAAGACATACCGGAGTGAGTATGCGAGCCCACCGATTGATACGTAGTTACTTTATAGAAGCTTCTTGGCAGGCTATACGTACAGACCCGGTGATGCAAGCCTATTATCGCAAACATCAGGGCAAGAACGTAAAATCTGTAATCGTTAAGGTAGCGCGTAAATTGTTAAGCCGCACCTTAGCGGTAATAAAAACAGGGGTTCCCTACGAAATAGGGGTTGTAGAATAATAAACCAATAACTAAGCTCATTTAAAGAAGTGGCAAAGTTTGGATCACAAAACAATGTAGGTGATCCCGTATTTGCGGGAATCACATCGGTTAGCAAGTGACCAAACTTATTATAGCTTATAATCATAAAGATGCTGGTGGCCGCCCTAAAGGATGGACCACATATAGGATGCTGAGCAAGTTATATAGGTATTGAATGATTGATAATCCTATCGGAATTATCAACGATTCAACACCCCAAAAACAACATTATGAGATAATTAAAAATTAAATAGTAACTTTAAAGAACTGGACTAGGGCTTTTCATAGGATACA
>NZ_CABVMM010000052.1 GCF_902499555.1 Mesonia oceanica
CCTAGCCTTACAGAAGTAGAAAATCACATTCAACAAAAAGGGCATTTAAAAGATATCCCCAGCGCTAAAGAAGTAAAAGAAAACGGAATTTTTCTAGGGCAAATGGATGCCAAATTATTACAGAAAATTGAAGAACTTACTCTTTATGTGATCGAAATAAATAAAAAATTGAAAGCCCTAGAAGCTGAAAATAGTAAATTAAGAGAAATACATAAAAAGTAAATAAAAAGCAATTCTATTACCAATCCTATTTAATTATAAAAAATGAAAAAAATACTATTCTACACAGTTTGTCATCTATTTTCAATAGTTTCATTTTCTCAAGTCCTAACAGGTTCAAAAATAGAGATTTTTTCAACCGATTCTCATTTAGCAAGATTTTATTATAATGACAATGCAACTACTGCTACAAGACCAAGATTGGATATTTTTGGATATCCTAATAAAATCAATTTACGGACTACTCATGGAAGTGGAGGAGCACATCTTTCATTTGGTACACATACTGTTCCTGATGCATTATTTATCTCCCATAATGGTTTAATAGGCATTGGAAATACAGCTCCTGACACCAAATTACATCTAGAAGAATCAAATGTAGGTATAAAAACAACCTATGCTACGCAAATAATTGAAGCTAATGATGCACAACTTGATCTTATATCAAGTTCAGCCGGTAATTGGGGCTCAGCTATTAATCTTGTAGAAGGTAATGGCGATGCGAATAATGATATTTGGTCAATTGTTAGAAGGACTTCTAATGATAATTCTTCCTTACGAATAAATTATGGGACAAGCAATAATCACCAGAATCCCTCGCTAATCACTTTTAATACGAATGGAAATGTGGGGATTGGAACAGACGCCCCCACAAAACTTCTTCATCTTAGAAAAGATGTTCCTAGTGAAATAGTACCGGTTATCCAACTTCAAAACAAACAATACGATTATTCAGAGGGTGCAGGTTCAAGTATTAAGTTTTTTGGACATAATGAAAACCGAAATATCACCATTGAAGCAACAATGCGAGGAAACGGACGGTCAAACAGACTAGACTTTGAATTTCAAGATGATGAAATTCACACAAATGCAATGTCAATAAAATATAATGGAAATGTAGGGATAGGCACAAAATCTCCAACTGCAAAATTAGAGATTGAAAAAAGTAATTTAGAAAATGCTTTTAGCGTAGGCTCGTCAAATGATGGAGGAAGAATATACACGTCTTATGAAAGTGGAAGGGGAACGCTAAATTTTATAGAACATGACGATCCCTTTGTATTAAGTTTTACTCAAGCAGGCACAAATACAAATGAAAAAATAATTTTTGATCAAGGTAATTTTGGGATTGGCACCACAACCATGGGCAGTCACAAATTAGCCGTAGAAGGCTCTATAG
>NZ_CABVMM010000053.1 GCF_902499555.1 Mesonia oceanica
TTGACCCGTCCTGAATAAAGGCTACATAATTTTAAACATTATGTACAAAAACGACAAAGTAATCAGACGGTATTCAGAACCCTTTAAACTGAAAATTTTAGACGAACTTACAACCGGAAAATTAAACAAGTATCAATTAGGTAAGGCCTATGGCATTAACCCAACAACCATTAATGAGTGGATTAGGAAATATAACCGAAAAGACCTTATGAATACCCGAGTGACCGTCAAAACAAAGGATGAAATAACCCGTATTAAAGAGCTCCAAAAGGAGATTGAACAACTTAAAAAACTGCTCTTGAAAAAAGATATGGATGCCCTCATTGACGAATCCTATCTTGAGGTTGCTGCAGAACAGTTGGGATATAAATCTGTCCTTGAGCTAAAAAAAAAGCTAAATATCAAGCCCTGATGAAGGCCAAGGAAAAAGCTAAGGGATTTGCTTCCCTAACAACCATAACAGCCTGTTTCGGTCTAAAACGTGATGCCTACTACAAGTACAAACGCAGGGAGGACAAACGTTTGGAGATAGAGAAAAGGGTTTTGGAAATAGTCAAGAACAGGCGCAAATCCCTTCCAAGGGAAGGCGTTAGAAAACTAACCAGATCATTGGACCAAGAGTTTAAAAATGCCCATTTAAAAATAGGCAGAGATACTTTATTCAACATCCTCAGAAAACACGATATGCTTATCCGTAGAAAGAAATACAGCTGTAGAACCACAAATTCATTGCACAGGTTCTATAAGTACAAGAACATCATCAAAGATCTAGAAGTCAATAGGCCAAACCAAGTCTGGGTAAGTGATATAACCTACATCAGAACCATCAAGGGCTTCTGTTACCTCGCACTCATAACAGATGTGCACAGCCGTAAGATAGTTGGCTATGACATTAGCAATAGCCTGGAACTTAAAGGCTGTGTGAGAGCTTTGAATAAGGCCTTGTATCAAGCTAAAAATACCTGTACTGAGCCTAGTCGAAGTATTAAACAACTTATTCATCATTCCGATAGAGGAATACAATATTGCAGCAATCTTTACACGCAAATTTTAAAGAGAAACAACATCCGAATCAGCATGACCGAAGAAAATCATTGTTACGAAAATGCAATGGCTGAACGTGTAAACGGCATACTCAAGGACGAATTCTATCTCGACCAGACCTTCGATAGCCTGCCACACGCAAGACGTGCAGCAAAAAATGCAATCAAGTTATACAATGAAATAAGATTACACTTATCTTTAAACTTTAAAACACCTGAAACGGTATACCTAAATGCAGCGTAAATCAATTTTTAACCTGTAGCCATATTTTAGGACGAGACAT
>NZ_CABVMM010000054.1 GCF_902499555.1 Mesonia oceanica
GTTGAAAGAAAACTATGGAAATTTATTGACCTTAATTTTAAATGCTATTTTCAGGACAAATTATCTGTGTAAAAAATTGTGTTCGTAAGGTTCGACTATTTATATATGAAACGCCCCGTTATTAATCAGTTCAAAAAAGGAACACTAGAATTCTGTGGTATCAAACCTGTAAAAGTAACTTATATTTCCCCTATTAAAAATTCCAGTGCAAACCATAGAACCAAATGGTTAGAGAAAATGACTTCATTAGGTGAGAAATTAAGGTAATAATTAAAACAGTTAGATATTAATTTGTTGAAAAAATCTGTCTTAATACAATGCTAAACCTTTTCACTTTATAAAACTGCTACATATATATAATTAATAAATCAAAACCATTATATTTGTTAAAATATTACCAATCAATAATAAGCCATATTTGTATAGATATGACTTAAATAAAAGATATAAACATGAAAAAAAAATTATTTCCATTTATAATACTTCTATCTTTATACGGCATTCAAACCTTTGCACAAGCCGATCATTATTTTAATCTTACTTTTAATAAAAATTTTCCAAATGGTGAATCCAATCAAGTGGCTTATATAAATTTTCCTGATGTAACTACTGCAGGATGGATAGAAATAACCATTACGGGATCATATAGTCATCAATTAACTAAAGGTAAACTTACCAAAAGATTTGCGTTAGTTCGCAATACTACTGGCTATCATAATCAGTCTTCAGAAATCCCAACAGCTTTTGGAGAAATAGCCAACCAATGGAAAATTGGTGATTATGATAATGATAGTCAACGTATCCCAATTTATCATTTGGTCAGTACTGGTAACACGATGACAATACAAGTTACTGGAGTCTTAAAACACGGTGTTGATCCAATCATTTCCAACTTAACTATTAGTGATCCTGTAACTGTTCCCAATTCTGAAACGCGACATTATACAAGCATTATGCAAGACAGAGTGGGGATAGGCACAAAATCTCCAACTGCAAAATTAGAGATTGGAAAAAGTAATTTAGAAAACGCTTTTAGCGTAGGCTCGTCAAATGATGGAGGAAGAATATACACTTCTCACGAAAGTGAAAGCGGAACGCTAAATTTTATAGAACATGACGATCCCTTTGTATTAAGTTTCACTCAAACAGACACAAATACAAATGAAAAAATAATTTTTGATCAAGGTAATTTTGGGATTGGTACAGCAACCATGGGCAGTCACAAATTAGCCGTAGAAGGCTCTATAGGGGCAAGGGAAATAAAGGTTGAAGCAAATGGCTGGTCAGATTTTGTGTTTGAAAACA
>NZ_CABVMM010000055.1 GCF_902499555.1 Mesonia oceanica
CTATAGAGCCTTCTACGGCTAATTTGTGACTGCCCATGGTTGTGGTGCCAATCCCAAAATTACCTTGATCAAAAATTATTTTTTCATTTGTATTTGTGCTTGCTTGAGTAAAACTTAACACAAAGGGATCGTCATGTTCTGTGAAATTTAGCATTCCACTATTATTTTCATAAGAAGTGTATATTCTTCCACCTTCATTTGACGAACCTACGCTAAATGCGTTTTCTAAATTACTTTTCCCAATATCTAATTTAGCAGTTGGAGATTTTGTGCCTATCCCCACCCTGTCTTGCATAATACTTGTATATTGACGCATTTCGGAATTGGGAACGATTACAGGGTTACTAACATTTAAATATTCCACAAGTGAATTTCTAACACTTTCAGTATAACAGACACCCTGGACTTGTATACTAATAGTGTTTCCAGTACTAGCTAAGTGATAGATGGGAATGCGTAGGTTAGCACTGTCAAAATCACCTATGCTCCATTGATCGGCTACTTCAGCAAATGCCGTAGGGGTTTCTGAAGATTGATTAAAATAGCCCGCCGTGTTACGATTTAAAGCAATTCTTTTGGTAAGCTTCCCTTTGCTTAACTGATGATTATAACCTCCTGAGATAGTTATTTCAAACCATCCTACTATCTTTGTGTCTGGAAAATTTATATAAGCAACCTGATTAGCTTCTTGGTTAGCAAAAAATTTATTGAATGTTAAATTAAAATAATGATCGGCTTGTGCATAAGTTTTTATAGAGCATAAAAAGAGAAAAATGAAGAATGAGAATAAGCTGTTTTTCATTTATAAAACTGTTGTTTTATTAAAAGTCTATCTAACTTAAAATGAAATTTTTAAGTTAGATAGACTTTAAGTAAAATTATTGAAATAGAGAGTTGGGTAAAATATCAACTAATTTTTGAGTTGTTTTTTTATTTGTCTATTTTCCTCTTTAAGAATTTCGATTTCTTTTTCTAGGTTTTGTATAGTTGAGTTTTGTTTTTCTAAAGATAAAATCTTTTTTTCTTGAGCAATTGTATATAGCGTTAGCTCTTCAATTTTCTGTAATAATTTGGCATCCATTTCCCCTAGATAAATCCCATTTTCTTTTACTTCTTTAGCGCTGGGGATATCTTTTAAATGTCCTTTTTGTTGAATGTGATTTTCTACTTCTGTAAGGCTAGGGAGTTGGTAAGTGTTTTCAAACACAAAATCTGACCAGCCATTTGCTTCAACCTTTATTTCCCTTGCCCCTATAGAGCCTTCTACGGCTA
>NZ_CABVMM010000056.1 GCF_902499555.1 Mesonia oceanica
AGGTATACCGAATTTTATTTAACCGATGGGACAACGCTGGTTTCTTGCAAAAATATTGGAGACTATGAAAAGCTTCTTCCTTCCAATGTTTTTTTTAGGATACATAAAACTTATATAGTTAATCTAAATACCATCACAGAGATTGATAAAAAGCAGGGCCATGTTTGTAAACTAAAGAATGGCCAATCACTTCCCATATCAAAAAGAAAATACCTCGAGCTTGTTAAATTTCTCAACATGAATTAGGCTTCCGTTAAAACCTACCGAAGGTGTAACTAAAGGTAAATATCTTTAAATGTTCTAGTTACGCATTCCCTTTACTATCTTAAGGGAACGGGAATTGAAAAAACCACTACCACATAATCCAAGGACTCCTGCCCGTTAGTTACAAAGCTTTCAAGCTTTACGACTAAAAACACCTCAAATCTTTTTTAAAAAAAATACAAATTAAAGCTTTGTTTTTCAGCCACTTAATCAACCCCATTCCTAATACAACCCCTTTGCAGTGATGGCCGTAAAGAACGGGGCAACTACCGTTGATCACAATAGCAGCAGGTATCTGTTGATGATTTGATACTTTTGGTGTACCAAACTATGTTGGCTAATTAAAAATATATCTACAAAATGATCATCAGGACCTTTATCTTGATTTTGCTGATCTTCCCAAACTTTACTGTTGCCCAAGTTGGGATTGGCACCGCAGACCCCGATAGTTCTTCGATCTTAGAACTAAAATCCGACAATAGCGGTTTTTTGCTAACGCGAGTGTCCCTTACAAATGTTACAGACACCTCTACCATCCCTTCTCCCGCAGAAGGCTTGATAGTTTACAACCTGTCTTCAAATTGCAATATAATTCCAGGGCTATACTTATTTGACGGCTCAATTTGGAGAAAAATTAAATACAACAACAACATTACTTATCCTAGGTTAATAAAAGACCATATTGGGGTTAACAATATAACTTTTTCATTTATAAACTCTCAAAACCGTTG
Organism: Mesonia oceanica; assembly: GCF_902499555.1. Classification (GTDB taxonomy): domain Bacteria; phylum Bacteroidota; class Bacteroidia; order Flavobacteriales; family Flavobacteriaceae; genus Mesonia; species Mesonia oceanica. Next base: position 996 of record NZ_CABVMM010000056.1, read on the forward strand.
GGGTGATTTTACCTCGCTGTTTGATGGTGTGGACAATGTTCACTCAGGTTCTTTTCATGCAAAACGCAACGGAAACCCCTCAGGCGACTGGGGCTTTAAAATAAAATTACCAGCAGCCTATTTTATAACCCGCCTCATACTGGATGGACGCAATGACTGCTGTACAGACCGGATTGTTAACACTAAGATCAAGCTCTATAGATGTGGCTCTTTAAAATATACTTCCC
>NZ_CABVMM010000057.1 GCF_902499555.1 Mesonia oceanica
ATTGGAAGGTGGATTACATAATGGCAAAGTAGTAAACGTTTCGGGTCCCACTAAGTCACTTTCATTTTCTGAACATAATCCTTTTACATAAAACTCATAGCTAGTATTGGAGGAAAGGTTGGTTAAATTGATCTGAGGATCATTTTCTACAAGAATACTTTCGCCTTCGGTTGCTGGATCAAAACCTGCTTCTCCATAAGTAACTTCCCAAGAATTGGCAATTCCGTTTTGCGTCCAATTTACAGTTGCCGAATATAGTTCTATTTGAGTGATATTAATATTTGAAGGATCTATACAAGGTGAAGGTCCAGGGGAATCTACATTGATAGAGAAAAAACCTTCATCATTATCTAAAGTACCGCTATAATATCCAATATTAATGTAGTAATCTACACCAACTTCTGAAAGGAAATTTAACTCTTGTATATCATTTACAGTATCAATTGAAGTTACACAAGTAAAATTTCCACATTCCCCAGAATATATTGCTACTTCAGAATCCCAATCTGGGGTATCTTCTACTATTACCGTAATTTCATAGTCATTACCTGCTACTAAATACCAAACGCCGTCATTCATTCCCAATCCTCCACATTCAGATATAAATCCATCATTATTGGTAGCCCCAAAGGCATCTTGTTCATTGTTATAAGGGAAAATATCAACTTCAATCGCATTTTCGCAACTGTCATTTTCAGGAATAACAACGGGATCAAAACTATTTACAGTAGTACTATTACTGTTACTACTATTACTGGCCACTGGAATTTCAAATGTTTCCTTTTCTACCCGATTATTTATAGAGTTTAACGGCTCAACATCTAACCAAGATGTTTGGACATTTACTGAAAAATTAAATAAGAAAAATGTAATAAACAGAGTAATTTTCCCCATAATCAAATTAATAAATTAGGATTGTAAATTTAAAGGTACTGGTTTTATTTTAAAAGTATATTAAAAAATTACCCCCAAATCTTTTTAAGACTTGGGGGCAATAACAACCTGTATTAGGTATGATTATTAGAATTTAAAATTATTCTTTAATAACTCGAATAATTTTAGATTGACTTCCTATCTGTACTCGAAGTATATAAGCTCCTGATGCTAAGTTTGACATATCTAAGGATGGTGACATTTCGTTTAAATCTCTACTCAAGACTTCTTGTCCCAGTAAATTATAAATACTCACCTTATCA
>NZ_CABVMM010000058.1 GCF_902499555.1 Mesonia oceanica
AGTTCCTCCTGTTCCACTTGCTGTAGCAGTTCCATTTTCCCCTCCGTTACAGCTTACGTTGGCATCTACTGTCGCAGATGCAGTAAGTGTTACTGGTTCGGTAACTGTTGCCGAAGCCGTAGCCGTACATAAGTTGGCATCGGTTACCGTTACACTATAGGTTGCTGCTTCGAGGCCAGTTATGTCTTCTGTTGTAGCTCCGTTACTCCAATCAAAGGTATAGGGTGCTGTTCCTCCTGTTACTGTTAAATTAACAGCACCGTCGTCCCCACCATTACAGCTTACATTGATGGCTGCGGCTGAAGCACTTAAGTTAGCAACATTAATACTTGCATTAGAGGAATTAGGACAAGTTCCTGATGTTGTATACGTAACTGTATAGTTTCCTGGTGTAGACGCAGAAAGATCTATAGCTCCGGTAGAAGCATTAATTGATAAACCGGCAGTACTTGAAAAAGTTCCCCCGGTGAGGCCTGTAACGTTCGGTGTAGGATCTGAATCATCAGCGCAATAAACGGCTGCTGAATAGCTAAAAGATGCATCATCAAGCGCGTTGATGGTCAAAGATACATTGGAAGAGTTAGGACAAGTTCCTGATGTTGTATACGTAACTGTATAGGTCGCTGGTGTAGATGCAGAAAGATCTATAGCTCCGGTAGAAGCATTAATTGATAAACCGGCAGTGCTTGAAAAAGTTCCTCCGTTGACTCCTGTAACGGTCGGTGTAGGATCTGAATCATCAGCGCAATATGCAGCTTCCGAATAGCTAAACGAAGCATCGTCAAGTGCGTTGATGGTCAAAGATACATTGGAAGAATTAGGACAAGTTCCTGATGTTGTATACGTAACTGTATAGTTTCCTGGAGTAGACGCAGAAACGTCTATAGCTCCGGTAGAAGCATTAATTGATAAACCGGCAGTGCTTGAAAAAGTTCCTCCGTTGACTCCTGTAACGGTCGGTGTAGGATCTGAATCATCA
>NZ_CABVMM010000059.1 GCF_902499555.1 Mesonia oceanica
TGATATCAACTGTTAAGCTCTCCCCGTTATCATTCGTAAAAGTATAACTGCCGTCATTATTGTTCGTGTAGCTGACCGTGTTCGCATCAAAGGTCAGCTCGGTACCGTCAACCGTCGTATGGGTAAAGGTGCCATCGCCATTGTCTACCAGTACATCGCTGTTGGTATTCAATAAATTGATGATCTCCGTATACACATCACCCTGGTTTTGGATATCGGTCGCTACTTCATTGATGATATCAACCGTTAAGCTTTCTCCGTTGTCATTGGTAAAGGTGTAAGTCCCGTCATTATTGTTGGTATAGCTTACCGTATTCGCATCGAAAGTCAGCTCGGTACCGTCAACCGTCGTATGGGTAAAGGTGCCATTTCCGTTGTCCACCAGTACATCGCTGTTGCTTTCCAACAAATTAATGATCTCCGTATACACATCTCCTTGGTTCTGGATATCAGTCGCCACTTCATTGAGGATATCGACCGTTAAGCTTTCTCCGTTATCATTCGTAAAAGTGTAAGTCCCGTCATTATTGTTCGTGTAGCTGACCGTATTCGCATCGAAGGTCAGCTCGGTACCGTCAACCGTGGTATGGGTAAAAGTACCATCGCCATTGTCTACCAATACATCGCTGTTGGTATTCAACAAATTGATGATCTCTGTATAAACATCGCCCTGGTTTTGGATATCGGTCGCCACTTCATTGATGATATCAACCGTTAAGCTTTCCCCGTTGTCATTGGTAAAAGTGTAAGTACCATCATTATTGTTCGTGTAGCTGACCGTATTCGCATCGAAGGTAAGCTGCGTTCCATCTACAGCAGTATGGGTAAAAGTACCATCGCCATTGTCTACCAATACATCGCTATTGCTTTCCAACAAATTGATGATCTCATTGTAAACATCTCCCTGGTTCTGGATATCGGTCGCTACTTCATTGATGATATCAACCGTTAAGCTTTCTCCATTG
>NZ_CABVMM010000060.1 GCF_902499555.1 Mesonia oceanica
CAATTTTTTGCTCTTTCCTTTGGCCACTATTCGTTCATAAATTTCCCTGCAAGCTTTGTTATATCTACACGCATTAAAACTGCACATAAATAACAAATTGCGGAGTTTTTGATTTCCTATTTTGCTTATTCGGCTACGTCCATTTACACTGCTTCCACTCTTGCGAATCACAGGAGTCAAGCCAGCATAACTACACAATTCACTACCGCTTTTAAAGCGCTTAAATCCATCAGTAAGGACCACTAGCATTAATGAGGTTTTTGCTACAATTCCTGGTATGGTTTTCATACGGGTCAACAGATCTTGGTGCACTTCTTTAACCAATATCAGAAGTTTGTCTTCCAAGGTTTTTATTTCTTTCTGTACCTGTTTTAAACTACGTTTTAAAGAGCTGACAACAATTTTACTTGGATTGCCTAAAACAGCTTCTCCGTGTAATTTATTTTTAAGCATAGTGCTCTGTTTTGTATACACAGCAAGGAGTCTAGTCATTTGAAGGCATTCTGTTTGATGCTTAGAGGTGCCTTTCCATAGTTTTAATTCTACTTGTTTGCCATATTCACAAATCAGTTTAGAATCACTTTTATCCGTCTTAATTTTGGACAATTTCATTTGGATAAATCGCTTAACTGTCAATGGATTTTCTACGGAAACCTTCATCCCACACTCTAGTAAATAGTAGGCTAATTGATAGTGATCATAACCGGTGGCTTCCATCACACAGTGACTATTGATAGAAAGTAATTTTACAAACTTCTTAAAGCCAGATATACTGTTTTTAAATTGATAATAATTGCCTTGTGAGTCGGTCACATCAAAAACCAAATGGCTAATGTCTATTCCAAAATATTTAATATCTTTATTCATAAGAAAATGTTTTTTGAAAGGACAATCTACGCGAGTTTCAA
>NZ_CABVMM010000061.1 GCF_902499555.1 Mesonia oceanica
TTGTTAGCGGTAGTTTTTATTATTTCGTATTCTATATGTTCTTATTATGTTTTCTAATTCTCTGTGTGTTACATTCAGAGAGTCAATTTCAATTTTTTCAAACTCGTCTTCATCATAGAAATAAGTCAAATATGATTTAGCTGATTTCCCATAACCTTCTTGTACAACTTCTTCACTTTCTATATTAGACCAACTTTTAAATTCTATGTTTTTGGTTTGCATTCCTTTCGAGTCAATTATTATTTTTGGTTTTCTATCAAGTGCTTTTCTAAATTCCTTTATTGTGCTGTAAAGTCCAATTCCAGTCATTATTAAACCCAAAATATATTGTTTGGTTTCTCCTTTAGTGAAAAAATATATTCCAACTCCAATTATTAAAATCGAAACTCCTAGTTCAATATATTTATAGGTTTTCGAATAGTGAATTTCCATTTTAGGTGGAAGAGAATAATCTTCTCTATATTCATCTTCTTGCTCAAATTTCTTTTCAAGTCTTTTAAGTTTACTCTTATCCTCGGTATTTCTGATTTCAGTTTTTTCGAAAATATTTCCGTCATTCCAAATCAATTTTTCTTGGATGGCTCTTTTCTTTAATTCGTGTACGTTTCTCACATTCTCAAATGCCCAAATTCTCCACTTGGTAATCATAAAACTCCAAATTAACCAAGCTAAAACAAACCCTATTAAAAAAGCTATTCCAATTCCCCAACCAGGAATTAAATTCTGTTTTGATAAGTATAAAGCCAAAGCAGGACAGCCAATAATTGCAATAAATACAGGAACATTCACTATTAAATGTCCTCTTTTTATTGCTTTATCAACAGTTATTTGTTGTCTCATTCAGATTTGGGTTTAATTA
>NZ_CABVMM010000062.1 GCF_902499555.1 Mesonia oceanica
TACCGATGGCAATGGTGATGAACAGACCACCGAGGACCTATCGAGCAGCAGCAGTACCACCCAGGACGATACGACGGTGACCCCGTTTGGTCAAAACCCGGGCATTGCACTGATCAAGACGGGAACTTTCAATGATGCGAACGGTGACGGTTTTGCCCAGGTAGGCGAGACGATCGATTACGCCTTTGAGGTAGAGAACACCGGTGATGTGACGCTGACCAATGTGACGGTCACCGATCCACTGGTAAGTGTATCGGGCGGGCCTTTGGCCAGTTTTGCCCCTGGCGCTGTGGATAATACGACCTTTACGGCGAGCTATACGATCACCCAGGCCGATGTGGACAATGGAAATGTATCCAACCAGGCGACTGCCACGGGAACCTATACCGATGGCAATGGTGATGAACAGACCACCGAGGACCTATCGAGCAGCAGCAGCAATACCACGGACGATACGACGGTGACCCCGTTTGGACAGAACCCGGGCATTGCGCTGATCAAGACGGGGACTTTCAATGATGCGAACGGTGATGGTTTTGCCCAAGTAGGCGAGACGATCGATTACAGCTTTAGCATCACCAATACGGGAGATGTGACGCTGACCAATATCACGGTCACCGATACCTTGGTAAGTGTATCGGGCGGGCCTTTGGCCAACCTGGCCCCTGGAGCTGTGAACAGCAATGCCTTTACGGCGAGCTATACGATCACCCAGTCCGATGTGGACAACGGAAATGTTTCCAACCAGGCGACCGCCATAGGTAATTATACCGATGGCAACGGGA
>NZ_CABVMM010000063.1 GCF_902499555.1 Mesonia oceanica
TTGTTGTGACGATTTTATCGTATTGGATTCTGATGGAACCGAACTTTTCAATAGTGGAGGAGATATTTCTGGACAATCATTTCAATCAACCGGTGATCAGATTACCGTAATTATTGATTCTGATGGATCTGTCAACTGTTCAGATAATGGTTACGACCCAATAGATTATACGGTTTCTTGTGCCACCTGTATCAACCCTGAAGCAAGTTATACAGTAGTTGAAGATTGTCAAAATGGTCCTCAATTTACGATTGATGTAGATCTTACAAGTATCGGTGATGCTACCGATGTGACGATTGAAGATAACCAAGGAAACTCTGAAATAGCTTCCGCTACAGGAGTCTATAACTTTGGTCCTTATGCGAATGGTACTTTAGTAGAATTTACAATAGAAAATAATCAAGATCCAAATTGTGTAATTACCAGTGATGAGTTTACACAAGTATACTGTGAGGAAGTATCTATAGATTGTTCTGCGGCACCTACTACAGAAAATTTCTGTTATGGAAATAATGAAGATATACAGATTGATTATATAAGTACGGACGGCAGTTCACTTAATTTAGTGGTGAATTCAGGTTTCTTAGAAGCTTGTTGTGACGATTTTATCGTATTGGATTCTGATGGAACCGAACTTTTCAATAGTGGAGGAGATATTTCTGGACAATCATTTCAATCAACCGGTGATCA
>NZ_CABVMM010000064.1 GCF_902499555.1 Mesonia oceanica
ATTCATAACACTTAAATAGCTCACCGCTTTTAGCATGTAGATCCAGCCTGTGTAATTTTTCGTCAATGCCCACAGTCCATAAAATCGAATCTCCCTCAAGAACCATGTCAAACCCTCCTTTTAGCAGATAACGTTCTTGATCACTCAAGGCTAAAGAATCGGTAAGACAATAAAATGTATTGTTTTGTGATTTATACAAACCATTATTGGTTTGTGCGTAAATTTCGCCATTGGCATCCTCTAATAAAACCCTAACGCTTACCTTAGGAGTGTTATCATTGAGAAATTTATTGAAATTTTTTTTTTCAAAATTGATAAACTCAATTCCATCAAAGGTGATGGCCAGAATATAATCCTTCCCTAAATAGATATGTTTTATTTTAGAAGATACTTCGTAAGTGTTTAAATGATAAACCGTTTTTTTGCTGTCTTCCTCTTTTATGCCGTATGTATGTATCCTATTGCCAACGGCGTTCACAAAAAAAATATCATGATATGTACTTAAAAAATGGTCCTTGTTAACAAAAAAACGATGTGATATTCTGGGTTGTTTTGAGTAAAACGGGAGCTTATAGAGTTCATCAGGAAAATAAAAAAGATGCCTATTTATTGTTTTATTATAAATAATGGGGAAGGCAGTATTCTTGTAGTAAAAAAATTGGTTTTCTT
>NZ_CABVMM010000065.1 GCF_902499555.1 Mesonia oceanica
ATTCATAACACTTAAATAGCTCACCGCTTTTAGCATGTAGATCCAGCCTGTGTAATTTTTCGTCAATGCCCACAGTCCATAAAATCGAATCTCCCTCAAAAACCATGTCAAAACCTCCTTTTAGCAGATAACGTTCTTGATCACTCAAGGCTAAAGAATCAGTAAGACAATAAAATGTATTGTTTTGTGATTTATACAAACCATTATTGGTTTGTGCGTAAATTTCGCCATTGGCATCCTCTAATAATACCCTAACGCTTACCTCAGGCGTGTTGTCTTTGAGAAATTTATTGAAAAGATTTTTTTCAAAATTGATAAGCTCAATTCCATTAGCAGTTATGGCTAGAATATAATCTTCACCTAAATAGATGTGTTTTATTCTAGAGGAGACTTCATAAGTATTTAAATGATAAACCGTTTTTTTACCATTGTCATCTTTTATACCGTATGTATGTATCCTATTGCGAATGGCATTTACAAAAAAAATATCTTGATTTGTGGTTAAAAAATGATCCTTGTTAACCACAAAACGATCTAGTATTCTGGGTTGAGTTGTGTAATTTGGAAGCCTATAGAGTTCATCAGGAAAATAAAAAAGATGCCTATTTATTGTTTTATTATAAATAATGGGGAAGGCAGTATTCTTGTAGTAAAAAAATTGGTTTTCTT
>NZ_CABVMM010000066.1 GCF_902499555.1 Mesonia oceanica
GGCGAGACGATCGATTATACCTTTACGGTAGAGAACACGGGGAATGCGACGCTGACCAACATAACGGTCAGCGATACCCTGGTAACCGTGACGGGCGGCCCGATCAGTTTGGCCCCCGGCGCTGTGGACAACAGTAGCTTTACGGCGAGCTATACGCTCACCCAGTCCGATGTGGACAACGGGAAGGTGACCAACCAGGCCACGGCCACGGGGACCTATACCGATGGCAACGGTAATGCGCAGACCACCGAGGACCTTTCCGATAATGATAGCAATATAGGGGACGATGTGACCGAGACCCTGTTTACCCAGAACCCGGCCATTGCGCTGATCAAGACGGGGACCTTCAACGATGCGAACGGTGACGGCTTTGCCCAGGTTGGCGAGACGATCGATTATACCTTTACGGTAGAGAACACGGGGAATGCGACGCTGACCAACATAACGGTCAGCGATACCCTGGTAACCGTGACGGGCGGCCCGATCAGTTTGGCCCCCGGCGCTGTGGACAACAGTAGCTTTACGGCGAGCTATACGCTCACCCAGTCCGATGTGGACAACGGGAAGGTGACCAACCAGGCCACGGCCACGGGGACCTATACCGATGGCAACGGTAATGCGCAGACCACCGAGGACCTTTCCGATAATGATAGCAATATAG
>NZ_CABVMM010000067.1 GCF_902499555.1 Mesonia oceanica
TGGTTGGAAACATTTCCGTTGTCCACATCGGCCTGGGTGACCGTATAGGTCGCCGTAAAGCTCGTATCATCTACTGCGCCGGGGGACAGACTCGGCAAGTTGCCGCTTACCCCTACCAGTGGGTCATCAATGCTGATGTCCGTTAAGGTCACATCTCCCGTATTGGTTACCGTGAACACATAATCGATCGTCTCGCCCGCCTGCGCAAAGCCATCGCCGTTCTCATCATTGAAGGTCGCGGTCTTGATCAAGGCTATGCCCGGGTTTTGGTTGAACGGGGTCACCGTCGTATCGTCTTCGGTAGTACTGCTACTGCTCGATAGGTCCTCGGTGGTCTGGGGGTTCCCGTTGCCATCGGTATAGTTACCTGTGGCAGTCGCCTGGTTGGAAACATTCCCGTTGTCCACATCGGCCTGGGTGACCGTATAGGTCGCCGTAAAGCTCGTATCATCTACTGCTCCCGGGGCAAAACTGGCCAATGGGCCGCCCGATACACTTACCAGTGGGTCATCAATGCTGATGTCCGTTAAGGTCACATCTCCCGTATTGGTCACACTAAAGGCGTAATCGATCGTCTCGCCCACCTGTGCAAAGCCATCGCCGTTCTCATCATTGAAGGTCGCGGTCTTGATCAAGGCT
>NZ_CABVMM010000068.1 GCF_902499555.1 Mesonia oceanica
GGCTACAATACTTTAAGTGAAATGAAAGATTATTTAAACCAGATGATTACATTATGGGAAGAATTTGTAGAAAAATACATTGAAAAACTAGAGCTTGGCATCGAACCTCCCAATACGCCATATGAAGATTAATAGATAGTATGAACGGAATAGAAGCTAAAAAACTTTTTACTAAAAACGCCGATAAACAATTGGAAAAATGGGGGTTTCATATAAAACTTTAATTTTCTTTCATTGTTAAAAAAGCCAATCCTACAAAAAAACCTGAAGCCTAAACTTCAGGTTTGCTTTTATTTGTGGGCTTTATGACGGACTTATTGAATTTGTAGCAGGTGTTTTAGATATTGTTTTCCTCCTCATAAAAACAAGCATATACCTAGAAGAAGCAACAGCCGCAGAGGTAGAATTAGATGCTTTAAGCTTACGCGAACAACTGGAAGAGTTTTTTGACGAACTTATTAAAAACCCAGACCTTATTAGCAAAGCCATTGCAAAAAGTATAGACAACTATTTCTACACTCGCTATGAAGACAACCAATTAACTTCCTACCAAATTGCTC
>NZ_CABVMM010000069.1 GCF_902499555.1 Mesonia oceanica
ATTAACTTGAAACCATATAATGGTGTAACCAGAGCTTCATAAAGCAATGTCATTGCATTTTTAGCAGCATCTATTAGATTTACATCTTCTTCAATGGGAATATCTTGCATCTGCAAAGGGAGCAAAGCAGGAGCGGTGTCCCGATATTGCCCTTCGATGGAAACAAGAATACTATCAAAAAAGCCCAATACCTGTGTGGAAAAAATAACTAAGACGACAACCGCAAAATTCTTGGCGAGTTCCCCCGGGCTCAATCCCCAAGTATAGCCATCTTTATCAGCCACACCCTCATTATATTTTTTTAGAATATTGATTAGGAAGAAAAGCACTGCAAGGGTTTTCATTCCGCCAATGGTATATTGGGAAAAATCACTGTTTTGAATGGTCTGAAAAACGGTGTCCACATATTCAAGACCAATTCCTAAAATAATTACCGCATTCATCATCAATATCCTGTTTCCCTGTTATTGATTTTATCCTGCATTTTTCGAAAGGAAATAATCTCCCGGTAACGTTTGGTTTT
>NZ_CABVMM010000070.1 GCF_902499555.1 Mesonia oceanica
ATCGTCCTGGGTGGTACTGCTGCTGCTCGATAGGTCCTCGGTGGTCTGTTCATCACCATTGCCATCGGTATAGGTTCCCGTGGCAGTCGCCTGGTTGGAAACGCTACCGTTGTCCACATCGGCCTGGGTGATCGTATAGGTCGCCGTAAAGGTCGTATTATCTACTGCGCCAGGGGCAAAACTGGCCAAAGGCCCGCCCGATACACTTACCAGTGGATCGGTGACCGTCACATTGGTCAAGGTCACATCACCGGTGTTCTCCACTTCAAAGGCGTAATCGATCGTCTCGCCAACCTGGGCAAAACCGTCACCGTTCTCATCATTAAAAATGGAGGTCTTGATCAGCGCGATGCCCGGGTTTTGACCAAACGGGGTCACCGTCGTATCATCCTGGGTGGTACTGCTACTGCTCGATAGGTCCTGGGTGGTCTGTGGGTTCCCGTTGCCATCGGTATAATTACCTATGGCGGTCGCCTGGTTGGAAACATTTCCGTTGTCCACATCGGACTGGGTGATCGTATA
>NZ_CABVMM010000071.1 GCF_902499555.1 Mesonia oceanica
ATTGGAAGGTGGATTACATAATGGCAAAGTAGTAAACGTTTCGGGTCCCACTAAGTCACTTTCATTTTCTGAACATAATCCTTTTACATAAAACTCATAAGTGGTATTGGAAGAAAGGTCGGTTAAACTAATCTGAGGATCATTTTCTACGAGGATGTTTTCGCCCTCAGTAACAGGATCAAAACCTGATTCCCCATAAATAACTTCCCAAGAAGTGGCATTACCGTTCTCCGTCCAGCTTACACTTGCTGAACTTTCGGTAATATTAGTCACATTAAGGTTAGAAGGGGGATTACAGGGTAATTCTAAAGTTGTGAAATTCTCTGATTCTGATAGTTCTGTTTCATTATCTGAACACAAGGCTTCTATATAAAATTCATAGGTAGTATTCGGTGAAAGATCCGTTAAATTAAGTTCGGGATTATTCTCTACGAGGATGTTTTCGCCCTCGGTTACAGGATCAAAACCTGATTCCCCATAAATAACTTCCCAAGAAGTGGCATTACCGTTCTCC
>NZ_CABVMM010000072.1 GCF_902499555.1 Mesonia oceanica
TTATTGTTCGTGTAGCTGACCGTGTTCGCATCAAAGGTCAGCTGTGTTCCATCTACCGCAGTATGGGTAAAAGTGCCATCGCCATTATCTACCAGTACATCACTGTTGGCCTCCAACAAATTGATGATCTCATTGTAAACATCACCCTGGTTTTGGATATCGGTCGCTACTTCATTGATGATATCAACTGTTAAGCTCTCCCCGTTATCATTCGTAAAAGTATAACTGCCGTCATTATTGTTCGTGTAGCTGACCGTGTTCGCATCAAAGGTCAGCTGTGTTCCATCTACCGCAGTATGGGTAAAAGTGCCATCGCCATTATCTACCAGTACATCACTGTTGGCCTCCAACAAATTGATGATCTCATTGTAAACATCACCCTGGTTTTGGATATCGGTCGCTACTTCATTGATGATATCAACTGTTAAGCTCTCCCCGTTATCATTCGTAAAAGTATAACTGCCGTCATTATTGTTCGTGTAGCTGACCGTGTTCGCATCAAAGGTCAGCT